>CAYOQR010000012.1:0-96907 GCA_964406155.1 uncultured Rhodospirillaceae bacterium | reverse complement strand
AAACCCTCGCCCGCGTCGTCGGTTGGTCCAAGATAGCTGGATCAGGACACTCGCCATCAGTTTCTGGCGAGCGGCCCATCGCCGCCCATCACGATCCTTCATCTCATCGGTCCCGAGAATCTCATCGGTCCCGAGAATCTCGCAGCCCTTGGGATATCCTTGAGGTGTTCCGTCACAGGAGGCAGGCATGAGCGAATTACCGAATTTCGCCGCTCCCGTCGAGACCGCCCTGTTCGGCGTCGACCTGATCAACCGGCCGATGCTGAACAAGGGTACCGCCTTCACCGATGCGGAGCGCGATCTCTTTGGCCTGCATGGCTTGCTGCCGCCGCATATCGGCACGCTGGAGGATCAGGTGACGCGGCACTTGAAGGTGCTGCGCGCCTTCACGTCGGATTTCGAACGCTATGCCTTCCTGCACGACCTGTAGGACACCAACGAGACCCTGTTCTATGCGCTGCTGTTGCGCAATCTCGAGGAAACCCTGCCGCTCGTCTATACGCCGATAGTCGGCGAAGGCTGTCAGCGGCTCAGCGAGATCTGGCGCAAGCCTTGCGGCCTGCTCCTCAGCTATCCCAACAAGCACCGCATCCCGGAGATCCTGGCCGATGCGCGGCTGGAGCAGGTGCTGGGCATCGTCGCCCATGTCTGGGAGCCCTATTCCCGGCCCTATCGCAAGCGCGACTAAAGCGCAACAAATCGGTTGCCTTTCAGGCCTGAGGCTGGCACAGTGACCAGCAACCAGGAGGTTGCCTATGTCCGATGATCGTATCGAGAAGCAAATCGACCTGAAAGCGCCCATCGCCCGCGTGTGGCAGGCGCTGACCGATTACCAGCAGTTCAATGCCTGGTTCGGCGTCAAGCTGGAGAAACCCTTCATGCTCGGCCAGAAGACCTCGGGCCACATCACCTATCCGGGCTATGAGCATCTCATCATGGAAGTGGCGGTGACGGCCATGGAGCCCGAGCGGCTCTTTGCTTTCACCTGGCATCCTTACGCCGTCGATCCCGCAGTCGATTATTCCCAGGAGATCCCGACCCTGGTCGAGTTCCGCCTGGAGCAGATCGCCACCGGCACGCGGCTCCGCATCTGCGAATCCGGCTTCGACAAGATCCCGGCCCAGCGCCGCGCCGAAGCCTTCCGCATGAACGATGGCGGCTGGACGGAGCAGATCAAGAACATCGCGCAATATGTCGGCGATGGTGCCCATGTCGGCTAGGCATCAGGCTAGTACTTCCCGCATCAGCCTGGCAAAGGCCCGGCGTGTCTATGCGCCGGTCTTCGCCGCACTCGGCGATGAAACCCGGCTGATGCTGATGGCGAAGCTCTGTGCAGAATCGCCGCAATCGATCGTGCAACTGACCGAAGGTTCCGACCTCACCCGCCAGGCGATCACCAAGCATCTCCGCGTGCTGGAGGAAGCGGGACTGGTCGACAGCGCCAAGGTGGGACGCGAAAGCCACTATGCTTTCAAGAGCAAGCCGGTCGAAGATTTGCAGCGTTACCTCGCCGATGTCTCGCGGCAATGGGACGATGCCCTGGCCCGGCTGAAATCCTTCGTCGAGGATTGACCCCGCCGCTCCTGCTCCGTGAATCGGCGACAAGAGAACCGTCGCCGGGCTTCAGGCGGCGGGAGCTGTATCGCGGGGAATCGATATCGTGGCGAGAGCTGCCACGACCGAGGCGATGCCGGCCATCACGAAAGTGGTCGACAGCGACGACGTGATCACCATGCCCGCAATCGCCGATCCCAAGGGAAAGCCCGCCACATTCAGGCTCATCGAGATGGACATCACGCGGCCGAGCTGACGCGGATCCGTGCGCCGCTGGCGCAGAGTCAGCAGGGCAACGTCGATCGGGCCGGAGACCACGCCGGCAAGCATCAGGCCGGTAGCCAGCCCGCCGAAGCCGAACTCCGCCGCCACCGGCCATGCGGCCAGGGCGGTAACGACCATGCCGGCAGCCATGACATGACGTTCGCGGCCCGAGGTACGCAGATGGCCGGCCAGAAGTGCGCCGATGCCGCCGGCGATACCCATCGCAGCCCACAGTAATCCGGTCACTGAACTGCCGAAAGATGTCGCGTAGTGGCCGGCCACGAATACCGGCACCACAACAACGAGAGCCCCCCAGGTGACCTGATACAATGAATAGGAAATGGCCAGTCCACGAAGCGTCGGCTGCCGTGCGACCATGTGGATGCCTTCGACCGTCTGGCGCAGCAGGGATACCTGGGTGGAGGCCAATCCTGGCAGATGCCGGACACGTGCGAGACAAATCGCGGCCCCCGCATAGGCGACGGCAATCAGCGACATCGCCGTTTCAGGGCCGAACAAGGCGACGCTCAAACCCGCCAATGCGGGTCCCACGACATCGGCAACGGCATAGACGGCGGTGTCCAGCGCATTGGCGCGGTCGAGGGCGTGGGACGGCACCAGGCGCGGCAGCACTGTCCGTGTTCCCGACGCACCCAGGGGGCCGGTGAGTGAAAACAGCATCACCAGGATGAACAGAACCGCCGGGCCAGCCCAGCCGGCCCAACCGGCAATGCTGACCGTCGCAATGAAGACGGCGCTGGCAATCATATCGATCCGGACCGCCATTGTCGGTCCGAGGCGATCGAGCAGCGCACCCGCGACCGGACTGACGAGCAAACCCGGCACGATCGCGGCAAAGGTCAACCATCCGGCCAAAGCCGGCGACGAGAACCGCGCCAGAACGAACAGAACCAGCGTCAGGCTGAACATACGTGCGGCGAGACGGGACAAGGTTGCCGCAAGAATGAGCGGCGGCAAGCCGGGAACCGTCATCAGCGCACGGTATGAATTTTGCGGCTCCATGATGCCCTTCCCAGCCTGGATGCCTCGCAGCCTATTGCGCACGGATTCTCTTGTAAATGATCCCCGCCGGTTCCCACGGTTGGGGCCGTGGCCCACAGCCGATAGAGGCACCGACGGCAAGACAGCAGGGCGAAACCTGCCCCTTGTGGCCGGTGACGATTGGTCCGCAACGATCGGCAAGCGGCAATTGACAGATGGAAGCTGCCGGATTCAACTGGCACCAGTTCATTCCGCTGCCGTGGCATCGACCGGCGCAGCCATTGTTGGTGTCACCGACCAGACGAGAGGAAGGTCCGTTGCATGTCCATCGCCACTGCACAGCCAACCGCTGATCGCACCGGCATTGCCCGTATCGCGGCGGCGAGCCTGATCGGCACGGCGATCGAGTTCTACGATTTCTATATCTACGGCACGGCGGCGGCGCTGGTGATCGGCGCGGTGTTCTTTCCCGCAGCGGACCCGTCCGCCCAGGCGCTGAACGCCTTCCTCACCTTCGGCATCGCCTTCATCGCGCGGCCGCTGGGATCGGCCTTCTTCGGCCATTTCGGCGATCGCATCGGCCGCAAGGCCACCCTGGTCGCTTCGCTGCTGGTGATGGGCGTCTCGACCACGCTGATCGGCTTGCTGCCGGGCTATGAGACATTGGGAACCTCCGCGGCGATCATCCTGTGCCTGCTGCGCTTCGGCCAGGGCATCGGTCTCGGCGGCGAATGGGGCGGTGCGGCCTTGCTGGCGACCGAGAACGCACCAGCCGGGCGCAAGGCATGGTTCGGCATGTTCCCGCAGCTCGGCCCCTCGATCGGCTTCCTGATGGCGAACGGCCTGTTCCTGCTCCTGCTCGCGGCCCTCTCGGAGGAGCAGTTCAAGAGCTGGGGCTGGCGCCTGCCCTTCCTCGCCAGCGCCTTGCTGGTGCTGGTCGGGCTCTATGTCCGCATGTCGGTGGCGGAGACGCCGGCTTTCGCCCGTGCCCTCACCGCCGCACGCCCCGTGGCGGTGCCGCTGGCGACCGTGCTGCGCGGCCATTGGCTGCCGCTGCTGCAGGGCGCGCTGGCGATCGTTGTCTGCTATACCCTCTTCTACATCTCGACGGTCTTCACGCTCAGCTATGGCGTCGGCACGCTGCATATCCCGCGCGAAACCTTCCTGCTGATACTCTGCGGCGCCATTCTCTTCATGGCCGTGGCGACACCGATCGCCGCCCTCTGCGCCGACCGCTTCGGGCGGCGTCCGGTGCTGATGGCGGGGGCCCTGGCCGCGCTTGTCGCCGGCTTCCTGCTGCCGGCCGCCCTCACCAGCGGCAGCGTGACGGTGCTGTTCGCCTTCCTCGCTTCGGCGCTGTTCCTGATGGGGATCACCTTCGGCCCCTTGGGCGCCACCCTGCCGGAGCTGTTCCCGACCCGGCTGCGCTATACCGGCTCCTCGCTCGCCTATAATCTCGGCGGCATTCTCGGCGCCTCGCTTGCGCCCTATATCGCCCAGCGCCTCGTCATCAATGGCGGCCTGGCCTGGGTCGGCTACTATCTCTCGGCCGCCGCCCTGCTCAGCTTCCTGGCCGTGTTCTCCATGCGCGAAACCAGCGGCGAGGACCTGCAGCATTTCGATCTGGCCGGCGACGGTTCCTGAAGGGTGCCAAGATTCCGGCTGCGCCGGGATCGCGGTTCATGTAAGAGCTATTCACATGAGCTGGTCGAGTGACAAAGATAAGGGTGAAACCGGGCGCCGGGAAAGCGAGCGCCAGGAGGGACGGCGCGGCTATCATCACGGCAATCTGCGCGAAGCCCTGATCAAGGCGGCGCTGGATCTGATCGCCGCGAAAGGCCCGGCCGGCTTCACTTTCGCCGAGGCCGCGCGGGCGGCGGGGGTCAGCCCGGCGGCGCCCTATCGCCATTTCCGCGACCGGGACGAGTTGATGGCCGATCTCGCGCGCCAGGGCTTCGAACGTTTCACGGCCCTGCTGACGACGGCCTGGGCCGAGGGACGGCCCGATATCTTCACCGCCTTCGGCAATATCGGCCGGGCCTATCTCGCCTTCGCCCGTACCGAGCCGGCTTATTACTCGGCGATGTTCGAGGCCGGCCTGCCGCTGGATGACTATCCCGATCTGCGCCAAGCCGGGGACCGCGCCTTCGCCATTCTGCGCAATGCCGCCGAGGCCCTGTGCCAGACGGTACCGCCCGCCGGGCGTCCGCCGGCCATGATGATGGCCCTGCATATCTGGTCGATGTCCCACGGCATCGCCTCGCTCTTCGCCCGGGGCGATGCCGGCCGGCGCAAGCTGCCGATGACGCCGGAGGAACTGCTGGAAGCCGGCATGCTGATCTATCTGGAAGGCCTCGGCATCCACGGAAAGCGGTGACCTGAAGCGGGCTAAAACAGAAGCGTTGCCTTGTCCGTGCCGGCATATTCCCGTTCGACGGTCCGGAAACCGCGCGGAAGGTTCGTGCCCTGATCAGCGTCCCGGCAGGGCAATCGCCTGCATCCACGACCGGGCTACCTCGCAGATACCAACCGCTACTGATCTACCCCCTCAAGCCTCATTGCGGCTGGCCAGTAAATTGGTCAGCCAATCCGGGTCCATCTGCGGGACGGAAGAGAGCAGCAGCTCGGTATAAGGGGGATGCGGTGGTGCCAGGACCTCGGCCTTCGGCCCCTGCTGCACGACCTGTCCCTGATGCATGACGACGATCTCGTCGGCGATCGCCCGCACCGTGGCGATGTCGTGCGTGATGAAGAAGTAGGAGATGCCGAATTCCTTTTGCAGCCGCAGCAGCAAGGTCAGGATGCCCTCCTGCACGATCTGGTCCAGCGCCGAGGTTACCTCGTCGCAGATGATCAGGTCAGGCTTCGCCGCCAGCGCGCGGGCAATGGCGATCCGCTGCTTCTGGCCGCCGGACAGCTCCCCCGGCAGCCGGTCCAGATAGCTCTCGTCCAGCTCGATCATCTCGAGCAGTTCCACCACACGCCTGTCCCGCGCCTCAGCCTTAAGGCCGAAATAGAGCTCAAGCGAGCGGCCGATCAGATCGCGTACGGTCTGGCGTGGATTGAGCGCCGTATCGGCCGATTGGTAGATCATCTGGATCCGCCGCAGGAGATCCACATCGCGATCCGCGAAATCGGACGGCAGGAGCTTGCCATCGAACTGGATCCGGCCGGAGAGCGGCGGGCGCAGGCCGGCGATGACCCGCGCCAGGGTCGATTTCCCCGATCCGGATTCCCCGACGACGGCGACGGTCCGGCCGCGCGGCACCGTGACCGAAACGTTCTGCAGCACCTTGAGGCTGCCCTTGCCGTAGCCGGCATCGACATTCTCGACTTTCAGGATGGCATCGTCGCCGGCTTCGCCCGGTTTGGCGAGCTTGCGGACCGCCCAAAGCGACCGCGTGTAGTCGTGGCGAGGTGCCGTCAGCATGTCGCGGGTCGGCGCTTCCTCGACCACCTGGCCATGTCGCAGCACCATGATGCGGTGCGCCATCTGCGCCACCACCGCGAGATCGTGCGTCACATAGATGGCGGCGCTGCCATAGGTTTCGACCAGCTCGCGGATGGCAGCCAGCACTTCCACCTGCGTGGTCACGTCGAGCGCCGTCGTCGGCTCGTCCAGGATGATGAGGTCCGGCCGCGTGGACATCGCCATCGCCGTCATGGCGCGTTGCAATTGTCCACCTGAAACCTGGTGCGGATAGCGTTCGCCGATATGTCCGGGGTCGGGCAGGCGGAGCTGGCGATAGAGCTGCTTTGCATCTTCGGCCGCCGCCGCGCGCGGCTTCAAGCCGTGCTGCAGGTTCGATTCGATGGTCTGTTCCAGCAGCCGATGCGCGGGGTTGAAGGAGGCCGCGGCACTTTGCGCGACATAGGCGATGCGCGATCCCCGCAAACGAAGTTTCTCGCCCTCGTTGAGCCGGGTCAAATCTGTACCGCCGAAGCGTATCTCGCCGGCGGTGATGCGGCAGCCGAGCCGGGCATAGCCCATGGCGGCGAGGCCAAGGGTGGATTTGCCGGCACCGGATTCACCGATCAACCCCAACACTTCCCCTCGGCGCAGGGTCAGGTTGACGCCGTTGATGATCGGATGCCACACGCCATCGCTTTCACCGTCGATCCGAAGATCTCGGATATCGAGGAGGATGTCGCCAGAGCCAGTCGTTCCGGAGCCGGTCGTTTTGTTGCGGGCGGAAGAGGTCATTTCAAGCCGCTCGTCTTGTCCAGGAACCAGTCGACAACGAAATTCACCGCGACGGTCAGCAGGGCAATGGCCGCCGCCGGCACCAGAGGCGTGATGTCGCCATAGCTGATGAAGGTCGCCCCCTCGCGCACCATGGTACCCCAATCGGCCGATGGCGGCTGGATGCCGAGGCCGAGGAAGGAGAGTGCGGAGATCGTCAGGAAGACGAAGCAGAAGCGCAGGCCGAATTCCGCCACCAGCATGGGCAGGATGTTGGGCAGAATCTCACGCCGGATGATCCAACTGCGCTTTTCGCCACGAAGCCTAGCACCTTCGACGAAGTCCATCACCGCGACATTCATCGCCGTCGTTCGGGCGAGCCGGTAGACGCGGGTCGAATCGAGCAAGGCAATGATCAGAATGATGTTGGGAATCGACGATCCGAACAAGGCCAACAAGACCAGGGCAAAAATAAGCTGCGGGATGGCCATCAGCGTATCCATGGCGCTCGACAGCAACTGGTCGAACCAGCCGCGCGTGATGGCCGAGAGAATTCCCAGGGTGCCGCCGAACACAAAGGCGATGGTGGTGGTGATGATGGCGATGCCGACCGAATTGCGGGCACCGAAGATCAGGCGCGACAGCACATCACGGCCGATCTGGTCGGTCCCCAAGGGAAATTCGCCACTCCAGGGTGCGAAAGGCTGGGTCGAAACAACCTCGGCTTCGCCATGGGGCGCAATGAAGGGCGCGAAAATCGCCGCCAATGCGTAGATCAGGATGACGATCAGGCCGAACCAGGTTGCGGCCGGCGACTTCTTCAGCATGCGCCAGGAATTGGCGAGGCGCGACCGGCGCCGCCTCAGGGGGCGCGGTGCCAGCGGATCGGAGAGGGGCGAGGAATCGGGCGTCATCGGGGATGCAGCAATTTTGGATTGGTGGCGATGGCGATGATGTCGGCGAGAAGATTGAGCAGGATATAAGTGGCGGCAAAGATCAGCGCACAAGCCTGCACGACCGGCATGTCGCGCGAACGCACGGCATCGACCATCGCCTGGCCGATGCCTGGATAAACGAAGACCACCTCAACCACGACGACTCCGACCACGAGATAAGCGAGATTGAAGGCGATCACGCTGGCGATCGGTGCCCAGGCATTGGGCAAGGCATGCCGCAGGATGACCCGCCAGGCCGGAATGCCCTTGAGCCGCGCCATTTCGATATAGGGACTGGCCAGTACGCCGATGATCGCGGCCCTGGTCATCCGCATCATATGGGCGACGATGCCGAGGATCAGCGTGATGACCGGCAACGCGAAGCGCTGCAGCATTTCGATCAGCCCCATATCCGGCGTGATGCGGGAGAGCGAGTAGAAGATCGGGAATTTCACCGCCAGGAACAGCATCAGGACATAGGCGATGAAGAATTCGGGAAACGAGATCGTCACCAGCGTCACGGCATTGACCGCCCGGTCGAACCAACTGTTGCGGTAGATCGCCGCCAGGATGCCGAGCAGCAGTGCCAGCGGAACGGCGATGGCGGCGGTAATCCCGGCCAGGATTAGCGTGTTCCCGAGGCGCGGACCGATGATGGAGATGACGGTGCGCCGCGCTTCCACATTGGCGCCTGAGGAGAAGGAAGCGCCGAAATCGCCATGCAGGATGCCGCCGACCCATTCGATGTAACGTTCCGGTGCCGGCCGATCCAGGCCCAATTCCTTCTGGAATGCAGCAACGGTTTCGGGCGTCGCCGAACGACCGAGGATGGCCTTGGCGAAATCACCGGGCAGAAAGACAACAGCCGAGAAGATGATCAGGGAGACGAGGAATAACGTGACGAAACCCAATCCCAAACGATGCAGGATGGTTTTGGCGAGTGGATGCATGGTCACGTCATCGGTGCAAGGGAGAGGATCATATGGCAGCCCCCTCGACCAGGCCGAGGGGGAGCTCGCTGTGGCAGATGGCCGTCAGGCCAGCCACCATCTTTCCGCCATGCGCAGGTTATCGCATTGCAGTGTGCTGCCGATCTTGCCATGGGCCAGCTTTTTCGACGTCGCATCGATATAGAAGGCATAGGCAAGGACGATGGTGCCGCCGTCATCATGCAGGATCTGCTGCATCTCGGCATAGATCGCCTGGCGCTTGGCGTCGTCGGCTGTCGCCCGGCCGGAGATCAGAAGTTCATCGAAGCGGGGATTCTTCCACTGCGTATCGTTCCAGGGGGCGCCTTGCGCATAGACCGTCGTGAAGAGCGAATCACAGGTCGGGCGGCCGAGCCAGTCGACGCCGACGAAGGGCTTGTGCTGCCAGACCTTGTCCCAGTAGCCGTCATCGGCTTCGCGGATCACATTGATGGTGATGCCGGCCTTGGCGGCGTGATCCTTGAAGAGCAGGGCGGCATCCATGGCGCCGGGGAAGGCGGTGTCGGCGACCGAGAGATCCAGCGTGACATTCGAAAGGCCGGATTTCTTCAAGTATTCCTTGGCCTTCTCGACATCATAATTATGCTGCGGGGTCGGGTTGAAAGCGTATTTGATCTGCGGCGCGATTGGGTTGTCGTTGGAAACGACCGCATTGCCGAGCAGGGCCTTCTTGACGATATCCTCGCGGTCGATGGCGTATTTGAGTGCCTTGCGCAAATCCGGATTATCGAAGGGCGCCACCTGTGTATTCATGTCGAAGGTGAAATGGCGAACGCCCCGGGTGCGCAGAATCTCGGTCGTCGGGTTGCGATCGAGCAGCGTCATGGTCTTGAGATCGACATCGACCATGTAATCGATCTCACCGGTGATGAGCGCATTGGTGCGCGCCGCGACGTCGATGATGTTGACGAATTCGACCGCATCGAAATAGGGCTGTCCCGGCTTGTGATAGGCGGGATTGCGCTTCATCTTGGCCGAGATCCCGGGTTGGAAGCTCTCGATCATGAAAGGACCGGTGGCAATCCCCGCGGCCCAATCGATGCCACCGCCGGCTTTCGCCGGAAAGACGGCGAGATGGTTGTCGGAGACGACATAGGGGAAGTCCGCATTGCCGCCTTTCAGCGTGAAGATCACGGTCTGCGGGCCGTCGGCTTTGATGTCCGCGATCGATTCCAGCATCGCCTTGGCCGCCGAGGTCGAATTCGGCGCCATGTGATAGCGGAAGGATTCGATGACATCGTTCGAAGTGACCGGCTTGCCGTTATGGAAGGTCAGGCCATTGCGCAGCTTGAAGGTCCATTTGGCGAGGTCGGTGGAGGCCTCGAAGCTTTCGGCGAGATCGGGAAGGATAGTGTCGTCCGGACCGATTTCGGTCAATGCGTTGCACAAGGTGCCGCCGAAGATCACCTGCGTGAAGGAGCTTTGCCAGGTCGCCGGGTCGTAGGAATCGGTCTGCGCGCCGTCATTGATGGCGATCTTGACCGATCCGCCACGCTTCGGCTCGGCCTTTGCAGGTGCCGCATCGAGCATGAGAGCGGCGGCGGAGACACTCAGCCACAGCGCCGCCGTGCGATTGATGAACTGGCGACGCGACAGGCCGGAACCCGTCATCTGCGCGATCAGATTTTCGATTCTGCTCATTCCGTGCTCCCCCTTCATGCATGAACACTTTAGAAATTGCCCTGTGCGGCGAACTTTGGGCGCGGCGAGCTTTGGGCCGCGACCGGTGATCGCTGACATCGCCCCGATGGCTTATGCGCCAGACGGATGCCATGGCGCGGCTTCAGCCCGCCGACACGCGAGTCCGCCTCGCTTGACCGCCATCGGTCCAGCCATCCTGGATATGCCTTCCTCCCTGCGGCTGCAGCCTTCACGCCCCTCCCTGTCGGGTGGCGCCTTGTGGCGCTTGCCGTCTCGCCGCGCACTTTAGTGGCAATATGATTAATCAGTCAATCAGAATATGATTGATCAGTTAATCAGTTAGTTTTCAAAAAACCTATTTACATAAATATGATGGACGGATAACAATTAAAAAGATTGGTTGAGAGAATTGGAAAATGGCGTATCAGAAACGAAAGACGATGCGGGTCGATCAGGCGGCGGAACGGCGTCAGGAGCTGCTGAATGCGACCATCACCGTCATCGCGCGCAAGGGATTGTCCGGTATCACCGTCAATGACATTGCGGCGGAAGCCGGCTGCAGCTACGGCGTCGTTGCCTTCCATTTCAAGACCAAGGAACGCCTGCTGCTGGCGGCGCTCGACATGCTGGTCAGCGAATATGAAGAGATCCGCCTGCGCCTCCCGCCGGCAACGGCGGATTCGGCAGCCGAACGGCTGCGCCACGTGATCGATACGGATTTCGACCGGCGTGTCGCGAAGTCGAAGAATTTGGCGGTCTGGATGGCCTTTTGGGCCGAGGCACCACGCGTTCCGGCCTATAAAGCACGCTGCGGCGAGTTGAAGCGGCGCTCCGTCGAGGTCATTACCGGACTGGTCAACGATCTCGCCCGCGAAGTGCGATGCGAGATTGACGCGGATCTCGTTGCGCGCGGCCTCTACGCCATCACTGACGGCTTCTGGCTCTACAATCACGTCACCGGCGAAGCAGGCCCCGCGGAACGCGAACGCTGCCGGGATATCTGCCTCGCGCATCTCGCACGATTCTTTCCCGGCGTCTTCGAAACACCATCTGCCACGGCACCGGCGGAGGCCGAGCCCGGAGAAGACTAGCCGAATACGGCGATGCTGCGCGCGGGCTCATTTGAGACCGTGTCGTGATCATCGCCCAAACTCGCCCATTATCTCGACGGGCCAATCCTTGACTCCAAGCCTTGGCCCCAATTCTTGACTAGGGAGTTTTCAAATCATGCGTGACGATGTCGGGTCTCAATGGAACGCGGCGGAACTGACCGACGCCGCCCAGCATCACCTCATCAGTCCGGCGGAGGACATGGAGAAGCTGGGTACCGCAACGCGGACGCTTTACAGCCATGCCGATGGCATCTACATGACGGATTCCCAGGGGCGGAAGCTGATCGACGGCCCGGCCGGCATGTGGTGCACCCAGATCGGCTATAATCGCCGCGAGATCGCCGATGCGATCTCCGCCCAGGCCCTGCGGCTTTGCTATACCTCGCCCTGGTATTCGATCAACGGTCCGTCTGCCGAACTGGCGAAGCGCATCGCCGAGCTGACGCCCGGCGATCTCAATCATGTCTTCTTCACCACCGGCGGATCGTCGGCGGTCGATTCGGCGCTGCGTTTCATGCAGTTCTTCAACAACGTCCTGGGACGGCCGGAGAAGAAGACGATCCTCTGTCGCATCGACGGCTATCATGGCAGCACCCATCTGACGGCCGCCTGCTCGGGACGCGCCGGCAACCGGCCGAATTTCGACCTGGAAAGCGACACCATCTCCTTCCTCTCGGCGCCGAATCTCTATCGTCGCCCGCGCGGCATGACCGAGGCACAGTTCCTCGATCATCTGATCGCCGAACTGGAGGAGCGCATCGCCAAGATCGGTCCCGACAAGATCGGCGCCTTCCTGGCGGAGCCGCTGCTGGCTTCCGGCGGTGTCATCGTTCCGCCGAAAGGTTATCACAGCCGGACCCTCGAGATCTGCCGCCGTCATGATATCCTCTATATCTCCGACGAAGTGGTCACCGGTTTCGGGCGTTGCGGCCACTGGTTCGCGTCGCAGGATGTCTTCGACATCACGCCGGACATCATCACCTTTGCCAAGGGCGTCACCTCGGGCTATGTGCCGCTGGGCGGCTTCGCCGTCTCGGATGCGGTCCTGCAGCGCGTCAGCGGCGACAAGTCCAAAGGCAGCTATTATACCAACGGCTATACCTATAGCGGCCATCCGGTGAGCTGTGCCGCGGCCCTCGCCAATATCGAGGTGATCGAGCACGACCGGATCCTCGAACATGTCCGCGAGGTCGGCCCCTATTTCCAGAAGCGCCTCCGCGAGCTGAGCGATCTGCCACTGGTCGGCGATGTGCGTGGCACCGGCCTCGTCGCCTGCGTCGAATGCATCGCCGACCGGGATGCGACCGCCGTCACCGACTTCGACAAGGACATCGGTGCCCGGGTCGACCGCCATTGCTTCGAGG
This sequence comes from uncultured Rhodospirillaceae bacterium, assembly GCA_964406155.1. Lineage (GTDB taxonomy): Bacteria > Pseudomonadota > Alphaproteobacteria > Dongiales > Dongiaceae > Dongia_B. Next base: position 83,863 of record CAYOQR010000012.1, on the reverse strand, counting down.
GCGGCCTCATCGTCCGGCCGATCGCCAATATGTGCGTGCTGTCGCCGCCGCTAATCATCACCCGCGAGCAGATCGATGCCCTGATCGGGATCCTCAAGGAAAGCATCCTGCGGACGCAGCGCGAGCTGGAGGCCGAAGGTCTCTGGCCGGTCAAGGCGGCGGCCCGGTAATCCGAACAATATAACAAGAACAAGCCCGGCGATTTCGGTCGCCGGGCGATCTCATGGGAGGCAGGAGATGGCCGCTGTGGTCGAATCGGCTGTGACCGAATCGAAGGCCGGCGAAGGCGGAGCCGTCCGCAAACATGATCCGTTGCTGCAGCCGCTGCAGATCAAGGGATTGACGTTGCGGAACCGGATCATGAGCACCAGCCATGCCTCCTACATGGATGACGGCGGCCTGCCGCTGGAGCGCTATCAGCGGTATCACGAAGAGAAGGCCAAGGGCGGGCTGGCGCTGACCAGTTTCGGCGGCTCCTCGATGGTCGATGCGGATTCGAGCTGGGGCGGCGGCGGCCAGCTCAATGTCGGTACTGACGAGATCATTCCGCATTTCCAGGCCTTCTCCGAGCGCGTGCACGGCCATGGCGCGGCGTTGATGTGCCAGATCTCCCATCTTGGCCGCCGGGCCGACGCCACGGTGATGAATTGGCTGCCGGCAGTAGCGCCCAGCCGCTCTCGCGAGACGCAGCATCGCGCCTTCTCCCGCGAAATGGATGCCTATGACATCAATCGCATCGTCAAGGCCTATGGCGCCGCGGCGCGGCGCTGCTGGGAAGGCGGGCTCGACGGTCTGGAAACGCTGACCGGAGGCCATCTGATCGGCCAGTTCTTCTCACCGCGCACCAATCAACGCAGCGACAGTTTCGGCGGATCGCTGGAAAACCGCGTCCGCTTCGGCCTGATGGTGCATGAGGAGATCCGCCGTCAGGTCGGCGACCGGATGCTGGTCGGCATGCGCTTCGTCGTCGACGAGGCGATCGAGGATGGCCTCAGCTTCGACGACTGTCTCAATATCGCCCGCATCTTCGAGCGCGAAGGATTGGTTGATTTCTTCAACTGTATCTTCGGCCGCATGGACACGGTCATCGCCCTGGCCGAGCAGAACATGCCCGGCATGTCGCAACCCATCGCCCCCTTCCTGCGCACGGTCGGCGCTTTCAAGCGCGAGACGAAGCTGCCGGTCTTCCACGCGGCCCGCATTCCAGACCTTGCCACCGCGCGTTACGCTATCAGCGAAAATCTCCTGGACATGGTGGCGATGACCCGGGCCCATATGGCGGATCCACAGATCGTGAACAAGCTGATGCGCGGCGAGGAAGATCGCATCCGTCCCTGCGTCGGCGCCTCCTACTGCATGTACAAAAAGGCGAATTGCATCCACAACCCGGCATCCGGCCGGGAGACCATGCTGCCGCAGGTAATCGGGAAATCGGACAATCCGGGCCGTAAGGCGGTGGTGGTTGGCGGCGGTCCCGGCGGATTGGAGGCGGCGCGTGTCCTCGCCGAACGCGGGCATCGCGTGACCCTGTTCGAAGCCGGAGCTAGGCTCGGCGGACAGGTGTTACTGGCGACCCGTGCGACCTGGCGGCGCGATCTCATCGCCATTGCCGATTGGCGCGCCGGCGAGTTGGAACGCCTCGGTGTCGATGTGCGTTGCGGTGTCTTCGCCGAAGCCGATGACGTCTTGCGTGAACAGCCGGATATCGTGATCATTGCCACGGGTGGGCTGCCGGACACCGACTGGCTGGAGGGGGCGGAACATTGCCTGACCGTCTGGGATGTTCTCACCGATACCGGTGAGCAGAGCGGCGATGTGATCATCTATGACGGGACCGGCCGGCATGATGCCGTCTCCTGCGCCGAACATCTGGCAGAGCGTGGTTGCCAGGTCCAGTTCGTGACCCTGGATGACAGCATGGCGCAGGAAATGGAATATTCGTCCCGCGCCATCTATCGCAAACGCTTCGCCGAAAACAATATCCAGGTGACGATCGACCATCATCTGATCGGCGTGCGGCGAGGCGATGGCAACCAATTCGTCGCCTCCTTCCGCCACGAGCTGACGGGGACACTGAAGGAGCTGGTCGCCAGCCGAGTCATCATCGAGCGTGGCACGGTACCCGTAGACGATGTCTATCAGGCCTTGCGCGATCGTTCGATCAACAACGGCGTCACGCAGATCCAGCCGTTGATCGCCGGCCAGCCGCAACTGTCGGTGCGACCGTCCGATGGAAAGTTCGAGCTGTACCGTATCGGTGACGCCGTCAGCAGCCGGGGCATCCATGCTGCAATCTACGACGCCATGCGTCTTTGCGTGACGCTATAGGAATGCCGGGGAAGAGCGTGGGTGAGCTTTATGACGTCGCGGTCATCGGCGGGGGAATCACGGGGGCGAGCGCCGTTCAGCACCTCGCCGCAGCCGGCTTCACTGCCATTCTGCTGGAACAAGGCGATTTCGCCGGCGCAACATCCAGCCGGACCAGCCGGCTGCAGCATTGCGGCCTGACCTATTTCTCTCCGGCTCAGTCGCTCTGGAGCTTCTTTCGGAACCCGGCCATCGCTTATGAGAATCTGGAGCTGGCACGCCGGGCCATGCGCGACCGCTCCGGCTTTGTCCGGACGACGCCGGAACGAGTCAAGAAGGTTCCCTTCCATTTCCCGGTCTATCGCAACGGGCCGGTACCGGTCTGGAAGGCGCGGCTTGGCTTCAAGGCACTGGAACTTCTCGATCCCGGCTGTGTCCCGCTGGAGATGGAATTGCTCGATCCGGCCCTGGCGCGCCGCGATCCGGCCCTGCAACATCTGCGCAATCTCGATGACCTGATCGGCGTCGTTCGCTTCACGGAATACCAGTTCGACTGGCCGGAACGGGTTTGTGTCGATGCGATCTTGAATGCCGCAGATAGCGGCGCCATCGTCCGGAACTATATGCGCGTCACGCAGATCAACCGTGTAGCCGATGGCACATGGCAGTTATCCGCACGCGACCTGCGCCGGCAGGCAGATGTGACGGTTCGCGCCAAGGCAGTCGTCAATGCCGCCGGCATCTGGGTCGATCACCTGGCGCAAGCCTCGAATCTGTCGGCACCGGTCCTCAACCAGGGCGCCAAGGGAACGAATGTCGCCGTCCGCCTGCCGCCGGAATTTCGGGGACTGGGTTTTGAGGCGGTGACGCAGACCGGCGAGCCCTTCTACATCATTCCCTGGCGCGATCTGCATTTCTTCGGACCGAAAGACAAGCCGCATGATGCCAGCGAGGCCGGCTTCCGGGCATCCGAGGACGAGATCGTCTCCCTGCTGGAGGATATCAACTATTTCTTTCCCGGCTTGAAACTTGGTCGGGGCGATATCCTCTACAGTTGGGCCGGTGTACGACCGAGGACCGCGCGGGCGGGACACCCGGCGGGCAGCGAGGCGGTTGAATTGCATGATCTCGGCGACAGCGGGTTGCCGGGCTACTATGTCTATACTGGCGGACTCTATATGACCCATCGGCATGCCGGCCGGACCATCGCCAAGGCCGTGCGCAAACGCATCGTGCCGAGCAAGCCGGAGCGGAAGATTTCCTATGCTGCCCGGCTCTTTCCACAGACTCGGCAGTCCCCGGCGATTGACGAAGCTTATCCGGATGTCTGTGCCGGCGATCTTCGCTTTGCTTGCGAGAAGGAACATGTCCGGACCTTGGAGGATCTGATGTTCCGACGCGTGCCGATCGGCTGGTCCGCAAGCATGGGCAGCGAGATCGCCCATGACGTGGCGGCGACGGTTCGCGACGTCATGGGCTGGTCGCCGGCCGAAGCCGAGATGCAGGCGCAGGCCTATATCGACGGCAACCGCCATTGGTACGGACTGGCCTGAGCAACGGATTGGCCTGAACGCTTGGCGGCATCGTCGCCTCATGTGAGAGAACGAGGAAATCATGCTGTTCATCGACGCCGAAACCGTCCATCGCAAGCTCGATTATCCGGCCCTTGTCCAGGCGCTGCGGATCGCCCACCGCCACCCCATGCCGGGGGTTCAGGAAGGTGTCCTGGCGGAACCGGACGGTGTCGCCGATCGAAGCTTCCTCTCATTGGCGGCCTGGCAGCGTGATCGCGCCATCGGCGTCAAGCTGATTTCGGTTTTCCCGGATAACAGGACGCTGCCCTCCGTGCAGGGTCTCTATGCCGTTTTCGACGGCCGCTCCGGCAGTCCGTTGCTGGTAGCCGATGGCACGGCGCTGACCCTGCGCAAGACGGCGGCAGATTCCGCCCTGGGACTCGACATCCTGGCCAGGCCGGATGTGGAGACGATGCTGATGATCGGTGCCGGCGCCCTGGCGCCGCATGTCATCCAGGCTTTCACCAGCATCCGACCCTCTCTTCGCCATGTCCGGATCTGGAACCGCACGCCTGCCCGTGCTGATGCAATTGCCGGCTCTCTCGAGATCGCAGGCGTCCGGACAGAGGCAACGACTGATCTCGACAGCTCTCTCTCCTGGGCGGATGTGGTGTCCAGCGCGACGATGGCGACGGAGCCGTTGGTGCACGGCGCGCGATTGAAGCTTGGCTGCCATGTGGATCTGATCGGCGGCTGGCAACCGGACATGCGCGAATCCGACGACGATGCCGTCTGGCGCGCCGCTATTTTCGTGGATTCCAAGGAGATGTGCCGGCTATGCGGTGACATCTCGCAACCCCTGGAAACCGGCATTATCACCTGGTCGGATATCCGGGGTGATCTCTTCGATCTTTGCGGTGCCGGTATCGACGGACGGACGTCGCCCGAACAGATTACGCTTTATAAGAATGCCGGTGGCGCGCACCTCGATCTCTTTACGGCGCAGTTCCTGGCGGAAGGCGAGAGCAATTAAATCGCCGAACTTTCGTGGCCGCATCCGACCCTGCGAGGTCTCGGCCGCAAGAGGGCAGATCCGCCAGCTATAAGACGGCGGAGGCTCGCCTCGAAGGCGGGTTTCACTCGCTCGGGGCGATGATTGGTGTTCCATCGTTTCGCGGTGACAAATAAGCCCTCGCGCTCCAGCGATTCCACTTGTGAGCATCCGGCTCTAAACGGCGAAGGAGTGTTTTCCAGTGCCCATGCGCTTGCTGCGAGTTTCCACGATTGAAGGAACGCTCGAGCCGCGCCCGAGATTGTACATCGTCTGACTGTTGACGCCCGTGTCGCCGGCGGCGGCCTTCTCGTGCGCCTTCACCGTACATTTGCGTTCGGGATTCCCTAAATATGGGAGCCCCTTCACCATTTAGACGTTGATGCACCTATTCTGGTTCATGACACAGGCGGCTCTCTTGACAACGTGGGCTCTTCTGCCTAATTATGTAAATGTCATTAACATTCACATTTCTCTTAGGCATAGCTGACGGAGTGCGCAGCATGGATATCGCCGCTCGGATTGACGATCCGGATAGACCATCCTGGCGAGGAACCACCCCAGGACAAGCGGGTTGGGAGAATGCGGATTGGCACGGATCCGCTTGGAATGGGCCTCGATGGAGGCGGCCATTCGACTACGGACCGATGTGGGCCAAACCTGCCTGGATCGCCCTGATGGTTCTGGGCTTTGTCTTTTTCTGGCCGGTCGGCCTCGCGGTCCTGGCCTATCTTCTGTGGAGCAGACGCATGGGATGCTGGAAACACGAATCCTGGGCCGAGATGCGGCAGATGCGCAAGCACTGGCATCGGCATTGGCATGAGCGTCATGGTGGCGGCTGGGGACGCGACTGGAACCGCGACGACAGCAGCGGCAACAGCGCCTTCGATGAATATCGCACCGAGACCCTGCGCCGGCTGGAAGAGGAGCAGAAGGAATTCCACGATTTCCTCGACCGCCTGCGCCAAGCCAAGGACAAGGCCGAGTTCGACCAATTCATGGCCGAACGCCGCAGCCGGCAGCAGGATGACGACCGGCAGGGGCCGAGCCCCGAGGGTCCCGCGCCGCAGCCGCAAGGCTGAGGCCACACCTACGACTGAGACAATAAAGGCCGACATCCACATCGGCTGACGAACGGCGCCACTGACGGCATGGTCGGTGGCGCCGTTTCACGTTCCGGCGCCGTCATCCATGACACCTGCCGCACCGCCGGAAAGGTCTCGCCCCCCAATGGCTGCTGGCCATGTCACCCTCAACCGCCTCAACCGGACGATCGCGAAGCACGGCGTTGCAGCCACTGGACCGCCCAGAGCATGGCCACTGAAAAGACGATGAGAATCGTCGCAACGGCCGTGATGGTGGGGCTGATGGTTTCGCGCACACCGCTCCACATCTGGCGCGGCAAGGTACGCTGTTCCGATCCGGCGATGAAAAGCGCAATCACGACGTCGTCGAACGAGGTCACGAAAGCAAAGAGCGCACCGGATACGACACCAGGCAGAATATTCGGCAGCATCACCAGAAAGAAGGCCCGGAGCGGATTGGCACCGAGGCTGGCGGCGGCCCGCGACAGGTTATGATCATATCCGGTGAGGGTCGCGGTCACGGTGATCACCACGAAGGGCGCACCCAGCGCCGTATGCGCCAGAACCATCCCGGTCAAGGTGTTCAACAGCCCGATCTGGGCGAAGCAATAGTAGAGGCCGACCGCGCTGATCACCACCGGCACAACCATGGGCGAAATCAGCATGGCCGTGATCGTTCCCCGCATCGGACAGTCGCGGCGGTTGAGGCCGAGCGCCGCGAGGGTACCGAGCAGACTGGCGAAGAATGTGCTGCAGCAGGCGATAATGATGCTGTTGTGCAAAGCCAGTTGCCAGACATCGGAGGTGAAGAACTCCCGGTACCATCGCAGGGACAAGCTCGGCATCGGATAGGTGAAGAACGGCTCGCCGTTGAAGGAGAGCGGCATGATCGCCAGGATGGGCGCGACGAGGAATATCAGGGTCGCAACAGCAAAGCAGCTAAGCAACAAGGCGGGAAGATGCCGTCGACTGAAAATTCCCTGGCGCATCAGCCCATCCTCAAGCGATCGAGACCGACCAACCGGTGATAGACGGCGAAAAGCCCGATCACGAAAAGCAGCAGGACAGCGCTGAGAGCTGCGGCCATGCCCCAATTCGACACCTGATTGGCGAAATAGGCGATAAAGTAGCTGAGGAGCTGATCGCGCGGACCGCCAACAAGGGCCGGCGTAATGTAGTAGCCAAGCGCCAATATGAAGACCAGCAGGCAGCCGGCGCTGACCCCTGGAAAGCTCAGCGGCATATAGACGCTGAGAAAGGCACGCGCCGGCCTTGCCCCCAGGGATGCGGCCGCCCGCATATAGGCGGGTGGAATGCGCTTCATGACGCTGTAGATCGGCAGCACCATGAAGGGCAGCAGAATATGGGTCATGGCGATCAGGACCCCGGCACGGTTATGAATGAGTTCCAAGGGATGCGCCGGATCGATCAGCCCCAGCCATGACAGCAGATTATTCACGACACCCCTGCCCTGCAGCAACACGACCCAGGCCGTCGTGCGGACCAGGAGCGAGGTCCAGAACGGCAGCAGCACGAAGAGAAGGGCGAGCTTCGCAATATCCGGGCTGGCCGTGACGATGAAATAGGCCAGCGGATAACCGAGAACCAGGCAAAGCAGCGTGACCGTCAGGCTGACGGCGAAGGTGCGGATCAGAACATCGAGGAAAATGGCGTCCGCCCCCTGTTTGACGGTCAATCCGCCGTCGATATCCCGCTGCAGATCGACCGAGGCCAGAAGATAGAAGCCGGTATAGGACGGCAAGGCCTGCTTCAGCGCCTGCCAGGTGGCGAGATCCTGCCATTGCGTGTCCAGCGCGGTGAGAGCGGACCGGGCATCCGGTGCCGCCGCGACCTCACCGGCATGGCGCCCGATCCGCACCAAGGCCGACCGCAGGCCCGGCTCATAATAGTTCAGCCGCTTCGCGAGTTCGGCGATATCCTCCGCATTCTGGGCCCGCAGATCCAAAGCCAAAGCATCGAAAGCGGGCTGCGGCGGGGACGCGTGTCCGTCCCATGCCGCCAGCACCGCCGCCGTTCGCGGCAGCATCTCCGCCACCTGGCGATTATCGATGCTGCGGGTCAGCAGCAAGGCGATCGGCAGGATGAAGATCACGAGCAAGAACAGAAGAAGCGGTGCGACCAGGCCGCAGGCTTTCAAGCTGCCGAGGCGCCGCTGGCGCGCCAGCCGGCGCCGCAGCACGTCATCGCCATCGGGCCGAGTTGAGCCCGCGGATATGCCGGTGGAAATGCCCGTATCAATCATCGCAGTCAGACGTCCAGCCATCCAGCACCGAGGAAAGAGGTCGACGTGGCCGCGCGGCGCACGGCCACGTCCGTTGGCAGCATGCTTTACTGCGCAAGCCAGTTATTGAAGCGTTCGGTCAGCTCCTCGTCGTGATCCGCCCAGAATTCGGAGGAGACGACGAAACCGTTCTTCGCATTCTGCGGCGCCGTCGGCAGATCCGCGAGGATATCGGCCGGCACCTTGGCGATGGCCGCCTTCAATGTCGGACCATAGGAGATGTATTTCGATTGCTGCGCCATCACATCCGGGTTGATGGTATATTTGATGAATTCCTTCGCCAGAGCCAAATTCTTGGTGCCCTTCGGCACAGCCCAGAGGTTGAAGTCCATCGCCTCGCCATCCCAGACGATCTTGAAGTGCTTGCCGTTATTCTTGACGGCATCATAGATGCGGCCGTTCCAGGCCGTGCTCATGACCACCTCGCCATCGGCCAGTAATTGCGGCGGCTGGGCACCAGCCGACCACCAGACTTTGACATGCGGCTTGATCTCATCGAGTTTCTTGAAAGCCCGATCGACGCCTTCCTTGGTGGACAGCACCTTGTAGACATCCTTCGGCGCGACGCCATCAGCGATCAAAGCCATCTCAAGCGTCGTCTTCGGCGACTTCCTCAGGGCGCGGGCTCCGGGGAATTTCGTGACATTCCAGAAATCGGCCACCGTCTGCGGGCCGCCATTGGGGAATTTGTCCGCGTCGTACGCATAGATCGTTCCGAAGACGATCGTCCCTACAGCACAGTCCATTGCCGCGCCATCGACGAACTGATCCCGGCCGCCGAGCGACTTGTAATCGATTTTCTCGAGCCATCCCTCATCGCAGCCCTGCAACGCGTGGCCCGGCTCGACATCGACGACATCCCAGGTGACCTGCTTTGTCTCGACCATCGCTTTCAATTTGGCGACGGAGCCATCCCATTCATCCTGCAAAACTTTGTTGCCGGTAACCTTGGCGAAGGGCTGGAAGTAGGTTTTTACCTGGCTGTCGGTATAAGCGCCGCCCCAGGATGTCACCGTGAGCGTACCGCCCGCGAAAGCCGTCGCGGTTGCCATGCAGAGGGCGAGGCCAGCCGCCGCCGCGAGAAGTTGCCGTTTCGTCATGTCATCCTCCCATTATGCCGATCGATATGTCGGCGTTGTCATTATTGGTTCAATCCCGTGGAAGCAGTCGCCCGCCACGCCTCGGAATTGGTGCGTCCGTCAGGCCGGCAGCGCCCGGCAATCTTCACGCGACCAGCCGATCTGGATTTCCGCCGCCACCTTCAGCGCGGCCATGCGTGCGGAAGCCGGCAGCTTGATCATGAAGTCGCGCTGACCACACAGTGAGACGGAGAGGCGCATGTGGTCGCCGTAATAGATCAGCTCATCGACCCGCGCCGCGAAGCGATTGTCGCAACCGCCCGCGATCGGATCGAGCTGCACTTTCTCGGGCCGCAAAGCGAGCGAAACGTTGTCGCCCACGGCGATATCTCCAGCCGTGACGGCATCGATCGGCGATCCATCCGGTGTCACGATGCGGCAGTAGCGATTGTCGATCCGCTCGACCCGCCCACCGATGGCGTTATTCTCGCCGATGAATTGCGCGACGAAGCTGTTGGCCGGATGCTCGTAAAGATCGTTGGGTGTCGCGAGTTGCTGCACCTTGCCGTCATTGAAGACGCAAACCCGGTCGGACATCGTCAGGGCCTCGCCCTGATCATGCGTGACATAGACGACGTTGATGCCGAGGCGCGCATGCAGGCGCTTGATCTCCAACTGCATATGCTCGCGCAATTGCTTGTCGAGCGCGCCCAGCGGCTCGTCCATCAGCACGACCTTCGGCTCAAAAACCAAGGCTCGAGCCAAGGCGATCCGTTGTTGCTGGCCGCCGGAAAGCTGGCTCGGCCGGCGATGACCGAAGGAAGACATCTGCACCATGTCGAGCGCCCGCCCGACCCGCTGCCGCGCCTCGGCCTTGCTCAAGCCGCGCATGCGCAGCGGGAACCCGACATTCTCCGCAACCGTCATATGGGGAAAGAGCGCGTAATTCTGGAAAACCACACCAATGTCGCGCCGGTGCGGCGGCACCTGATCGATCCGCCGCCCGGCCAGGGTGATCTCGCCGCCGCTCGGCATTTCAAACCCGGCCAACATCATCAAGGTCGTGGTCTTGCCTGAGCCGGATGGCCCGAGAAGCGTCAGGAACTCACCCTGCCGGACGGCAAGGTCAAGCCCATGCACGACATGGGTAATCCCGTCATAAGATTTGCTGACACCATCGAAAACGATGAGGTCGTCGCTCTCCATGCCCGCATTCCCTCGCCAGTCGCTCCTCGGTTGCTCCGCTTGGCCGGCAGCCTCAGTCAGAGTCCCCATCCCGAAGAAACATCAATTGTATTACCATACAATTTATTTTCTGAGAAGATATCCCACATAAATATGATCGTCAATATCACATTGAGTGACTATGTTTGGCCATATAAGTTATATAGCTGACACTTTTTATCGGAATTCGGCTATCCGAACGCCCGTTGCTTGACATCTTGTCATGTGGCACAAGTTAGGAGGTAGTGGAGCGTGGGATTGCCTGACATGGATGCGTTCAAGCAAATTGAGCTGACGGCGGGAGAGAAGCCCATTTACCGGCAATTGGCCGATGCCATCGCTGAACAGATCAGCACCGGCCAGTTGACCATTGGCGCGAAACTGCCGACACAGCGCGAGATCGCCCGGCTTCTGCAGATCAATCTGACCACCGTCACACGCGCTTTCACGATCCTGCAGCAGCGCGGCCTGATCGAGGGAAAACCGGGGCGCGGCACGGTCGTCAGAAGACCCGATGCGATCGTCAACAGCTTCAAATCGGCGCCGAGCGACGAAAGCGGCATCATCGACTTATCGGTCAACCGCCCGGCCACAGCCGCCTATTTGAATGCCCTGGCGACGCTGCTGCCCCGATTGCCCAAGGACGCACGCTATCCCAGCCTGCAAGATTATCATCCACCCGAGGGGCCGAGCTGGGCCCGGGACGCCATTGCCGCCTGGTTGGCGCCCGCTGTGGGCGACTGCGCCGGCCGGGTCATTCTGGCCGCAGGCGCGCAACATGGGCTGGCCTGCACCTTAAGCAGCATCGCGCGACCCGGCGAGGTCGTTCTGGCGGATGCCGTGACCTATCAGGGCATCAATGCGTTGTGCCGTTCGCTGGAATTGGATTTGCGCAGTGTCCCCATGGACCGGCAAGGCATGCTGCCGGAGCAATTCGACGCCGCCTGCAAGCAATGGCGGCCACGCGCGGTCTTCCTGGTTCCGACCTATCAGAACCCGACCACGATCACACTGCCGCTGGCACGGCGCACGGCCTTGCTGGACATCGCCAGGCGCCACAATGTGCTCATCGTCGAGGACGATGTGTATCGGCCATTGCTTGATCAATGCCCGCCAAGTTTCGCCAGCCTGGCACCGGATTTGACGGTCCATGTCAGCGGCTTCTCGAAATGCGTCGCACCGGGCTTGCGCCTCGGGTTCGTCGTGGTGCCACGCGCCTTGATCAGCGACGTTGCGGCCGCCTTCAGAATCAATTGCTGGAGCATCAGCCCGCTGACCGCCCTGATCGGCACGGCGATGCTGGAGGATTCGGTGATCGAGCAATTGATCGCACAGCAGAAGGACGAGCTCAGGCTGCGGCAAGCGCAGGTCCGCGACGTTCTCGGCGATTTCGATCTCGAGACCGGCGAGACCTCTACCCATGCCTGGCTGCATCTGCCGGAGCCTTGGCGCAGTAATGTATTCGTCCGTGTCAGCCAGCGACACGGCGTTGCCGTCCTCGGCGCCGAGGCTTTCGCCGTCGGACGCGAGGCCGTCCCGCATGCGGTGCGCATCAATGTCGCGGCGGCCCGCTCGCGCGACGATCTGCGACGGGCTTTAGAGATTCTCGCGGACCTCGCCCGCACAGGACATTTGCATCTGCACGACGTCGTCTAGAGTAGCCTGCACATCGCAAGTCGATTGCCATCGCCCCGCAAGGATCATCGGGCGCGGTTTACCGGACCACCGATATCGGCGCGCTTGCGCGCGAGCACCAAGCGGGCCACCGCCTGTATCGGTAGATCTTACGCCGGGCGGTCCACCTTGGATGGCAACGGGAACAGCGTGACGAAACGCTTGATGAGGTCGCGATCGCCGTCGATCCGCAAGGCTTCAGCCTGTTCGAGCTGCGCGATGTCCTGCCCGCCATATATAGCGGCGGCGATCACCTGCGGCGGCCCGGCGAAAATGGCATCGGCCCGCTTGAGCGTACCGCCATCGGGATCGTGAACGATCTCGATGCGGCCGCCGGCAAGATGCGCAAGGAACGCCTCGTCGCCGAGCCGGAGGCCGAGCCGTGCCTCGAGGTCTCCCGCACGCTGCGGATCCAGCATGGTGCGCAGCGACAACAGCAGCGAGGAGGCACTGAAGGGAAGCGTCGGGTCGTGGAAGGGCGAGCGCGCAGCCCAACGGCCCAAGGCCTGGAAGATCGGTTCGCTCTCATAGCCCCAGGCCGTCAGTTCATAGACCTGGGCTCCCGATGGAGGCGGCAGCTTCCGCCGGATCACCAGCCCGGCAACTTCGAGGCCTTCGAGGCGTTGAGTCAGGATATTCGCGCTGATCCCGGGCAAGGCAGCCCGCAGGTCGCCAAAACGTTTGGGTCCCCAGAACAGCTCGCGCATCACCAGGAGCGCCCAGCGCTCGCCGATGAGATCCAGCGCATGGGCGGCGGCACAAGCATCCTCATACCAGCGCTGTCCGCCGGCGCGATGGGACGGAAACGAGGAAGAGATCGGCTGAGGAGCCAGCGCTCCAGCTCCAACCTTCCGGCCACGGCCGGCCTTGGAGATTTTAGTTATTTTATCTAACTTCATAGTTGCTTTTTATAACTTACTCTGGCATGAACGTCAAACGAACCGATCCTGCGAAAGGAGAGAGCCTTGTCCAAGATGATTTTCGTCAACCTGCCCGTCGCCGATTTGCAACGCTCCGTCGCCTTCTACGAAGCGGTCGGCGCCACCAAGAATCCGCAGTTCAGCGACAACACCGCCGCCTGCATGGTCCTTTCCGACACGATCTTCGTCATGTTGCTGACGCATGATAAATTCCGCCAGTTCACGCCGAAGAAGATCGCCGACGCGAAGGCCACCAGCGAAGTGTTGCTCGCCATGTCCGCCGAGAGCCGAGCCGCCGTGGATGACGTCATCGGCAAGGCGGGTGCCGCCGGCGGCCGTATCGATCCCGGACCGAAGCAGGATCACGGCTTCATGTATGGCCGCAGCTTCGAGGATCTCGACGGCCATATCTGGGAAATGTTCTGGATGGATGCCACGGTGGCGCAAGGCGGCGCCCAGGCCGGCTGATCCCGGCCTCCGCTGACTGCAAAATACGCCGACGAAAATACGCCCATTTGAACCGGGAGCCCGGCGCCAGCGCCGGGTGAATCCGCGCCGGACCGCCCGCCACCGGAACTTCCCGTCGCCGCCCCCCGTCGCCGCGGGCATTTGCGTTCGACAACGCACTCACTCGACCGCATTCCCTCGAAGGAGACCGACATGTCCAAGATCGCGACTTGCCTCTGGTTCGACGGCCAGGCCGAAGCGGCGGCTAAATTCTATGTCGACACGTTCAACGCCTGCGGCCAGACAGCATCGATCGGCGACACCATGTATTACAATGAGGCCGGGCCGGGACCCAAAGGCGGCGTATTGACCGTCACCTTCACCTTGGCCGGCCTGGAGGTCATCGCCCTCAATGGCGGTCCGCATTTTACCTTCACCCCGGCCATCTCGTTATTCGTGAAATGCGCCGACCAAGCCGAGGTCGATGACTTCTGGGACCGGCTGCTGGAGGGCGGCAAGCCACAGCAATGCGGTTGGCTGACGGATCGCTTTGGCGTCTCCTGGCAGATCGTGCCCACCGCCCTGGGCGAGATGCTGCGCGATTCCGATGCCAAACGCGCCGCCCGCGTCATGCAGGCGATGCTGCAAATGATCAAGCTCGACATCGCCGCACTCAAGAAAGCTTATGACAGCTAGAGCGCGCATCAGCCCACAACGGAAGGACTATACCGGCAGATCGAAGAAGGCGCGGATGCGGGCGAGAAGCTGGCCTTGTGAGCCGGCATGGGTGCCGGCCGCCGCCGCAGCGGCCCGCGCCAGCAATTCCTGTCCGCGCCGCGCCGATATTTCCAGGGCGGAAACCAGGTGCGGTTCGGCCGCCAGGAGCGGGGCCACGGACGGCTTGCGCAGTTCATAGATGATGCAAGGCGTCAGGGCCGTCACCGTCGCCGCATGCGGCGCTCCGGTCAACAGGCCAAGCTCCCCGATATAGTCGCCAGGACCGATCCGCCCCACGACATGCGTTCTCTCCCCGATCCGCCGCGTCACCTCCAGCACGCCTGACGCAATGACGAACAGGGATGCCTCTGTCGCACCCTGGGAGAAGAGGATATCCTGGGGCATCAGCACGTGGCGAACCAGTTCCTCGACCAATTGCCGCTGCTGTTCCGCCGACAATGCCTGAAACAACGTCGTTTCATGCAGCAGCAGATCGGGCGGATAGACATGCTGCGTCACATGCCCATCGACCTTCTTCAGGGGCGGCTGGATACCCTCATAGCGGAGCTGCCGGGCAACCTCGCGCATCAGCGTGGTGCGGGCATTGCCAAGCAGACTGCTCGAGGCGACCGAAAAATCGATTTCGTAGCGGTTGCGTTTCGTCCCCAACCGGACCAGGGCAACGGCGGGCGACGGTTCCTTCAGCACACTGGGGCAGAGCAGCAGCGCCCGCCGCAGAAGCTCGATCACCCGGTCCGGTCTGACCGCCGCGTCGCACGGAACCTCGATACTGTCGCTGCGTCGGGCGGTCGGGTGGCTGCGGTTGATGATCCGCGACTTGGCGATGACACTGTGCGGCACGACCGCGATATCGTTGCCGTCGGTGCGGATATGGACCGACCGCCAGTTGATCTGCACGACTTCGCCTTCCAGCGGCCCGTCGAGCCAGATCCGGTCGCCTAGCGAAACCGGCCCCTCGATCTGCACGGCGATGCCGGCGAAGACATCGGCAAGGGTATTCTGCAAGGCCAGGCCGAGCACGATGGCGATGACGCCGGAGGTGGCGACGAGACCGCCGATCGGCACATTGAAGACGGTATTGATGACGATCAGCAATGCCGCGAGATAAACGCCGCCGGAGATCAGGTCGGAGGCCAGTTTCGTCTCGCGCGAGCGGCTCCCCGCGAACACCAACGCGCGACCCAGGACCACAGCGGTGCGCGCACCCAGAATCCACCAGGCAGCGACGATCAGGTGATGCCACCAGCGGATATCCGGCGAGGTTTGATCGAAATGCGGATTGAAGGGCGAGCCGTCACTCACGATGATGACCGCGCTCAGCAACATGAAGAGAACGACAGTCGCGACCCAGCTAATCCAGACGCGCTGTCGCGGCCTGAAGCGCCAGTTCAGGATGAACAGCAGGATGAGGCCCGTGGCAAGCAGCGGCGCGATCAGGACAGGCATGTGGCCCTACCCCCGGTTCGACAACGACATGGATTGATGGGACCCCTGGGCCCAGGCTGCCCTGTTTCTGGCGCCCCCTCCCGGCAACCGCTGACCCTGGCTCGGTCCCTGGTGATCCAGCGCCGAAATGGTGGCATGCCGGCCGGTAGCAGCAAAGCCGAAACTGCGACGAAAACGGCTGCCCGGATGATCCGACCGGTCTTGGTGGGGTGACCCGGGCGGTCTTGGTGGAGACCCCGTGGACGACACCGACGGGTCGGCTGGCCATTGCCGAAGGCGACTAGCGGGTCGTCAGGGCCGTGCTATAAGCGAAGAAGTCCTTCACCCTTCGCCTTTCACGACGGCCGGTATGCAATCCTCCACAGGCAACAAAGACGGTCTTGGCATCGCGCTCTATCTGACCGGTGTCTTTTTCTTCGCCGCCAATGATGCCCTCGGCAAATGGCTGGTCGCGGATTACAGCGTCGGCGAGATCCTGCTGCTGCGCTCGGTCGGGGCCGTGCCGGTCCTCCTGATCCTCGCCTATTTCACGGGTACGCGCCTCGCCCTCAAGGGCCATTGGGGGCGCCACCTCTTCCGCGTGCTCTGCCAGGCGGGAGATTCCTTCTGCTTCTATTACGCGACGCGCAGCATGCCGCTGGCCGATGTCATGACCTATTATATGGCGGCGCCGCTCATCATCACCGCCCTGTCGCCCTTCCTGCTGGGCGAGAAGGTGCGACTGTTCCGCTGGACCGCCGTGCTGGTCGGCTTTATCGGTGTCCTGATCGCCCTGCAGCCGACCAGCGCCGCCTTCTCGCCGGCCGCCATCATCGCCTTGGCCGGCGCGACGATGTTCGGCCTCGCCATCGTCATCACCCGGCAGATGCGCGAAGCTCATTGGCTGCCGCTGGTGACCTGGCAGTTCATCGGCGCCGGCATCATCGGCGCCATCGTCAGCCCCTTCGACTGGGTGACGCCGGGTCCGCTCGATACCGGCCTCATGTTCCTGGTCGGGATCGTCGCCGCCGCCTGTTTCGTGCTGATCACCAAGGCCCTGTCCCTGGCCCCGGCCTCGCTGCTGGCGCCGTTCCAGTATTCCGCCATCCTCTGGGCGGCCCTGCTGGGCTGGATCATCTGGCACGACGCGCCAACCCCGAACATCGTCATCGGCAACTGCATCATTATCGGCAGCGGCCTCGTCATCTTCTATCGCGAACGCCGCATCAAGGTTTCGGTCAGCGATCAGGTCGAACCAATCCCCTGAAAAGCCGTCCCCCTCAAGGTCCTTGCCGGTATGTCGGCTCTTCCGGTGCGGCACGCTTGCGGATGCCCCTGGGGAGCAAGAAGATAATCTCATTTCCAGGGAATTAACGTGACTTTAGATGTCCAGGCCATGAATCTGAACTGATTATAAATGTATGCAGCCCAGATTGGCTGTCACAATCAGGTGGCATCGGCCATCGAGTCGGTATCACCTTCTTCTGAAGCGGTTTCTCTCAGGGGGACGTGAACAGTCATGAATGCACCGGCCGCGATCGATCATAAGACCGACGATTTTCAATCACGCCTGCGCTTCCTCGCCATCGACCAGGACACGACGCGAATCCTGGCCGAGAACAAGAAGATTCTCGACCAGGCCCTGCCGATCGCGATCGATCATTTCTATGCCCATCTCCAGAACTGGCCGAATTTGGTCTCAATTTTCGCCGACCCCTCGCGCATCCGCGCGGCCCGGGAGGCGCAGTTGCGTCACTGGCAGGTGCTGTTTTCCGGTCGCTTCGACAAAGCCTATATCGATTCCGTGACCCGCATCGGCCGCATGCACAGTCAGATCGGGTTGGAGCCGCGCTGGTATATGGGCGGCTATTCGATGACCATCGGCTGGCTTTACCAGGGCTGCGTCGAGGCTTGTATGAAGCGGTTGAATTCAGGCCCGGCGATCCAGCATCTGGCCGGCCTGCTGCGGGCCATCAGCCAGGCCGTGATGCTGGACATGGAACTTGCGATCTCGATCTATCTCGAAGAGAACAATGCCAAGCACCACAAGGAAATGAACCAACTGGCGGACAGCTTCCGCGCCTCGGTGCTGCGGATCGTGCAGAGCGTCGGCAGCGCGACAGAGGAACTGCAGGGTTCGGCCTCACAGATGACCGGCAGCGCCGAAGACGCGGCCCAGCGCAGCGCCAGCGTTTCCGCCGCCGCCGAACGGGCGACGGCGAATGTGCAGACGGTGGCCGCGGCAGCCGAGGAACTCTCCGGCTCGATCGTCGAGATCCGCCGCCAGACCGCTCAATCCACCGAGGTGACCGCGGCGGCGGTGGCGGAAGCACAGCACACCGACGAGACAGTACGCAGCCTGTCCCAGGCGGCCCATAAGATCGGCGACGTGGTGAAGCTGATCAACGATATCGCCGGCCAGACCAATCTGCTGGCGCTCAATGCGACGATCGAAGCGGCGCGGGCCGGCGATGCCGGCAAGGGTTTCGCCGTGGTGGCCTCCGAGGTGAAGAACCTGGCCGGGCAGACGGCGCGGGCCACCGAAGATATCACCGCCCAGATCGCCGCCATCCAGCAGGCGACCCAGGGCACGGTCGGCGCCATCGAAAGCATCTCCCGCACCATCGAGCGCATCCGCGAAACCACCACCGCCATCGCCAGCGCCGTCGAACAACAAGGCGCCGCCACCCAGGAAATCGCCCGTCATGTCCAGGAGGCGGCCGAAGGCACCCAGGAGGTGACCCATAACATCGTGGCCGTCTCGCAGGCGGCGGCGGATACCGGCCGCGCCGCCGGTGTGGTGAACGAGGCGGCAGCCAAGCTCGGCCAGGAATCGGCCGCGCTCAATCACCAGGTCGAGCAATTCCTGCGGCAGATCCAGGCGGCCTGATCCGTCATTTGCCCCCACGGCAGCGGCAAAAGGAAAGCCCCGACGGAACCGTCGGGGCTTAATTCCTCTAACTCTTCAGTCGCAGAATCAGCTTCGTGAACCGCCTCCCTCAGTCCACGAGCGGAGGCCCCAATCAGGCAGGCATATCGGGCGGCCACGAATGGATTTCACCCTGGCACGACCGACACCAGGCATAGAGGGCGTCATAAAGAACGAGGCCATGGCGCAACATCTCATGATCATCCGCGAACACGGATGAGAGACCGAGCGAGATTGCCAGCAATCCCGGCGATTGCGGTGCGAGGTCAGGCCGGCTGGTGTCCGCGCCTCGCACGATAACGGCAAGCTGTTGCAGCGCAGGGTCCCGCAGATCATAGCGCGCCAGGAAGGCGTCGAAGCTGCATTTCTCGCCAACATGGCTCAGCTCGACATCCGGAATGTCATAGGGGGTTGCGCCGGTTTCGCGCACCACCTCCAGAACCCGTCTGGCCGGCACATAAAGAAACTCCGGCACGGGATCGATGAACCGGGTGATCAGCCAGGGACAAGCGATCCGATCGATCTTGGGGCGTTCTCGCGTGACCCATCGCATGGGTACCTCCCGCCGAGGACAGCTAACCGGGACAGTTGGAATGTTGGAGCGCAATTGCCTAAGCCATCTGCCCTTAGAAGAGTGTGATACAGCTTGCCTTTACAACATCTATATTGATACACCTGTTGCAAAAATCGTTCAAGCTGCTAAGATTTAACTGTGACTGGACAGACCCCTTCTGCGATCGGCCTGCGTTGGCTGCTGCTGATTCATCAGCTTCCGGCAAAGCCGGCATATGTCCGCGTAAAGGTCTGGCGCAGGCTGCTGACGATCGGTGCCGTTCCGGTGAAGAACGCGGTCTATGCCCTGCCCGCCACCGATCAAGCCCAGGAAGACTTCGCCTGGGTGCGTAAGGAAATCATCGAGGGCGGTGGCGAAGCGGTGATCTGCGACGCCCGGCTGATCGACGGCCTGTCCGATAGCGACGTGAAGGCGATCTTCAATGCCGCCCGGGACGGGGACTATGCCGACCTTGCCCATGACGCCAGAGCCCTCATCGATCAGCTCAATGGGCCGGACGCCGCGGATCGCCAGACCGAGCTGAAAGCGCTGGCCACGCGCCTGAAAACCCGCATGGCGCAGATCGTGGAGATCGACTTCTTTGGCGCAAATGGCCGGGAAACGGCGGATGGGCTGCTCGGCGGGATTCAGGCAATCCTCATGGAGGGTGCAATGAAGACTGATGCAGCCACAGAGAGCATATCCATCATCCTTCAACCGGGTAGCCTGACGGGACGGGTCTGGGTGACGCGCCAGGGCATCCAGGTCGATCGCATCGCCAGCGCCTGGCTGATCCGGCGGTTCATCGATCCGGAGGCCCGCTTCAAGTTCGTTCCCGGAAAAGGCTACACGCCCAGTCCCGGTGAATTGCGTTTTGACATGTTCGAGGCGGAATTCACACATGAAGGCGACCGCTGCACCTTCGAAGTCCTGCTGAACCGGTTCGGCCTCACTGATCCGGCCCTCCAGGCCATCGCCGAAATCGTCCATGACATCGATCTGAAAGACGCGAAGTTCGGTCGCGAGGAAGCCGGCGGCATCAAGACGCTCATTACCGGCCTCGCCAAGGCCCATGAGGATGACGGGGAGCGGTTCACAGCCGGCAGCGCGATCTTTGAGAACCTGTACGCTTCCTTCGCAAAGAAGCGCTGAAAGGGCGCCACCCTTGGCAAGCAACGAACCCGTCACCGCAACCCGGATATCTGGGTTGCCGGATCACGGCATCCCTTTCTCGGAAGCGTTCCGGGTCTGGATACGGGTGGCCTTGCTGTCCTTCGGCGGCCCGGCGGGCCAGATTGCCGTGATGCATCGCATTCTGGTCGATGAGAAACGCTGGATCGGCGAGACCCGTTTCCTGCACGCGCTCAATTACTGCATGCTGCTACCCGGCCCCGAGGCGCAGCAACTGGCCATCTATATCGGCTGGCTGCTGCACAAGACGCGTGGCGGCCTAATCGCGGGCACATTGTTTGTCTTGCCGGGCCTGATCGTCTTGATGTTGCTGAGCAGCCTCTATGCTGGGTTCGGAAATCTCGGTTCCGTTCAGGCGCTCTTCTTCGGGCTTAAGGCCGCCGTCCTGGCGATCGTCCTTGAAGCCGTGATGCGGGTCGGCAGGCGTGCCCTGAAGAACAATGTCATGGTCACGATCGCGGCGGCAGCATTCATCGCGATCTTCTTCCTTCATCTGCCCTTCCCGCTCATCATCCTGTCGGCTGGGCTGATCGGCTTCATTGGTGGCCGGGCCGCACTGCCCGCTTTTGCCCCCAAAGACAACGAACATCGCTCAGGCAACGGACAATTGGTAGCCGATCATGACTCGGCGCTTGGCGAAGAAACACCTGTGCATGCGCGGCCAAATCTTGGCTGGTCCCTGAAAACTTCGTCGATCCTTCTGCTTCTCTGGCTCGTACCCGTCCTCGCCCTGCTGGCCCTTGCGGGTGGAAACAATGTCTTCACCCACATCGCCGTCTTCTTCTCGAAGATGGCCGTCGTCACATTCGGCGGGGCCTATGCAGTGCTGGCCTATGTCGCCCAACAGGCAGTGGACACATATGGATGGCTGAAGCCAGGCGAGATGCTCGATGGCCTCGGCATGGCTGAGACGACGCCCGGCCCCTTGATCATGGTCACGCAGTTCGTCGGCTTCATGGCCGCCTTCCGAGGTGCCGGAGCCTTGCATCCGATGCTCGCCGGTGCCCTGGGCGGGCTGCTGACCACATGGGTCACCTTCGTGCCCTGCTTCCTCTGGATCTTTCTGGGGGCGCCCTATATCGAAATCCTGCGCGGCAACAAGGCGCTGACAGCCGCCATGTCCGCCATCACCGCCGCCGTGGTCGGCGTTATCCTGAACCTCGCCGCCTGGTTCGCGCTGCACACCTTGTTTGCCGATATCCGCGAGATCCAGGCGGGAGGATTGAGCCTGGATGTGCCGCGTCTCGCCTCAGTTAACCTCCCGGCGCTGCTGCTGACGCTAGCGGCGGTGTTCGCCGTCTTCCGGTTGAGGCTCGGGATGCTGATCGTGCTAGCGATCTGTGCAGGGGTAAGCGTTTTGTATGATTTGGTGACAGGTGGACCGCTTTAAAATTGCAGTACCAGCGATACTCCATTCTGAGACAGCCGCATCATTCGCCCTCCCGATGTTCGATTGACCGCCGGATCAGGCGGCATATCTCGAGAAAAATCACTTGATTATGCGCTGGCGGCTTGACGATAAATCCCACCAAAGATTGCAGAGCGTCGGTGTTCCCCGCTAAGCTGACGCCGGTCTTTCTTGGGGGGAACATGAAGAAGACAGTCAAAAGATGGGTGGCGCTGTTGCCGGCCCTGATGGCGCTCGCGGCTTGCAGCACGGGACCGACCGTTACCGAACCCGTCTGGATCGGCCAGGGGACCGAGAAGGCGCTCCAGGAATATTTGACCCGGGTCGGCCCCGTTGGGGGCGGCGCCTTCGCCGTCAGCCCGAATGGCCATTACTCGTTTTACAGCTATTGTATCGACACGTTGTGCAACGGCGCGCCGATGATGCAACAGGCCTTGCAGGGCTGCCGGAGGATGGCGGGAACGGATTGCTTCCTGCTCGCCAACAGCCGCAACGTCCTGCACAGCTACCGGGTCCTCGGCACCGCGTCATAAGCCGTGGCATCGTATTCCAGCCGGCCGGTACGCCGAGCGGAACACATGCCGAGCAGCAGACACACCGGACAAAAGAAAAGCCCCGCCTGATCAGGCGGGGCTCACTCTTTTCAGCCGATCGTCGATTCAGAGAACCGATTCGACCCAATCCACCAGTTGGCGCTTCGGCATGTTGCCGATCTTGGTCGCCGCCACCTGACCGTCCTTGAACAGCATCAGGGTGGGGATGCCGCGCACGCCGTACTTCTTCGGCGTCTGCGGGTTGTGGTCGATATTGATCTTGGCGATGGTCAGCTTGCCGTCGAGCTGCTGGGCCAGTTCTTCCAGCGCCGGGGCGATCATCTTGCAGGGGCCGCACCATTCGGCCCAGAAGTCGACGAGAACCGGGCCAGACGCCTTCAGCACATCGGTCTCAAAGCTGGAGTCGCTGATATGTGTTGTCGTGCTCATGCAGCATCCCTTTATCCGTTGCGCGCGACCCGCCCCAAACTCTGCCGGTTTCCGGTTCCTAACCGGGCGCGCCTTGTAACTGGAGGGGAATCTATGAACCGGCCGGGGCAACGTCAAGGCGTCGCATTGGTCAGCCCTTCAGCCATGCTCATCAAGCATGTCTCCTGGCAGCTCCATGAGCCGCGGGCCATCGCTCCACAGCAGAACACAGCGGATTGTTTTATCTGGATAAATTTCCTGGACTGCCCGGCGATAGGCCGCCATCTGGCGGAGATAGGGGGTCGGGACATGTGCGACCTGCATGGGTGGCGGGCGGTTACTCTTATAGTCGACGATCAAACAATCCCGGCCCCGCACCACCAGACGGTCGATCTGGCCGGCAAGAATCCGGCTGCGCCCCGCCTGATCGCGAAGATGCGCCACCACCGGCACCTCGGCCCGGCTGTCGGCGCCGAAGAGATCGGCAAAATCCGGATGGTCCAGGACCGCCAGGACCTCACCGGCGATGGCCGCCTGCTGCTCCGCCTCCAGGCCGTGGACCGGCCGGGCGAGATAGGACGCCGCTGCCGGCGCGCGCTCCGCCGACGGCAGTTCCGGCAGGGTTTCCAACAGGTGATGGATCAGCCGGCCACGCTTGAAGCGGTAGCCCTGATCCTCGGCGAGCGGGCTGAGCAGCGCCAGTTCGGCCGCCGCTTCGGCCTCGGTCGGACGTGAGGGCGTCAGGGGCTGGGGCGGATCGGGCTCACCCGGTGCCGGCATATTGGCCCAGGCCGGCAGCGGCATGTCCGCCTGCACCGCCGCCGCTTCGGCCGGCTTCGCCCGGGTCGGGCTGACGCGCTGGCTGCTGGCAACGCGCCGCAGCCCGCCCTGCCAGCCTTCGCCCCACTCATCTCCCGCCGGACCGTCAGCACCCAGCATGACGGAGAGGGCACCGGCCACGTGATCGTACCAGCCGGGCGCCGAGCTGACGCTGCCCGATCCCGTGCCGCAGATATAAAGCAGGTCCTCCGCCCGGGTCAGGGCCACGTAGAGCAGGCGATTCTCTTCCAGTTCCGCCGCCTGGGCGCGGCGCTGCCGCGCCTGCGCCGTCGCTTCGTGATCGGTCTTCTGGCTGGGCGACCAGAGCGGCAGATCGACACCGCCGACCGGCACCCAGAAGAGGCCGTCGTCATTGGGGCGCCGGCGCTGCTGGTCGATCAGGAAGACGATCGGCGCCTGCAGGCCCTTGGAGCCATGCACGGTCATCACCCGCACCTGGTCATTGGCATCCTGCAATTCGCGCTTCACCTCGACATCGGTGGTGCGCAACCAATGGAGGAAGCCCTGCAGGCTTGGCGTGTGGTGCGATTCGTAATCCTGGGCGAGCGTCAGGAACTCGTCGATCGCATCGGCGGATTCCGGCCCGAGCCGGGCATAGAGCCGCCGCCGCCCGCCGGTTGCCGAAAGAAGATCGCCATAGAGCGCGAAAGGCGAGAGATAATCGACGCGGGCCTGGAAATCGGCCAACAGGCGATGGGCGGCAGCATAAGCCGGCGTCTCGTTGCGCCGCTCGCCGAGCATCGACCACAGGCTGCGCGGACCGCGATCCAGACAGAGCGCCATCAGCTCTTCCTCACTGAGGCCGATCAGCGGGCTCTTCAGCAAGGTGGCAAGGGTCAGGTCGTCCTCGGGCAGCAGCAAAAAATCGCCGAAAGCGATGAGATCGAGCACGGCGATCTGGTCGAGGAGGTGCATGCGGTCGATGCCGGCGACGGGGATCGACCGTGCCTTCAGGGCCCGCACCACCGCTTCGAAGACCTGGCTGCGGCTGCGGGCGAGGATGAGGATGTCCTCCGCTTTCACCGGCTGGCCGCGATCCGGCAGGCGGTCGCTGCCGATCAAGCGCTGGATCTCATCGGCAATCTTCTCGGCAAGACGTGGCACGGGTGCCGCACCCTCTTCGCGGATGCGCGGCGGCGCCCAGGCCACGGGCGGCGCCAGATCGACCGGCACGGCGCGGGGCCAGAGTGTCACCGCCCCCGCGGCGCCGACGCGGCTGACGCGATGCTTGAGGGCCGGCTCGCCCATCTGCACCACGCCGGCGGCGGCCGGGCCGGCGAAGACCTGATCGACCAGATCCAGCACCTGGTCGGTCGAACGGAAGGAGACATCGAGCAGCACGTCGTTGAAATGCTCGGGTCCCGCCAGAGCGCCGAACTGCGCGCGCCGGGCGATGAATTCCATGGGATCGGCGCCCTGGAAACTGTAGATCGACTGCTTGACGTCGCCGACCGCGAAGACGGTGCGCGGGCGGTCGACCGCCCCTTCGCCGACAAAGAATTCGCCGGCCAGAGCCTCGATCACCTGCCATTGCGCCGGATTGGTGTCCTGGGCCTCGTCGATCAGGATATGGTCGAGGCCGCCATCCAGCTTGAAGAGCACCCAGGGCGCGATGCCGGGCCGGCGCAGGAGATCGCGGGTCTTCAGGATAAGATCGTCGAAATCGAGCTGTGCCGTCGCCGCCTTGCGCCGCTCATAGCGGCCCAGCATGTCCATCGCCAGGGTCAGCAGCGCCATCGTGTCGGCGAGGATGGCGGCGGCCCGCAATCTTTCCCGCAGGCGCAACAGCCGTTCCTGCTCGACCTGCAAGGCCCGTTCGGCCGCCGGATCATTGGTCGCCAGCGCCTTGCTCATCAGCTTCTTGCGCGGTTCGCCCTCCTGGGTGAAGAAACCGCCGTAATAGTCATCGAAGCCGCTCGCGCGATCCGCCGGCTCAGCCGCCAGCCAGGGCAGCAGGATGTCGGCAAGCTGCTGATCCGTCTTGCCCCCGCCGCTGAGCAAATTCGCCGCCTGGCGCAGACCGGCACCGTCGAAAGATTCCTCGCGGCAGGCCGCCGCCAGGATCTCCGCCCGCCCCTCGCCCGGCCGCAGGTCGAGATGGCGCGCCAGCACCGCCGCCACGTCGTCGAGCGAGCCGGTGCGTTGCCGCAGCGCCTGCAGCCGGCTCCGCTCACGCAGGAAGGACGCCATGATACGGTCCAGGCGATCCTCGCCGAGGCGCACCACATGATCCAGCGCCCGGGCGAGGGGCGTCTCGCGCTGACCCCGCGCCGCCAGCAGCATGGCATCCCGCGCGGCCCGCAGCATCTCCAGGGCGTCGCGTTCCTCCATCGGCTCGAAATGCGGCGCGATCTCCGCTTCCAGGGGAAAGCGCCGCAGCAGCGACTGGCAGAAGGCATGGATGGTTTCGATCTTCATGCCACCCGGCGCATCGAGCACCCGGCTGAACAGACGGCGCGCCTCGTCCATCGTCTCGGCGCTGGGCCGGCTGTCGGTCAGGGCGATCAGTGCTTCGCGCAATTCCGCCATCGGCATGGCCGCCCATTTCGCCAGGGTCTCGGCGATGCGGTTCGCCATTTCCGCTGCCGCCGCCTTGGTGAAGGTGAGACAGAGGATGCGCTCCGGCCTGGTGCCGTTGAGCAGAAGCCGCAACACGCGGTCGCCCAGAACCTTGGTCTTGCCCGAACCGGCGGAGGCCGTCACCCAGGCGGAACGGAAGGGATCGGCACCGCGCCGCTGCCCTAAGGTCGCGGCGCGGATGACGCTCTGTGCATCGCGCTCGATCGGCTTGACGCTGCTCATTCCGCCTCCTCGCCGGAGAGCGACCATTCAAGGACACGGGCGAGATGGCCGTAATCGCTGTAGCGCGGCGCATAACGGGGCGCCGGTTGCGCGGGATAAGTGGCATCCTCGCGAGAGAAATCGCGCAGCAATTCCAGCAGGCCGTCATAGGCCAGCTCGGCCAGGACCATGTAATCGGCATTGCCCTGGCGGCCCTTGCCGGCCTCCTTGATCGGCTTCACCGCGCCGCCGCCATCGCGGCCGTTCAACTGCCAGAAGGCCAGTTCGGCGATCGGGCCTTGCAACGGCGCCGATGCGCTGTCGGGCCTGAAGGCGCCAGCTTTCGCCAAGGCCGCTTCCAGCGGCAATTGCGGTGCGAAACCGAGATGGATTTCCTCCATGCGCGGCACGGCGCCGGTCTTGTAGTCGATGATCGCCAGGCTGCCGTCGCGCAGGGCATCGATGCGGTCAGCCCTTGCTTTCAGGACAAAAGGCGGCTCGACCTCCGCGATGGCCAGTTCGCCCTGCAATTCGGTGAAGCTGGCGGCGATGTGGGGTCGCCGCTCCGTTTCCTGCTCGACGATCCAGGCGGCGATGCGCTGGAAGCGCGGCCACCAGAAGGCCCAGACGGCGGGCCGCGCCAGGATCTCGCCGAAGCTCGCCTCGCCATAGCCGAGAAGCCGGGTCAGAGCATCCGGCGGCAGGCCGTCGCGGCAATCGGCCAGGAACCTCTCCAGGGCCGCATGAATGACGGTGCCGAGATCGGCGAGGCTGGGATCGGCATCCAAGGGCTCGAGCGCGCGCAGCTTCAGGATGTATTGCGCATAGATGGCGTAGGGATCGCGCATCCAGGTTTCGATGCGGGTGACCGAGAGCGCCTTCGGCCGATACTGCACACCGGGACGTGGTGCCGGACGGGCGCAGGGCTGCACCGCGTCCGGACGATCGAGCACCGCCTGCCAGGCGATCCAGGTTTCGGCCGGGATCGCCTCGGCGGATGCCGCTTCGGCCGATGCTGCCTCGACAGACGGGCCGAGACAGCGCAGATAGGCTTCCAGACGCAGGAGCCAGCGCGACGGCACGGTCGGCGTACCCTCCACCCTGAGCGCACGGGTGAGATAGACCGTGGGCGCGCCCAGCGCCTGCTGGAAGTCATGGGCCGAGAGGCCGATGCGGCGCTCCGGCTGCGGCAGACCGAAGGCATGGCGCATCGGCCGGTTGAGCCAGGGATCGATCGCCGGATCGGCCGGCCAGGTGCCGTCATTGAGCCCGCCCAGCACCATCACCTCGACCTGCTGCAAGCGGGCCTCCAGGGGCCCCCAGATGAAGAGGCGCGGATGGGCGCCGTAACGCGGCCGTACCTCGATGCCGGCCATCAGTTCGGCCAGCAAGGCGGCATAATCCAATGCCGACAATTCCGGCTGGCCGCTCGCGGCCTCGCCCAGGCGGTGGACGAAATCGGCCAGGCCCTCGCCCGCCTCGCCGCGCCACAGCCGCATGGCGCCGATCATCTCCGCACTGTCGTCACGGCTGGCCGCCAGCGCTTCCGCCGCGGCGAGATGCGCGGCGAGCCTGGCGCCGAGATCGAGCAGCGCCGACCAGTCGGTGAGACCACCGAGACGCTGTGCCAGATCCTCGATCACGGCGGTCAGGCGCGCGGCATCGCTCTCACGCATCTGCTCTGCCGCGACGGCCGCCTGCAGCGCCTCATGCAGGCCGGCGAAACCCGGCGCCGGACGAGCGCCGCGCAGCACCGCCCGTTCCAGCTCACGCACCAGCAGGCGGAACCCGGCGACATCGCGGCCAGCGGCGCAGAGCGGATGCTTCAGCAAGGCAAGCAGCGGCACCGGCGCCCATTCCTGGGCAGCGGCCTCGGCCAGCAGCAAGAGGAAAGCGCCGGGCGGTGTCAGATTGAGGGCGCTGCCGGCGGAATCGTCGATCACGATATTCCAGCGCCGCAACTCCGCCGCCACCTGTGCCGCCAGGCGGCGATCCGGCGTCACCAGAGCCGCGCGGGCAGCACCCGGCGTCTCGACATGACGGCGCAGGATGAGGGCGATCACCCCGGCCTCCTCCTGCCGGCTGCGGCAATCGATACGCCGCACGCCATCCCAGGCACGGCCCGCCTCGACGGGATCGATCAGCGTGGCGGCCTGGGACCAGCGGTCGGTGCAATCGGCCGGCATCAGCGCCTGGGCGATCAGCCGGCGGCGCGTCTCAGCCGTTTCATCTGCCTCAATCGCGGCCGGCCAGTCCCGCACCTCGCCCCGCGAAAGGCCGATATGGCGCAGCAGCAGCGCCAAGCCAAATTGCGGATGGCTGGGATCCTCGGAGACCTTGCCCCAGACGGCGTCATCGACGCTGCGGTCGAGGCCGGGCAGCACCACGGCACCCTGCGGCAGGCGGGCGATGGCGGCGATGAGATCGGCGCTGGCGGGGATCGAGCCGGTCGAACCGGCGGCGATCACCGGGCCGGCGGGCGGTTGTCCCAGCCACAGATCGCGCTGGCGCCGCAGCAGGAGATTGCGCCGCGCGGCGGCATCGATCGCCCCCTCCTCGCGCAGGATCGCCGGCCAAGCATCACGTAGGATATCGAGGAAATTGACCGTGAGCTGCCAGTGCTGGGCGAGATCGCCGGTCACCAGATTGCCCAGCGCCGCGAGATCGCAGCCCTCGGTTTCCACCTGATCGAGCAGCCGCCCGAGATCGGCGGCGAGGCGCACGGCATCCTGCCAGCGCAGAGGCTCGCTCTCGCGCCCGCTTGCCGGCAGGAAGCGCGGCCGACCGGCCATGACGAGGCGGGCCAGCAGCAATTGCCGGCGCAGGGGATCGATCGCCGGCGGCAGATCGAGCGAGCCATTGCCGGCCGCGAGGACGGCGAGATCGTCCTCATCGACATCGCCGATCGGCTGCAATCGCGGCAGCAGCAGGGCCCTGCCCTTCGCCTGCATCCCTTTCACGGGATCGAGATCGGCATGACGCAGAAAGGCTTCCTGCAGCGCCCGGCAGGCGCGCCGGTTCGGCAGCAGCACGGTCATCGCCGCGAGGCGCAAAGGATCGCCGTCGGCCTGGCGCAGCAAGCCCATCGCCAGGGCATCGACGAAAGCGGTGCCGGTCGGAATGTTGAAGACCGTCGCAGGTCCCGCAGCGCCCCTGGGCGCGGGACCCTCGGGTGCGGAACCCCTGGGTGCGGAACCCTCGAACGATTGAGGCGGCGTGGATCTTGGGTCGTTATGAATCGGATCGGCGCTCATCGACCCGATCCTGCGTCAAAAACGGATGCCGTGATAGAGCAGATGGCGCTCGACTTCCTCGAGATGCTTCGGCGTGCTGACATGATACCATTCGCCGTCATGCCGGATGCCGTAGAGCCGCTCTTCCTCCATGGCGCGGTCCCAGACCACATTGGTGGAGAAGGCGCCCTTGGGCGCGTCGCGGAACAGGCGCGGATGGCAGATCTGGATACCGGCATAGAGGAACGGTGCCACCTCCCAGCCGTGCCGGCGGCGGATATGGCCGGCCTGGTCCATCTGGAAATCGCCCTTGCCGTCATAGCCCACGGCGGTCACCGTCGGCTGCAGCAGCAGGAGCCCGTCCATCTTCTCCGGATCCCATTGCTGCGCCAGGCGCCAGAGGGCATCGACCTTGCCGTTGAGCCAGATGATCTTGGCATTGACGGTGAAAAAGGGCTCATCGCCCAGCAGCGGCAAGGCCTGGACGATGCCGCCGCCGGTTTCCAGGATATCCTTCTCCTCGGAGAAGATGATCTCCGGTACCTTGCGGCCCTTCAGATGCTCGCGGATCACATGGCCCAGATGGTGCAGGTTGACCACCACTCGCTCGACGCCGGCCGCCGCCAGGCGGTCGAGCACGACATCGAGCATCGGCCGCCCCAGCACCCGCACCATCGCCTTGGGGGTGGTTTCGGTCAGCGGCCGCAGCCGCGTGCCGAACCCGGCCGCAAGCACCATGGCGGTCTTCGGCATGGCGGCGGGTTTCTCCACGATCTGGGCGGTCAGGCTGGTCTTGGTCACAATCTCGTCCTGTCTTGGGCTCGTCCTGTGTTCCGCAGCCTGGATCAGGCAATGACGCGCCGATCGGCCTCCGGCAGGTGACGGCGATACCAATCCGCCACCGGCGCCAGGGCCGGATGGGCGATGTCATGGGCGATCAGTTCCCAGACCCGCAGCATATAGCGCTGATAGCCCGGCTTGCCGTCGCGCCGCAAGAGGCGGGCGAAGGTGCCGGCGATGCGGGTGTTGCGCTGGGCGCCGCTGACCGCATAGACGGTCATGAAATCGTCACGGGACAGGCCCGGATTGGCGGCAAGATAGCGCTCGATCATCGCCTGCATCAGCGGCATCGGCACATTGCGCCGCACGTCTTCCAGCAGGGAGACGAGATCGAAAGCGAGCGGCCCGGCCAGGGCATCCTGGAAATCCAGCAGGCCGCAGGCCTTGACCCCGGCACGGCCGGGAAGCAGCAGCAGATTGTCGATATGGAAGTCGAACAGGACCAGGGTCTCGGGCAGGCGCTGCCAGAGCGGCAGCACCTGGCGCCAGGCAGCCTCGAACTCGGCGCGGATCGCCGCCGGGGGCTCGCTGCCATGGATCTCCGGCCAGTACCAGTCGAGCAGCAGCGACACCTGGCGCAGGGCGCTCTCCAGATCGAAGTGGCGCAAGGTTCCGAGCGCCGCCGCCGGCAGGCGCTGATGCAGGGCGGCCAAGGTGTCGGTCGCCAGGGCATAGAGCGCGGTCTCGTCATGGCCGCGCGCCAGCAACCGGGTATAGGTGTCGTCGCCGAAATCTTCCAGCAGCAGGAAGCCGTTGGCGGCATCCTCGGCGAGGATGCGGGGCACGCTCAGCTCAAGCCCGGTCAGCAAGCGGTCGATGGCGATGAAGGGCCGCACATCCTCCATCGGCGGCGGCGCATCCATCAGCACGGCGCGGCTGCCATCGGCGGCGGTCAGCCGGTCGTAGCGGCGGAACGAGGCATCGCCGGCCAGCAGGCGGCGATCCGCCTGGTGCCAGCCGCTCGCCTGCAGAAAGGTCGCGACCGCCGCTTCGCGGGCGGTGCGGTCGATGCCGTTGCTCATGATCCATTCCCCTGTATCAGCGCCGCCAGGCGGGTACGCCAGGCGGCATTCCCCATGATCCGCGCCAGCCGGCCCGGCTGGCCTGTTTCTGTCGTTAAAGAGAGGACCAGCCGCCGCGCCGGCAGCAATCCGCCCAGACGGTCCGGCCATTCGATCAGCGAGATCCCGGTGGCGAAGGCCTCCTCGATGGCGAGGTCATAGGCTTCCTCGGCGCGGGTCAGACGGTAGAGATCGAAATGCCACAATTCGACCGGCAGCCCGCCGCCTTCCGTCGACGTCACCTGGCCGGGATAGGTCTGGACCAGGGTGAAGGTCGGGCTCGGCACCTCGTCCACATTGGCGAGGCCCCGGATCAGAGCGCGGGCGAAGGTGGTCTTGCCGGCACCGAGATCGCCGTCCAAAGCGAGGATATCGCCCGGCCGCAGATGGGGGGCGAGATCGGCCGCCAGCGCCGCCGTGGCCGCTTCATCCGGCAGCTTGCGTGCGAGCAAAAATGAAATGTCATCGGCCGACTTCATCCAGCAGCTTTTACCGGGCGACCCGCCAGAGATCAACCGAAGGGATCAACCGGCGGAGATCAACCGGTGGGGATCGCCGGCACCTGCCTGAAAGTTGGGCTGTCTCCGGTTTTCAGGCCTAAATCCCTGATTTACACTGGGGTTTTAGGCGCCCGAGGGACACAAAAAGGGCAAAGTTGGATTGATTTGACCAGGCGCGCGGGGCAGGATGCGCCGCGAGTTTCATATGATGGAAGAAGGATTTCTGGCGGATATGTCAGGGCAATCTCACGAGACTGGTGGGGCTCACCAGACCGATGTGGCGGTCATCGGCGCCGGGCCGGTCGGCCTGTTTGCGGTGTTCGAATGCGGCATGCTGAAGATGAAATGCCATGTCATTGACGCCCTGGAGAGCACCGGCGGGCAATGCGCCGCCCTCTATCCCGAAAAGCCCATCTACGACATCCCCGGCCATCCGGCGATCGACGCCGCCGATCTGGTGCAGAAGCTGGAGGCGCAGGCCGCCCCGTTCCATCCGGCCTATCACCTGGGCGAGCGGGTGGAGAAATTGACTGCCCATGTGACGGCCGGGAGCGAGCGCTGGCTGCTGGAAACCGACAAGGGCACGAAGATCGATGCCCGCGCCGTGATCGTCGCCGCCGGCTGCGGCGCCTTCGGCCCCAACCGCCCGCCGCTGGAGGGCCTGGAGCAGTTCGAGGGCACGAGCGTCTTCTACCTGGTGAAGCGCAAGGAAGATTTCCGCGGCAAGCGCGTGGTGATCGCCGGCGGCGGCGATTCCGCCGTCGACTGGGCCCTGGCACTGCACGGCATCGCCGCCAGCATCCAGGTGATCCATCGCCGGCCGAAATTCCGCGCCGCGCCGGAAAGTGCGGCGCGGCTGGAACAGCTCTCGAAGAGCGGCGGCATCGAACTGGTGACGCCCTATCAGCTCCACAGTCTGGAAGGGAGCAACGGCCAGTTGACGGCGGTCAATGTGGCGACGCTGGAAGGGACGGTCAAACGCCTGGAAGCCGATGTGCTGCTGCCTTTCTTCGGTCTCGCCATGAATCTGGGTCCGATCGCCGATTGGGGCCTCAACCTGGAGCGCAACCATATCGCCGTCACGCCGAAGGATAGCGCCACCAATGTGCCGGGCATCTTCGCCATCGGCGATATCGCCGATTACCCCGGCAAGCTGAAGCTGATCCTCTGCGGCTTCTCGGAAGCGGCCATGGCCGCCCATGCCATCCGCCCGCTGGTACATCCGGGCGAAGAACTGCATTTCGAATATTCGACGACGCAAGGCGTGCCGAAGGAGTGACGCACTGGCGTGCGATCCAGCAAGCCCAAAAAGAAGGGGCGGCCGGTGCCATCGGCCGCCCTTTTTCATGTCCAGCGCATTCATCTCCAGCGCACTGGTCGCCATCGCCGTCGATGCAGTAGGTTGCCTGGCGAATCGACCTCATATCCTGCGAGGTGTGTCATGGTGTCCAGAACAGCCTCTTGTTCCTGCGGGCAGTTGCGCATCGAGGTGCAGGGCGAACCGCGCGGCGTCGGTGTCTGCCATTGCCTCGCCTGCCAGCGCCGGACCGGGAGCGTGTTTGCGGCACTGGCCAGCTTCGCCGCACCCTATACCGTTCACGGCACAGCGACCGACTATCTGCGTACCGGCGACCAGGGCGCGAAATTCAGGTTCCGGTTCTGCCCTGTCTGCGGCACCACCGTGTTCCACACCGAAGAAGGCTATGAAGACCGCTCCGTGAGCGTCGCCGTCGGCGCCTTCGCCGATCCGGATTTCCCACCGCCGCAGGTCTCTGTCTATGACTGCCGCCGCCATGGCTGGATGCAATTGCCGCCGGGGACCAAGGCGTTTGACAAGGATCCCGACTGAGATCAGGCGAGATCCGTCCGGGGGTCAGGCAAGGCCGATGGCCTGGGCAATCAGATGGCCTGGGCGATCATCAGCATCCCCGCCATGACGGCAACGGCGCCGGTGACACGCTCGATGCGCGCGGCGCGCGGCAGGAGGCGCTCCAGGGTGATCGCCACCGTGACGGCGGCCATGGCCCGAAGATCCATGACGCCGAGGGCGAGCAACGCCGCCGTCGGGCCGGCACAGCATGAGGTGCAATGGAAACCGAGATGCAGGCCATGGCGCCAGGCCGAAGCGGCGCTCGCCACACCCCCATGATGCGATCGCGACGCGCCGCCCGGCGCCGCCATTCGGCAGCAAGCGAGCTGGCGCATCTTCCAGGCGCTGAACTGCAGCAGGCCGGCCAAGAGAACGACGGTACCGGCTGCGATGGGCGCGGCGCGCGCCAGGCCGGGCAGTTCCATCGCCCCGGCCGCCAGGGCGACACCCAGCGGGAAGATCGCCAGTCCCAGCGCCGCCCAGACGGTGAAATAGCCCAGCACCACCAATACGGTCAGGAGATCGCGGTCTGTACCATCGACGCCCAGGCCGCCAACCTGGCGATAGCGCCACAGCATCGGCATCAGGGATGGCAGCATCATCGCCGCCATCATCACCGTCCACATGGCGAGGAAAGAGAGGGCGGCACCGGGCCAGCTCTGGCCCGGCATCCGCATCCAGGCCATCGACATGGTCCAGCCGCCGGGCATCGACATGCCGCAGATGGCCGGCATGTCGATGCACCAGAGGAGCGTCGCAGCGGTGCTCGCGACGAAGAGCAAGGCGAAGACGCCGAAGAAGGCATAGTCGGCGGCGATGCGCCGCGTGATCATTCCGCGCCCGATTGTGCCGACGATGCCCATCGCCCGCCCCCGTTACCAATCGTCTTTACTTGTCGTATTCGTCGTGGCGGCGCCACCAGATGCCGGCTTCATTGCGCCCCAACGGCGCGCGGTCGAGCCACTGATACATGCCCCAGAGGCCGTCCAGACCCCGCGCATAGGTGGAATAGGTGTGATAGACGGCACCATCCTGCAGCACGAAAGCACTTAGGCCCGGCCGGTCGCGCGAGAAGGTGGCCGCGTCGGTGCCGCAGCGGGCCGCGAATTCGGCGACCGGTGTCGGAACCGGGGTGGCATCCATCGCATGGCCGGCGCGCTGATAGTTGTATTCGATCTCTCCGGCACGCTGCTGTTCGGCGGTGAAGGCGACGTTGAAGTCGAAGTTGAAATCGCTGCCTTGCGAGGAGACCCAGGGGAAAGTCCAGCCCATGCGCTGCTTATAGGCCTGCAGCTTGGCGAGCGGCGCTCGCGAGACCGCCGTCAGCATGACGTCGTGATGGGCGAGGTGCACGGCGAAGCCGTCGAAGCTGTCGGCAATCGAGGAGCAGGAGGGGCAGCCCGCCTTGTAATCGGGCCCGAACATGAAATGGTAGACGAGAAGCTGGGAGCGGCCCTGGAAAAGGTCAGCCAATGTTGCATTCCCCGCCTCGGTCTCGAAGCGGTACTCCTTGTCGACCCGGACCCAGGGCAGGGCCTGGCGCCGTTGCGCCAGTTCGTCGCTGCGCCGCGTCAGCTCCTTTTCCGCCTTGAGCAGATCGAGCCGGGCCGCCAGCCATTGCTCGCGTGTTCCGGTTGGATGTGTCGTAGTCATGTTTCTCTCCCTTATTTTGCGGTGGGTTGCCATCCGTGCCCATCCCGGCGGGACTGCGCGGTTGGTTGGCATTGGTTGCCCGGTACTGGTTGGCCGGCACTGGTTGGCCGTTGAGGGATAGACTAGGATCGGGCCGTCGAACGGTGGGAGTGACAAGTGTGGCGGGATTCCGATGGACTCGCTGATCACCGCGGCGGCGCGCGCCCTCGCCACCGGTGATCCTCTCGGTGCCTTGAACCGGGTCGCCTTGCGCGAGGATGCACCGGCGCTGGCCCTGCGCGGCATCGCCATGGCGCAGCTCGGCGACCTCGACCGTGCGAAACTTCTGTTGCGGCGCGCGGCGCGCGGCTTCGGGCCGAAGGAGGCCATGGCGCGAGCGAGGTGCATGGTCGCCGAGGCCGAGATCGCCCTTGCCGCACGCGACCTCGCCTGGCCCTCGGCACGGCTGGATGCGGCACGTGCCACGCTGGAAGCACATGGCGACCGGGTCAATGCCGCCCATGCGCGCTATCTCGGGGTCCGGCGCCTGCTGCTGATCGGCCGCCTGGACGACGCCGAGCACGGACTCGGCGACCTTGATCCGGCACTTCTGCCGCCCGCGTTGCGCGCCGCCCATGAACTGGTGGTCGCGGGCATCGCCATGCGCCGCCTGAAAGCCAAGACAGCCGAGGCGGCGTTGAGCCGGGCCCGACGCGCCGCCCAGCGCGCCGCCATCCCGGCGCTGACAGCCGAAGTCGACGCGGCGGCGGATGCACTGGAGACACCAGCGGCCCGCCTGATCGCGCGCGGCAGGGAACGCCCGCTCCTGCTGGCGGAGGTCGAGGCCCTGCAGACCTCGCGCACCCTGATCGTCGATGCCTGCCGCCATGTCGTGCGGGATGCCGGCACGACGGTCTCGCTGGCACGCCGTCCGGTGCTGTTCGCCCTGGCCCGCGCCTTGGGCGAAGCTTGGCCTGGCGACGTCCCGCGCGACCGGCTGGTGGCCCAGGCTTTCGGCGGCAAGGAGGCCGATGAATCGCACCGTGCGAGATTGCGTGTCGAGATCGGGCGACTGCGCGCGATGCTTCGGACGATTGCCGGGGTCAACGCGACGAAGAACGGATTCGCCCTGACGCCACGCCGCGTCCGCGAGGTGGCCGTACTGGCGCGGCCGGTCGAGGAACGACATGCGGCGGTGCTCGCCTTCCTGGCCGATGGCGAATCCTGGTCAAGCTCGGCGCTCGCTTTGGCACTCGGCATCAGCCAGCGCAATGTGCAGCGGGCGTTGGATGCGCTGGCATCGGCGGGCAAGGTGCAATCCGTCGGACGCGGCCGGGCGCGGCGCTGGATGACCCCGCCATTGCCGGGTTTCGCGACCACCTTGTTACTCCCGGCACCGTTCCTCGCCGGCTAGAGTGCGATCGTTAGTGATGGCAGCGCCATCACCTTATCAGCACACGGGAGAGCCACATGAAACGCGCCGCCGCCGAAATCATCCGCGAATACGGCCCCTTTCCAGGAGTCGAACAGGTGGGTGGCGTCACCTATGACGGCCAGCAGGTCTGGTTCGCCTCCGGCGACAAGCTGAATGCGCTCGATCCGGCCAGCGGCAAGACACAAGGCGCGATCGATGTGCCCGCCCATGCCGGCACGGCCTTCGACGGCCAGCATCTGTTCCAGATCGCCGAGAGCCGCATCCAGAAGATCGATCCCAAGACCGGCCGGGTGCTGGCCAGCATCCCGGCCCCGGGCAGCGGCGGCGATTCCGGCCTCGCCTGGGCCGAGGGGGCGCTGTGGGTCGGGCAATATCGCGAGCGCAAGATCCACAAGATCGATCCGCATACGGGCGAGATCCTGCGCACGATCGAGTCCAACCGCTTCGTCACCGGCGTCACCTGGGTCGAGGGTGAATTGTGGCATGCCACCTGGGAAGGCGAAGAAAGCGATCTGCGGCACATCGATCCCCAGACCGGCGAGGTCCTGGAGCAGCTCGAAATGCCGGAGGGCGTGGGCGTTTCGGGCCTCGAATTCGATGGCGCCGACCGCTTCTTCTGCGGCGGCGGCAAAACCGGAAAGATCAGGGCCGTGCGCCGGCCGAAGCGCTAAAGCCGGCGCCGCATCACGACGGGCAAGGGTCAGCTTTGGCCGGTGCGGCCATGCCAGGAGTCCGGTCCCGGATCGCGCCCGGCGGCAAGGTCGGTGAGCCGGCCGAGGTAGTGAATCCAGCCCTCCGCATGGCCGGCACATTGCTCGGCACTGGGGAGGCCGGTATGGGTCAGGCGCAGCAAGGTTCCATCCGGCTGCTCGATCAAATCGATCTCGACCAGGCTCGATCCCGGCGGCACTGCCTCGCTGTCGTCCCAGCCGAAGCTGTAAGAGAGGCGATGCACCGGCACCACCTCGCGGAAAGTGCCGCGGGCGAAACGCGCGCCGGTGACATTGAGGAGATAGAGCCCGCCGGGTTGCGGTTCGAGCTGCGCTTCCGTGCCGATCCAACCGAGCATCTTCTGCGGATCGGTAAGGAGGGCGAAGACCGCAGCGGGCGGCGCCGGGATATGTGTCTCGCGGCGAATGACGAGGTCTTCTGGCATCGGTCTCCTCCCTGGTTGTGACGGTCTGCGGCTGTGACAGTTTGCGGCCGCAACGGGCTGTGCCGCCTGTCGCGGCAGGTGGAGGAACGCCAAGGCCAGGCTCTTTCGGACGAACCGCCGGCACCTGTGCCAAGGACGCCTGTACCAAGACTAGACCCGCAGGGCCGTCGATACCATCGCCCCGGCACCGATCAGGGGCATGCTGGTGACAGCACATGACATGTTTCCGGGCGAAAACTCTTTGGTGACAGGCCGGCGGATGACAGGTCTTGCATGGTGGCGGCATAATCGCGACATGGACCTGCCTGCGCCCCTCGCTTGGCTGGTGGACGAGGCCGGCGCATCACCCGGCCCCGACCGGTTCCTGGCCGAACTTGGCAACCGACTGCTGGCCGATGGCATGCCGCTGGCCGGCGGCGCCCTGACGCTCGCCGTGCCACATCCGATCATCGCCCGCCGCACCTGGCTGTGGCGGGCCGAAACCGGCACCGTCATCGAGGCCTTGGGTTTTGCCGGCATGCCGGCGGGCGCTCCCGGAAATGCTTCAGCTGGAAACGTTTCGGGCGGAAACGCGTCGGGCGGAGGTCATGCGGCCGCGCACGACTGGCTGGCCGGGCTCGGTCCGGTGCTGGGGGATGCGATCGGATCGACCGCAGAACAGCAGCGCCCCGACGCCCCCGTCCTGGGCTGGGCCGGTACCCGGCCGTTCGATTCCGCCGAAGCCGACCGTCTGCACGAGGTTGCCCGCTTCGCTGCGGCGCCGATATCGGCATTGGCCGCGCGCGGCGCGACGGCGGCTTTGCTCGACTCCTATCTCGGCCGGCGCAGCGCCGCCCGGGTGCAGGCCGGTGCGTCGCGCCGCGGCACCGGCGAGACCATCCGCGCCGTGCTGCTCTGCGCCGATCTGCGCGACTTCACCGTCATGTCGGAGGCAACCGAACCGGCGACGATGATCGCCGTTCTCAATGCCTGGTTCGACCGCGTCGCCGGCGCCGTGCACGCCTTCGGCGGCGAGGTGCTGAAATTCATGGGCGATGGCGTTTTGGCGATCTTCCCGGTCACCGGCACGGCAAGCGAGGCTTGCGACGCGGCGTTGCGCGCGGTTGGCGCCGCCTGCGCCGGCATGGCGCATCTCGATGCCCAGCGCGATGCACAAGGATTGCCGCCGCTGCCCTTCGGGGCGGCTTTGCATCTGGGCGAAATCCTGTGGGGCAATATCGGCGCGGTCGACCGGCTGGACTTCACCGCCATCGGGCCCGCCGTCAACCTGGTGAGCCGGCTGGAAGGATTGTGCCGGCCGCTGGGTCAATCGGTGCTGATCTCGGGCGCGGTCGCCGCCGAGACCAGCATGACCCTGGTGCCGCTGGGCGACCATGTGCTGCGTGGTATCGCGGCACCTTGCCCTGTTTTCACTCTACCGGATACGTGAACGGGCCGTCGGCAGAATGGCTAGTGCAACGGCCAATGACCGAGCACGTGGTAGCGCGTCAACCCCACCTCGCTGTGGATGAGAACGAGTTCGCGGGCGATGAAACGGATCGGCGTAATCGCCTCAAACGGAATCATCTGCGGCCCATAGGACAAAGTCAGATGCGGCTCGAAATGGATGTTCGCTCGCAGGCCGTTTCGCCGCATGGCGCGACCGAGGCGCTCGAACAACACGATCAGGCCGTCTCCACGCGCCCGCAATACCAGCGGCCGATGCGGCCGCGCGCCAGGTGCAGTAGGATGCCCCGCGAAACTGCCAATCTCCTCCAGCACGATGTCGAAAGCCGGCAGGGCAATGCTGATGCCCACGCATTGGGCCGCGAAGACGAACTTTTCACGCAGGTGCCCATAGTCGCCGACATGCTGCATGGAAATATGCCGGCGCTTGGCCTCCAGCAGCTCGTTGTCAATGTGATGCGCACGCTGGTACCGCCACGCCATTTCGTCGATCTGCTCGGCGGTGGCGCGATCGGGAAACAGCCCGAAATACAATCGGTCGAAACGTTTCTGCCGGCCTGTCGCGGAGATCAGTTCGCCTTGCATGTCGCACCTCTCATATGTCGCGGGTCCGGAGGTGTACAATTAAGAACAAAAAGTGAACATCTTATCAAGATCGCGAAAATCGTAAACGGCTTGCTCACTACACGAGTCGTTTGAATCTACCCGTTCTTGCGCATAGCTGCCGTCGCCCACCCCTAGATTTTGACAGCGAGACGTCGATCAAATTTTTAAGCGAAGCCTTCTACATCGTGCCCAATACTGCGGGGTCGACATTCGAGACGATGCCGCCTTGATAGGCATTGCCACGGATCTAGCTGCAGCGTCGCTCAATCCGCCGCCACACCCGCGGCGTTGGCGTTCAGCGGGACGACGCAGGTGACACGGCGGTAGCCGGTGCCGATATCGGTTTCGACGCGGCCGCCATGGAGGCCGATCAGGGTCTTCACGAGCGCGATGCCAAGGCCGCCGGTGGCACTGCGGCCGACACTGGTGGAATCGACGACCGATGGGAGGATGATGTCGCCGCCATAGGCGATTTCGCCGACACCTTCGGTCAGGTCGGAGAGCGCCACGCTGAGATAGAGATTGTCGCTGTCGCGCTGGGCGCCGA
The DNA here is from genome assembly GCA_964406155.1 of uncultured Rhodospirillaceae bacterium. GTDB lineage: Bacteria > Pseudomonadota > Alphaproteobacteria > Dongiales > Dongiaceae > Dongia_B. The sequence goes on along the minus strand of CAYOQR010000012.1, from coordinate 43,107 downwards.
CCACCACCGTCACGCCGAAGGGCGCCACGGCGATGGCGTTACTGATGAGGTTGCTGAGCGCCTGTTTCAGGCGCTGCTCGTCGGCGAAGACGGCGCCGATCTCGATGGCGCAATCGATGCGCAGTTCAAGCTCGCGGCTGCGCACGCGCTGCTGGAACAGGCGCTGGATCGAATCAATGAGGGCCAGGACGTCGATCTCGCGGCGCTCCAGGCGGATATAGCCGGCCTCGATGGCGGCGACGTCGATCACGTCGCTGATCAGCAGCAGCAGGCCCTGGGCGGCATCGAGGATGCTGTTGCTGTAATCGAGCTGGCGCGGATTGAGGCTGCCGAAATATTGCCGCGCGAGGAGCTCGGCATAGCCGATGATCACATTGAGCGGCGTGCGGAATTCATAGGAGACATTGGCGATGAATTCCGACTTCAGCCGGTCAGCAGCGATCAGCGCCTCGTTGCGCTCCATCAACGCCCGTTCCATGTTGATGCTGTCGGTGACGTCTGTGTATTTGTAGAGCTTGCCGCCATCGGGCAGCGGGATCGCCGCGATGTCGATGATGCGCTTGTCGTTGCGCTCGATCCGGATGTTGCGCAGCTCGCGATCGGCGACGCCGCCGATCACCCGCTGCCGCAGATCGCGCCAGTCGCCCCGGCGCGGGAAGAAGTTCGCCACCAGGTCGATGATCTTTGAGACATGGGGCTGGTTGATGACATCTTCCTCGGAGAGGCGCCAGAGGCGGATGAAGGCCGGGTTGCAGAGTTTCAGGCGGCCATCCTCGCCATAGACGGCGATGCCTTCGTTCAGGTAATCGATGGTCTCCTTCTGCACCTCGATCAGCGTGTTGTAATTGGCCTCCATGGCCAATTCGTCGGTCACGTCCTCGAAGGTCAGGATGACGCCGCCGAAGGGATGGGGCGTCGCCACCATGCGGAAGGTGGCGCCGCTCGGCACATGCATCAGCTCCTCGAAGGGCGCGATGGCCGTCATCAGATGGCGGGCGAATTCGCGCTTGAAGGAGCGGAAATCCGCCTGTTCCGCCAGGCGCCGGCGCTCCCGCAGGGTTTCCAGCAACTCCTCGATGGTCGGTTCCGAGCGCAGGAGGGCCTCGTCCAGGCCGAACTGCTCGAGATAGGCGGTGTTGAAGAACTTGACCCGGGCATCGGGGCCGAAAATGACGATGCCGGTGCCGAGACTCTGCAGCACGTCGTCATGCGCCGCGATATGGCGCGACAGTTCGGCATGGCTTTCTTCCAGCGCCGTCTGATCGAGCGCCACCCCGACGAGGCCGCCCTCGGGCACCAGCGTCTCATGGAAATCGTAGAGGCGCCGCTGGCCGCTCACCACGAGCTGCTGGCTTTCCGACTGGGCGAGGCCAAGCTTCTGCGTGCGCCGCGCCAGCGCCCGGGCGGCGGCATTGACCTCGCGCCCCGGCGGCGGCAATTCGCCGGCCGGGAGATCGAGCAATTGCGCGAAGGCCCGGTTGCAATAGGTGATGTTAAGCTGGGCATCGCGGCGCCAGACCGGATAGGGCAGATGATCCAGCGCCTCGGACAGTTCGTCAGCCAGGCGGCGCTGCCGGGTTTTCTCGGTCGCGAAGGCCGTCACCTCGTCCACCCAGAGGACGCGGCAGGGACCGAGCCGTTTGCCGCGCAGCCGCAGCCAGCGCCGCTCATCCTCGCGGCGCAGCAGCACGTCGATCGGCATGGCGCCGTCGAGATCGAGCAGGCCCTTTTCCAGGAGCGGCCGGTCCGGCGCGGCCAGCAGCGCCATGAAATCCGCCGCTTCGATCTCGTCTTTCTCGATACCGAGCAGGTCGCGGGCCGAGCGGTCCAGGGTCAGCCGTCCGGTTTCCCACCAGTCGATGCGCCCGACCGGCATCTGGTCGAGCCGCAACTGCGCCGCCGTCAGGGCCTGGTCGCGCTGCTTCTTCTCATGCTCCAGCGCCAGCAGGCGGAGGCGGGTGCGCCGGGCCAGCCAGAAGGCGCTCCCGGCCGCACCGGCGGCGGCACCGATCAGAACGGGCAGAATGAGGCCGGCGATCTCCGGCACGGGAACCGGCGGCGGGGCCAGGTCCTGCGCCGTCGCCGGCCAGGCCGTGGCCGCGGCCATAGCCGTCATGACGGCCGTCGCCGCAGCGGTCCCGGCCAACAGCGCCGGCTGCAGCACCCGGCTTGCGCCACGGAAATACCGGAAACGGCCGGCGGCAGCCGGCGACACGCCATGCGGATACGAATCGAATCGGGAAAGAAACCGAGCCACCATTGCGGCGGGACTGTAGCAAATCGGTTCCCGTGACGCACGGACCGATTGTTTTTCAGGCCGGGGCCCGTAAAAAAACCGGCCCCGGCTTCCGCCCGGGGACCGGTCACATCGGACCGGATCGGGGTGGAAGCCGGGGCGTGGCATCGTCAAAAAATTAGTACCGGTAGTGTTCGGGCTTGAAGGGACCGGCCTGCGAGATCGACAGATACTGGGCCTGCTTCTCGCTGAGCTTGGTCAGCTTGGCGCCGACCTTGGCGAGGTGCAGGGCCGCGACCTTCTCGTCGAGATGCTTCGGCAGGACATAGACCTTGCGCTCGTACTTCGCATGGTTCTGCCACAGCTCGATCTGGGCCAGCACCTGGTTGGTGAAGGAGGCCGACATGACGAAGCTGGGATGGCCGGTAGCGCAGCCGAGATTGACCAGGCGGCCTTCCGCCAGGACGATCAGGCGCTTGCCCTCGGGGAATTCCACCTCGTCCACCTGGGGCTTCACATTGTGCCACTTGTAGTTCCGCAGGCTGGCGATCTGAATTTCGCTGTCGAAGTGACCGATATTGCAGACGATGGCGCGGTCCTTCATCTGGCGCATATGGTCGAGGGTGATGACATCGACATTGCCGGTGGCGGTGACGAAGATGTCGCCCTGCGGGGCGGCCTCTTCCATGGTCACGACCTGGTAACCTTCCATCGCCGCCTGCAGGGCGCAGATCGGGTCGATCTCGGTCACCATGACGCGGGCGCCCTGACTACGCAGCGAGGCCGCCGAGCCCTTGCCCACATCGCCATAGCCGGCGACCACGGCGACCTTGCCGGCCACCATCACGTCGGTCGCGCGCTTGATGCCGTCCACCAGGCTTTCGCGGCAGCCATAGAGGTTGTCGAACTTCGACTTGGTGACGCTGTCATTGACGTTGATCGAGGGGACCTTCAGCGTACCGGCCTTGGCCATCTCGTAGAGGCGGTGGACGCCGGTCGTGGTCTCTTCCGAGATGCCCTTCACGGCGTTCAGCAGCTCGGGATACTTGTCGTGCATGATCTGAGTGAGGTCGCCGCCGTCATCCAGGATCATGTTCGGAGTCCAGCCGTTCGGGCCCTTGATGGTCGCTTCGATGCACCACCAGAACTCTTCCTCGGTCAGGCCCTTCCAGGCGAAGACCGGGATATTGGCGGCGGCGATGGCGGCCGCGGCCTGGTCCTGGGTCGAGAAGATGTTGCAGGACGACCAGCGCACTTCGGCGCCCAGCGCCGTCAGCGTCTCGATCAGCACGGCGGTCTGAATGGTCATGTGCAGGCAGCCGGCGATGCGGGCACCCTTCAGCGGCTGCGACTTGCCATATTCGGCGCGCAGGGCCATCAGGCCGGGCATTTCCGTCTCGGCGATCGCGATTTCCTTGCGGCCCCAATCGGCGAGGCTCATGTCCTTCACTTTGTAATCGGTAAAGCCAGCCATGCTGTTCTCCTGTTGATAAATCGACCCGCTTCTAGCAGCCCCCAGGTCGAGGGGCAAGACACAGCAAGGGATACCAGCCGTGACATCGCCGTGACCTGGACGATGATCTGATCACACAACAGAGAGGGCGAAATAACCGCCTGTGAAACAAGGATTTTATTGCGAATAGCTGTGTGTCAGGCTGCTGCCGCGCCGACCATCCTGCCGGCCGCCCCGCTTGTTGGCGCCAGGGTTTCCACCAGCCGGACGAAGGTACCGTCCGACAATTGGAAGCGCACCCAGCGGAAGCGGCCGGCCCGGATCGGCAATTCGGCCGACGACGTGGCGCCGGTGCGGCCCTCGATGGCCGGCGGCGCCGGCTCGAACCAGCCGAGACGCGGCAGCTCCGCCTCCAAGGCCATGATCTCGGCGCTGGCATAGCGCCAGAGCGAGCGGCCCACGAGATCGGCGCTGGGGACCCGGCAATCGCGGCCCCGCGCGGCGGAGAGGGCGAGGAGTTTGTGGGTCAGGTCACAGACCAGATGCACCGGCCGGGGCGATTGCGTCACCAGCCGCGCCAGTTCGTGATCGGCGGCGCTGTCGAGCCGGGCCTGCATCAGCCGGCGGATCGCCGCCTGCTCCGCCCGGCCCGGCATCAGTTGCCCGCTTTCCCAGCGCGAGATCGTGGTCTGCGTCACACCCAGCAGCTCGCCGGCATGGTGCTGCTTCAGCCGCCGCAGAGCCCGCCAGGTCTTCAGCGACCGGCCGAGGCTGGCCGGATCGCTGCTGGCGATGAGCGGCTGATTCATGGAAGAGGATGGCATCGTCGTTTCCCGGACTAAGGCCGGCAGTCTAGAGCGCGATGGCCTCGGGTTGAAGCATATCTGCTTCAACCTGAAAGCCGGATCGCCCTCTCATTCATTGAATGGGGCCGGTATCGAATGGGACTGTCCGCTCCTGACGAGACGCCCATTATCCCCCTTGATGGACCGGAAAGCCGTGCCGCCTCGCGCCGAAGGCGACGATCAAGGCGGGAAGCAGCAGCGCCATCACCAGCCAGGGGAAGGCCCCGACGCCCAGGGTTTCCAGGACGATCCCGCCGATGAAGCCGCCGCCGGCGATGGCGATGTTCCAGACGGTGACGATCATCGACTGGGCGATATCCGCCGCCGGGCCTGCCGCCTGGGCCGAGGCGGTCTGGAACAGGGTCGGCACGCCGCCATAGGTCAGGCCCCAGATGCCGACGCCGAGATAGATCGCCAACGGCATCCCGCCCCAGAAGCCGAGATCCAGGGCCACCAGCGCAAATCCGATCACGCAGGCCAGCACCAGCACGCGCAGCCAGCGGTCGATCAGCAGGCCGGTGATCCAGGTGCCGGCGAGTGCCGCCAGCCCGAAGACGAAGAGCACCGTGTCGATGCTGTGAGCGATGCCGGCCGCCGCCAGGAAGGGCGCGATATAGGTATAGATCACGTTATGAGCGAGGACGAAGGTCAGGGTGACGAAGAGCACCGGCCGGATGCCGGGCAGCGCGAAGACCCGGGCCAGCGGCAGCCGGTGGCCTGCCCGTTCGCCCGGGAAATCGGGCAGCTTCGCCAGCACCCAGCCGATCAGCAGCAGGCTGATCAGGCTCATGATGCCGAAGGTATAGCGCCAGCCGATGAGGGCGCCGAGCAAGGTGCCGGCCGGCACGCCGAGCGACAAGGCGAGCGGTGTGCCCACCATGGCGACGGCGATCGCCCGGCCCTTCAAATGATTCGCCACCATGCGGCTGGCATAGCCCGCGACCAGCGCCCAGAGCAGGCCGGCGAAGATGCCGGCAAAGAAGCGCGCGCCCAATGTCAGCGCATAATTGGTCGAGACCGCCGTGACGGTGTTGACGATGGCGAAGCCGACGATCGCCGTGAGCAGCAGCGGGCGCCGCCGCCAGCCGCGCATGAGGGCGGTCAGCGGGATCGCCGCGACCAGCGAGCCGATCGCATAGATCGTGACGAGCTGGCCGACCAGGGCGCCCGAGACGCCGAGCCCCGCCCCCATCTGCGGCAACAGGCCGGCCGGCAGGGTCTCGGTGAGAACGGTGACGAAGCCGGCGGTTGCCAGGGCCAGCAATCCGGCCATCGGCAGGCGGGCGGAAATTTGTCCGGAACGTCGCCTGGCAGCGATGTTCTCGGCGCAGGTATCGGTCATGAGATGTCCTCGGGAGATTGCGGTGAAAGAAAAGTTGGGATCAATCTAGGCGGCCGGACATATCGGAAAAATGCGCTATTATTCTCTTTAATCCGGACAAAATTTCCGTAATGGGAGCAACAGGAAATGGATCGATTGGGCGCCCTGACGGCCTTCGTTCAAGCGGCCGAGACGCGGAGCTTCGTCGCCGCCGGCCGGCAGCTCGGCGTCTCGGCCTCGGCGGTCGGCAAGGCCGTGGCGCGGCTGGAGGAACGCCTCGGCGTGCGGCTCTTTCACCGCAGCACCCGCAGCATCACCCTGACGCCAGAGGGCACGCAGTTCCTCGAACGCTGCCGGCGGATCTTCGCCGAGGTCGAGGCGGCCGAACAGGAACTCTGCGCGACCCAGGCGGTGGCACGCGGCAAATTGCGCATCAGCCTGCCATTGGTGGACGACTTTCTGCTGCCGACCATCGCGCAATTCATGCGCGCCTATCCGGAGATCGAGCTGGATATCGACAGCACCGATCGCCTGGTCGATGTCATCGAGGAGGGTTTCGACGCCGTCGTCCGCACCGGCGATCCGCACGATTCCCGACTGATGACACGGCGCCTGGGATCGTTCCGCAAATGCCTGGTCGGCTCACCGGACTACTTCCGCCGCTGCGGCGTGCCGCACCGACCCGAGGACCTCGCCGACCATAGCTGCCTGCTGCACCGGTTTCCCACCACTGGCAAGATCGAGCCCTGGCCGCTGCGTCGCGGTCGCAAGAAACTGGAGATCGCTCTGCCGAACAGCCTGATTGCCAGCACACAGGGGCCGCAGATCCATCTCGCCGAACAGGGCTTCGGCATCGCCTGCCTGCCGGATTTCGCCGTCCGCAAACAGGTGAAGGCGGGCATCCTGCGCAGCGTGCTGGACGACTATGTCCAGTATAACGGCTCGTTCCGTGTGCTGTGGCCGGCGAGCCGCTATCCCTCGCCCAAGCTGCGCGCCTTTGTCGATTTCCTCAGCGCGCATCTGCCGCTCGCCGGCAAGCGCTGAGGGGCGGCAAACGCTGAGAGGGGCGGTCAGTCCTCGTCGGAAGCGGTTCCCTCGATCCGGTCCATATCGGCATCGCTGAAGCCGAAATGATGGCCGATCTCGTGGATCAGCACATGGCGGATCAGCGCCTCGAGATCGCGCTCCTCCTCGCACCACCAGTCGAGCAGCGGCCGGCGGTAGAGGAAGACCATGTCTGGCATGGGACGCGGATTGCTGATCTCCCGCTCGGTCAGCGGCACGCCCTGATAGAGGCCGGCGAGATCGAACGGCGATTCGATATCCATCTCCGCCAGCACATCGTCATCGGGAAATTCCTCCACCCGGATGACGAGGTGGCGGCAGGGCGCGATGAAGGCTTCCGGCAGATCGGCAAAAATGCGCGCCGCCATCGCCTCCATCTCGGAAAGGCTGGGCGGGCGGCCGAAGGCACGGCCCGATTGCGGATCGGGGGATGAGGGATCAAACGGCGAGGGCATTGAAGTCATCCAGCAGCATGGCGATCCGCCCCATATCCGCCTGATCCATGATCAGCCGGGCGCAGCGCGTCGCGGCGACGAAATCCATATTGCGCACCCGCTGCTTGACCCGGGGCAGCGAGGTCGAAGCCATGCTGAGATCCTGGATGCCGAGACCGAGCAGAAGTGCTGTGTAGCGGGGATCGCCGGCGATCTCGCCGCAGATGCTGATCTGGATGCCGGACCGCAGCGCCGCCTCGGTCGCGAACTGGATGAGGCGCAGCACCGCCGGATGCAACGGGTTGTAGAGATGAGCGACCTGCTCCTCGCCGCGATCGATCGCCAGGGTATACATGGTGAGATCGTTGGAGCCGATGGCGAAGAAATCGGATACCTGGGCCAGGGCATCGGCCGCCAACGCGGCACCCGGCACCTCGATCATGACGCCGACCGAGGGCAACGGATCCGGCAGCTTGAGGCCACGCCGCTTCAAGCGCTTGGCCACCTGCAGCAGGGCCTCGCGCACCTGCTTCACCTCGCCGACCGAGGAAATCATCGGCAGCAGGATGCGCACGGGTCCATGCGTCGAGGCACGCAGGATGGCGGCAAGCTGCGTGTCCAGCAGGTCGCGCTCCCGCAAGCTGAGGCGAATGGCGCGCAGTCCCAGGGCCGGGTTGGCCGAAGCGCCCATCTTGTCGCCGAGCGAAACGGCCAGCTTGTCGCCGCCGACATCGAGGGTGCGGATCGTCACCGGTCGACCTTCCATGCCTTCGACGATTTCGCGCAAGGCTCGGTACTGCTCGTCCTCGCTCGGCAGATCCGCGCGGTTCATGAAGAGGAACTCGGTGCGCACCAGGCCGATTCCCTCGGCACCGGCCTGGGCCGCCATGGCGACCTCGCGCGGCAGTTCCAGATTGGCGAGCAGACCGATCCGTCGCCCGTCCCGCGTCACCGCCGGCAGCTTGCGCAATCTCGCGAGCTGTTTCGCATTGCGCTCGAGCTCATCTTGCCGGCGGCGGTAATCGGCCAGCAGATCGGCGCTGGGATTGATGATGACGCGGCCGGCCTTGCCATCGATGATGATGATGTCGCCGTTCTTCACCAGGCTGAGAAGCTCGGTGACACCCAGCACCGCCGGCAGTCCCAGCGACCGCGCCATGATCGCGGTATGACTCTCGGCCCCACCCAAAACGGTGACGAAGCCATGGGTCAGCTTGGGATCGAGCAGGGCCGTATCCGAGGGGGTCAGTTCCTCGGCGACGAGGATCGAGCCGGGCGGCAGATGCTTGAAGGCCTCATAGGGCGTCTGGGTCAGATTGCGCAACAGCCGGGCACCGACTTCGCGCACATCGCTGGCGCGGGCGGCGAGATAGGCATCGCCGAGCCCGGCGAATTCCTGCGCTACTTTCGAGATTTCCGCCTGAACGGCGGCCTCGGCATTCTGCCGGTGCTGGCGGATACGCTGCTCGACACCGCGCGTCACCCGCGAACCGGAGAGCATCTGCAGATGCGCATCGAGCAGGAAACCCATTTCCTCGGCGGCGCTGCCATGGAGATCGAGCGACTTGGTCTTCAGTTTCTTGAGCTGGCGCTCGGCTTTCTCCCGCGCCGCCACGAAGCGTTCCAGCTCCGCCTCGATATCGCTGTCGGCGATCTCATATTCCGGCACATGGACGTCGCCGGCCTCGATCACATGGACCTCGCCGATACCGATGCCGGTCGAGACGCCGAGACCATCCAGAATGAGATTGCGATGTTCGACAGGTTTCGATAGCGGCGCAACGGCTCTGCGGCGCTGCCGGCCAGCCACCTTCTCCTCGCCGCCCTTGCTCCCCAGCTTGCGGTCGCCTGCTTTCTTTTCCGCCTTGTTTTCGGCTGTCTTCTTCTCGCTAATTTTCTTCCTGCCCGTCTTCATCCCAGTTGGCTTGTTTCCAGCGGCCTTCTTGTTGCCGGCTTTTGTGTCTGTGCCAGTCGTTTTCGTTTCAGCCGTTTTCGTTCCGGTCGCCGGCATCTCGGCCGCCTTGCCCTCGCCTTTCCGCATTTGATCGGCGCCGGCGCTCATCTGTTTCACTCTTCGTCGAATTTGCGGTCGACCAGATCGGTGATCGCCTGCAGCGCATTGACGGCCGCCGGACCGCTGGCACGCACTTCGATCTCGCAGCCGATCCCGGCCGCCAGCATCATCAGACCCATGATCGACTGGCCGCTGACTTCCACTTCACCCTTGGTGACACGGATATCGGCATCGAAGCCGCTCGCCACCTTGACGAACTTCGCCGCGGCGCGGGCATGCAGGCCGCGCTGATTCTTGATGGTCAGCCGGATCGGCATGAGGCCGCTCGACAGGCCGGTATCGCCATTGGTCATCCCGCCCCCTATTTCTCGCTCGCCGCCAGCAGTTGCGATGCGACATTGATATATTTGCGCCCGGCATCCTGCGCCGTGGTCACCGCTTCCGCCAGCTTCTGCGTCTTGCGCACCGAGGCGAGCTTGATCAGCAGCGGCAGATTCACCCCGGCGATCACCTCGACATTGGCGCGGTCCAGCATGGAGATCGCCAGATTCGACGGCGTGCCACCGAACATGTCCGTCGCCAGCACCACGCCGTTGCCGCTGTCGACCTCCGCCACACGCTGGAAAATTTCCTGGCGGCGCTGCTCCATATCATCATCGGCACCGATACAGACAGTCGCGACCTGCGTCTGTTTGCCAACCACATGTTCCAGCGCCGAGAGGAATTCGGCTGCCAGATTGCCATGGGTTACCAGAACCATGCCAATCATCGTCACTTCCCCCTTGGACACGCCCATGATCGAGGCATGCCACTTCCCTGTTTATCTCTGTTGTTGTCATTGCATGTCAGCATGTGCCGCATGTGCTTCAATCCCGTCCTAAATCGCGATGCGTCAGGCTGACCTCTCGGCCCCGCAGACGCAACCAGTCAGCCACCCGCTTGGCGACATAGACCGAGCGATGCCGGCCACCGGTGCAGCCGATCGCCACGGTCAGATAACTCTTTCCTTCCCGCTCGTAGCCGGGGAGCAGCGGCAGCAGGAGATCGGTCAGCGCCGTGAAGAAAGTGGGGAAGACCGGATCGGCGGCAATCATTGTCCCGACCGGCTCGTCCTCGCCGCTGAGCGGGCGCAAGACGGGGTCGTAATGCGGATTGTCGAGAAAGCGCACGTCAAAGACCAGATCCGCCTCGCGCGGCAGGCCGCGGCGGAAAGAGAAGGAAACCACCGAAATGGCGATGCCGGATTGCCGGTCGAGCGCGAAGCGCCCAGCGAGCAGGCGCTTCAGATCGGGCACCGCCTGGTCACTGGTATCGATCACCAGATCGGCCAACAGGCGCAAAGGCGCGATCAGGCGACGCTCGCGCTGGATACCCTCCAGCACCGTGCTTTCCGGCGCCAGCGGATGGCGCCGCCGCGTCTCTGTGAAGCGTCGCCGCAGAATTTCGTCGTCACAATCCATGAAGATCAGGGTGGAGTCCAGCCAACGGTCGTTGCGGAGCTGTACCACCAGATCGGTAACCGCCTGGGCAGTGAAATCCCGGGTCCGGGCATCGATGCCGACGGCGATCGGCCGGTTCGCGATGCCGTCGCCGGATATTCCCGCGGCCGAGGCATCGGCGCCGCTGGCCGCCGAAAGACCGCTGAGGAGATGGGGTGCCAAGGCGAGAGGCAGATTGTCGACCGCCTCGTAGCCGAGATCCTCAAGGCATTTCAGCACCGTGCTGCGCCCGGCACCGGCCATGCCCGTCACCAGGATGATGCGTCGGCCCTGGGCGCGGTCCGAGCCACTGCGATCCTGGCCACTGCGGTCCTGGCCGCTGCGTTCCGGGTTCGGGCTGCCGCCCTTGACCGAATCGCCGGACGAGGCTGCCCCGCCGGCCGCAATGGGAGCGGTTGCAGCGTCAGCGGATGGCTCCGACGTAGCGGAGGCGGATTTATCCGCCGGGGATGCTGACGCGATGGGCTGGGTCATCATAAGGGCGCCATTATATGGCCGGCTGCGGTCGCCACTGCAAGCCGCAGTTTTGCCGCCGCCGAAGCCGCGCCGGCATCCAGCCGCAAACAGGCAACGTCGATCCCGCCATATTGCCGCGTCGCCGGCTCAGGCATCCGCTCGATCTCGGCAGCCGGCACCAATTCCACCACTAGAGTGAGAGGTTGAGGGTCGGTGACATGCGCGACCGGCATGATGCCGAGACCGCGTACCTCCAGACGGCCGCGCAACTGCGGCGGCGCTACGCGGGGATAGCCGGCGACGAGGCCGCTGGATGCGCCACTGGCCGAGCCGGGTGCATAGCGCAGCTCCGTCAGATCGTCGGAAATCAGCATCGCGCCGCGATCGATCAGTTGCAGGGCGATATCCGATTTGCCGGAACCGCTGGGCCCGGTCAGCAGCACGCCTGCGGTGCCGAGCAGCAGACTGGTCCCGTTCACCAGTTGATACCAGTCGGGATCGCGCAGGGTATCGGTCACGACTTCGGGCATGGCAGGAACGGATAAACAAGACTCCGGCATGACAAAAACATGTCAGAGGGCCGGCAGCCGCATGGTGAAACGGGCGCCGAGTACGGCGCCGTCCTCATCGCGAAGGTTCTCAGCGGTCAGCGTGCCGCCATGCGCCTCGACGATCTGCTTCGAGATGCTGAGGCCGAGGCCGGAATGGGTGCCGAATTTCTCGCCCTTCGGCCGCTCGCTGTAGAAGCGCTCGAAGATCGCCGTCAGCTTGTCGGGCGGAATGCCGGGCCCTTCGTCATCGACGCAGATGACGATGGTGCGTCCTTGGCGCTGGGCGGTCAGCGAAATCTCGCCATTGGGCGGGCTGAAGGAAATGGCGTTGCTGACCAGGTTGCGCAGTACCTGGCCGAGCCGCCCTTCCATGCCGAGGACCGTCAGCTTGGCAGTCTCGGGCAGATCGAGCGCGAGGCGCGGAGCGCGGTCGCCGGCAGTGGTGGCATGAATGTCGACGATCGCCAGCAGCATATCGCGCAGATCGACCGGTCCGGCTTCCGAACGCGACATTTCCGCATCGATGCGCGAGGCATCGGAAATATCGCTGATCAGCCGGTTCAGGCGCTGCACGTCATCGAGAATGATGCTCATCAGCTTCTTCTGCTGCTGCGTATCCTCGATGCGGGCCACGGTCTCCACCGCCGAGCGCAAGGATGTCAGCGGATTCTTGATTTCATGGGCGACATCGGCGGCGAAGCGCTCGATCGCATCCATGCGGTTCCACACCGCCCGCGTCATATCGCGCAGCGAGCCCGAGAGATCGCCGATCTCGTCACGCCGCCGGGTGAGATCCGGAATCGTGATCTTGCGTCCCTTGGCGCGGCGCACGCGGTCGGCGGCATCCGCCAGACGATGGATCGGCAAGGCGATGGTGCTGGCGAGGTAGAAAGAGAGCAGGACCGTGACCGTCAGCGCCACGGCGAAGACACCGAGAATGGTGAGGCGCGTATCGCGCAAGGTATTATCGATGCTCTCGCCGCTCTTGGTCAGAAAAATGACGCCGAGCACCTGGCGATAGCGTTGCACCGGCACCGCCACGCTGAGCACGAGGGAGCCGTTGCCGCCGTCGCGCACGAAGGTGCCGACCTCGCCGGTCAGTGCCTTCTGCACCTCTTCGTAATCGGCCGCCGTCTGGATCGCCGCCTCGGTATAGGGCGGCAGATGCGGTCCACCGGGCAGCAAGGCCACCGCCCAGTTATAGGCATGCACCACGGCGGTCCAGATGAAGCCGCGATCGGGATCGGGCGGCGGCAGCGGCTGGATCTCGACCACGCCGCCGGGACCGGAGAGCAGGAAGCTGTCGGCCAGCAAGGCGCCATCCGGCGCGAAGAGGCGCGCCCGGGTCTTCGAGACATCGACCAGGCGGCGCATCGTCTGGCGCGCCGCTTCCGGCTGCAGCCGTTCATCGCCCAGGGCGCCGGTCGCGACACCGCTGGCAGCGAGCGCGCCGGAGAACAATTTGCCTTCCGTCTGCAACAATTCCAGTTCCGACTGGATCAGGCTGCCGCGATAGGAATCGAGATAGAGCAGGCCGATGACGGGAATCGCCAAGGCCAGCATATTGACGGCGAGGATGCGGCGGGTGAGCGGCGATTGCCAGAGCGGCCGATGGCTGGCGCTGGTCTGCGCTCCATCCGATGTCTTGGCCTCAGCCTTGCGAGCGGCAGGAGCTGCATTATCCCGATTTGCATTGTCCCGGCCCGTTGTATCTCGGCCCGCCCCATCCCGGCCCAGAGCATCCCGACCTGTCGTATCCCGGCCTGTCGTATCCCTGGCGGCATTCTCCCGTGACGGGCTCTCGCGCGAGACATTTTCACGGGATATCTGATCCCGCACAGCCTGATCGCGGGATGTCTTGCTATCCCGCATCGCGGCGGCAGCGGCGAGCGGACGCTGCATCGGTGGTGGTGGCGCCTTGCCGGCTGCGGCTCCCCGCAGCACCGGCTCCTGCCGGCTATCTTGAGCGATCTGTGCTGCGGCACGGGCGACACGGCCGAACGGCCACCAGAACCAGCGGCGCCGGGCACCGGCCGGCTTCTTGCCGGTCAGGGTCGAGGGCACCCCCGGCATGCCAAGACGCATTTCCGGCGCCTGCAGGCCCCGGGGCCGCGGCTTGTCGCTGGCGAAATCGGTCATCGCCGCAATCGCCGAGACCGCGCCCGATCAGGAAGCCGACCGGACACGACATTGTCGTCAGCAGACGGTGTCGTATCAGGCATCCTTATAGCGATAGCCGACGCCATATAGGGTCTCGATCTGATTGAAATTGTCATCGACCGCCTTGAACTTCTTGCGCAGCCGCTTGATGTGACTGTCGATGGTCCGGTCATCGACATAGATATTCTCGCCATAGGCCGCATCCATCAACTGGTCGCGGCTCTTCACATGGCCGGGGCGCTGCGCCAGGGCCTTCAGCAGCAGGAACTCGGTGACCGTCAGTTCCACCGGCATGGCCTTCCAGGTGCAGAGATGCCGGGTCGGGTCGAGCATCAGCTCGTTGCGCACCAGCGCCGCCTCGCCGGTCTTTTCGCCACCGCCGCCGCGATTGAGCTCGCGCCGCAGCAACGTGCGGATGCGCTCGATCAGCAGGCGCTGCGAGAACGGCTTCTTGATGTAATCGTCGGCGCCCATGCGCAAACCCATGAGCTCATCGACCTCATCATCCTTCGAGGTGAGGAAGATGACGGGCACGTCGCTGCTGCGGCGCAGTTTCTCCAGGAGCTCCATCCCGTCCATGCGCGGCATCTTGATGTCGAGCACGGCGAGATCGACCGGCTGACTGGCCAATGCGCGCAACGCCTCGGCACCGTCGGTATAGGTGCGGACGGCGAATCCCTCGGCTTCCAGGGTCATCGACACCGAGGTGAGAATGTTGCGGTCGTCATCGACAAGCGCAATGGTCTGCGGCATGGACACAGGCTCCTTCTTGGCCAAACAGATATAGATTCCGGTTTGCCGTGCCAAGATCGGGGCTCAGTATGACCGAATTTAGGCAAGAATGCAGCATTTACCGGATTCTGACAGCCAGTAATTTTCTGCTAATACATTGATGAACATAGAAAAAGACGGAAAGCCATGACGTCCGGACCCGTTAACCAATCCGGCCCGCTCCCCACCGTTGCGGCGGAGATCCGGCAGTTGCTGTGGCAGTCCGGCCGGGCCTATCTCGGCAGCCTGGCGCCACGGGACGGGACGACCTTCCCCTTCGTCACCCTGGTGGTGCCCGCGATCGACGCCGATCTCGCACCCCTGTTGCTGCTTTCGGACCTCTCAGACCATGCCCGCAATCTGCAACGCGATCCCCATGCCTCGCTGCTGTTCGACGGCACCGCGGACCGCGCCGAGCCCCTGACCGGACCGCGCGTCACGCTCATCGGCACGGCTGTCCCGACTGAGGACCCGGCGGATCGCGACGCCTATCTGGCACAACGCCCGGAAGCGGCGCTCTATGCCGGGTTCGGCGATTTCCGTTTCTATCGGCTCACCGTTCGGGAAGCGCTGTATGTCGCCGGCTTTGGCCGCATCCATCGACTGACGGCCGGGGATCTGCGAAGCGGCGATCAATCGCCGGTCGCGTAACGAGACCGGAAATTCAGGCAGGAGCGGCGAAGACCGTTCAGCTCGGGGTGAGAAGCACCCAGGCACCCGCCAGCATCAACAGGATGCCGATGAACCGCGCCGTCTGCCGGCCATAGGGCGCCAGCTTTTCCAGAAGCACCAGGGCCGTCAGGCCGGCGATCCACAGCATGTTCATGACGCCGCCGACAAAAAGCAGCGCCATCAGCGCCCAGCAACAGCCGACACAATAGGCGCCATGAGCCAGGCCGAGTTTCAGGGCGCCACGCGGATCTGGACGAAAGCCGCCATGGCGCTGGATGAAATCCACCGGTGCGCGGCATTGCGTCAGGCAAGCCTCTTTCAACGGGCCCCATTGGAAGAAACCGGCGGCGACCAGCACGAAGCCGGTGAAGACCCGGTTGGTGCTGACCATATCGGGCGTCAGCAGAGCAATGCGCTGCAGCCAGCCTTGCAGCAGCGTCGCCACCAGGGAGAAGCCGATCCAGCTCAGGAGATAACCGGCGGCGAACCAGCCGGTCGGGGCAAAGGCCCGGCCATGCGCCGCCGACATCCGGGCCACCCGCGCATAGAGCAGGATCATCGGTGTCGCCGACGGCGTCATCATGCCGATCATCATCACCGACCACATGAGGAAGAGGACGGGCAGGTCCGCGAGATGCGGCGTCGCCAGCATATCCATGCCGGCCATCGCCATGCCGCTCATATCCATCCCGCTCATCGTCATCCCCGTCATCTGCAGGCTGTCGAGATGCGGGTTGCCCGGGCGCGGCCCGGATGGCGACATCTGCAGGGCCAGCGAGATGATGTAGAGCCAGGAAAGGATGACGATGATGCCGAGCGCTCCGCCGACGATCAGGCGGTCGCGGCGCAACACGGCTTCCAGCGAGAGCGGCGTCATGCGGAGGCTGGTCATGGCGGCAATGGCTTCAATGCGCGACGCCGCTTTGCGTCAGATGCAGCCGCGCGAAATGACCATGGCTGTCGGCCAGGGTCATCTTGATCTTGCCATCGGTCTTCGCCCAGCCGCGACCGAATTCCGCCTGGTCGTATTCGAAACCATGCGGCAGGCTGAGCCGCGCGCGATGCGCCGCACCGGTTACCGGATTGCGGATCGGCTCGCCCCGCGCTTCGATCAGGCCGGCAACATTGAGATGTGCCGTGCGACCGTCGACATCGACGTCGAAATCGATCTCCGCATCGATCGGCTCATGCACGGTATCGAGCGTCGTCGCGAAGACCGCGAAGACCGTGGCGCCGGGCTCCGTGTCGAGGCCGGAGAGAATCCGCAACAGCGCTTCGCGCTGCGCCGGCTTGGCATTGCGATCGATGATCGGCTGCGCCACGCCATGGCCTTCATGGATGGCGCCGGGCCAGGCGAAGATCGCGGCGACCTTCAAGCCGTCGAGCCGCGTCGCACCATGGAAGCCGCGATCGATATGAAAGCCGATCACCGCGTCGCAGGTGCCATGCGTGGGCCTTGCGTTGAATTGGCACGGGCAGCCATAGGCGCAATTGCAATGCGCGAATTCCCGTGCCTCGATCGTCCACAAGAGGTCCGTCATCGTTACCTCCAAAGCTCAATCGCCAAAGCTGGATCACCGGAGATCGCATCACGTCTCCCCCGATCGCACCACCGGAGACGACACCATGATACGATTTCATCTGTATGACACCGCGACTCCCACTGCCATAGGACGAATGTATTGCCCCGGAGCGCGATCGTGTCATCGCCGCATGCGATGATGCGGATACTTTGTTTTGAAAGAAACAGCCTAGCACAGCGACAAATCGGCGGCGCGCGAATTCATCTCCGCCATCGCAGATTTATCGCCTGGAATATTGATCGTCTGGAATAAAATCTCGACCTAGGAACGGACCGTAATCATGCAGGTCGGTCAGCTCGCCGCGCGGCGCCACGTCATGGTAAACAGCCCCGCGGCAATGAGCAGAGATCCACCCGTGCGATTGATCACGCGCTGGATCGACGGCCTACGAATAGTGCGTCGCGCCGCCGATGCCATCAAGCCATAGAGAGATGCATTGATGGTGGCGAGAATCAGGAATGTGATCATGAAGATGATCATCTGCGGCAGGATCGGCGCATGCTGGTCGATGAATTGCGGCAGGAAGGCGACGAAGAAAATGATGCTCTTGGGATTGAGCGCCGTCACCGCATAGGCATGCAGGAAGATGCGCAGGGGCGGCACCGCATCTTCCGCCGCGGCGATGCCCTCCGCCGCCACCGGAGCCCGCCACAGTTTGAGGCCGAGATAGATGAGATAGGCCGCGCCGATCCATTTCAGCACGGTGAAGAGACCGGCTGTCGCCATCAGCAGCACACCGAGCCCCAGCATGGAGGCGGTCATCGCCGTGAAGTCGCCGAGCGCCACGCCGCCCACCGTGGCCATGGCCGACCGCCGTCCGTGCCCCAAAGCATAAGAGATGACCAGGAGGACGGTCGGCCCGGGGATCGCCACCAGCAGAGCGGACGCCGCCGCGAAAGCCAGCCAATGTTCGAAGGACATCTATCTTTCCCTTTCCCGTGACACCCGGTCGAGTGATCCACCCGAGTGATCCACGGGGCGAAGGAAAAGGCAATGCGGTTTTGCCGACCGCGCGCGAGCACGGCCGCGAACGGACGCGATGCGGTTCCAGACGCGAGGAAGAGGGATGCGGAGCGTGGGGCCGGCTTACTTCGGCTTGCGCGGCTGAACCGCACTGGCCGGGGGCAGATCCTCTTCCAGGATGGTCATCTGGAAAGAATAGGAAACCTCGCCCTCATCCTCGTCCCGGTAGAGGACGCCGATGAATTCGTCAGCCAGCCGGACCTCGATCGTGGCGCCCTTCTTCACCGGCGGATCGACATAGATCTTCTGATTGTCGAAGGTCCGGCGGAGATAGTCCTGGACGCGGGCGATTTCGAGAGGAGTCATGGCTTTCCGGTGCTCAAGATTGCGGTGAAAGCGCCGCCATCGGGCGCCGTGGTCCCCGGGAGAAGTGGTGCCGTTGAAGGGATTTGAACCCCCGACCTACTGATTACGAATCAGTTGCTCTACCCCTGAGCTACAACGGCACTTGCTTTCCGAAGACAGAAAGGGCTTCAGGTCAGGACGATTGGTTAACGCCTGCCTCAAGCGGCGGGCGGGAACCTAATTCACCAGACGGGCCGCGTCAACAGAAGAGCCACTGACGGCCGGCCCTTCCCCCTGCGCCCCACCTTCCTGCGGCCCCACGGCTTGCGGTCCCTCACCCTGCAATCTCGCCTGTCCGGCGGCCCCGGCCGGCGCGGATGGCGGGATGATCTCGCCGCCGCTGCCATCGACCAACTGGCCGGCAACCGTCCCCGGGGCACCCAGGATGTTCATCTGGCTCCCTTGGGGGCGTTTCCAGACCAGGCTGTCGATCGCCCCGCAATGGGGGCAAAGCGCCTGCCAGTGGCCGCATTGGGGGCCGGCTTCGCCTGGCGCGCCGCATTGGCTGCACAGCCAGAGGGCATCCGCCGGCAGCACGGCGACCTTTTCCAGCCAGTCCCGGGCCGCCTTCATATTGCCCCGCTCGCCCTCTTCCAGCCGGGCATAAAGGCGGGCTGTGCTTTGATTGACCTCGCCGTCAGCCTTGCGCTCCAGCTCGGCCAACCGGTCGAGATGGCGCCGGGCTTCGCCCCAGAGCTGGGCCACCAAAGCGGCCTCGGCGGCGGCACGGTGGCTGTCCGGGCTGTCCGGATTGAGCCGCGCCAGCTTTTCCAGGCGACGAGCCCGTTCCAGCGGCGCCTCGCCGGCTTCGGCCCGGGCGAAGGCCCGCGCCAGCAACGGATGGGGATAGGCATCCCAGGTCTGCTCGATCAACTTCGCCGCCTCGCGGCCCTTGCCCTGGCGGATCAGCAACTGGGCCAGGATGAAGCGGGCCGGCACAAAGTCCCCCGCCAGCTTCACCGCCTCCCGGGCTGCCGTGACCGCCGCCGCAAGATCCGGTTCCGCCGTGCCGCCTTGATGCGGGACCAGCGCCTGGCGCGCCTTTTCCGTCAGGATCACCGCCCGGCGGCGCTGGCCGCCCTTGGCATCCATGCCGCCGGCCCGGATCCAGGCCTTCAGGCTGGCATCGGCGGCGTCATAGAGGCCGGCCTTGAATTCCAGGCGATGCGCCGTTTCCGCCGCCCAGGCCGCCTGGGGCGCCACTTTCACCGCCTGTTCGGCATATTGCATGGCGGTCTGGTCGTCGCCGCGCTTCAGGGCGCTGGTGATCAACCCGCGCAGGCCAAGGAGCGCCGAGTCGTCATTCTTGGTGAGGGCCGCGAAATAGCGTTCCGCCGCCGCCTCGTCGCCGTCGAGCTGAGCGGATTGCGCCGCCAGCAGCAGGGTCAGCGAGGGTTCCTGGAGCAGATTATGGGCGATCCGCGCCTGCTTGCGCGCTTCCGCCGCATCACCCGCCGCCGCCGCCGTCAGCCCCCGGGTCAGTGCCCGGTAGCCCTTGGCCTTGCGGGAATTCGACCGGGCCAGGGACAGCTCGCGCGGCGCCCGGCGCAGGAAGCGCCACAGCCGCCACAGGGCAAAGATCGCCAGCAGCAGCAGGACCACCAGGGCGATGGCGAATCCGACCGGCAGGTCGGCGCGGTGGCCGAGCCACAGCACCGAGACATCGCCCGGCCGGTTAGCCAGCCAGACCGCCACGGCGACGACGATCGCGATCTTGAGGAGGAAGCCGATGCTGCGCCAGAGCGTCATGACCGGCCGCCTTTCAATTGGCCGGCGGCTGGGTGCCGCCGGAAGCTGGGGCCGACGAAGCCGCCCCCGCCGGCACCAGTTCGCGGGCCGCGAGATCGGTCAGGGCTGGACCGGTCGCATCGAGCGTGAGGCGGGCCTCGGCACCGGCCAGCCAATCAGCGGCCCGGCGTCCGGCCTCGCCTTGCAAGCCCTGCAATTCATCGGCCGCCTTGGCGAGGCTGCCGGCCTTCAAGGCCGCTTCGGCCCGGGCCAGACGTTCCAGCGGGCCGTCGCCGGTCACATCCTCGCCGACCGGCCGCACGGTGACGATTTCCGCCAGGCGATGGGTCATGCGCGACCACCAGCCGACATTGCCGCCGGCATCGGCCGCCTGTTCCGCTTCCGAGGCCCGGGCGATTTCGGTCGAGGGCAGGCTGGCCTGCAACTGCGACAGAGTGGGCGCTCCCTTGGCCGCGATCGGTTCCAGCTTGTCGGTGATCGGCTTCAGCTCAGCCGCCATCTTGGCATCGCCGGCGGCAAGCTGGCCGAGGGCACCAAGCTCGTTGGTAAAGGGCTGCGGATCCGCCATCGCGCTGCGCAACTGCCCGACCGCCAGCACCAGGGCGGTCGCCAATTGCTGGCGGGCGGTCACCGGTGCCGGGGCGGCGGCCACCTGGCTTTCCAGGCTGGCCACCCGGTGATCCATCTTCGACAGGAGGTCGAGCTTGCCGTTGAGGGCGGCGATCTGATCCCGCAGCGCCTGGTTCTCGGTCTTCAGGGCCGAAACTTCCGGCGTCAGGTCCGGGCCCGCAGGCACCGCCTTGCTGGCGCTGGCCGCCGCTTCCTGATCCTTGACCTGCGCCTGGAGGTCGGTGAGAGATTTTTCCAGCGCCGCCAGCTTGTCATTGAGCGGCCCGAGGTCCCCTGCCTGATCCCCGGCACCAGCAGCATTTCCCGTCGCATTGCCGGCCTGAGCCTGGGTCAGCGCCTGCACCTGCTCCTTCAGCTTGTTCAGCTCGTCCTGCAATGGACCGACGGCCGAGGTCAGATCGCCCTTGGCGGCCATATCGCCATGCTGCGCCTGGAGCTGCGCCACCTGCTGCTGCAGCCCGGCCAGCGCCGCCGGATCGCCGGCCGGGCTGCCGACCTTGATGCCGAGCGGCGCGAGCAGGCCCTGCCAGCGCGGCGCCGTCACCGTTACGCCGCCAGCCACGATCGCCGCAATCACCGCCGCCGCCAGGACCGTGGCGACACCCCCGCCGCCGGACGCCGTGCCGGCCCCGGCCGGTGCCATGGCGGCGGATGCCGACGGACGGCCGTCGCCGTCGGAAGCTCGCCCCGACTCGCGCGCGGTCTCGCCCATGCTTGCGGCGGTGCTGTCACGCCGCGCTCCGGCCGCTGCAGTTGTGGTTTCCGGCATTGCCTCATCCTTCCGTTGCAGCTCAGCATCCACCAAGGCCAGCAGGGATGGCAAGTCCGGCCGTTCGGCAATGAAAACATCCCGCCAATTGAGATCCCCGACCTCCCGCGCCACGGCGGCGCTGAGGCAGAGGGCGCAAACATGCTCCAGATCCGGGCTGCCGGCCTCGCGCCACAATTTGGCGAAGGTCGCCGCCGTGCGCGGCGAGAACAGCAGCACCATGTCCATGCCGCCGAGCGTCAGGTTCATCCGGGCTTCCGGCGACAGGCTGGTGGCGGGTTCAGCGGTATAGAGCGCCGTGCGGCGCACCGTGAAGCCGGCCTTCTCCAGATCGCCCGCGAGATCCCCGGCCGTGATGCTGCCGGCGGCATGAAAGAGGATGCCGTTCTGCGGCTGCAGACGGTCGCAGACCAGGCTGGCCAGGGCCGAGGCATCGCCGCCGGCGCTTTCCACTTCGGCGAAGCCGGCCGCCTTGGCCGAAGCCGCCGATCCGTCACCCACCGCATAGGCCGGCAAATCGCGACGCGGCGTCAATTTGGCAAAGGCGCGCACGCCATTGGCGCTGGTGAAGAGCACCGCCTGCACGCCGTCGAGATCGATCGTGGCGCCGGCGATCGGCTTGATCGTCAGCAAGGGCTCGATCTGCGCCTCGATGCCCCGCGCCGAGAGCGCCTCGGCCAGGGGTGCCGCATCTTCCTGGGGTCGGGTGATCAGCGCGCGCATCGTCATCACCTCACGACGATTGGGTTTTCGTCACGGCGATCGCCGCCTGCTGGGCCAGCAAATTCTCCGCCGCCGCCCGGCCGAGCGCGGCGGCCTCAGCAATCGGGCCACTGCGGCTGTCGCGCAGGACGCGGCTGCCATCGGGCGCCGCCAGCAGAGCCCGCAGATGGACCTGATCGCCGGCCAGCTCGGCATAGGCGGCGATCGGCGTGCGGCAATTCCCTTCGAGCCGCGCGAGGCAAGCCCGCTCGGCGCTCACGCAGATCGCCGTCGGCAGATCGTGCAGCGGCGCGAGGCGGGCGCGGGTCGCGGTATCGTCGCCCCGGCATTCGACGCCAATGGCGCCCTGCGCCACCGCCGGCAGCATCTCATCGACCGAGAGAATGGCGGTGGCGACTTCCGGCTTGCCGAGCCGCTTCAGCCCGGCCAGCGCCAGCAAAGTTGCAACGGCATCGCCGCGCTCGAGCTTCGCGAGGCGCGTGCCGACATTGCCGCGCAACGGCACGACCTGGAGGTCGGGACGCAGCGCCTTGACCTGGGCCTGACGCCGCAAGGAGGCTGTCCCCACCACCGCGCCCCGGGGCAGGCTGGCGATGCTGGTGCCGGCCTTGCTGATCAACACGTCACGGGGATCCTCGCGCGGCAGCAGGCAGACGATCTCCAGGCCGGTGGGCAGGACGGTCGGCACATCCTTCATGGAATGAACGGCGAGATCGATATCGCCGCAGAGCAGCGCGTCCTCGATCTCCTTGGTGAACAGTCCCTTGCCACCGATTTCCGAGAGCGGCCGGTCCTGGACCTGATCGCCGGTGGTCTTGATGACGACAATTTCAATCGCAGCGGCAGGAAGATCGGCATGTGCGGCCATCAGCCGCGCCTTTACCTCCTCGGCCTGGGCCAAGGCCAGGGGGCTGCCGCGGGTGCCGATGCGCAAGGCGGCGCGCGATCCGCCGCGCGCGTCTTTCACCCCTGATTCCTCTGGCTTGCCCATTAGGTCCGAACCGGCCATAACTACCCTCACCATCGTTAATCAGTGACTTAGCGGTCACGGCGGTGGATTGCAACCTCTCGCGCGGCCCGGATGCCGCAGGCCGGTGCGCCCATGCTTGTTCTGGGCATCGAATCCAGTTGTGACGAAACGGCAGCCTCGGTGGTCGACAGCGACCGCCGGATCCACGCCAATCTGATCCTATCGCAATTGGACGAGCATCGCCCCTATGGCGGCGTGGTGCCCGAAGTGGCGGCACGCAGCCATCTCGATCATCTCGATAAATTGATCGCCCAGGCGATGACCGAGGCGGGAATCGGCTTTGCCGATCTCGATGGCGTCGCCGCCACCGGCGGTCCCGGCCTGATCGGCGGCGTCATTGTCGGCGCCATGACGGCGAAGGCGATCGCCGCCGTGCATGACCTGCCCTTCATCGCCGTCAATCACCTGGAAGGCCATGCGCTGACGGCGCGACTGACCGACGACGTCGCCTTCCCTTATCTCCTGCTGCTGGTCTCCGGCGGGCATTGCCAATTGCTGATCGTCGAAGGCGTCGGCCGTTATCAGCGCCTCGGTGCCACCATCGACGATGCGGTGGGCGAGGCCTTCGACAAGGCGGCGAAGCTGCTCGGCCTCGGCTATCCCGGCGGTCCGGCGGTGGAGCGCGCTGCCAGTACGGCGACCGCGCCGGTCATGGACCTGCCCCGCCCCATGAAAGGCCGGCCGGATTGCAACTTCTCCTTCAGCGGATTGAAGACCGCCTTGCGCCAGCGCGTGGTCGCGCTGCAGGAAGCAGGGCAGTTCGACACGCTCGCGCAGGCCAATCTCGCCGCCGGCTTCCAGCTTGCCGCCATCGAGTCGCTCAGCGACCGGACGGCCCAGGCGGTGCGGCTGGCGCGCGCGACCACACCCGACATCACGGCCCTGGTCGTGGCCGGCGGTGTCGCCGCCAATGCCGCCTTGCGCCAGCACCTGACCGAGATCGCCGCCAAGGCCGATCTGCCGTTGATTGCCCCACCCGGCCGGCTCTGCACCGACAATGCGGCAATGATCGCCTGGGCCGGGCTGGAACGCCTGCGCCTCGGCGAGCGTAGTCCCCTGGATTTCGCGCCGCGCCCGCGCTGGCCGCTGGACCAGAGTGCCGCACCGCTCGGCGGCGCCGGCATCAAGGCGTAAACGCCCATATCAAATCAATCGAAGCACGGAGAGAAGACCATGCAATTCGCCATCCAGTGCCTGGACAAGCCGGGTCATGCCGAGACACGCAGCAACAACCGCCCGGCCCATGTCGAGCACCTGAAAGTACATAACGATCAGTTGCTATTGGCGGGTCCGCTGTTGAGCGATGACGGTTCGGCGATGATCGGCAGCCTGCTGGTGGTGGAGATGCCGGACCGCGCGGCGGTCGACCGTTTCCTCGCCGCCGATCCCTATGCCAAGGCCGGCCTGTTCCAATCGGTCACCGTGCGGCCGTTCCGCAAGGTCTTTCCACAGTAAGCACGCGTCAGCACACGACATCGTCATTCGGGGGAATGCCATGAATCACTGGCTGGTGAAATCCGAGCCGTTCAAATATTCCTGGGACCAGTTGGTCAAGGATAAGAAGACCTTCTGGAACGGGGTACGGAACTATCAGGCCTCGAACAATCTGAAGGCGATGAAGAAGGGCGACCGCGTCTTCTTCTACCATTCCAATGAGGGCCTGGAGATCGTCGGCATCTGCGAAGTGGTCAAGGAATACTACCCCGACCACACCGATGAGAGCGGCCGCTTCGGCATGGTCGATGTGGCGCCGGTGATGCCGCTGAAGAAGTTCGTCACCCTGGCCGAGATCAAGCAGACGCCGGAGTTGGAGGATATCGCCCTCATCCGCCAGTCGCGCCTCAGCGTCATGCCGATCACCGCCCCGCAATGGAAGAAGATCTGCAGCATGGGTGGCGTCAAAGGGTAACCGGGCGTTCCGTACTGCAGGCCGTTGGGATCAGGTCTTATCCTCGAGACCGGACGGCGCCAGACTGGCCAAAGCGCGATCGAGGCGCGACGGTGTACGGCCGGCGATTTCGCTCCTGTCCTTGCGCATCATGGCGGCCCGCACCATCGAGCCGCCGAGATAGCGGAAGGGTTCGGGCGGGAAGCGCCGCGCCTGGCGATCGATCAAACCGGTCTCGGTCCATCTCTCGCGCCGGTCCAGCGCCAAGCCGGCAAGAATCCGACCGCCGACGCGGCTGGGATTGACACCATTGCCGCTCCAGCCGATGCCATAGGCGATATGCGGCGCATCGGCGAGACGGCCGAGCAACGGCAGGCTGTCATAGGTGCGATCGATCGGCCCCGACCAACAGCGTTCCAGCGGCACATCCGCCAACATGGGATAGACGCGGCGGAAATCGGCTGTCGCCTCGGCGATGCCATAAGGGTCCTGGAACACGTGATCGGCCGGTTCGCCGGTGTAATAGAGGCGCCCGCCGCCTTTGCCGAACATGATCCGCCCCGCGCGCGTGGTGCGGTAATAGGTCACCGTGGTCTGGGAATCGGTGATGCTCTCGCCACCGGTCCAGCCGATGGCGGCCAGACGATCTGGAATCGGCGGCGTCGCAACGATGGCGCTGCCCACACAGACGAATTGCCGATGCAACTCCGGCACGCTCGCCGCCCAGGCATTGGTCGCGATGACGACACGCTGGGCCGTCACCCTGCCCTTAGGCGTCGCCAGGCGCGCCGGCCGTGAGCGGTCGATGGCCGTGACCCGCGTTTCTTCATAGAGTTCGACGCCGAGGCGCGCGGCGATGGTCGCAAGGCCGCGGCCGAGCTTGCCCGGATGGACCGTGCCATTGACCGGTTCGCAGATGCCGGCGAGATGCGCCGGCGAGCCACTGCGCCGCGCGATCTCGCCAGGCGCCACCTGCTGGAAGATGTCGCCCCGGCCCAACCGGGCGGCCGTCTCGGCCACACCGTTCCAGGCGCCGATATGGGCTTGCGTGGTTGCGGTCCAGAGCCAGCCCGAGCGGCGATATTCCGCATCGATCCCATGCTGGTCGAGAAAGGCACCCATCGCCGTCACGGATTTCGTCGTCTCATCCGCCAGCCAGAGCGCGTCGTCCTGGCCGCAGATGCTGACCAGGCTGCCGATCTTCGGCCACCAGGACATGACGAAGCCGCCATTGAGCCCCGAGGCCCCGCTGCCGCAGCGGCCCATCTCCAGCACGGCGATCCTGATGCCGGGCTCCAGCTCCTTAAGATGGATGGCGGTCCAGAGGCCGACGAAGCCGCCGCCGATAATGGCGATGTCAACCGAGATGTCCCCTGCCAGCGGCCGAGCCGGCGGAAGGTCGCCGGCGACATCGGCCAGCCATTGCGATCGGGCGGTCATCGGGTGCTGCTGTCCTCAAGCCGTTGGTTGCATCGATCCGGTATCACACCCGGATACCATGCCTAGGCGGCGGCAACTTTGCGATAGGCATCTTTGAGATCGATGCGCCCGCCGGTGACGACGAAATGGTCGATGCCCTTGACCGCCGAAGCGGGGTCGGCGCCGGGTTTCGACAGCGTCCAGGTGGCGAACCAGTCGGCGCCGTCGCCCCAGATGCCGGTCTCAGCGAAAGCCATACCTGCAGTCGCCTTGAACATGGCGGCGATGGCGGCACGGATATCATCCTGCCCCTTCAGACTGCACCCCGGCTCCGGTCCGGTCGAGGCGATAAAGGTCGCGTCTGCGGCGAACAACTGCATGATGCGATCCACATCCTGCGCCGCCCAGGCTGCGAGGAATTGCCGGATGATTTCAATATTGCTGCTCATTTCCCCCAGCTCCATGTCAGGTCGGCGTCAAAGCTGTGCCGGCATGGAATAGCGGCGATTGGCATAGACCAGGGCCGCCCCCGCCGGACCCAGGCTGGTTTCTATCACCTCGCCATGAAAGACGAAATGAGAATCCCAGCGTTGGGCATCGAGCACCCGGCAGTCGAAGGCGACAAGTCCATCCATCAAGACCGGCGCGCCCGTGGACAGGGCCTGCCAGTCGGCGCAATCGAACTTGTCCGCGAAGCGGTCCTTGCAACGCCCGGCGAAGGTATCGGCGATCAGCATCTGATCGCTGCGCAAGACGTTCACGCACATCACGCCGTTCTCCCGGATCGGCAGGGCCGCCGGACTGAGATGATGCACGCAGGCGACGAGGATGGGATGCGGCTGGCCGGCCGAGACCGACGAGACCGCACTCACCGTCACCCCGAAGCGCCCCGCCGTCCCGTCCGTGGTCACGATCGAGACGGTGCAGGCCATCCGCGCCATGCCATCGAGATAAGAGGCCACCAGTGCCGATGACATATCGCCGCTCACGACAAGCCTCGCATTGTCACTCTCATCATCCTGCCCTCCTTAACCGCCTAGCGGATGAACTGATTGACGAAGTCGCGGCCGAGGCCAACTTCCTCGTAATGCGTCGCTGCCGTCTCGATGAGATGGAAATTGTCTTCCACCAGAACCACCTTGTCCTGCTCGTCGATATAGAGGGTCGGCCCCTGGATGAAGAAGACCGTGATCATCTCGTCATCGCTGTCGCAGGTAAGCGTATGAACCTCTCCCGGCGGCTCGTAGACATAGCTGCCTTCGGTCGCGATCCAGCTATGTTCGAGATAGCGCCACTGGCCCTTGACGACAAAGCCATGGACCGGTGTTGGATGGCGGTGGCGGCTGAGGATGCCGCCGCGCCGCACCCGCAGGACCTCGCCGTGGGCCCCGTTGTTCATGTCGAAGAATAGCGGGCGGAACCAGACATTGGGCTCCAGCGGGACCCAGATGCGCTCGTCATTGACGTTCTTCACCACCAGCTCCGCCGTCATGCCGAGATGGGCAAGCTGTGGCGGATCGAAGACGGCGTGCGGGGTCCGAACCGGGGAAGTCAGGGTCATGATCTGCTCCAATAAGCGAGATAAAGAGGTGCGGTAGACTCGCGGCGTCACTCCGCCGCAGTCTTGCCGGCGGTCCCCTGCATCAAGTGGTCGATGATCTTCTTCTTGCCGGCGGCATCGAGCTTGCCGAGTTCGTTCATCAGCACCGGCTCGTCGACCTTCTGGTTCCACCAGTCGATCGCGCCAGGACCAAACAGCGCCCATTTGCCGATCAACTGACGCGTCACCTCATTGGAGGGCGCCATGATCCAGCCCGCCTTGGAATCGCGCAGCAGGCGCTCCAGTTCGAGATCCCGCATATAGCCGCGCCCGCCGCAGCTCTGCAGCATCGTGTCCGAGACGGTGAAGGCGAATTTGGTGCCGAGATATTTCGCCTGGAAAGCCCAGGCGGAGAACGCAGCACGCGGCATCGCCTTCGGCTCGGTCTCGTAGATCGTCCAGTCGCCGTTATTGGTGGCGTCATCCAGCGCCTTGGCGAGCGAGAAGGCGAAGAGGCGTGAGGCCTGTGCCTCCATGACGGCGCCGCCGAAGACGTCCTGGATGGTCGGATAATCCGCCACCCGCCGGCCATATTGCACATGCGCCTTGCGCGTCACATGGCGCTTCGCCACGTCGATGCAGGCGAGGCCGACGCCGTTATAGGCACCGGCATACATCAGCATCGCCAGGGGATCGATCGCCTCGTCATTCGACGCGGCGCCGTCGCCGGGCCAGCCGACGATACGGTCGGCCGGGATGGTAACGTCGATTTCCACCGGACCCGATTGGTTGCCATGCATCCCCATCGCGTCCCATTTGCCGGCAGCACCCTTGACCTCGTCCTTGTAGAAGAGGAAGACCGAGAGATCGCCGTAATCGCCGCTGAAATCCGGGCTGGTGGTCTGCGAGATATACCAGTCGGCATAGCCACTGGAAGTGGTCCAGGCCGATTTCTTGAAGACGTGCCAGCCTTCCGGCACACGCTTGGCGCCGGAGGTCTTGGGGTACCAGAAATGTCCGCCCGTCTCGGGGTCTGTATAGGAGGCCGTGCCGATCAGGCATTCCTTGTCGATACGCGACAGAAGACGCTGGATCTCCTGATTGCCATGGGCGCGATAGACCAGGCCGGCCACCGCCACCATATGCATCATATAGATGAGCGCCGTCGATGGGCAGCCGTAGCGTGCGATGGTCTCCGTCACCATCAGCGTGCCGACATGGTTCTCGCCGCGCCCACCATATTTCTTCGGCACGATGATACCGAGCAGGCCGAGCTTCGCCAGCGCTTCCAGGTTTTTGCGGGGATAGATGTTGTTCTTGTCGGCCTCGATGGCATTGGGCCGCAGCGTCGTCTCACAGACCTCGATCAACTGACGCTGCAGCTCGCGCTGCTCATCCGTCAGGAACCATTGTGGATCGAAGTCGAAATCGAGCCCGTAATAAGGCTCGGCTCCCCATGTCTTCATCACCCGCCACTCCTTCCGCTGCGTGATTTCGTGCGGCAAGAATGCAGTCTTGCGGATGATCTAATCTCTCGCTGCTTTGCTAACGCTGTCGGATCTTTGCGAAAATCGCTGCCGGACGGCGATCACTGCATCGCGACGCGGCGCCATTTCGCCGGCGAGAAGCCGGTCTGCCTGCGGAAGACCTGGCCGAAATGGCTCTGGCTCTGGAAACCGACGGCACAGGCGATGTCGAGGATCGAGAGCTGCGTCGTCTCCAGCAACTGCTTCGCGCGTTCGATCCGCCGCATGATCAGCCAGCGATGCGGCGGCATGCCGATGGTCTGCTTGAAGGCTCGGGCGAAATGGAAACGGCTGACCCGCGCCGCCTCGGCGAGATCGTCGAGGGAGAGTTCCGCGCCCAGGTCGTCGTCGATGCATGCCTCGACCCGGCGCAATTGCGCGGCGGTCAGGCGCAGGCCGCGCGGCTGCGGCGCCCGCATCGCCGCGCTGTGCCGACGCAAAAGATGCAACGCGAGATATTGCCCGGTGAGATCGGCGAATAACCGCCCGGCGCCACTGGGTGCCCGCAATTCCTCGATGATGCCCTGGATGATGTGATGCAGGATCGGATCGTCGACGGCGATCCGGTTCACCAGTTCGACGGAGGTGATATTGGCCTGTTCCGACATGTGCCGGAGGAAATGCGGCCGGAGATAGACATGCATTTCGTCGGTCGGCCGGTTCCAGCGCCAGACATTGGTCTGGCCGGCCGGCATGACCAGGCAGCGACCGGGCACGAAGTCGCCTTCGATCCGCTGATCGTTCAGGACGCCTTCGACGCGCAGCGAGCCGGCGAGCGTGACCGAGATGTAATGGTCCTCCATCGGCTGCACGACGCAGGTCTCCGGCAATTCGGGGAAGCGGAACAATCCGGCGCCGAAGGCTTCCCATTGTCCCCAGCTATTGGGAAAGAGCTCCGTACCGTTCAAGGTCCGGACCCAGTCCATCGCCGATATCCCCTTGCCGCCCGGCAAAGCAGGCGACGGCGCTGTCTGCTGCATTTTTCCTCCCGACGGCCCCTCTCCGTGCGGCTCCCGGTCCATCGCCGCCAACCGGTCGCCACTGGTCCGTGTTCTTGTCTCCCGGCGCGGTCATTCTGCCCAAGGCGCCGGAATGCCGCAAGGCATCACCCCCGCGGTCATGCCGCGGGGGTGATGCCTCTGCCCAGGGACTTTGCCCAGGGAGAGGATCGCCTATCCCTGATAATCGCCCTTGCCCGGATAATCGCCCTTGCCCGCCGGCCGCACGATCAGCCTGACCAGCAGCACATGCACGAGCCCCGCCACCGCCGCGCTGGGCAGGGACGCCGTCATGTAGTCATAGGGGAAATGGCTGGCATAGGTCAGCGGGTTCAGCAGGTAGAAATAGGTGCTGCATCCCGCCACCATCGCCACCACCGCCGCCGGATTGATCCCGCGCCAGAAGCGATAGGCACCGCTATCGTCGCTCAGGAACAGCCCCCGGACATTGATGCGGCGCCGGCGCAGGACATAGTAGTCGACGATCTGGATGCCACAGAGCGGCGCGAAGCACAGGCCGACGATGGCCAGGAAGGCGCCAAAATTGGCGAAGAACAGTTCCGGCACGAACAGTCCCACCAGCACCACCGGCCCGATCGTCAGCAGGAGCAGCACCGGCCAGGAGAGGTTCTCGCAGGCCTTGAAATGCCGCAGCCCGATCGAGCAGGCATAGACGCCGGCCACCGCCGTGCCGAGATTGGCCGCCGCCACGAAAATGAGGGCGACGATACCATAAGCCGGCCCGCCCACGGTGCGCAGCCATTGCGCCGGGTCCGAGACCTGCAGCACCAGGATGCCGGCGACGCCGATCAGGGAGAGGAGCGGCACGGGCGCGCTCATGCCGATCATGATGGGCAAGGCCGCCGTGCGGCCGCGCGGGGCCATGCGCACCATGGCGCCGGTATAGGGCCACCAGGATAAGAGCGACACGATCGCGATCTCGATGCCGGTCGTGTAGTTCCACAGCGGACTGGGACTGGCCGCCGAGGGCACCGCCTGCCGCAGATCGCCCCAGCGTTCCGTCAGCAGGATATAGAGCATCCAGAGGCCGATGAAGACGTGGGCGACCAGGATCTTGGCGATACGGTCGACCCCGCGCGATCCCTTGAGCAGGAAGAGGAAGACAAGGGAACAGGCGAGAAAGACCGTCGCCGGCACGATGAGGGTATTGGAGGCGTCCGTAATGAGGCCCAGCGCCAGCAGCAATTGGGTCGTCGATTTGGCAAAGAAGATCAGCAGCAGCGAATTCCAGCCGATGATGGTGATCTGCTGCATCGCCGCCGGGATGATCCAGCCGGTGGAGCCAAAGGACGGCTTGGTGGAGGCAATCGAATCAACGCCGAAACGGATACTGATCGGCACCACCGCCATCGCCACCATCAGCATGCCGATCATGCTGCCACCGATCAGCACGGCGGCGCCCTGGATGAAGTCGAGGTAATAGCCGACATATTCGCCGATGATATAGCACCAGGTCGCCGCCGCAGCCGTCGCCAGCGAGATGCCGAGCTGCCACGGCCCCCAATCCCGTTCATGCCGCAGGAGCGGCCAGGCGCTCTTGTCCATGAGGATACCCGGGGCGGTTGCGGCCGATTGGCCGCTCTCCATCGCGATGGTCATGCGTGCCACCCCAGGATGAAGCAGGCGACGGGCAAAGCGAGACCGAAGACCAGCAGCCAGAACCAGCTCAGGCCGTCGAAATCGCTCCCTTGTTCACGCGGATCCTCCAATATGGCGAGACGGCGCTCGAGCTCCGCCGGCAATTGTTGCGGCATTCTTGTTTCCTCCCCACGCTCGACCCCAGACGGTCGAAATCCGGCACCGCATTGGCGCCATCCTTCGGTCGAGGATGACGGCCTTTGCCGCCGGATTTCTCTCAACTTCTTGCTCGAGATGGAGGAATTTTGCGTTTTTTGCTGCCTTCCCAACGGGACGCGGCGGCTGAAATCCGGTCAGGGGAATCCCGTCCTGGATCGATCTGGATCGATGACCGGCAGGAACGGCATGGCTGCGGGCCGGTCTGTCGACCGGCCCGCAGCAATCACCGGTCAGGCGCGATAGCCGCCCCGGCCGGCCGGCATGACGATCAGCTTTGTCACCAGCCAATAGACGGCGGCGGCGATAAAGGCCGTCGGCAGCGAGGCCGTCAGATATTGATAGGGCCAGCTCGACACATAGGTCAGCGGGTTCAGCAGATAGATGTAGGTGCCGAAACCGACGACCATGGCGGCGATGGCCGCCGGATTGAAGCCGCCCCAGAAGCGATAGGCCCCATCCGCGCCGCCGTCATAGATGGCGCGGATGGCGATCCGGCGCTGCCGCAGCAGATAGTAATCGACAATCTGGATGCCGCAGAGCGGGGCGAAGGTAATGCCGATGAAGGCGAGGAAGGTGCCGAACCGGGCGAAGAAAAGTTCCGGGATCAGCAAGCCGACCAGTGCCACCGGCAGGAGGGTAAGCAACAGCAGCATCGGCCAAGGCAGCTTGTCGAGCCCCGGATAGTAGCGCAGCCCGATCGCCGAGGCATAGGTGCCGGCGACAGCGGTGCCGAGATTGGCGGCCGTCACGAAGACAAGCGCGATGATCGCATAGGTCGGACCGCCCACCGTGCGCAGCCATTGCGCCGGATCGGAGCTTTGCAGCACCAGGAAGCCGGCGATCCCGATCAGGCAGAGCAGCGGCACCGGCGCCCCCATGCCCAGCATGATCGGCACGGCGGCCTTGCGACCATTCGGCGCCATCCGCACCATGGCGCCGATATAGGGCCACCAGGAGAGCAGCGAAGAGATGCCGATCTCGACACCGGTCGTGTAGTTCCACAGCCGGTCCGGCGAGGCGGAGGACGGCACCGCCGCCGACAAATCGCCCCAGCGGTTGGAAACCAGGATGTAGAGCATCCAGAAACCGACGAAGACATGGGCGACCAGGATCTTCGCCACCTTGTCGACGCCGCCCGAGCCCTTCAGCAGAAAGAGGAAGACGAGGGCGCAGGCGAGCAGGATGGTGGCCGGGACAAGATAGGTGCCCGAGGCCGCATTGGTGAAGTTGAGCGCGATCAGAAGCTGCGTCACCGATTTCGAGAAGAAGATCAGCAGCAGCGAATTCCAGCCGATGATCGAGATGAATTGCAGGGCGCTGGGGATGACCCAGCCGCGTGTGCCGAATTGCGGCACCGCCGAGGCGACCGAATCGACGCCGAAGCGGATGCTGGTCGGCACCGCCGCCAGGGTCACCATCAGCATGCCGATCATGCTGCCGGCGGCGAGGGTCGCGAAGGCCTGCTTGAAGCCGAGGTAATAGGCGACATATTCGCCGATGATGTAGCACCAGGTCGCAGCGGCAGCCGTCGCCAGCGCGATGCCGAGCTGCCAGGAGCCCCAGGTGCGTTCGCCGGGCAGCAGCGGCCAGGCGTTCTTGTCGGCGGCGATGCCCGCGTCATGGGTGCCGTGGGCGGTTTGGATATCCGTTGCCATGGTCATGCGCTCCACCCCCAGACGAGCAGGGCCAGCGGCCCCACGATGCCGAGCAGGATCAGCCAGAGCCAGCTCACGCCGTCGAAATCGGCGCCCTGCTGCGATGGATCCTCGAGAATGGCGACACGCCGTTCCAGTTCGGGAAACAATTGCTTTGCCATATGGCTTCCTCCCCTTTCCCTTCCTCCCGTTGCGGCCCCGCTCGTGAACCGGCGGATGCCTTCTTGGTCTTCTTTTTAAAAGGACGCGGCGCGCTTTGACCGCGCCGCGTCAAACACGTCAAGATCACCGACCGCGCGGATAGGCCTCCTTGTCCGGATAGGGGAACCACCAGAAGTCATGCGCCTCGGCACCCGGATCGATCATGGAGAACTTGGTGTGGCGGAAGGTGTCGAGGCCTTCGGCGCCGAGCTGCCGCCCCATGCCGGATTGCTTGCGCCCGCCGAAGGGGCCGGCATCGTTGTCGAGCAAAGGCGCGTTGACCCAGACCATGCCGGCCTCGAGCTCGTTCACCGCCCGCAGGCTCTCTTGCAGATCGAGCGTATAGACCGTCGAGCCCAAGGCGTAGCGCGAGCGGTTGGAGAGCTCGATCGCCTGGTCGAAATCCTTCACCTTCACCACCGGAATGACCGGGCCGAAAGTTTCGTCATTGACGATCTCATGGCTGGGCTCCACC
Organism: uncultured Rhodospirillaceae bacterium; assembly: GCA_964406155.1. GTDB lineage: Bacteria > Pseudomonadota > Alphaproteobacteria > Dongiales > Dongiaceae > Dongia_B. The sequence goes on along the minus strand of CAYOQR010000012.1, from coordinate 8,258 downwards.
TCAGTGATCACGGTCGCATCGACGAAATAGCCTTTGTTGAAACCGGCCGGCCGGCCGCCGCCGATGCGGATATTGCCGCCCTGCTGCTTCGCCCGGGCGATGATCTTCTCATAGCGGTCGCGCTGCGCCCGCGAGGCCAGCGGCCCCATATCGACCTTGTCGAGGCCGTTGCCGATGCGGACCTTGGCCGTCTCCTCGACGATCTTGGCGACGAAGGCGTCATGGATCGATTCATGGACGTAGAAACGCTCCGAGGCCGCGCAGACCTGGCCGCAATTGAGATAGGCACCGAAGACCGCGCCGCGTGCCGCGATGTCCAGGGGCGCCGAGGGCATGACGATGAAGGGATCGTTGCCCGAGGTTTCCAGAAGGACCCGCTTGTACTGGCGGGCGCAGGATTCCGCCACCCGGCGGCCGGTTTCGATACCGCCGGTGAAGGCCACCATATGGGTGTCCTTGTGCTCCACCAATTGCTGGCCGACACGCCCGCCGCCGGTCACCACCTGGATCAGGCCCTCCGGCAGGAAGCGGAAGGATTCCATGAATTTCAGCGTGGTCAACGAGGTCAGTTCGGAGGGCTTGATGATGACCGCGTTGCCGGCGGCGATGGCTGCCGCCGCCTGCCAGCAGAGCAGGCAAAGCGGATAATTGAAGGGCAGGATCAGGACGACGACGCCGAGCGGATCCTTGGTGGTGAAATGGAACTGCCCGGCGGTGGCGGGACCGAGCACGCGGCCAGCTTCATGGCGGCCGACTTCGGCGAAGTAGTCCACCGCCGTCGAGGCCCAATGCGCCTCGTCCATCGATTCCTTATAGGGCTTGCCCATTTCCCGGGTGAGCAGCTCCGCCACCGGCGGCCGCGCCGCCCGCATGTCGGTGGCGATCTCGTGCAGCACTTCGGCACGGTGCAGCATGCTGGTCTTGTTCCAGCTTTTCTGCGCCGCATTGGCGATCGCCACCGCGCGGTCGATCTCAGCGCTGGTCGCCTCGGCGATCTCGCCGATCCGTTCCTCAGTTGCCGGATCGATCACATCCAGGCTCTCCGTCCCTTCCGCCCGGACGAAGGCGCCGTTGATATAATGCTTGCCGTTGAGCCCGGCCCAGGCTGCGTCTGCGTTCACCTGCTTCTCCCCAGTCGATGATGTTTTGACCGCGATGCTGTCGCGATGGCTCGACTGTGCCTCGGCCGGGGTGGCGAAATGTTTCGAGAACTTGCGGGAATTATTCAGTTCTTGTCTTTTTTACCCGGCACTGCTGCCTCTGGCCGGCAGGATAAGCTAGGAAAATTTGACCAGTACGGTATCCTGGCTTTGCGTCCTCCAGTTCCTGAGTGGGGACAGGGATCGGAACAGGAAGCATCGGCCAAGAATCTTGACAGCATGGCAATGATCGCTTCCGATTCAGGGTCGATCAGGGTTTCGTCGGAAGTCGCATGATGTTCCAGAGCAGCCACGTAGCCGCCTCAAGCGGCCTTTTGCCATCGGCCTGGGCGCAGGTGATGCCGACGGCGCCCCTGCTCTCCAGCGAAAAACTCGGCTGGGAGAGAATCGCCCTTTACCGTTTCCGCAATCCCAAACGCTGGCAGATGCATCAGCCGGCCCTGTCCTGGCATTTCGTCGCCGCCCATCTTGCCAATCCCAGCAAGCTGGCGATGAAGCTCAACGGCCGCTGGCAGCGCGGCCGCACCAGCCCCGGGGAAGTCATCATCATGGCGGCCCAGCACGAAAACTCCTGGGAATGGGATGGCGAGATCGACGAGCTGCATCTCTGCCTCAGCCCGGATGCGCTCAACGATGCCGCCGCGGAACTCGCAAACCGCCCGGCCGACCTCGTCAGCAGCATCAGCCTGCACGATCCCTGGATCTACCAGATCGCCCTGCGCCTGATGGCCGAGGTGCAATCGCCCAATGCGACCAGCCGCCTGTTCGGCGACCTGATGGCCCAGGCACTGGCGCTGCAATTACTGCGCGGCCACACGCCAGGCAATCCCTGCGACAGCCTGGAACGCATGGCGATCTCGCGCGTCCGGCTGCAGCGGGCGCTGGATTTCATCGAGGCCAATCTGGCGGCCGATCTCTCATTGGAGGAAATCGCCTCGGCGGCGGCGGTCAGCCCCTACCATTTCTCGCACGGCTTCAAGCAGTCGACCGGCGTGTCGCCGCATCAATACGTCATCCGCCAGCGCATCGAACGCGCCAAGACATTGCTGCGGACCTGCGACGAGCCGATCGCACAGATCGCGCTCAGCGTCGGCTTCGCCAATCAGAGCCACTTCACCACCGTCTTCAAGAAGCATTGCGGCCTGACGCCGAAGGCCTATCGCGACGATTGCGCGGTGAACTGACCTGCCATCGTCGTCAGTTGACCTTGGTTGAGCTGACTCTGGCCGAAACGACGGTTCGCGCTTGCCTGTACGGGTCGCAGTCGCGCGTCGTGAGATCGACGGATAAGCGGCCGATCAGGCTAACCCGCTCGGACCCGGCCGAGGAAATCCTCCACCCGATGTTCCATCTCGCCGAAGCGCTGCTGCAGCACTTGTACCGCGCTGGCCATGGTGCCGGCGGTCATGCCGCTTTTCTGCGCGGTATCCGAGACCGTCTCGATGTTCTGCCGCAGCTCCGTGGTCCCTGTCGCCGCCTCGTTGACGGCGCGGCTGATCTCACTGGTTGCCGCCTCCTGCTCGGTCACGGCGGCGGCGATGGCGCCGCTGATCTGGCTCAACTGGTCGATCACCTGGGCGATCTCGCCGATCTCGCCGGCCGCCTCCCCGGTCGATTGCTGGATCGACTGGACCTGGGTCGAGATTTCCTCGGTCGCCTTGGCGGTCTGAGTGGCGAGGTTCTTGACCTCCGCTGCGACCACGGCAAAGCCCTTGCCGGCCTCGCCCGCCCGCGCCGCCTCGATGGTCGCGTTCAAGGCCAGCAGATTGGTCTGCTGGGCGATATCGTTGATGAGGGTGATGACAGAGCCGATCTGGTCGGCGGCATTGACCAGGGCATTGACCCGCTCCACCGTACCCCGCGCCCGGCCGGCGGCGCCGGTTGCTGCCTCGCTGGAGCTGTTCGCCTGCTGGCTGATCTCGCGGATCGAAGCCGCCAGTTCCTCCACCGCCGCCGCGACCGAGGAGACATTGTCTGCCACCCGGCTCGCGGTCCCGGCAACCGCCTCGCTGCGGTTGACGTTATCATCGGCGATCGCCGACATGGCCTCGGCCGACCGGGTCATGTCGCGGCTGGTCGTCGCCATCTCGCCCAGTGATTGCGAGACCTCGCTCTCGAAACGATCGGCGAGGCCGAGCCGCGCCTGACGCTGATCTTCCTCAGCCTGGCGCTTCATCTCTTCCTGGCGGCGTTGCAGCTCCTGGTTCTCGGCGGCATTCTGCTTGAAGGTTTCCACCGCTGCCGCCATCTGGCCGATCTCGTCCTTGCGGCCGAGCGCCGGTACCTCGATCTGCAATTGCCCCGCCGCCAGCGTATTCATGACGCTGGTCATCTGCACCACCGGACGGGCGATGCCGCGCCCCACCAGCCAGGCGATCGCCGCGCAGATCAGCACCGCCAGCAAGCCGATGCCCAAGGCCCAGGAGGTCATGCTGTTGACCTGTGCCAGGACCAGGCTGCGCGGCACGCTGATCATCAACGTCCAGGTATCGGGCGAATCCTCGAAACGTATCGGGACCATGACGGAGAAGCTGTCCTCCGGCAGCAGGTTGGTCCATTCATCACCGATTGCGATCTCACCCTTGGCGACGACATCCTTGCGGGCCAGATAAAAGGGATCCTCGACCTTCTTCCCCATCAGCTTGGGATCGGGATTGGCGGCCCAGTTGCCGGCGGCATCGATCACCGCCGCCCGTCCGGCACCCATCGGCCGCAAGTCGGCGAAATACTGCTGCAGCTCCTGCATCCGCAGGTCGATGCCGGTGATGCCGAGGAACTTGCCGCCCTCGATCACCGGCACGGTGAAACTGACCATCCAGATGGTCTTGCCGCTGAAATCCCAGCCGGTCGGGTTGGTGACATGCAGTTTGCCGGTCTGTTTCGGGATGTTGTAGAAATCCTGCGGTTCGGTGCTGGTGTCATAATCATAGGATTTGTCGGGTGCCAGACCCTGATCGCCGCGATACCAATAGGGAACGTAGCGACCGCTGCTTTTCACCGAACTGGCAATGTCCTTGCCGGCGAAATCGGCATCCTTGCCATCGAAACCGTTGGGCTCGAACGTCGCCCAGGCAGCGAACCAATTGGCCTCGGGTTCGAGATTACCCTTCAACATCGCCTCGAAAGTGGAACGGTCCGTATTCTTGACCGAGCGCATCGCGAGGGTGGTCCGTGCCAGACTGCGCGCCGCCGTGATCGCCCGGGCGAAGTCGGTGTTGACATGACCCGCCTCCTGCAGCGCGACATTCCGCAAGACATCCCGTGCCTCTTCCGTCAGACCGGTCGAAGCCTGGCGCGTCAGCACACCGGCCACGGCGGCAATGCCAAAGGCGGCCAGCATTGCGCCGGCCAGCACGATCTTGCCACGGATACCCAAGGTTATGGCCATCGGATCACCCCTCTCTCACTGACCGCCGACCGCGCAACCCTGGCGCCCGCTGTTCCGACGACGGTCAGCGAACCTCCGGGGCGGTCGGCAGGTGATAGAAATATGAAAGGAAGTTTGTGTTTTGGTTAATGCGGTCGCGCCAGCCAGCCGGCACCGGAGCGGGCTCCGGGGCAGCTAAAGCCCATGGCGACAAGGCATTCTCGGCACGCCTGGACCGGTACATGAAACCGGTGCATAGCAGACGCTGGAGCGACGCATGCAACCAGTGCGGCCGCGCCCTCTCATATGCCCTCTCATATAATGAATAGAGCCGGTGATGAAAGCGCTATCACCCCATCGGAATGAGACGGGCCTCAGCCCGCCCGTACCCGGCCCAGGAAATCCTCCACCCGAGTTTCCATTTCGCTGAAGCGCTGCTGCAGCAGTTGGACGGCGCTGACCATCGTACCGGCGGTCATGCCGCTCTTCTGCGCGGTATCCGAGACCGTCACGATATTGTGCCGCAGCTCGGTCGTGCCGGTGGCGGCCTCGTTGACGGCGCGGCTGATCTCGCTGGTCGCCGCCTCCTGTTCGGTCACGGCGGCGGCAATGGCACCGCTGATCTGGCTCAACTGATCGATCACCTGGGCGATCTCGCCGATCTCGCCGGCGGCCAGGCCGGTCGATTGCTGGATCGCCTGGACCTGGGCGGCGATTTCCTCGGTCGCCTTGGCGGTCTGGGTGGCGAGGTTCTTCACTTCGGACGCCACCACAGCAAAGCCCTTGCCGGCCTCCCCCGCCCGCGCCGCCTCGATCGTGGCATTGAGCGCCAGCAGGTTGGTCTGCTGGGCGATGTCGTTGATGAGGGTGATCACCGAACCGATCTGATCGGCTGCATTGACCAAGGCATTGACCCGGTCGACCGTGCCGCGGGCACGGCCGGCGGCACCGGTCGCCACTTCGCTGGAATTATTCGCCTGCTGGCTGATCTCGCGGATCGAGGCCGCCAGTTCCTCCACTGCCGCCGCGACCGAGGAAACGTTGTCCGCCACCCGGTTGGCCGTGCCGGCCACAGCCTCGCTACGATTGACATTGTCATTGGCGGTCGAGGACATGGCCTCGGCCGAGCGCGTCATGTCGCGGCTGGTCGTCGCCATTTCGCCCAGCGACTGCGACACCTCGCTTTCGAAGCGGTCGGCGAGATTGAGACGGGCATTGCGCTGATCCTCCTCGGCCTGACGCGTCATTTCGGCCTGGCGGCGCTGCAATTCCTGATTCTCGACGGCATTCTGCTTGAAGGTCTGGACCGCTTCGGCCATCTGGCCGATTTCATCCTTGCGCCCCAGCGCCGGCACATCGATCTGCAACTGGCCGGATGCCAGGGCATTCATCACGCCGGTCATCTGCACCACCGGCTTGGCGATGCCGCGTCCCACCACCCAGGCGATCACGGCGCAGACCAGCACCGCCAGCAAGCCGATACCGAAAGCCCAGGAGGTCATGTTGTTGACCTGGGCGAGAACCAGGCTGCGCGGCACACTGATCATCAGCGTCCAGACATCGGGCGAATCCTCGAAATGCACCGGCACCATCACCGAGAAACTGTCCTCGGCGAGCAGGTTGGTCTGCTCATCGCCGATCACGATATCGCCCCGCGCAATAGCCTCCTTGCGCGAAGTGTAGAAGGCATCCTCAACTTTCTTACCCACCAGCTTGCCGTCGGGATTGGCCGCCCAATTGCCGACGGAATCGATCAGCGCCGCGCGACCCTCGCCCATCGGCCGTAGATCGGCGAAGTATTTCAGCAGTTCCTGCATGCGGAAGTCGATGCCGGTCACGCCGAGCGGCTTGCCATCCTCGATCACCGGCACGCAAAAGCTGACCAGCCAGATGATGTTGCCGCCGCCGAAATCCCAGCCGGCCGGATTGGTCACATGCAGTTTGCCGCTCTGCTTCGGGACATTGTAGTAGTCCAGCGGATTGGTGCTGGTATCGAAATCGTAGGATTTGTCGAACACCAGCCCCTTATCCGTACGATATATATAGGGCACATAACGGCCGTTGCTCTTCACCGAGGTGGCAATATCCTTGCCGGCGAAGGCCGCGTCCTTGCCGTCGAAACCATTGGGCTCGAAGGTGCCCCAGGCACCGAACCAGCTTGCCTCGGGATCGAGATTGTCCTTCAACATCGCCTCGAAAGTCGGACGGTCCGTATTCTTGACCGAGCGCATGGCCAATGTCGTACGGGCGAAATTGCGTGCCGCCGTGATGGCCCGGGCGAATTCGGTGTTCACGTGCCCGGCTTCCTGCAAGGCGGCATTGCGCAGCACCTGCTTCGCCTGATCCGTCAAACCGTTCGACGCCTGATGCGTCAGCACGCCGGCCACGGCGGCGATGCCGAAAGCCGCCAGCAGCGCGCCGGCCAGAACGATTTTGCCACGGATACCCAAGGTGATCGCCATTCCCCATATCTCCCAAAGACCGGGTTCATCGAAGTCCGGCCAGATGCTCGCAAACGCTACTCAATCGGCGCGGCGAAGCATCGACCAATCGGCGCCTCATCATAGAGAGTGCCAATGTAATCAATCGGTGCCGACTATAGGTGCCGATGCTTGCGCTTTCGTTAAGGGAACCTTGTCCTGAGGCTTGTCAGTGGGGCGGCTTTGCGCCGATAATCCTAATCGTAACAAAATGTTCGCAGCGCCCCCGATATGTGCATGATAAGGGCCAATCGGCCCCGGAGACGGGGATCGGATGCTGCATTTACTGAGGACAAGCCCGCCGCGGCGTGAAAGCAGGCGCGGCGAAAAAGCGGGGAGTTTTTAGACGATGAACGAGCCAAGCGTGTTTCCGGTATCGGGTGCCTGGGCCAAGAAGGCCTGGGTCGACGAGGCAGCCTATCGCGACATGTATGACCGCTCGATGCAGGACCCGGCGGGGTTCTGGGGCGAGCAGGGACGACGCCTCGACTGGATCCGCCCCTTCACCCAGGTGAAGGATGTCGATTACACCGGTGAGGTCCGCATTCGCTGGTATCACGACGGCACGCTGAACGTCTCCACTAATTGCATCGACCGGCATCTCGCCACCCGCGCCAAGCAGACGGCGATCATCTGGGAGGGCGACGATCCCTCCGAATCCAAGCACATCACCTATGCCGAGCTGCATGAACAGGTCTGCCGCATGGCGAATGTGCTGAAGGAAGCCGGCGCCAAGCGCGGCGACCGCATCACCATCTATATGCCGATGATCCCGGAAGCCACCTATGCCATGCTGGCCTGCACCCGGATCGGTGCTGTTCATTCCGTGGTCTTCGGCGGCTTCTCGCCGGACAGTCTCGCCAACCGCATCCAGGATTGCGATTCCAATATCGTCATCACCGCCGATGAAGGGCTGCGCGGCGGCCGCAAGGTTCCGCTGAAGGCCAATGTCGATGCCGCGCTGAAAACCTCGCCCAGTGTCAAATCCGTCATCGTCGTGCGCCGCACCGGCGGCAAGATCGACTGGCACAAGGAGCGCGACGTCTGGTGGCACGAAGCCGCCGCCAAGGTCTCGCCTTATTGCACGCCGGCGGAGATGAATGCCGAGGACCCACTGTTCATCCTCTATACTTCGGGTTCGACCGGCAAGCCGAAGGGCGTGCTGCATACGACTGGCGGCTATCTGGTCTATGCCGCGCTGACCCATCAATACGTCTTCGACTATCACGACGGCGACATCTACTGGTGCAC
>CAYOQR010000011.1:0-98684 GCA_964406155.1 uncultured Rhodospirillaceae bacterium | reverse complement strand
GCAAGCGGCCGATCATGGGCGAGATCGCGACCAGGCTCGCCGACCGCGTCGTCATCACCGACGACAATCCGCGCTCCGAGAATCCGGCGGCGATCCGTGCCGAGATCATGGCCGCCGCCCCCGGCGCCCTGGAGATCGGCGACCGCGCGGCGGCGATCCGCCATGCCATGCGCGACCTCGGCGCGGGCGATGTGCTGGTGATCGCCGGCAAGGGTCACGAGACCTATCAGATCGTCGGCGGCGTGAAGCATGATTTCGACGACAGCCAGGTGGCGCGCGACGTCGCCGCCAAGCTGGAAAGCGAGGCCTCATGACCGCCGCGCTCCAGCAGGTCCTGTGGTCCGAAGCCGAAGCGACCATCGCCACGCGCGGCCGCGCGACCACCACCTTCAACGCGACCGGCGTTTCGATCGACAGCCGTACCGTCGCGCCCGGCGATCTCTTCATCGCCCTCAAGGGCCCGAGCTTCGACGGCCATGATTTCACCGCCAAGGCACTGGCGGCGGGTGCCGCCGCCGCCGTGGTGGCGACGCGCCCGGCCGATGTGCCGGAAGGTGCGCCGCTGCTGCTGGTCGAAGATACCATGACTGCACTCTGGGATCTCGGCCGCGCGGCACGGGCGCGCAGCGTCGCCCGTATCGCTGCCGTTACCGGCAGCGTCGGCAAGACCAGCACCAAGGAAGCCCTGCGCACCGTGCTTGCCGCCGACGCGCCGACCTATGCCAGTTCCGGCAATCTCAACAATCATTGGGGCACGCCGCTCAGCCTCGCCCGCATGACGCGGGATGCGACCTACGGCATCTTCGAGCTCGGCATGAACCATGCCGGCGAGATCTCGCCCTTATCCAAGCTGGTGCGCCCGGAGCTCGCCATCATCACCACCATCGAGGCGGTGCATCTGGAATTCTTCAAATCCACCGCTGAGATCGCCGATGCCAAGGCGGAGATCTTCGACGGGCTGGATACCGACGGCACGGTCCTGCTGCCGAGCGACAATCCGCATTTCGAGCGCCTGGTGATGCAGGCCCGGGAGCGCGGTATCGCCACCATTCTCGGTTTCGGCAAATCCGCCGATGCCGATATCCGCCTGATCTCCTGTCAGGTGCTGGCTGACGGCAACCTGATCGAAGCCGATCTCATGGGCCGCCGCGTCACCTATCGCACGGCGGCGCCGGGTACCCATCTCGCCGTCAACAGCCTGGCCGTGCTGGGTGCCGTCAGCGTGCTCGGTGCGGATCTCGATACCGCCCTCGCCGCCTTTGCCGGGGTCGAGGCCGTCAAGGGACGCGGCAAGCGCGAGCGCCTCGCGGTCGCCGGCGGCGAGATCGTGCTGATCGACGAATCCTACAATGCCAGCCCGGTTTCGGTCCGCGCCGCCCTGCATCTGCTGGGCACCCTGCCGAAGGGCCAGGGGAAAAATCAGGGCAAGCGCATCGCCATTCTCGGCGACATGCGGGAACTGGGCAGCCAAGGCGCCGTTCTGCATCGCAACCTGGCGGCCGATGTGGTTGCCGCCGGGATCGACCGCGCCTTCACCGTGGGCCCGCTGATGCAGGGCCTGCACGATCTGCTGCCGGCGGAGATGCGCGGCCGGCATTGCGCCGATTCCGATGCCATGGCCGCCCTTATCGGCGGCGAACTCGGTGCCGGCGACACGGTGCTGGTGAAGGGCTCATTGGGCACGCGCATGGCGCCGATCGTGGCCGCCATCCGTGCCCTGGGTGCGCAGATGAGTGAACAAGGGGGGACGACCGATACGCCGAAACGAGCGGCGAACGGTCACTGAGGGGGCACCGGGGGAAATGCTTTATCACTTACTGGCGGGATTGGCGGAAGACTGGAAGGTGTTGAACGTCTTCCGCTATCTGACCTTCCGCAGCGGCGGCGCCATCCTGTTCTCGCTGCTTCTCACCATGTGGATCGGCCCCGGCATGATCCGCTGGCTGAAGAAGTTGCAGCGCGAGGGTCAGCCGATCCGCACCGACGGACCGGAATCGCATCTTCTGACCAAGAAGGGCACGCCCACCATGGGCGGGCTGATGTTCCTGCTCTCGGCGATCATCACCACCCTGCTCTGGGCCGATACCAGCAATCCCTATGTCTGGATCGTGCTCGCGGTCACCATCGGCTATGGCCTGATCGGCTTCGGCGACGACTTCCTGAAGCTGACCAAGCGCAACACCAAGGGCCTGCCCGGCAAGCTGAAACTCGCGGCGCAAATCCTCATCGGCCTTGCCGCTACCTATGCCGTCACCCGCGTGACCGAGGCGCCGCTCAATACCGGCCTCACCGTCCCCTTCCTCAAGGAAGTGGTGATCCCGCTGGGCTGGTTCTTCATTCCCTTCGGCACCTTCGTCATGGTCGGCGCCTCCAACGCCGTCAACCTGACCGACGGCCTGGACGGCCTCGCCATCGTCCCCGTGATGATCGCCGCCGCCTGCTTCGCGCTGATCTCGTATCTGGTCGGCAATGCCGTCTTCGCCAATTACCTGCAGGTCCATTTCGTGCCCGGCAGTGGCGAGCTGGCAGTATTCTGCGGCGCGCTCTGCGGTGCCGGGCTCGGCTTCCTGTGGTTCAATGCACCGCCGGCCATGGTCTTCATGGGCGATACCGGCTCGCTCTCCATGGGTGGCGCGCTGGGCGCCATCAGCGTCATCACCAAGCATGAACTGGTGCTCGCCATCATCGGCGGCCTGTTCGTGATGGAGACCGTTTCGGTCATCGTCCAGGTACTCTCCTTCAAGATGACCGGTAAGCGCGTCTTCCGCATGGCGCCGCTGCATCACCATTACGAAAAGAAGGGCTGGGCCGAGCCGACCGTGGTGATCCGCTTCTGGATCATCGCCGCCGTGCTGGCGCTGATCGGCCTTTCCACCTTGAAGCTGCGTTGAGGTTACGCGTGACCGCTGCGATCCATATCTCAGACCTGACCGGTAAGACCGTGGCCGTCCTCGGCCTCGGCCGGTCCGGCGGCAATGCCGCGGCGGCCATCGCCGCGAGCGGCGCCGTCGTCTGGGCGTGGGACGACAGCGAAGCGGCACGCGCGGCGGTCAATGCCGACTGGCTGGTCGATCTGACCACGGCCGATTGGTCGCGGATCAGCTTCCTCCTGATCAGCCCGGGCATTCCGCAGCTCCATCCAAAGCCGCATCCGGTCGCCGCCTTGGCGCGCGCGGTGGGTGTGCCGATCATCAGCGACATCGAATTGCTGGTGAAGGCGCAGCCCTCGGCGCGCTATGTCACCATCACCGGCACCAACGGCAAATCGACAACGACGACGCTGATCGGCCATCTCCTGGAGCAGGCCGGCCGCAAGCACGAGGTCGGCGGCAATCTCGGCCAGGCGGCCCTGTCGCTGCAGCCCATGGGCCATGACGGCATCTATGTGCTCGAGATGTCGTCCTATCAGCTCGAGATCACGCCGACACCCTTCGCCGATATCGCCATCCTCTTGAACATCACGCCGGATCATCTCGACCGCCATGGCGGCATGGACGGCTATATCGCCGCCAAGAAACTGGCCTTGACGCCGAAAGGCAAGAGCAGCATCGGCGCCATCGGCGTCGATGACGAGCCCTGCCGCAAGCTTTACGCCGAGCTGAAGGGCGCCGGCCGGCGCCTGATCCCGATCTCCGCCGAGAAGGGCCTGGCCGGCGGCGTTTCCGCCGTGAAGGGTCAGTTGATCGACGACATCAACGGCAAGCGGGAACAGATCGTCGATCTGACCACGATTCCCACCTTGCCTGGCAGCCATAACTGGCAGAACGCGGCGGCAGCCTATGTGGCGGCCCGCGCCCTCGGCCTCAACCGGGACGAGATCGTCGCCGGGCTGAAGAGCTATCCGGGCCTCGCCCACCGCCAGGAGCTGATCGCCACCATCGGCAAGACCCGCTATGTCAATGACAGCAAGGCCACCAATGCCGATGCGACGGCCAAGGCCCTGACCTGCTACAACGACATCTACTGGATCATCGGCGGACGCGCCAAGGAAGGCGGCCTCGCCGGGCTGGACTCCTTCTATCCGCGCATCCGCCATGCCTATCTGATCGGCGAGGCGGCAGCCTCTTTCGCGAAGCAGCTCGGCCGCGCGGTGCCCTTCACCGCCTGCGGCACGCTGGACAAGGCCGTCGCGGCGGCGCATCTCCTGGCGCAGAAAGAAAAGCGCGACGGCGGCGTGGTGCTGCTGTCGCCGGCCTGCGCCTCCTGGGATCAATATGCCAATTTCGAGGCGCGCGGCGATCACTTCCGCACGTTGGTGCAGGCCTTGAGCGGAGGTGCGGCGGCATGAGCACCTTCTCCCGCACCGATCGCAGCCAGCTTGGCCAATGGTGGTGGACCGTCGACCGCTGGAGCCTCGCCGCCATCCTGGCCCTGATCTTCATCGGCGCCATCCTGGTCCTGGCCGCCAGCCCGGCGGTCGCCGTGCGGATCGGCCTCGACAGCTTCTATCTGGTGCGACACCACTATTTCATGCTGCCGTTCGCCATCGCGGTGATCATCGGCGTTTCGGTTCTGAGCCCGAAACAGGTGCGCCGCCTCGGTGTCATCGGGTTCTTCGTCTTCCTGGTCCTGACCTCGATGACCCTGTTCAAGGGACAGGAGATCAAGGGGGCGACGCGCTGGATCACCTTCGGCCCGCTGACCCTGCAGCCGTCGGAGTTCCTCAAGCCGACCTTCGCGATCTTCGCTGCCTGGATGTTTTCGCTGCAGCACAGCGGCCAGCGCATCCCCGGCAACATCATCGCCATCGCCGCCTATGTCCTGGTGGTGGTCCTGCTGATGAAGCAGCCCGATCTCGGCATGACCTCGGTTGTCACCCTGACCTGGTTCGCGCAGTTCTTCGTCGCCGGCCTGCCGATCCTCTGGGTGGTCGCCGGCATCGGCATCGGCACTGCCGGCCTGATCGGCGCCTATCTGACCTTCCCGCATGTGACCGAGCGCGTCGATCAGTTCCTCGATCCCAAAGCGGGCGACAATTATCAGATCGACCGCGCCTTGGAAGCCTTTACCAATGGCGGCCTCTATGGTCGGGGCCCCGGCGAAGGTACGGTGAAGCTGGTGCTGCCCGATGCCCATGCCGACTTCGTCTTCGCCGTGGCGGGGGAGGAATTCGGCCTGATCGTCTGCCTGATCATCGTTGCGATCTTCGCTTTCATCGTGCTGCGGTCTCTGCTGCGCGTGGTGGGCGAAAACAATCTCTTCATCCTGCTCTCGGTGACGGGCCTCGCCACCGGCTTCGGCCTGCAGGCCGTCATCAACATGGCGTCCAGCCTGCATCTGATGCCGACCAAGGGCATGACCCTGCCCTTCATCTCCTATGGCGGTTCGTCCATCGTCGCCATCGCGCTCGGCGTCGGCATGCTGCTGGCCTTCACCCGCAAACGCTTCCCGGGGAGTGTCGACGTATGACCGGCGCCACCTCTCCCCGCATCCTTCTGGCGGCCGGCGGCACCGGCGGGCATCTCTTTCCCGCCGAGGCGCTGGCCCATGAGCTGCTCGATCGCGGCCTCGGTGTCGATCTGGTGACCGACGAACGCGGCCAGGGTTTCGGCGACAAGCTGCCGCAGATCGGCCTGCACCGCATCTCCTCCGGCGGCGTCGCCGGCAAGGGCATCGGCGACCGTCTGCGCAATGTGCTGCGCCTCGGCACCGGCTATCTGCAGTCGCGTCGCCTGGTGAAGGAACTGAAGCCGGCGGTCGCCGTCGGTTTCGGCGGCTATCCTTCAGTGCCGCCTTTGCTTGCCGCCCAGCTTGCCGGCATCAAGACCGTGCTGCATGAGCAGAATGCCGTTGCCGGCCGCGCCAACCGCTTCCTGCTGAAGCGGGCGACCCGTGTCGCCACCAGCTTCGAGCAGGTCAAGTTCCTGGAACAGGTGCCGCAATCCCATCGCCTGGTGACTGGCAATCCGGTGCGCCCGGAGATCGCCGCCATCGCCGCCCAGCCCTATGCGGCGCCCGCCGGCGACGGCGCGTTCCGCCTGCTGGTGGTGGGCGGCAGCCAGGGTGCCCGCGTTTTCGGCGAATTGGTGCCACCGGCCATCGCGTTGCTGCCGGCCGATCTGCGCGGCCGCCTGCAGCTCACCCAGCAATGCCGCGCAGAAGATCTCGAAAAGGTCGCCGCGCAATATCGGGACATGGGCCTGACGGTTGAATTGCAGCCCTTCTTCCGCGATATCCCCACCCGGCTGGCGGCAACGCATCTCCTGATCTCGCGCGCCGGCGCCTCGACCGTTGCCGAACTCGCGGCGGCCGGCCGGCCGGCTTTGATGATCCCCCTGCCGGGATCGATCGACGACCATCAGATGGCGAATGCCGCCGCCCTGGCCGAAATCGGTGGCGGCTGGGCGGTCGCGCAGAAGGATCTCGATCCGCAGCGCCTGGCGGATCGTCTTGCCGATCTCATCCACCAACCGGCCAGGCTGGCCGCTGCCGCCGATGCGGCGCGCGGCCTCGGCCGGCGCGACGCCGCCCGGGCGCTGGCCGATCTCGTGATCGGCCTGCTGCCCGCCGCGAGTTCGAACAGCGCGCGCGCGACCAAGTTACAGGAGACTCACTGATGCGCGCCCTTCCCCTGGATATCGGCGTCATCCATTTCGTCGGGATCGGCGGCATCGGCATGAGCGGCATCGCCGAGATCCTGCACAATCTCGGCTATAAGGTGCGTGGCAGCGATCTCAACGAGAGCTATGTCACCAAGCATCTGCAGGAGATCGGCATTCCGGTCGAGCTCGGCCACCGCGCCGAGAATCTCGCCGATGCCTCGGTCGTCGTCATTTCCACGGCGGTGAAGCCGGATAATCCGGAAGTGGTCGCCGCGCGGGCGAAATGGCTGCCGGTGGTGCGCCGCGCCGAGATGCTGGCGGAACTGATGCGCCTCAAATGGTCGATCGCCATCGGCGGCACTCATGGCAAGACCACGACCACCTCGCTGGTTTCGGCCCTGATCGACGCCGCCGGCTTCGACCCGACCGTGATCAATGGCGGCATCATCAACAATTACGGCACCAATGCCCGGCTCGGCGCCGGCGACTGGATGGTGGTCGAGGCGGATGAATCCGACGGCAGCTTCCTGAAACTGCCGGCGGTGATCGCCATCGTCACCAATATGGATCCGGAGCATCTCGACCATTACGGCTCGGTCGAGGCCATGAACAAGGCTTATGAGGACTTCGTCCGCAACATTCCGTTCTACGGCTTCGCGACGCTCTGCATCGATCATCCGGTGGTTCAGGCGATGATCCCGCGCCTCGCCGATCGCCGCATCATTACCTATGGCTTCTCGCCCCAGGCCGATGTGCGCGGTGCCGATCTGCAGATGGATCCCGGCGGCTCCACCTTCAGCGTCGTCATCACCGACCGCATCAGCGGCTCGGAACGCACGATCCCGTCCGTCCGCCTGCCCATGGTCGGCCAGCACAATGTGCAGAACAGCCTGGCCGCCATCGCCGTCGCCTGTGAGATGGGCATCGACGACGCCACCATCCGTAAGGGCTTCGCCGGTTTCGGCGGCGTCAAGCGCCGCTTCACCCGGACCGGCGAAGTGAACGGCGTCACCGTGATCGACGATTACGGCCATCACCCGGTGGAGATCGCCGCGGTTCTGAAGGCCGCGCGCCAGGCCAGCCAGGGCAAGGTCATCGCCGTCGTCCAGCCGCACCGCTACAGCCGGCTGCAGAATCTCTTCGTCGATTTCTGCACCTGCTTCAACGATGCCGATGTGGTCCTGGTCGCCGATGTCTATGCCGCCGGCGAACAGCCGATCGAGGGCGTGAGCGGTGCCACCTTGGCGGCGGGTCTGCGCGAACGCGGCCATCGCCATGCCGATCATCTCGCCGATCCGAAGCAACTGGCCGCGACCATCGCGCCGATCGCCCATCCCGGCGATCTCGTCGTCTGCCTCGGCGCCGGCAGCATCACCTATTGGGCGCATGCTTTGCCCGGCGAACTGGCCGCTCAGTATGGTGCGGCGGCTGGAAATGCGAATGCCGGCAGCGGGAAGACGTCATGATGGCGGCTGAGCGCACATCCTCTCGCCTGATCGACCGCCTGCCGGCGGTGCGGGGACGCCTGACCGAAGGCTCGTCGCTCGCCAATGTCACCTGGTTCCGCGTCGGCGGCCCGGCCGAGGTTCTCTTCAAGCCGGCCGATCTCGAAGATCTCCGTGCCTTCATGTCGGCGAAACCGGCCGATATCCCCGTCACCATGCTTGGTGTCGGCTCCAACCTGCTGGTGCGCGACGGCGGCATTCCCGGTGTCGTGATCCGCCTCGGCCGCGCTTTCGCCGAGATCCGGGTCGAGGGTCATCGCGTGATCGCCGGTGCGGCGGCGCTCGACCTCAACGTCGCTTTGGCCGCTCGCGATGCCGGTCTCGCCGGCCTGGAATTCCTGTCCGGCATTCCCGGTACCATCGGCGGCGCCCTGCGGATGAATGCCGGCGCCTATGGCAGCGACATCGCCGCTTTGCTGCACAAGGCGACGGCGATCGACGAAACCGGGCAATTGCGCCAGCTCGACCATGCGGAGATGGGCTTCACCTATCGTCACTCGGCAATCGCCGAGGACTGGATCTTCGTCGGCGCCGAACTGATCGGCAGCCCCGACGATCCGGCGGCGATCCAGACCCGCATCCAGGAGATCCAGCAGAACCGCAGCGAGAGCCAGCCGGTGCGTGCCCGCACCGGCGGCAGCACCTTCGTCAATCCCAGCCCCAAGCGGGCCTGGGAACTGATCGACGCGGCGGGCTGCCGTGGCCTGAAGGTCGGCGGCGCCATGGTCTCGGAGAAGCACTGCAACTTCCTGATCAATACCGGCACGGCGACGGCGGCCGAGATCGAGGCCCTGGGCGAGGAAGTGCGCCGCCGGGTGCGCGAGCACAGCGGCATCAATCTGCAATGGGAAATCAAGCGCATCGGCCTGGCTGGCGATGCGCCGACTGCGTTGACGACGAAGGAACAGGCATGAAGCGGGTCACGGTACTGATGGGCGGTCCTTCGGCTGAGCGTGACGTCTCGCTGGCGAGCGGTGCCAATTGCGCCGCCGCTTTGACCGAAGCCGGCTATCAGGTTTCCACCATCGATGTCAGCCGCGACCTGAAGGCCTTGATCGCCGCCATCGAAGCGCAGAAGCCGGACGTGCTGTTCAATGCGCTCCATGGCCGCTGGGTCGAGGATGGCAATATCCAGGGTGTGCTCAATTTCATCGGCATCCCCTATACCCATTCCGGCCTGATGGCCTCCTCGATAGCCATGGACAAGCCGATGGCCAAGCGCCTCTTCGCCGCCGCCGGCCTGCGCTGCCCCGAGGGTGTCATCCTCGACAAGGCCTCCGTCGAGCGCAACGATGTCATGGCCCGTCCTTATGTGGTGAAACCGGCCAATGAGGGATCGAGCGTCGGCGTCGTCATCGTCAAGCTCGGCGACAACAATCCCTTTGCCGACGTCTCCTGGCATGACGACACCCCGCTGCTGGTGGAGCGCTTCATCCCCGGCCGTGAGCTGACCGTCGCCGTGATGGGCGGCAAGGACGGCGACCGCGCCATGGCGGTGACCGAATTGCGCCCCCATAGCGGCTTCTACGATTACACCAATAAATATACCGGTGGGAAAACCGAGCATCTCTGCCCGGCGCCGCTGCCCGAGGCGGTGACGGCGGAAGCCATGCGCATGGCGGTGGTGGCGCATCAGGCCCTGGGCTGCCGCGGCATTTCCCGCAGCGACTTCCGCTACGACGACACGACGGGTGGCGGACCGGAACATCTCTATCTGCTGGAGACCAATACGCAGCCCGGCATGACCTCGCTGTCGCTGGTGCCGGAACAGGCACGTTATCTTGGCATTTCCTATCCCCAACTGGTCAGTTGGATGGTGGAGAACGCTGCATGCGATCATTGACCGCCAACGCACCGGCAAGCGCGACGGCGACCGGCCGCGGCAAAGCGGCGCCGGCGGGGCGGAGCATGCCCCGTCCGCCGCTGCGCAAGCGTCCGCGCAGCCGCTTCGAGCGCTTCATGCTGCGCGGCGGAGCGGCCTGCGGCGCGGTGCTGGTGCTGGGCGGTTTCGGTCTCTGGGGCCTCGAATCCGGATGGCTCGGCAAGGCTTCGGCCGGAATTGGCGAGATGGTGCTTTCGGCGACGGCGCATGCCGGCATGTCGCTGGACGAGGTCCAGGTGACCGGCCGCAGCGAGACTTCGCAGGCGGAAATCCTGGCGGCGATCGGCGTGCAACGCGGCGCGCCCTTGCTGGGCGTCGACATCCAGGCGGTCCGGCAGCGTCTCGTCTCCCTGCCCTGGGTCGCCTCGGCCATGGTCGAACGGCGCTTCCCCAACCGGCTGGTGGTGCAGATCACCGAGGCCGAGCCGCTCGCCTTGTGGCAGCGCCAGCAGCAGCTCTATCTGGTCAGCCGCGACGGCAAGGTGATCGAGACCAGCAACCTGCAGAAATACGCGAAGCTCCTGGTGATCGTCGGCGACGACGCGCCGCTTCATGCCGGCAAGCTCCTGGAGATGCTCGCCAGCGAACCGGATCTGCAGCATCAGGTGACCGCCGCCGTCTATGTCGGCAAGCGGCGCTGGAATCTGCGCCTCAACAACGAAGTCGATGTGAAGCTGCCGGAGGAAGATCCGGAGAGTGCCTGGCATCGGCTGGCCGATCTCAATCGGCAAAGTCAGCTTTTGAACAAGGATATCAGCATCGTCGATTTGCGTTTGCCCAATCAGGTCGTGGTGCGTCAGGCCCATCCCGTGGTGCCCGACAAGCCGGCCAAGAAGGGTAGCAAGAGCAATGAGACGTAAGGCTGAGGGGAATGAGGGATAAGTCCCGATGAAGAAACCGCGCGTCGCACCTCGTAACGGTCTGATTGCCGCCATCGATGTCGGCACCAGCAAGATCTGCTGCTTCATCGCCCGGGTCGGCGATGACGGCCGGCCGTCGGTCGTGGGCATCGGCCACCACATCTCACGCGGTGTGCGGGGCGGTGCCATCATCGACATGGAACAGGCCGAGATGGCCATCCTGACCACAGTCCATGCCGCCGAGCAGATGGCGGGCGATACCATCCAGGATGTCGTCCTCAATCTCTCCGGCGGCTATCCGGCCTCGCAGACGGTCGGGGTCGAGGTGCCGATCTCCGGCCGCGAGGTCGGCGATCACGACCTGCACCGCGTCCTGCTGCAGGGCAGCCAGATCAACGGCTCGCATGAACGCCGGCTGATCCATTCGATCCCGGTCGGCTACTCCATCGACGGTTCCAAGGGTATCCGCGATCCGCGCGGCATGTATGGCGACCGGCTTGGAGTCGACATGCATGTGGTGACCGCCGCGGCCGGTGCCGTCAAGAACCTGACAACCTGTGTCGGCCGCTGCCACCTGGACATCAAGGCGCTGGTCGTCTCGCCTTATGCCTCGGGCCTCGCCACTTTGGTCGATGACGAAATGGATCTCGGCGTCACCGTCATCGACATGGGCGCCGGCACCACGACTTTGGCCGTCTTCTTCGACGGCCACGCGGTCTATACCGATTCCGTACCGATCGGCGGCGGCCATGTCACCAACGACATCGCCCGCGGCCTGTCGACACCCCTCACGCATGCCGAACGGATGAAGACGCTCTATGGCAACTGCATCGTCTCACCCGCCGATGAGCGCGAGATCATTCATGTTCCCCAAGTCGGCGAGGAAGACAGCGGCCTGACCAATCAGGTGCCGAAATCGATCCTCGTCGGCGTCATCCAGCCCCGTCTCGAAGAAACTTTCGAGCTAGTTCGCTCTCGTCTCGAATCGAGCGGCTTTGATAAGGTGGCCGGACGACGCGTCGTGTTGACGGGGGGCGCCAGCCAGTTGAGTGGTGTGCGAGAGCTCGCCGCTCTGGTGCTGGACAAGCAGATTCGCATGGGCCGTCCCATTCGCATCCACGGTTTGGCGGATGCGACAGGCGGACCGGCTTTTGCGACCGGGGCGGGTCTCTTGACCTATGCCCTGCAAAGCGAATCCGAACAGCCGAAACAGACGCGTTCGAAGGACGTCCCGCCAGCGGGCGTGCTGGGGCGCTTCGGTTCCTGGCTGAGGGATAACTTCTGACCATAACCAGTGAGAAACATTGGAGGCACCTATGACTTTAAATTTGTCCCTTCCCCAGGATCCGTTCGACATCCGGCCGAAGATCACCGTCATCGGCGTGGGGGGAGCCGGCGGCAATGCCGTCAGCAACATGATCCGCTCCAAGCTTGAAGGCGTGGAATTCCTGGTCGCCAATACCGACGCCCAGGCCCTGCAGCAGTCCCTGTGCGAACGGCGCATCCAGTTGGGCGCGACCGTGACCAAGGGGCTCGGCGCCGGCGCCCGGCCGGATATCGGCCGCGCTTCCGCTGAAGAAGCGATTCGCGAGATCGCCGAACAGCTCTCCGGCTCCAACATGGCCTTCATCACCGCCGGCATGGGCGGCGGCACCGGCACCGGTGCGGCTCCCGTCATGGCTCAGATCGCCCGCGAACAGGGCATCCTGACCGTCGGCGTGGTCACCAAGCCGTTCCATTTCGAAGGCTCGCACCGCATGCGGATGGCGGAACAGGGCATTCAGGAACTGCAGCAATATGTCGACACCCTGATCATCATCCCGAACCAGAACCTGTTCCGCATCGCCAATGAGAAGACCACCTTCGCCGACGCCTTCAAGATGGCCGACGAGGTGCTCTATTCCGGCGTGCGCGGCGTTACCGACCTGATGGTGATGCCGGGCCTCATCAACCTCGACTTCGCCGATATCCGGGCGGTGATGAGCGAGATGGGTAAGGCGATGATGGGAACCGGCGAGGCAACCGGCGAAAATCGCGCCATCGCCGCCGCCGAAGCCGCCATTTCCAACCCGCTGCTGGACGAAGTCAGCATGAAGGGTGCCCGTGGCGTCCTCATCAACATCACCGGCGGCATGGATATGACTCTGTTCGAGGTCGACGAGGCGGCCAACCGCATCCGCGACGAGGTCGATCCCGAAGCCAATATCATCTTCGGCTCGACCTTCGATCAGGCGCTGGAAGGCAAGATCCGCATCTCCGTGGTGGCGACCGGCATCGATTCGGCGGCCCAGGTGCAACCGCGCCCGGCCACGGCCAATCTCAGCCTGGTGGCCCGCAACCCGAACCCGCAGCCGAGCGTCGATTTCGGCGGTGACGATCGGGTCGCGTACCGGGCTGATTCCGGCATGGGCAGCGCGGCGATGATGGCGCAGCCGGTCGCCCAGATGGCACAGCCGGCCATGATGCCGCAGCCGGTGACGGCGCGCGGCGCGGCACAGACCATGGCGGCGCAGACCGTGGCGGCCCAGCCGGTCTACGGTTCGGCGCAGGCGGCACCGGCCTATGTGCCGGCCCAGCCGGCGTCGATCGGCGCCACCGCGCTGCAGGCGGAGCCCATGCAGCGGGCGATGCCGGAACAGCCGGTCGCGCAGCCGGTTGCCCGGGCGCCGGAACGTCAGGTCGAACGGCCGGTCGGCCAGCCGGCCTATATGGCGGCGCCGGCGGTGGAACCCAGCCTGCGGACCCAGCCGGTCATGGCTGAACCCGTGGTCGCGCCGCAGCCGGTGGTCGAGTCGCCGGTCGAGCGCAAGCGGGCGCCCAGCCTGTTCGAGAAGGTGACCAGCCGCTTCACCAGCCATCCGGCCCCCCGGCCGGCCCAGGCTGAGCAGCGTCCGGTTCCCCAGGCGTCGTTCCCTCAGGCGTCGTTCCCGCAGCCGTCGATTCCTCAGGCACCGGCTCCCCAGGCACCGCGTTTCACCCAGCCGGCGATGAGCCAGCCGGTAATGCCGGCCCAGCCGGAGATGAGGCAGGACCCGCGCCTGCAGCAGCCGCAGTTGCAGCTCGACACCACCGAACGCATGACGACCAGCCGGGCGGAGGAAGATCTCCTGGATATCCCCGCTTTCCTGCGCCGTCAGGCGAATTGATCCCGCTCACCGGCCGGCTGCCCGCCGGCCGGTGACGCCCAGGTGTCTCAAACTTGGCCCGTGGCGACGCCGCGGGCCATTTTTCTCTTAAATCAGGTGTTTTTGGCGATCCTGCCGGGCTTGAGCCGGAACCCGGCACCCCCTATAGTTCGGGCGACCAAAAGACTAACAAGATGGCGGATTTCGGTGATGCATTCTCGGTACCTTTGGCGGCTCATTCCGGCTTTCGCCTGCCTGGCCTTCATCGCCGCCTGCTCCAGTAAGGATCCCGACATCCCCGATCAGCCGGCCGAAGTCCTGTACAACAGCGCCATGGATTCCCTGGAGACTGGGGAACCGCGCAAGGCCGCCAAGATGTTCGACGAGGTCGAGCGCCAGCACCCCTATTCGCAATGGGCGACCCAGGCGCAGATCATGTCCGCCTATGCCCATTACAGCGTCGACGAATATGACGATGCCCTGCCGGCCCTGGACAGCTTCATCGAGCTGCATCCCGGCAACAAGTTCACCGCCTATGCCTATTACCTCCGGGCCCTCTGCTATTACGAGCAGATTGCCGACGTGACCCGCGATCAGGGTAATACCGAACAGGCCCTGCGCGCGCTGAGCGACGTTGTCGCCCGTTTCCCCAATACCGACTACGCCCGCGACGCCTCGCTGAAGCTCGATCTGGTGCGCGATCACCTGGCCGGCAAGGAAATGGAGATCGGCCGCTATTACCTGAAGCGCGACCTCTATCTGGCGGCGATCAACCGTTTCCGGGTCGTGGTCGAAAAGTACCAGACCACCACCCATGTTCCGGAAGCGCTGGAACGCCTGGTCGAGGCCTATATTTCGCTTGGCGTGCATGACGAGGCCCAGACCGCCGGCGCCGTGCTCGGCTACAACTATCCGGGCAGCGAATGGTATCAGGATGCCTATAACCTTCTCGAGGCCAACAATCTGAAGCCCGAGAAGAAGGAAGGCTCCTGGCTGAGCAACGTCTTCTAAGCCGTCCCCTTCCCCAGGCCCCCGATGCTGGTCGCACTCACCATTCAGAATGTGGTGCTGATCGAGAAGCTGGAGCTGGCTTTCGACACCGGATTGACGGTCCTGACCGGCGAGACCGGTGCCGGCAAGTCGATCCTGCTGGATGCGCTCGGCCTCGCCCTGGGCGCCCGGGCCGAAGCCGGCCTGGTCCGGCAACGCACCTCGCAAGCGAGCGTGACGGCCGAGTTCTCCCTGCCCGCCACCCATCCGGCCCTGGCGCTTCTGGACGAACAGGGTATCGAGCCCGATGGCGGCCTGATCCTGCGCCGCCAGGTGGGCGCCGATGGCCGGTCGCGGGCCTTCGTCAACGACCAGCCGGTCAGTATCGGCCTGCTGCGCCGCCTCGGCGATCTCCTGGTGGAGATCGAGGGCCAGTTCGAAGCCCAGGGTCTGCTCGACCCCGCCACCCATCAATCGCATCTCGATGGCTATGGCGGCCATGCAGCGAAGCTTGTGGCCTGCGCCGGTGCCCATCGCCGTTGGCGCGAGGCGGTTGCCGCCCATGATGCCGCCCAGGCCGAGCTGGACCGGGCCAAGGCCGACGAAGATTATCTGGGCCACGCCGTCGACGAACTGGAGCTGGCGCATCCCCAGCCGGCGGAAGAAACCGAACTGGTCGCCGAACGCGCGTTGCTCGCCAATCGCGCGCAGCTCATTGAGGCCATCGAGGCGGTGAATACGGAGCTTGCCGGCGACCGGGGCGCCGACCGCGCCGTCGCCGCCGCGCAGCGCCGTCTCGACCGCTTGGGCGACCGGCTCGGCGAGCAGGCGGCACACCAGTTGCACCCGGTTGTGGCGGCGCTTGAACGTGCCAGCATCGAGCTGGGCGATGCGATCGGCATCCTGCAGCATATGGCCGCCGATCTCGATGCCGATCCCACCCGCCTCGACAAGATCGAGGAACGCCTCTATCTGCTGCGCGATCTCGGGCGCAAGCATCAGGTGCCGGTCGAGACCTTGCCCGATCTGTTGGAGAAGCTGAGGCAGCGCCTCGCCAATCTGGACGATCGCGGCCAGAACATGGCCAAGCTGGCGGCCGAGGTCGAGACCAGTCGTAAGCTCTATGTCGATGCCGCCACCGCGCTCGGCAAGGCCCGGATCAAATCGGCCAAGGCGATGGACGCCGCCGTCAATGGCGAGCTGCCGCCGCTGAAACTGGAAAAGGCCCGTTTCGCCACCCGCCTGGAAACCCTCGGCGAGGACCATTGGAGCGCCACCGGCTGGGATCGCGTGACCTTCGAGGTCGCGACCAATCCGGGCGCGGCACCCGGCGCCATCAACCGCATCGCTTCGGGCGGCGAGCTCGCCCGCTTCATGCTGGCGCTGAAAGTGACCCTGACGGCAAACCAGCCGGTCCCGACCCTGGTCTTCGATGAAGTGGATGCCGGGATCGGCGGCGCCACCGCCGCCGCCGTCGGCGAAAGGTTGAAGCGCCTGGCGACGGCCGTGCAGTTGCTGGTCATCACCCATTCCCCGCAGGTGGCGGCCCTCGGCCAGCAGCACTGGCGGGTGGAGAAGAGCAGCGGCAAGGGCTTGACGGCGACCACCGTCCGCCCGCTGGATGAAGCGGCGCGGCGCGAGGAAATCGCCCGCATGCTGTCCGGCGCCACCATCACGGATGAGGCTAGAGCCGCCGCGACCAAGCTGTTGGCGAGTGCGTCCTAGAATGCGATGGTTTCAGGTTGAAGCAGGCCTGCTTCAACCTGAAAGCTGAATCGCCCTCTATCTTATTGAGAAGCGGCGGATTCAGCCCACAAGTGAAATCGCATCGGCGATTCCACTTGTCAGCATCCGGCTCTGACCAATTTGTGTTAGATAGCGCCGTCGACCCGCAACCTGTGAGACGGATGCCATGAGCGCCAAGAAGACCCAGACAGCGTCAGTATCGGAACCGGTCGAGAGCCTGACCGAGGTCGAGGCGTCGGCGGAACTGGCCCGGCTCGCCGAAGAGATCGCGCATCATGACGAGCTCTATCATCGCAAGGATGCACCGGAAATCAGCGATGCCGATTACGACGCCCTGGTGCGGCGCAACCGGGCGATCGAGGCACGCTTTCCGGAACTGATCCGCAGCGATTCGCCCAGCAAACGGGTCGGCGCCGCGCCGGCGGAGGGCTTCGCCAAGGTCCCCCATCGCCGGCCGATGCTGTCCTTGGACAATGCTTTCACCCGCGAGGATGTCGCCGATTTCATCGGCCGCATCCGCCGCTTCCTGGGATTGAGTGCCGAGGAGCCGGTCAGTCTTGCGACCGAGCCCAAGATCGACGGCCTCAGCGCCAATCTGCGCTATGAGAACGGCCATTTCGTCCAGGGCGCCACGCGCGGCGACGGCGCGGTCGGTGAGGATATCACCGCCAATCTGCGGCATGTCGCCGGCATCCCGAGCAAGCTGAAGAGCAAGACACCGCCGAAGCTGATCGAGATTCGCGGCGAGGTTTATATGTCGCATGCCGGTTTCGCGAAGCTGAACGAGGAGCGCCTCGCCGCCGGCGAACCGGTCTTCGCCAATCCGCGCAACGCCGCCGCCGGCAGCGTGCGGCAGCTCGATCCCAACATCACCAAGAAGCGGCCGTTGCAGTTCTTCGCCTATGCCTATGGCGAGGTGGAGGACTGGCCGGATCAACCGGCCTCGCATCATGCCTTCGTCGATCAGCTCGCCAATTGGGGCTTCGCCGTCAATCCCCGCCGCATCCTGGCCCAGGATCTCGACGCGGTCATGGCCTATTACGATGCCCTTGGCGCCGACCGCGCTGACCTGCCTTATGACATCGACGGTGCCGTCTATAAGGTCGATCGCCGCGACTGGCAGAACCGTCTCGGTTTCGTCGGCCGCGCCCCGCGCTGGGCCATCGCCCATAAGTTTCCGGCGGAAAAGGCCATCACCACGCTCAACAACATCACCATCCAGGTCGGCCGCACCGGCGTGCTCACCCCCGTCGCCGAATTGGAGCCGATCACGGTCGGCGGCGTCGTCGTCGCCCGGGCGACCCTGCATAACGAGGACGAGATCGCCCGCAAGGATATCCGCATCGGCGACAAGGTGGTGGTGCAGCGGGCTGGCGATGTCATTCCCCAGATCGTCGAAGTGGTGGATGCCGAGCGCGACGGACGTGGCCCGGTCTTTGTCTTTCCGGAAACCTGCCCGGTCTGCGGCAGCCATGTCCTGCGCGAGGAAGGCGCCGTCGCGAAACGCTGCACCGGCGGCCTGATCTGCGCCGCCCAGGCGGTGGAGCGGTTGCGGCATTTCGTATCGCGTGGCGCCTTCGATATCGACGGTCTCGGCGACAAGCATATCGAGGCCTTTCATGCCGACGGCCTGCTGAAATCGCCGGGTGACATCTTCCGCCTGAAGGCCCATCGCCCCGCTTTGCTCGATCGCGAAGGCTGGGGCGAAACCTCGGTCGATAATCTTCTTACGGCGATCGAGGAGCGGCGCCACATTCCCTTGCCGCGCTTCATTTACGCCCTCGGCATCCCGCAGATCGGCGAGGTCACTGCGAAGCTGCTGGCCAAGCACTACCTCTCCCTCGCAATGCTGCGCGATGCCATGGTGAAGGCGCAGATCATCGGCAGCCAGGAACGCCAGGACCTCGGCGAGATCAATGGCATCGGCCCTTCGATGGCGGAAGATCTGATCGCGTTCTTTGCCGAACCGCATAACCAGGAGGTGCTCGACGATCTCGGCCGGGAGATCGACGTCGAGGAATTCGTGCCCGTGGCGGTCAGCGACAGCCCGGTCGCCGGCAAGACCGTCGTCTTCACCGGCACCCTCACCAAGATGACGCGGAACGAAGCCAAGGCCCGGGCGGAAAGCCTCGGCGCCAAGGTAGCGGGATCGGTCTCCAAGAAGACCGATTATGTCATTGTCGGCGAGGATGCCGGCTCCAAGGCCGCCAAGGCGGCGGAGCTTGGCGTCGCGACGCTGAGCGAGGATGACTGGTTGGCCTTGATCGGCGGCTGAATCGCCGTCTTTAATCCGGCATCCCACAGGACCGCTTTACGACATCCCGGAAATTCCGCTACTGATAGGATAATTATCCGCAAAAGTGGATCATGTCCGGGGCCGCAGCCCAAGGGGTCATTTCCGTCCGTGCCTTGCGCAAGGACTATCAGGTCTATCACAAGGAGGCCGGTTTTCGCGGCAGCCTGAGATCGTTCTTCAACCGCCGGCACGCCACCGTGACGGCGGTGGACGGCATCAGCTTCGATATCGCCGAGGGAGAGATCGTCGGTTTCCTCGGCCCCAACGGCGCCGGCAAGACCACCACGCTCAAGATGCTGTCCGGCCTGCTGCATCCTTCAGGCGGCGAGGTTTCGGTACTCGGCTTCGAGCCGCGCCGGCGCGAGCGCGGCTTCCTCTGCTCCATCACATTGGTGATGGGCCAGAAGCAGCAACTGACCTGGGACCTGGCCGCGCTGGATTCCTTCCTGCTTAATCGCGCGATCTACGACATTCCGGAGGACATCTATCGCCAACGCATCGGCGAATTGAGCGAGATGCTGTCCCTGCAGGGCATTCTCAGCAAACCGGTGCGCAAGCTGTCGCTCGGCGAGCGCATGAAATGCGAACTGGCTTTGGCCCTGCTGCATCAGCCGAAGATCCTGTTTCTCGATGAGCCCACCATCGGGCTCGACGTCAACATGCAACGGGCGGTGCGCGATTTCGTCGCCAGCTATAACGAGCGCTACAAGGCAACCGTCATGCTGACCTCACATTACATGGCGGATGTTGAGGCTCTGGCACGGCGCGTCATGGTGATCGATGGCGGCCATATCGCTTTCGATGGCGATCTGCGGGCTCTGATTGCTGAGCGTGCCCCGCAGAAAGTATTGCGCCTGAAGCTCGCCACGCCGCAACCCGCCGAACGGCTCAAACTTTATGCCGAAATACGCAGCCTCGACGAATTGGAAGCCGAATTGCTGGTCGACAGGTCGCGCGTGCCGGAGATCGCCTCGCGCCTTCTCGCGGACCTGCCGGTCGCTGATATCGCCATCGAGGAAATGCCGATCGAGGATGTGATCGGTACCCTGTTCACCGCCCGTCCGCCGGCACAGGCGGCAACGCCGCCGCAGCCGGGCGTGCCGCCGATCAAGCAGGGGGCCGCATGACCGGCGCCACGTTCCGGCAGACGTGCCTGATCTGGCGGCAATTGCTGGTGCAGGCCGTCACCGTTTCCCTCATCTACCGCGCTCAGGCCGCCATCTGGATGATCGCCGGCATCATGCCCATCGCCATGATGATGATCTGGATGGAACTGGCAAAGAATGGCCCGATGGCCGGTTATGGACGCGAGGATTTCGCCTTCTACTTCATGGGCATGTTCCTGGTCCGCCAGTTGACGCCGGTATGGTGCATCCTGCTGCTGGATCGCGGCATCCGTCGCGGCGAGCTGTCGCCCTGGCTGCTGCGGCCGATGTCGCCCGTCTGGCAGCATGCATCGGAACATCTCGGCGAATTGGTGGTCAGGTTGCCGGTGGTCCTCGCGATTTTCATCCTCGGCCTCTGGATGACCGATGTGCTCGACCGCCTTGATCTCGCACGCCTGCCGCTCGTCATCTTGGCCATCGCCGGCGCCTGGACCATCTTCTTTCACATAAACTATTGCGTCGGCCTGCTGGCCTTCTGGATCGAAGGCGCCATGGCCCTGGAGCCCCTGCTCTGGTATCTCTATGTCATTCTCGGCGGATCCGTCGTGCCGCTGGATCTCTTCCCGGCCGCGATCCGAGCCATCCTGCATTGGCTGCCTTTCGCCTATATCCTCGACTTCCCGGTCCAGCTCATGATGGGCAAGCTCGATGCAGCCGGCATCTGGCAGGGTTTCCTGCTGCAATATGGTTGGGCCTTCGCGCTGATCGTCGCGCGGCATTTCATCTGGCGCGCCGGCCTCCGGCGTTTTTCCGCGGCAGGGGCCTAGATGAAGCGCGCCTTTTTCCTGATCGCCGTCTTCCTGCGCAGCAGCATCCAGGCCGAGATGGAATACCGTGCGAACCTGCTGGCCAGTGCCGCGACCAGCATCCTCGGCTGCGCCCTCGCCATCCTCACGCTGCTCGCGCTGTTCGGACAGACGGATATGGTGGGCGGCTGGACCCTGCCCATGATGATCGGCTTGTTCGGCGTGACGCTCATTCTGGAAGGCCTGATCGATTCCTGGCTCTATCCCAGTCTCAACGCAGTCTCCGAATATGTCCGTCAGGGCGATCTCGACCTGCTGCTGATCCGCCCGGTGAACAGCCAGTTCATCGTTTCCTTCCGGCGCTTGCGCATCTGGTATGGACCGAACATCCTGCTCGGCTTTGGCGCCGTCCTCTACAGCATGTCAGTGCAGGGGACGCTGACAGCCGCCAATCTCGGCCTTTTCCTCCTGCTGACCCTCTCGGGCGCCGCCATTCTCTATGCCATTTGGCTGTCTGCCAGCACGCTGGCCTTCTGGTTCACCAAGGTGGATGAAGTCTCGATCATCGCCTATACGCTGATGGAGACAGGCCGCTTCCCGGTGACCGCCTATCCCGCCTGGGCCCGCTTCGCCCTGACCTTCATCGTGCCCATCGCCTTCATCACCAATATCCCGGCGGAAGCCGCCATGGGGCAACTCAGTTGGTCCCGGGCCTTGCTCGGCCTCGGCGCCGGCATCGTCGCGCTCGTCCTCGGCAGCCTGTTCTGGCGCTTCGGCCTGTCGCGCTACAGCAGCGCCAGCAGCTAATCAGGTAACCGGATAAGGGCCTTCCTCGAACACCGTCGCGTGATAGCCCTTGCTGCCGACCTCATGGGCGAGATCGCTGCGGAAATCCCTTCCCGCCCGCAGGCAGTCGAGCACATGGGCGAAATCGTAGCGCGGCCGCCAGCCGAGCTCCGTTCTCGCCAGTTCATTGACATAGACACGGTCGATCTGCGGGAAGAACGTCCAGTTACACGCCGCATAGAGCCGCTCGACATCGGGATAGAGCCGACGCACCACCTCGGGCGCCTTGCTGCGCAGATCCGCGAGATCGCTTGGCATGAAGGGTGTCGTTGCCGAGATGATATAGCGGCGGAAGCCGATCTCGGTTGCCTTCTCCAGCGCCAGGAGATGAGCCGTCACCACGTCCTCGATATCGATCCGGCGATAGAGCAATTCATTCGCCTGAACATTGGCGGTCTCGTAGCGGCTGCGGATCGTCGCATCGTCATCCGCCTCGGGGAAGAAGCGTGATGTCCGTAGGATGATGACCGGCAGGTGGCGGCGTCGATGGAACAGCTCGCAGAGGCTTTCTGCCATCACCTTGGTAACGCCATAGATGTTCCGGGGGATCGGCGTCACGTCTTCTGTCACCCAGGCCGCCGGCGCACCGGCGGCCGGCGTCAGGGCCGAGCCGAAGCTGCTGGTCGTGCTGGTGAAGATGAAGGCCTCCACACCGGCCGCAACGGCTTCCTCCAGCAGCGTCAAGGTACCGGTGACATTCGTCTCGATGAACGCCTGATTTCCATGCGTTCCCACATGTGGCTTATGCAGGGTTGCGGCATGGATCACTGCCCGCGCGCCCACAAGACAATGCCGGACGAAATCCCGATCGCAGATCGATCCCACATGGCTGGTGAAGGGCGACGCCTTGATATCGATCCCCCGAACCTCGTGCCGTGCCCCATGCAGGCATCGCATCAGCGCCTCACCCAGATGGCCGGCGCTTCCTGTCACCACGATCGTCATCGGCCGTCCACTCCTGTTCCGTCCGTTCCTGACCGGCAGGGTAATGGGAAGCAAAAGCCATTGGCCACGCATAAAATATGCGGAAAAGGCTAAAAGGAAATGTCACCGATTGTTCATGCGCTCAGCTTCCGCGAGGCCCAACCTCCGTGACGCCCAGCTTCCGCGGTAACCGGCTTCCGCGACGCCCCCGGCTGGTCTAAGGTTCGGGATATCGACCATCTCACCGCCGCCTCCGACGTCACCTCCACCGCCCCTCATCCAGTCTCGTTTAGCCATGCCTGAAGAAGGGATTTCATGATGAAAATCGATCTGACGGGAAAAACCGCCATCGTCACCGGATCAACCCTGGGCATCGGCTTCGCCATCGCCCAGGGGCTGGCGGAAGCCGGCGCCACCGTGATCGTCAATGGCCGGCGACAGGACGCTGTCGATCAGGCCATCGCCAAGCTCGGCAAGGCAGTGCCGGCGGCCGCATCGGGAAAACGCCTGCGCGGTGTCGCCGCTGATCTCGGCACGGCGGCGGGTTGCTCGGCCCTGCTCAAGGCGGAGCCCGCCTGCGATATTCTCGTCAACAATGTCGGCATCTTTGCACTGCAGGACTTCTTCGAGATACCGGACGAGGAATGGACGCGCTTCTTCGAGATCAATGTCATGTCCGGCGTCCGGATGTCACGCGCTTATGCACTGGGCATGGTCGAGAAGAAATGGGGCCGCATCGTCTTCATCTCCTCGGAATCCGGCCTGAACATTCCCGCTGACATGATCCATTACGGCTTCACCAAGACCGCCAATCTCTCGGTCTCGCGCGGCCTTGCGAAGCGCCTGGCCGGCACCGGCGTCACGGTCAATGCCGTGCTGCCCGGCCCCACTTTGTCCGAAGGTGTGGAAGAGATGCTGAAGGACGAAGCGGCGAAAACCGGCCAGACCGTGGAACAGGTGGCGACGGCTTTCGTCAAGGCGGAGCGGTCGAGCTCGATTATCCAGCGCGTCGCGACGACGGAAGAGGTCGCCAATCTCGTCGTCTATGCCTGCTCGAAACAGGCCTCGGCCACGACGGGTGCGGCGCTTCGGGTCGATGGCGGCGTGGTCGACACCATCGCCTGAGATAGGTTCGCTCGACCGGGCACGCTCTAATCGTCCCGCTCCGGCCGGACATCCACGGTCTTCAAGCCGGCACCCCGGATCACCGTGACCGGCAGGTCATGTCCGGCGACCTCCGCCACCAGCAGGCGGTGGAGGTCGTCGACGGTGAAGACCGGCACGGCGTCGATCTCCAGAATGACATCGCCCTTGGCGAGACCGGCCTGCGCCGCCGGGCCGCCCGACAGGACCTCCGCCACCTGGACGGCGGTGGCCGCCTCGCGCCGCAGACGCCGGGCGAGACGCGCATCGAGCGTGATGGTCTGGCCGACCAGACCGAACCTCGCCCGCCGCACACGCCCGTCACGCATCAGCCGCATGGTGACATCCGCCGCCGTATCGATGCCGATCGCAAAGCACAGGCCCTGAGCCTGGCCGATCATGGCGGTGTTGATGCCAACGACCCGCCCCTGCCCGTCCACCAGCGCGCCACCCGAATTGCCCGGATTCAGCGGCGCATCGGTCTGGATCACGCTCTGGATCAGCCGGCCGGCGGGCGAGCGCAAAGTGCGGCCGAGCGCGCTGACGATTCCCGCCGTGACAGTCGCCTGAAAACCCAAAGGATTGCCGATGGCGACGACCAACTGCCCGACCCGCAGCCGCGCGGACCGACCGAAAGGCGCATGCGGCAGGCCACCGACTTGCAATCTCAGGACCGCGAGATCCGTCGCCGGATCGTCGCCGATCAGTTCGGCCTCGAAGCGCCGCCCGTCGGTCAGGCCCGCCGACAATTTCTCGGCGCCGGAAACCACATGGCTGTTGGTGATCAGATAACCGTCGGGTGCGAAGAGGACGCCGGAGCCGGTGCCGCTGCGCGGACCGTTGGCACCCTCGCTTTGCGCATGGATGTGGACCACCGCCGGGCCGACCGTTTCGAAGGCATGGGCGACGCGGGCGGAATAGGGATCGAGGGGTTCCTCGGGAAGGTCGCTGTCATAGGGCATGAAACAGCAAATGGGTTAACGCCCTCGCCTTTGCAAGACGCCGGACTAAACCACCGGATTAGCCTTGATGGCTGGAGGGGTATGTACCCGCCGTCACCGGTTCGGCGGCAAAGCCCAGCAACGCGGCGATGAAGGTATCGATCTCCGGCCGCTTCTTCTTCCCGTCTCCCAGCTTCCCACCGCCCAATGGCGTCAGGATGAAGTGGCTCTTGCCGGTAGGACGTTCGGTCTTACCGAGGCGCACCAATTCCCCGCGGCGCAGAAAATCATCGACAAAGGGACGCCGGCCGATGGCGATGCCGAGCTGCTCCACCGCCGCCCGCAGGACCAAGGCCGAGGTCTCTAAGCGCAGGAGACCGGCGGGCGAGCGGCCGGTGCTGAGATCAGGCAGCCAGGTCGCCCATTCATCCGGATGCTGCAAGTTGAGAATGAGCGGCATATCGACCGCCGCGCCGATCTGCCGTTTTGCCAGTTTGCGAGCGATCTTCGGATGCGCGACCGGCATCGCCATCTCGTCCATCAGGTGTCGCACCTTGGCACGCGGCCAGATGCCGGTGCCGTAGCGGATGGCGATATCGATCTCGTCGCGGTCGAGATCGACAAGATCGCTGGAAGCGAAAAGAGAGACCGCGATATCCGGATGGGCCGAGAGAAATGCACCCAGCCTTGGAATGAGCCAGTGCTCCGCCAGAGCCGGGACCAGGCTGACGCGCACCTGTGCCTTCTCCCGTCCCGACAACGACACGGTGGCATTGAGGAGATCGCGATGGGCCTGCTGCACGACCTCGAGATAGGCTCGACCGGCGGGAGTCAATTTCACCTGGCGATGGCCGCGTTCAAATAGTTCGGCGCCGAGATCGCGCTCCAATTGACGGATCTGGAAACTGACGGCGGATTCGGTCACCGCCAGTTCCTGGGCCGCCCGCTTGAAGCTCAGATGCCGGCCGGCGCTTTCGAAGGTCCGCAAGGCGGCGCTGCCGGGGAAGGTCGAACGTGTCAAGTCCGGTCGCATGAGCTTATCTCATCCCAAATGGCGATCATTCTCGTTTGTCGCGCCGGGGCAGTCTTGTCAAGCTGAGGTCCAGGATCCGTTTCGGCTCTCCTCTCTGTATCCTCTCCGGAGCGTCCGCCATGCCTCGCCGCCCATCCGCCGTCGAAGTCACCCTGTTCTTCACCGCCTTCGTCGCCGTCACCTATGGTTTCGGCATCTATCTTTTCGCCTCCCTGGCGCCGGAGATGCGCCACGGCCTCGGCTTCGACTATGCGACGGTCGGCCTCGTCACCGGCATCGCCCAGGCCGGTTTCCTCACCGCCTCCCTGCTCAGCGGCATCGCCGCGCCGGCAATCGGCCCCCTGCGCCTGATCCTCGGCGCCGTGACCGCCACCGCCCTCAGCCTCCTGTTGATGACGCAGACCGGCGGCACGATAACCCTGGGCCTGCTGCTCACCGTCATGGGCGGGGCGGCGGCGGCCGTCTGGGTTCCGATGGTGGCGATCTGCCAGCAAGTCATCCCGGCCGGGCATCAGGGCAAGGCGCTCGGCCTGATGTCGAGCGGCACCAGCTATGGTGTCTTTCTCAACGGGCTGATCGTGCCGCCGGTGATTGCCACCGCCGGCTGGCGCAGCGTCTGGGGAATCGTCGGCGTCATTGCGACGACGCTGCTGCTGATCGCCATCTGGCGGTTGCGGCGCCTGACCGCCTCATCGGGCGAAGAACAAGGCACCCGGCACCGGAACACGTCAACGGCACCGATCGGAGCCCGGCTGCGTCAGGTCCTGACGCCGGTCGGTTTGCTGATGATCCTCACCATGTTCCTCAATGGCCTGTCCTGCATGCCGTTCCAGACCTATCTCGTGCCCCTGATGCGTGAGGATTTCGGCTGGCCGGTGGCGAACGCCACCCATGTCTGGAGCCTGATCGGCGGGGCCGGCATGGTCGGCGGCTTCGCCCTCGGCTGGCTGGCGGACCGCATCACCATCAAATGGGCGATGCTGATCACCTATTTGTTGCTGGCCGGCGCGGTCCTCATCCCTGTCGCCATGCCGCATCTCATCGCACCGCAGACCTGGCTGATGAATCTGGCCGGCATTCTGTTCGGCATCGCCTTCAACGCGATTTTCGGTCTGGTCCCGGCCTATATCGGTGTCGTCTTCCGGGGCGATGCCGCCACCCTGCTGTTCGGCATCGGCAATATC
This sequence comes from uncultured Rhodospirillaceae bacterium, assembly GCA_964406155.1. Lineage (GTDB taxonomy): Bacteria > Pseudomonadota > Alphaproteobacteria > Dongiales > Dongiaceae > Dongia_B. Next base: position 71,755 of record CAYOQR010000011.1, on the reverse strand, counting down.
GCCCTCGGTCTCGGCGGCCTGTTCGGCAATATGGCCGGCGGCTATGCAAAGACGCTGAGCGGTACCTTCACGCCGATTTATGGCATCGTCGCCCTGGCCACCCTGCTCTTGGTCATCATTGCCCTGCTGACGCCGGGGGAACGGCGGCAAGTTAAGCTTTCTGGACAGGTCGCGACGGCGACGCCATCATGAGCCGATTTTCACTGGCAGCCATGTTCACGGACGATGTCGGACCATTTCACGCGTACCCAGATCCTCGATCATCACCAATTACGGGTCCTGTCAGAGCGGTCCGATGCCGCCGGCCTGCGCCAACTGGCGCTGCATGCCGGCCTGCTGCTGGCGACCGGCATCCTGGTCTGGCAAAGCAGCGGATCCTGGCTGCAACTGCCGGCCATGCTGCTGCACGGCATCGTCCTTATCTTTCTCTTCACGCCGCTGCATGAATGCATCCATCGCACGGCCTTTGCCAGCCGCCGACTGAATGACACCGCCGCTTTCGTGATCGGCTGTCTGCTCCTGCTGCCGCGCGACTATTTCCGCGCCTTCCATTTCGCCCATCACCGCTTCACCCAGGATCCGGCGCGCGATCCGGAACTGGCCTATCCCAAGCCGCGCAATCTCCGGCAATGGCTGTGGCATGTCAGCGGCCTGCCCTATTGGATCGGCCAGGGCCGCGGCCTCATCACCCATGCGTTCGGCAAGGTCGAAGGCGATTTCTACAACAATGACCGGCAGCGCACGGATGTGAAGCGTGAGGCGCGGCTGGTCCTCGCGATCTATGCCGCGATCGCCGCATTATCGCTCGTGAGCTGGAATGGCTTTGCCCTGACCTATTGGCTGATCCCCGCTCTGCTGGGGCAACCTTTCCTGCGGCTGTATCTGCTGGCCGAACATGCGCTCTGCCCGCTGACCGACGACATGCTGGCCAATACCCGCACCACCTATACCAACGCGCTGGTCCGCTTTCTCGCCTGGAACATGCCCTATCACACCGAGCATCACGCTTTCCCCTCGGTGCCGTTCCATGCCTTGCCGCGCCTCAATACCCTGATCCGCGACCGATTGCAGGTGACGGCCCAGGGCTATATCGAGGTGCAGCGCCAGATCCTGCGCACGTATACCGCGCCGACGACGTAACTCGTCGGCTCACCGGCGACTACATCCGGGGCTACATTTGGGGCGGGCGCGGCAGGCGCAAGGCGCGATCCGGGTCCGGCAGGTCCTGGCCGTAATTCCGGTAATAGACGCCGGCGGCATCCAGTCGCGGCTCGTAATCCCAGGGCGCGATCCGGCCCTGGATCAAGGCGTGATGAATGAGGCGCCGCCGGCGCTGGCTGTCCAGCACGGCGGCCCGCAGGCCGGTCAGGTCCCAGCGCCCCTCGACCTCCGCCGTCAGCGCCGTGATTTCTGCATCATGCTGCTGATCGGTAGCGAGGTCCCGGCTTTCCTGCGGATCCTGGCCAAGATCGTAGAGGATCGCTCCCAACTGCCGCGAATAGATAAACTTGCGGCCGCCGCGCCGGATCATGACGATCGGCTGGTCATAGCCTTCGCCCATATATTCGCCGATGACATCGCCCACGGGCTCAGTGCCCCGCATCAGGGCCGCGCGCAGATCGCGGCCATCGACCGGCGAGACGGGCGCGAAGATATCCCCACCTTGCGCCAGGCCGCCCAGGGTCGGCAGCAAATCGAGATGCGAGACCGGCGCCATCAGGCGTTGCCCTCGCCGAACCTCGGGTCCGGCGACGATCAGCGGCACACGGATCGCCCGGTCGAAGAACGCCATCTTGTACCAGAGCCCCCGCTCGCCCAGCATATCGCCATGGTCCGAGGTAACGACGACGATCGTGTTGTCGGCGAGACCCAGCATCTCGAGCCGCTTCAGCAACCGCCCCAACTGATCGTCGCAATAGCTGATCATGCCGTAATAGGCATGGCGGGCACGGCGGATCTGCGTCTCGCTCAGGGGAATTTCGCCACGGTCGTAAAGCCGGTACATATGCCGGCCCATGGCATCGCGCCGCTCCGGCGGCAGCGCCGGCATCGCGGGCAGATCGATCTCCTTTTCATCATACATCTCCCAGAAACGGCGGGGCGCCTGATAGGGATCATGGGGGTGCATGATGGAGACGGTCAGCATGAAAGGCCGGCGATCGGGCGAACCGGCGGCCTGATGCAGCCATTGCTCCGCCTTGAAGACCGCATCCTCGTCATATTGCATGGACAGCGAATAGTCGCAGGGTCCAGCCTCGGCGACGCTCTGCAATGTGTGATACCAGGGCTGGATCTCGTCGGGCTGGTCCCAGTTCGGGACCCAGCCGAAATCCGCCGGGGCAAGATCGGTGGTCAGGCGTTCCTCATAGCCGTGCAACTGGTCGGCGCCGGTGAAATCCATCTTGCCGGAGAGGCAGGTGCGGTAGCCGGCGGCGCGCAGATAATGCGGCAACGTCACGATGCTGGAGGGAAATTCCGTCGCATTGTCATAGGCGCCGATCCGCGACGGCAGGCAGCCCGACATCAAGGCGAAACGCGCCGGGGAACAGAGCGGGGAGGCGCAATAGGCCGTCTCGAAAACCGTGCCGCGCGCCGCCAGGCTGTCGAGATGGGGCGTCTTGACCAGTTTGTGGCCATAGCTCGGCAGCGACAGGGCCGCCATCTGGTCGAACATGACGAAGAGAATATTGGGACGGCTCACGGCGCGGTTCCTGATCTGAGAAATCGGATCAGAACCTACGCTGTCTTCGCCCACCCCGCAATTCCCGCGCCGTAATGTTGGCGCAGCACTTCCGCCTGAGGTCAGATCGGCTGTGTCGCTGTCTTCAACCAATCAGCCGCCACGCCGTCGAGCTGCGGCAGCAGCTTCTCCCGTACCTCCGCATGATAGGCATTGAGCCAATTCCGCTCATCCGGCGTCAGGATGGAGGTCTCCACCAGCGCGAGATCGATCGGCGCGAATGTAATCGTTTCGAAACACAGCATGTCGTTGTCCGGTACCGGCTGCACCACAATCAGATTCTCGATGCGGATGCCGTATTCGCCGGCTTTGTAATAACCGGGCTCGTTGGAGAGGATCATGCCGGGTTCGAGCGCAGTGCGGTTCGGCACCTTGGAGATGCGCTGCGGCCCCTCATGCACCGAGAGATAGCTGCCGACGCCGTGGCCGGTGCCGTGATCGAAATCCAGACCGACATCCCAGAGCGGCCGGCGCGCCAGTGAATCCAACTGGCTGCCGGTGGTGCCGCGCGGGAACTTCGCGGTGGCAAGGGCGATATGGCCCTTCAGCACGCGGGTGAAGCGGTCCTTCATTTCCGGCGTCGGCGTGCCGACCGCCACGGTGCGGGTGATGTCCGTCGTTCCGTCGAGATACTGGCCGCCGGAATCGACCAGATAGATGGAGTTGCGCTCGATCCGACGGTTGCTTTCCGGTGTCACCCGGTAATGCGGCAGGGCAGCATTGGGCCCGGCGCCGGAGATCGTGTCGAAACTGAAATCCCGCAGGAGGTCGTCCTGCCGGCGGAAGTCGGCGAGTTTTGCCGCCGCACCGAGTTCACTCAGTTGCTCCTTCGGCGCCTCGCCCGAAAACCAGGCGAGGAAACGCGAAACGGCGGCGCCGTCGCGGCGGTGGGCCGCCCGGGTGCCGGCGATCTCCACCTCGTTCTTCGCCGCCTTGGGCAGAGCGCAGGGATCCTCGCCGATGGTGACGGTGGCGCCGCCCGCCCGCAGGCGGTCGGAGATGGCGATGCCGGCCGTGGCCGCATCCACCAGCACCGCGGCTTTCGCCGCCCCCAGCGCATCCAGCGCCCCGGTGAAGGCATCGGGATCGCGCAGCGTCACCTGGTTGCCGAGATGGGCCAGGGTGGCCGGCGGGAATTTCCGCCGGTCCATGAACAGCTCGACCTCGCCGTCCTGGCGGAGAATGGCATAACCGAGGGCGAAGGGCGTGTGGGGGACGTCCCCGCCCCGGACATTGAGCAGCCAGCAGATCGAATCCGGCGCGCTGATCACCGCCGCCGTCAGGCCCCGTGCCGCCAGCCTGGCGCCGATATCCAGCCGCTTATCCGCCGAGGCCCGGCCGGCATAGCGCAGATCCTGGGGCTTGACCGGGGAGATGGGTGCCGGCGGCTGGTTTGCCCCCCAGACCGCATCCAGGGGGTTGCTGTCGCAGGAGACCAGCTCACCGCCCTTCTGCTGCACCGCCGCCCGGAGCCGCAGGGCGGCGTCGGCCGTTATCAGCCAGGGATCGATGCCGAGACGGCCGCCGGCCGGCAGATGCGCCGCGAGCCAGGCCTCGGGCGGCTCGTTGGTCACATGGCGGATCTCGAACAGCTTGCCGTCGACCTGCTCTTTCGCCTGCAGGGTATAGCGACCGTCGACGAAGATCGCCGCCCGGTCCTTCAGCACGATCACCAGGCCGGCCGAGCCGGTGAAATTGCTGATCCAGGCCAGCCGCTCGGCCTTCTTGGGAACATATTCCCCTTGATGTTCATCCGCCCGGGGGACGACAAAACCATCTATGTTGCATCGCAGCATTTCTCGCCGCAGCGCCGCAAGACGATCGCCGGTCTTTTCCGTATGCATACCTGATTTTGCGTTAATCCACTGCTCCCGGTATGCAATGAGCTGAGCCCTAGTAGCTGGGCTCGCATCGGCTACCACCAATTGGACCCAATCATCCTCGACCTCGCCGACCGGCGCCGCTGCGATTCCCGGCATCACCTGCGACAATTCGTCTAAGGTAAGGAAAGATTGCCCTTTTTTTAACAAGGACTGGAGCGCTTCATCGCCCTGATAGGTTTCTCGGCAAACCGACATATTCTCTCCTTGAGCCGGCATTTAGCCGGTCACTGGCCTGTTTAGAGGGGTGCGGCGCCATCATTTCGGTGCCGCGGCGTGATCCTGATCACGTTTACGCATGCTTTACCATGCAGGGCCTGCATTACTGCGATGCAGCAAACCCCCTGCCTGAAAACCCGTCTTTCGCCTATATACAGCCCATCGATCGACGGCGGCAATCGGGCCCCGGCGAGACGATCAAATCAATCGGATGGATAGATAATCATGTATCGGATGATGACAAACGAGAAGGTGGCTGGTTCGGTGGCTTTGGCGCCGGCGGTGACCACCCGGGTGACGGCGACCGCAGCGATCGCTGATTTCGCGCGGACCGTGGTGACTTCGCTGCGTCGGGTGTTTGCCCGGGCCGGCGTTGCTCATGAACTGGCACAGCTCGATGACCGGATGCTGTCGGATATCGGTGTGAACCGTTCCGAAATCCAGCATATCGCCGAGAAGGCCACGCAAGTTTCGGGTACCCCGACCGTGTTCCAGGCTTTCAGCCGTATGGTGTTCAGCCTGTCCGTGCAGCCGGTCCTGAGTTACCTGCATCGCCGCCACGTGTACAACACGCTGATGGCTTTGGATAACCGCATGCTGGCCGATATCGGCCTCAGCCGCTACGAAGTCGCGGATTACGTCCGCAACCTCGAAGCCGGCCGTATCCAGCAGGTCCCTGCCCTGCTGGCCGCGACCGAACAGGATCTGGTTGCTCCGCTGCGCGCCTGGAATCGCGCCCGCGCCACGGCTCGCCAGCTTTCGAAGCTGGATGACCGTATGCTGGTCGATATCGGCGTCGTTCGCGGCGACATCGACTGGCTGGCTGGTGAGATTGCCCGCAAGACCCTGGCTCCGGCCAATGGCAACGCGGCCAACGACCACTCTCCGCGCGCTGCCTAACTGGCAGCCCTCGATGGAGTGATCGAGGGCGGACTGACGAGATTACCCAGAACTCGATTACCCTAAATACCTGAAACGGCGGTCCGGTTACCGGGCCGCCGTTTTCTTATGCGCGGCCTTCTTCGCCACAGTGTTCTTGGTCACCGGCTTTTTCACCGCCGCCTTCTTCATCGCCGGCTTCTTCGCCGCCTTGACGGCTTTCTTCCCCGCCGCCTTCCCGCGGGCAGGCGCCGCACGGCGCTTCAGCACCAGCACCGACCACTCCTTGAGGCGGAGGCGAAAATCCAGTTCCAGCCCCTGGGCTTCATGGGCGGCCAGCACGTCCTTCTCCTGGGTCCGCAACAGCCCGGAAAGAACCGCCCGGCCATTCTTCGCGAGCACGCCGGCCAGAGCCGGCGCCAGGTCGATCAACGGATTGGCGAGGATATTGGCGGTGATCAGATCATAGGGGGCCTGCGCGCGAATCGCCGCCGCCCGGTAACCGTCGGAAAGCAGGATCCTGGTCTCGCGCTTCAGCCCATTGAGGGCGGCATTCTCCCGCGCCACCCGCACCGAATCCCGGTCGTTGTCGCCGGCCATCACCGGCACCTTGAAGAGCCGGGCCATGCCGAAGGCGAGGATGCCGGTGCCGGTGCCGATATCGAGCGGCTTGCGGAACTTCTGGCCGCTTTCGGACAACCGCGCCAGGGCCAGGAGGCAGCCCCGCGTGGTTTCGTGCCGCCCGGTGCCGAAGGCCATGCCGGCATCGATTTCGAAGACGATCTTGTTCTTCGGCATCCGGCCGGTGTGGTGCGAGCCATGGATGAAGAAGGGACCGGCGGTCAGGGCCGGCAGGCCCTTCTGGCTTTCCGCCACCCAGTCCTTTTCCGGGACCGGTGCGATCTGGGCCTTGAATTTGCCGAGCGGTTTCAGGGCCGCGGCCACGGCGCCTCGATCCGGCTTCGCTTCGCCGAAGACCTCGATCTTCCAAGCCTTGCCGTCATCGATCTCGAAACTCGACAGGGCCTCGCCGAACGGCTCCAGGGCCATTTCCAGCACCTGCCGCTCGCTTTCCGCCGGCTTGTAGGACAGCAGCAAGGTGATCGACCACAATCCGCCCGTCATTTCCAATTCCCCCAATCGTTTCAATGCGCCTGATCGGCGCGGACGACAAAGCCGGCCATGACCTTCTTCAGGCCCGCCTTGTCGAATGAGATTTCCAGTTTGTCGCCATCGGCCGACACCACCCGGCCATAGCCGAATTTCTGATGGAAGACACGGTCCCCGGCTTGATGGCTGGCGCCCTTCTTGACCAGCATCACCGCATCGGGCTCGACATCGATCACCCGTTCGCGGCGGCGCATGCCAGGCCCGTAGCCTTGACCATAACCGCCTTGACCGTAACCGGCCGAGGCACCGCTGCTGACGCCGCCGCGCCAGGACCCGCCCCAGCCGCTTTGCCAGTCTGCATCCTGATTGAGCCGTCCCTGCTGGAACAGATTGCCGTCGCGGCGATCGAGATGTTCCTTCGGCAATTCGGTGAGGAATCGCGACGGCAAGGCGCTCTGCCATTGATTATGGATGCGCCGGTTGGCGGCATAGGAGATGGTCGCCTGGCGCCGTGCCCGGGTGATGCCGACATAGGCCAGGCGCCGTTCCTCCTCGAGCCCCTTCATGCCGTTCTCGTCCAAGGCGCGTTGATGCGGGAACAGACCTTCCTCCCAACCCGGCAGGAAGACGATATCGAATTCCAATCCCTTGGCACCGTGCAGGGTCATGATGGTGATCATATCGCCGGGCTCGCCGCCGCTATTCTCCATCACCAGCGCGACATGTTCCAGGAAGCCGCCCAGGCTGTCGAACTCCTCCATCGCATGGATCAGTTCCTTGAGATTTTCCAGCCGGCCCGGCGCCTCGATCGATTTGTCATTGCGCCACATCGCGGTATAGCCGGATTCGTCCAGCACCTGCTGGGCCAGCTCGCCCTGGGGAAGGGTCTCGACCAGGCCGCGCCAGCGCGCGAAATCCTGCATGAGCGTGCCCAGCGCACGCCGCGCCGCCGGCTTCAGTTCATCCGTCTCGACGATGCGCCGGGCTGCTTCCGGCAGTGAAACCTCGAGCCGTCGCGCCAGCTCGTTCAAGTGCTTCATCGTGCTGTCGCCGATGCCCCGGCGCGGCACATTGACGATGCGCTCGAAAGCCAAAGCGTCGTCCGGCTGGTTGATCAGGCGCAGATAGGCCAGGGCGTCGCGGATTTCCTGGCGCTCATAGAAACGCGGTCCGCCGATCACGCGATACGGCAGCCCCAATGTGATGAAGCGTTCTTCGAATTCGCGGGTCTGGAAACCGGCCCTGACCAGGATGGCGATATCGCCAAGCTGTACCTGTCGGCGCTGCAGGCTTTCGATCTCCTCGCCGATCTGGCGCGCCTCCTCGGCCCCGTCCCAGGCGGCGGTGATCACGACCTTGTCGCCTTCGCTCTTATCGGTCCAGAGCGTCTTGCCGTGGCGATCGGCATTATGGGCGATCAGGCCCGAGGCGGCGCCCAGGATATGCGGCGTCGAGCGGTAGTTCTGCTCCAGGCGGATGACCTTGGCGCCGGGGAAATCCTTTTCGAATTTCAGGATGTTCTCCACCTCCGCCCCGCGCCAGCCATAGATCGACTGATCGTCGTCGCCCACCACGCAGAGATTGCGATGGGTCTGCGCCAGCAGACGCAGCCACAGATACTGCGCCACGTTGCTGTCCTGGTACTCGTCCACCAGTATGTAGCGGAAACGCTGCTGATAGCCGGCGAGGATGTCGGGGTGGCCAGTGAAGATGGTGATATTGTGAAGCAGCAGATCGCCGAAGTCGCAGGCGTTCAACGTCGCCAGGCGCTGCTGGTAATCGCGGTAGAGATCGAGCAGCCGTCCGCCGCCGAGCTCCGACTGTTCCGCCCGGCTGACCTTGTCCGGCGTCAGGCCGCGATCCTTCCAGCGCTCGATGACGCCGAGGATGACCCGGGCCGGCCATTTCTGGCTGTCGATGTTTTCCGCCTGCATCAACTGCTTCACCAGGCGGAGCTGGTCGTCGGTGTCGAGGATGGTGAAATTCGGCGTCAGCCCCACCAGCTCGGCATGCGAGCGCAGGATGCGGGCCGCCAAGGCATGAAAGGTTCCCAGCCACCAGCCCTCGACCAGCCGGCCGATCATCTGGCCGATCCGGTGCTTCATCTCCGCCGCCGCCTTATTGGTGAAGGTGACGGCGAGCAATTCGCCCGGCCGCGCCTTGCCGGTCATCAATAGATGCACGAGGCGCGTGGTCAGCACACGGGTCTTGCCGGTGCCGGCTCCGGCGAGGACGAGGACGGGGCCATCCAGTGCCAGCACCGCCTCGCGCTGGCGCTCGTTGAGGCCCGTCAGGTAAGGCGGTTGCGGATATCCTGCCGGCGCCGGTCCGGCTGAGTCGTGAATCTCGGTCATGGCCGGTCTTATAGCACCAGCGACCTGCCCGACGTCAGCCTGGATTCGGCCTGGAAATGACACAGCAGGCTAACGCCAGGGTGACAGGTATCAACCCGGCTTCGCGTCGGAATCCAGCCGTGCATCGGTCGTCACCTCGCCCCGCCAGAGATAGAACGCCGCCAAAGCGTGATCGGTCGTCCGTGTGGCATGCGGCATCATTGGCGGATGGTGGATGAAACTGCCTGCCGGCCGCTCATGCCACTGCCCAGCCGCGATATTCGCCTCGCCCCCTTGCCACAAGGCCGCCTGCAGCGGCAGATAGATTTCCTCGGCGGGATGGCGATGCGCCGGATAGCAGGTGCCGGGTCCCAGCAGCAGGACCCCGAATCTCAATCCGGATGGCGACAGCAAACCTTTTGGCCCACAGATCTCGGCATAGCCGTAATGGGCGAGGAAACTCGCGTCTGGCGGATTCCGGCGATAATTCGGATTCTGCTGCCAGTGCAGGAGAGGCGTCAGCGCCGCCAGGGATGCGGCTGCCTGGGACGATGCCGCCTTCCAACCAGCCTGCGGCCCGGCGATGCAATCCCGCCAGAAGCGCAGCACCGGCAACGCCTCGCTTGCTTTGTCCCCGCTCATTTCGGCGGCGGACATGGCATCCAGAGAGATGCCAGACAAAAGATCGCGGAACGGTGCGGCCGCTGTCGGATTCTGCGCAAGAAGACGGTCGATGGCCGTGCACAATTCCTGCATTGCGGCAATCGTCGCCCGTCCCGACATTGACTCCGTCATCATCACCCGCCAACCTTGTATAGATATCCTTTCGCACTTCACTGGACGCTAACACAGATCATGAGCAAACGTATCGACCGCATCGCCCTGCCCAGCATGAGCCCCGGCACGGAGCGCCATCTCAAGGTTCACCGCTACGGCACGCCGGGCGTCCGGCCCAAGGCCTATCTGCAGGCATCGCTGCATGCCGACGAAATCCCCGGCATGATGGCGGCCCATCATCTGATCCGCCGCCTCGACGAGGCCGATCGACGGGGCGAGATCACCGGCGAGATCATCGTGGTGCCGGTCGCCAATCCGATCGGTTCCAGCCAGGTGGTGAACGGCAACCATACGGGACGCTACGAGCTGCGCGGCGGCGGCAATTTCAACCGGCGCTGGCCCGACCTCTTCGCCGGCCTGGTCGAGGCGACCGCCGGCAAGCTCGGCGGCGATGCGGCCGCCAATATCACCACGGTGCGCCGGGCGATGGGCGAGGCTTTGTCCGGCATGAGCGCCAATGGCGAGTTTCCCGCCCTGCGCCTCGCTTTGGCGAAGCTTGCCTATGACGCCGATTTCGTGCTCGACCTGCATTGCGACGACGATTCCCAGGTTCATCTCTTCCTGGTCCCGGAATCCTGGCCGGATGCCCAGGATCTCGCGGCCCTGATCGGCGCCGCGGCGGTGCTGCTGGCATCGGATTCCGGCGGCGCCTCTTTCGACGAAGCCTTTTCCACGCCCTGGACCAAATTGCAGCAGGCCGTCGGCGCCGGCATTCCGGTGCCGCCTGCCTGCCTTTCCGCCACCGTGGAATTCCGGGGCCGCGCCGATGTCTTCGACGAGCTCGGCCGCCAGGATGCCGAGGCGCTTTACACCTTCCTGCAGCGCCGCGGCCTTGTCGCCGGCACGCCCCGCGACCTGCCGGCGCCACGTTGCGATGCGACCATGCTCGATGCCTGCGATATCGTGCGCGCACCGGCGGCAGGCGTCCTCGCCTATCACGTGACGCTCGGCCAGCAGGTCCGGAGCGGCGACGTGATCGCCGAGTTGATCGATCCCCTGGCCGATGACCAGGCGGCGGCCCGCCAGCCGATCCGCTGCCAGACCGACGGCAAGGTGCTCTCCCGCAACATGCATAAACTGGTCGGCCCGGGCGATTCGATCGCCAAGGTCGTGGGCAAGCAGGCCCTGGCCTATCGCACCGGCCTCCTGCTGGAAGACTGAGGCAAACGGCAGAATATGCTCTGAGAGGGGCCTGGGAAATCAGGCCCCTTTTTGCCGGCGGGCGAGGCTTAGCTGGAAGATGACGCCCGGCGGCGGTTCTTCAGGGATATCTGTCGGCCGACTTCCGGTGGCAGGGCCAGGCCCGCATGCGTGGCTTGAACCGCCTCCAGCCGTTTCTTGACCTCGGGCGGAATGGTGCCGACCCGACGTTGCGTCATATCGACGAACAGGATCAGCCATTCACAGGTACCTGCGAGATAGCCCTTTTCCCCGTGATACATCGCCTGGAACCAATGGAATCGCTTCGCATCCATGTCGATCAGTTGCGTCGTCACCCGCAGGGGATCGCCCTCGAAAACCTCGCCTTGATAGGTCAGATGTATTTCCGCCGCGAAGGTCGAGGTACCCGACGTCTTGACCATGTCCAGCCCCAGCGCCAGCAGGTCATAGACCTCATCGAAAGCGATATCGAAGGCCCGGAGATAGAAGGACACATTCATGTGGCCGTTGGAATCGATCCATTCCGGCAGCACTTTGAGGTTGGTGGAAACGAAGGGCGCGTCATAGCGCGGCAAATCGGTCGGCTGGTGTTCCTGGGTCATCACATTTCCTGGGTCAGGCTGGGCAAGATGGCCAAGCCGGCCCGACCGGTCAAGCCGATCGGAGACGGTGCCAGCCGGAACGGGGCCGGCCGCATGTCTTGATCGGGGCTGGCTGGTCGATTCCGGACACGGTGGATAGCTGTATACCACCGGAGTCGCGGTCCAGCACCGAATCAACCACCGGTTGGAGACAAACACCCACCGCCGCTTCGCCGGGTTTGTCGGCACTTTGACGGGCCGTTCCCGTCTCGTCCCGCTATTTGGCATTGTTCAAATTCGAAGAATTGACTTCGCTTCCGCAACGCGCCTAGGGTTTGGTAAGCCTCGGCAGGAAACAGGGAAATTAAGCCGGCGGCACAAGACATCATTGGGAGACTTATTCATGAAACGTCAGCTATTGGGGGTGGCGGCTACGGCCGTCCTGGCTATGGGTTTTGCCACCACGGCACAAATCGATGCCGCCCAGGCAAAGGAAAAGACGCTGAAATATTGCTCCGAGGGCAGCCCGGAGAATTTCAACCCGCAGATCAATACGACAGGCACCTCGTTCGATGCCGCACAGCCCGTTTTCAACGGCCTCGTCGAATTCGAACCCGGCACGACGAAGGTCATTCCCGGCCTGGCCGAGAAATGGGATGTCTCGGCGGATGCGCTGACCTACACCTTCCATCTGCGCAAGGGCGTGAAGTATCACAGCAACAAGAACTTCAAGCCGACGCGCGATTTCAACGCGGATGACGTGATCGCCACATTCAACCGCATGTGGAAGCAGGACGACCCCTATTACAAGGTTTCCGGCGGCGCCTACGACTATTTCAATGACATGGGCATGCCCGACCTCCTGAAGTCGATCGACAAGGTCGACGACTACACGGTGAAGTTTGTCCTGAAAGAGCCCAATGTCACCTTCCTGCCGGATATCGCGATGAATTTCGCGCAGATCCATTCGAAGGAATACATGGATGCGATGCTGAAGGCGGGTACGCCTGAGAAGGTCGACCAGGAGCCGATCGGCACCGGTCCGTTCAGCTTCGTCGCCTATCAGAAGGACGCCCAGATCCGCTACAAGGCCTTCAAGGAATATTGGGGCGGCAAGCCGAAGCTCGATAACCTGGTCTTCCTGATCACGGCCGATGCGGCGGTGCGCAAGGCCAAGTTGGAAGCCGGCGAATGCGATATCATGTCCTATCCCAATGCGACGGATATCAAAGCGCTGCAGGCCGATTCGAAGCTGAAGGTCCTGCAACAGCCGGGCCTCAACATCGCCTATCTGGCGATGAATGTGGAAAAGAAGCCCTTCGACGACGTGCGGGTCCGCCAGGCGATCAACATGGCGATCGACAAGAAGGCGCTGATCGATGCGATTTATCAGGGCCAGGGCCAAGCGGCGAAGAACCCGATCCCGCCGACAATCTGGGCTTATGACGACAGCATTAAGCCCTATCCCTATGATCCGGAGAAGGCGAAGGCCCTGCTGAAGGAAGCCGGTGTCACCAGCATCGATTCCGATCTCTGGGCGATGCCGGTCACGCGGCCGTACAATCCGGACGGCAAGCGCATGGCGGAAATGATCCAGTCCGACCTCTCCAAGGTCGGCATCACCACCAAGATCGTCTCCTATGAATGGGGCGAATACCGCAAGCGCATGCAGAACGGCGATCACCAGATGGCCGAATTCGGCTGGACCGGCGATAACGGCGATCCTGACAACTTCATGTATGTGCTGCTCGGTTGCCAGGCGGCCCGCCAGGGCGGCCAGAACGTCGCCAAGTGGTGCAACAAGGACTTCACCGAGCTGCTGGAAAAGGCCCGGATCAATCCGGACATCAAGCAGCGCAAGGTGCTCTACGACAAGGCCCAGGTGATCTTCCACAACGAAGTGCCCTGGGTGCCGATCGCCCATTCGGTGGTCTCCGTGCCGATGAGCAAGAAGGTCACGGGCTTCAAGGTTCATCCCTTGGGCATCATGATCTTCACCAACGTCGACAAGACCGACTAATCACGAGGACAGGCGACATGGCGGGGAATTTTCCCCGCCATGCGCTTTTCACAGATAACGGCCGATGCTTCGTTTTCTTCTGACCCGTGTCAGTCTGGTCATCCCGACCTTCCTCGGGATCGTCTTTCTCGCGTTCATGCTGATCCGCCTGGTGCCCGGCGATCCGGTCGAAGTCCGGGTCGGCGAGCGCGGCATCGCACCCGCGCGCCATGCCGAACTGCTGCATGAAATGGGCCTGGACCGCCCGCTTTATGTCCAGTTCCTGGATTACGCCAATCAGGTGGTGCATGGCGATCTCGGCGTCTCGCTGGTGACCCACAACCCGGTCCTGAGCGAATTCCTGACCCTGTTTCCGGCGACCCTGGAACTGGCGATCTGCGCCATGCTGTTCGCCGTCATCATCGGCTTGCCGGCCGGCGTGCTGGCCGCAACGAAACGCGGCTCGATCATCGATCATCTGGTCATGGGTGTCAGCCTGACCGGCTATTCCATGCCGATCTTCTGGTGGGGCCTGCTGCTGATCCTCACCTTCTCCGTCGATCTCGGCTGGACACCGGTCAACGGGCGGATCAGCGCCGATTACTTCTTCGACAGCGTCACCGGCTTCATGACCATCGATTCGCTGCTCTCCGATGACGATCCCATCGGGGCCTTCCTGTCGACGCTCTCGCATCTGATCCTGCCGACCATCGTGCTCGGCACCATTCCGCTGGCGGTGATCGCCCGCATGACGCGTTCCGCGATGCTGGAAGTGCTGGGTGAGGATTACATCCGGACCGCCCGCGCCAAGGGTCTCAGCGCCTTCCGTATCGTCAACGTGCATGCCCTGCGCAACGCCCTCATCCCCGTGGTGACGGTGATCGGCCTGCAGGTCGGTACATTGATGGGCGGCGCCGTCCTGACGGAGCATGTCTTCTCCTGGCCCGGCGTCGGCCATTGGCTGGTGCAGTCGATCTACCGGCGCGATTATCCCGCGCTGCAGGGCGGCATCCTGCTGATCGCGACGCTCGTCATCATCGTCAATCTGCTGGTGGATCTGGCCTATGGCCTGCTCAATCCCCGCATTCGGCATAAGCGCTGAGGGCCCGTCATGACCGACCATGCCGTGAACGCGCCCGCCGCCCAGAGTCCCGTCGATCAGGTGATCTCGCCCCGGCGCGAGGTTTGGCTGTCGATGCGCGCCAACAAGGGCGCCATGCTGGGCCTTGTCGTCATCATCCTGCTGGTGCTCTGCGCCATCTTCGCCGATGTGATCGCTCCGCACGGACCGATAGACCAGTTCCGCGACCGCATCCTGCAGCCACCCGCCTGGCAAGATGGCGGGTCCTGGTCCTTTCCGCTCGGAACGGACGATGTCGGCCGCTGCCTGCTGTCGCGCCTGATCTACGGCTCGCGCCTGTCGCTGATGATCGGCCTCATCGTCGTCACCCTGTCCCTGGCGATGGGAATCGGCTTTGGCCTGGTCAGCGGCTTTTTCCGCGGCGCGCCGGATATCGCCATCATGCGCCTCATGGACATCGTCCTGGCGATGCCAAGCCTGCTGCTCTCAGTAGTGATCGTGGCGATCCTGGGTCCCGGCCTGACCAATGCGATGATCGCCGTCGCCATCACCTATGTGCCGCATTATGCACGCCTCACCCGCGCCGCCGTGATGGGTGAGTTGTCGAAGGACTATGTCGTTGCCTCGCGCGTCTCCGGTGCCGGGACGACGCGCCTGATGTTCGACGTGGTCCTGCCGAATTGCCTGGCCCCCCTGATCGTGCAGGCGACCCTCAGCTTTTCGACGGCGATCCTCGATGCCGCGGCCCTCGGCTTCCTGGGCCTCGGCGCCCAGCCGCCGACACCGGAATGGGGCACCATGCTGGCGAGCGCGCTGCAGTTCCTGCAGACGGCGCCCTGGGTCGTCACCTATCCCGGCCTGGCGATCCTGGTCACCGTGCTGGCTTTCAACCTGATGGGCGACGGGTTGCGCGATGCGCTCGACCCCAAGCTCAAGCGCTGAGGGAGATATCATGGCCCGCAGCTCTACGCCGCTCCTTGAAATCCGCAACCTCTCGGTCGAGTTCCAGACCCATCGCGGCCCGTTCCGCGCCGTCGACAGCATCGACATGACGCTGGATGCCGGCGAATTGCTGGGCGTGGTCGGCGAATCCGGCTCCGGCAAGAGCGTCACCATGCTCGCCGTCATGGGCCTGATCGCCTGGCCCGGCAAGGTACTGGCCGACAAGCTCACCTTCGACGGCATCGATCTCCTGGCGCTCAGCCCCCGGGCACGGCGCAAGATCGTCGGCAAGGATATTGCCATGATCTTCCAGGAGCCGATGACCAGCCTCAATCCCTGCTTCACCGTCGGCTTCCAGATCATGGAGGCCTTGAAGGTGCATAGCGGCGGCACGCGGGCGGAGCGCAAGCGCCGCGCCGTCGAATTGCTCGGCCAGGTCGGTATCCCGGCGCCGGAAACGCGGCTCGCCGCCTTCCCGCATCAGCTCTCGGGCGGCATGAGCCAGCGGGTAATGATCGCCATGGCGATCGCCTGCAACCCCCGCCTGCTGATCGCCGACGAACCGACCACCGCACTGGACGTCACCATCCAGGCGCAGATTCTCGATCTGCTGGTCTCGCTGCAACGCGACCGCGACATGGCCTTGGTTCTCATCACCCACGACATGGGGGTGGTGGCCGAGACGGCGGAGCGGGTCATGGTGATGTATGCCAGCCAGCAAGTGGAGGAGCAGCCCGTCGCCTCGCTCTTCGCGACGCCGCGCCACCCTTATACCGCCGCCTTGCTGGAAGCCTTGCCGGAACGCAGCGAAGGCCGGCTGCGCCTCAACACCATCCCCGGTGTGGTGCCCGGGATCGGCGACCGGCCGACCGGCTGCGTCTTCAATCCACGCTGTACCTATGCCGATGACCGCTGCCGGGCGGAGCGCCCGCTGCTCGCGCCGCTGCCGGGCCAGACCGATTCCGGCAAGCTGGTGCGGTGCCACTATCCGCTGGCCGGCGGTGCACCCGGCGATCGCCCGGGTCATCCCGATTCCGGTGGCCATGGCTGGCCCAAGGCTGATCGGCCACGGCCGGTGCCAGCGGAGACACGTCCATGAGCGAAGCGGTGGGGACATGCGCATGAGCGGAGCGACGATGAGCGCGACGACCACATCCACCGCCGATGAGGCCCTGGTGCTGGAAGCCAAGGATGTGCAGCGCCACTACCAGATTGCGCGTGGCTTCATGAAGGCACCCCTGACCCTGCGGGCGGTGGCGGGCGCCAGCTTCACCCTGGCGGCAGGACGGACCCTGGCGGTGGTCGGCGAATCGGGTTGCGGGAAATCGACCCTCGCCCGGATGATGGCGATGATCGAGGCACCGACCGCCGGCGAGCTCTCGATCGACGGCCAGCGGGTGACAGGCGCATCCAGCGAAACCCTGCGGAGCCTGCGCCCGAAGGTGCAGATGGTCTTCCAGGATCCCTATGGCTCGCTCAATCCCCGCAAGCAGGTGGGGCAAATTCTGGAAGAGCCGCTGGAAATCAATACCGGGCTCTCCGCCAAGGACCGGGCGGACGCGGCGCGGACGATGATGGCCAAAGTCGGCTTGCGCCCGGAATATTACAGCCGGTATCCGCACATGTTCTCCGGTGGCCAGCGCCAGCGCATCGCCATCGCCCGGGCGCTGATGCTGCGCCCCAAGGTGGTGATCGCCGACGAACCGGTTTCAGCGCTCGACGTCTCCGTGCGGGCCCAGGTGCTCAACCTGCTGATGGATCTGCAGGCCGAGTACAATCTCGCTTACCTCTTCATTTCCCACGATCTCAGCGTGGTGCGACACATCGCCGACGACGTCATGGTGATGTATCTCGGGCGCCCGATCGAGCAGGGCAGCAAGCCGGCGATCTTCGCCCAGCCGGTGCATCCCTATAGCCAGGCGCTGCTGGCGGCGACCCCCTCGATCGATCCGGAAGCCCGGTCGCGGCGTCTGACGGTCAAGGGTGAGCTCCCCTCGCCGATCAATCCTCCCTCGGGCTGTGCCTTTCATAAGCGCTGCCCCTACGCGACGGATCTCTGCAGCGCCGAACGGCCGGATTTGCGGCCGGTCGCCGGTCGTCAGGTCGCCTGTCACCATGCCGAACAGATCATCGGTGCAAGCTGATGGCCAAACCGCGCCGCATTTTGCCGGCCTCGAGTCGCTATGAGAATATTTTCATAAACCAAGCATCGATTGTGGCCTTGAGCTGCCCACTGTCCCATTAGCTGGGAGCTGCATGACAATACCCCCATTTCTGTCAGCGGTTGTGTTGGCAGTAGCTGGAAAGCTTTATGACCAGTACTTTATGACCGCTAGAAGAGACCCGGCTATTGTGCTAACAACCCCTTGCATCGACATGAAAGTTTTAGAGACTCCTCAAGGTTTCAATTGTGAGAGCAAGATCACTCACGATTGATTCATTAGTTGTTGTGACTTTGCGGATATCTATAAATCAACGTCGGGTTTTTTAAGTGGGGCCGCAATACTGATCGGTTGGTGTTGCAAAGGGGACGGTGGAACGGCTCGTCGGATTGTAACCGAGATGGGAAACCGGGCTACCGGGAGAAGGTTGGGAATCCATGTTTGAGAAAAAGATGTTTGGGCGGTTGGCGATGACGGGGGCAATCGCGCTGGCCGTGGTCACTGGCGGCTGCGCTGCAAAGCCGGATCCGAATGATGAGGCGGCGGTCGAGGCCTATAAGGAGGCCAATGACCCGCTCGAGCCGATGAATCGCTATTTCTTCGAGGTCAATCAGTTCCTCGATGAAATCATCATGAAGCCTTTCGCCGGCTATTATAACATCGCGTTGCCACAATTTGCCAAAGACAGCATCCGCAATGCGTTGCGGAACCTGAACTCGCCAGTCATCCTGGCGAACGATCTGTTCCAGGGTGAAGGCAAGCGCGCGGAAAGCACATCGGTTCGCTTCCTCGTGAACTCGACGATCGGCCTTGCTGGCTTGATCGATGTGGCCAAGCATTTCGGCTATAATTATCACGACAATGACTTCGGTATCACGCTCGCGACCTGGGGCTCCGGTGAAGGTCCCTATCTGCATCTGCCCGTGATCGGTCCATCGAATCCGCGTGACCTGACCGGCTACGTCGTCGACAAGTTCCTCGATCCGCTGACCTGGATCGCCTATTTCTATGATATCGGCCCGACCAACACGGTGCGCGCCGGCCTGGACGCCCTGGATACGCGGGCCCGGAACCTCGAGGCGCTCGACGAGTTGAAAAAGGGGTCGATCGACTTCTACGCGACCATCCGCAGCCTGTACCGGCAGCAGCGTAACAACGCTATCCGACACGACCGGGAAACGGACGACCTGACACCGCCGGTAACCTCGGAAAACATGATTCCCGAGGATCAAGGTGCGCCCTCGGTGGTTCGCGTCGAGCCCAGCAAGCCGGCGCCCGTCGGCCAAGTGTCTGACGCCCAGTGAATCGATCAGGAGAGAGCAATATGATGAGTCACATCATGATCGGTCGTCGGCACCTTGTCGCCCTGCTGGCTGCCGGCTTCCTCATGCTGACGGGCGCGAGCGCCATGGCAAGCAGCGACAACGACGTCCAGAGCTTCATCAACTCACTGAGCGACAAAGCAATCCAGGAGATGTCGGGCCAGCAGAGCGATGCCGAGCGCGTCGCTAAGCTGCGCCCCGTCCTGCAGCAGTATTTCGATATGCCGGCCATCTCGAAATACGTTCTGGCCGGGTACTGGCGTCGTGCCACCCCCGACCAGCAGAAGGAGTTCACCGACGCGTTCACCGACTATCTGTCGGTCATCTACGGCAAGCGCTTCGCCAAATATTCCGGCCACAAGATGGATATCCGCCGCGTCCATGACGACGGCAAGGGCCGCGCCACGGCCTATACCATGATCCAGGTGGAAGGCGAGGATCCGGTGCGCGTCGATTGGATCATCGACACGGTCAATGATCAGTTGCACGTTCTGGACCTCCGGGTCGAGGGCCTGAGCCTGTCGGATACCCATCGTCAGGAATTCGCCTCGGTCATGCAGAACAATGGCGGCAATGTTCAGGCGCTGATCGACCTGCTGCACCAGAAGTCGAAGATGTAAACGGCACTTCAGCCGAAAAAAAAAGGCCGCGATGGACAACCATCGCGGCCTTTTCTTTTGCTCTCGCCTTGTCAGGCGGAGGGATCCCCCGGATGACGCCACCGGTGGATGGCGCCATCCGGAGATGCCTGTATCAGGCGACCTTGGCGCTGGCTTCCACCGCCTGGCCGATGGTCTTCTCGAGAACGTCGAAGCCCTCGTCGATGATGGCATCCGGCGCCGTCAGCGGCATCAGGAAGCGCAGCACGTTGCCGTTGACGCCGCAGCTCAAAAGCACCAGGCCGTTCTCACCGGCCTTGGCCGTCACCGCCTTGGTCAGATCGCCGTCCGGCGTGCCGTCGGCCTTCACCAGCTCGCAAGCGACCATGGCGCCAAGGCCACGGATATCGCCGATGCGGTTACCGAAGGTGTTGCGGCGCTTCATGTCGTTGAGCCGGTCGATCATCTTCTTGCCGATGACATTGGCACGGTCGAGCAGCTTCTCTTCTTCCATCACATCGAGCACGGCATTGGCGGCCGCACAGCCGATCGGGCTGCCGGCATAGGTGCCGCCGAGACCGCCGGGGGCCGGCGCGTCCATGATCTCGGCGCGGCCGGTCACGGCGGAGAGCGGGAAGCCACCGGCCAGGCTCTTCGCCATGGTCATCAGGTCGGGCTCGACGCCGGCATGCTCGATGGCGAACATCTTACCGGTCCGGGCGAAGCCGGTCTGGATTTCATCGACGATGAAGACAATGCCGTGCTTGGTGCAGATCTCGCGGATCGCGCGCAGGAATTCGAAGGGAACGACATTGAAGCCGCCTTCGCCCTGCACCGGCTCGATGATGATGGCGGCGACATTGTCCGGACCGACATCGGCCTTGAACAGGGTATCGAGCGCCTTCAGGGCGGCAGCGCCGTTATCCTTCAGGGCCGGTTCGGGGAACGGCACGTGATAGATGTCGGTCGGGAACGGGCCGAAGCCGATCTTGTAGGGGGCGTATTTGCCGGTCAGCGCCATGCCCAGCATGGTGCGGCCGTGGAAGGCGCCGGAGAAGGCGATGACGGCGGCGCGCTTGGTATGGGCGCGGGCGATCTTCACGGCGTTTTCCACCGCTTCCGCACCGGTGGTGAGGAAGATGGTCTTCTTGCTGCCGCCGATCGGCACCAGATTGTTCAGGCGCTCGGCGAGGCGGATATAGCTCTCATACGGCGTCACCTGGAAGCAGGCATGGGTCAGCTTGTCGACCTGTTCCTTCACCGCGGCGACGATCTTCGGATGGCAATGGCCGGTATTCAGCACCGCGATGCCGCCGGCGAAGTCGATCAGGCGGTTGCCTTCCTCGTCGGTGATCTCGGCATTCGAGGCCTTCTGGGCATAGATCCCATAGGCATTGCCAACACCGCGCGGAACGGCGGTCTGGCGGCGCTGATGCAGGCTGGCATTGCTGGGCATGAGAGGCTCCTTCTTGGCTACGACGGGCACGCACCCGTCTGCAACCAGACCGGCGACGGCGCCCACAACGACACGCGCCCGTCATCCGTTGCCGGAGCGGGCCGATCAGCGGCGACTATAGCAGGTTGCCCGGTTGTTTCCAGATCGGCGGCCATGCCGGAAAGCCATCCAGCCATGCAGCAACCGGCTTCTGTCGGGATAGCGTTAACCGGGTGGCGGCCGAGCCAATCAGCATCCGTTTCCTGTCGTGAATCGGACCGGCATCGAGACCAGTCACCGCCGATCGAGGCACCACCAAAAGACACATCACCGCCGTCGCGGCGACGCGTCTTGCCCCTCCCGGCGGAAACATTCTTGCTGGTGGTGCCGATGGCTCATCATGCCGAGGGCAAGCCACCGGCCTCATGCTCCCCAGGTCCTCCCTAGGTCGGCCTCCCCAGGTCGGCCTCCCGCCCTTGATGTGGTCTTCGTCCCGCGCGGGAACGGGTAATCCTTGAACGATTTCAAATGAGGATTATATTTTCCATATCAATCGGAAAATTCGATCATGAAACCGCCCAGCCAACTGACCAGTTTGAAGCAGCTCCGCTACCTGACCGCGTTGCAGGAGCACCTGCATTTCGGCCGGGCGGCGGAAGCCTGTTTCGTCTCCCAATCGACCCTGAGTGCCGGCCTCAAGGAGCTGGAGAGCCAGCTCGGCGTCGTGCTGGTCGAGCGGACGAATCGCAGCGTGGTTTTCACGGCGCTCGGCCAGAAGATCGCCGCCAAGGCCCAGCGCGTCTTGGCGGAGGCGACGGAGCTTTCCGAACTGGCGGCGGCGTCGGGCGAACCGTTAAGCGGCCCATTGCGGCTGGGTGTCATCCCGACCATCGCCCCCTTCCTGCTGCCGCGTGCCTTACCGCTGTTGCGCCGCCGGTATCCGAAGCTGAAGCTCTATCTGACCGAGGATCAGACTGCCCGGCTGCTCGATCAACTGGATGACGGCCAGCTCGATCTGGTTCTGCTGGCCCTGCCCTATGATTGCGGCGATGCCGTGACCCTGCCGCTGTTCGACGATGCCTTTCATCTCGTCTGCCGCAGCGATCATCCGCTGGCGACGAAACGGCCCCTGACCATGCAGGACCTGGCCCAGGTGCCGCTGCTCCTGCTGGCCGAAGGACATTGCCTCAGCGACCATGCCTTGAGCGCCTGTCATCTGGCGCAGCGCAGCCCGACCATCGATTCCACCGCGACCAGCCTGACCACGCTGGTCGAAATGGCCGCCAACGGCCTCGGGATCACCCTGCTGCCGGAAATGGCCGTCGATGCCCATCTGCTGAAAGGCGGCGAGCTTGTCGCCCGCCGCTTCGACGACGAAACGCCTTCACGCCAGATCGGCCTCGCCTGGCGCAGCACCAGTCCACGGGCGGATGAGTTCAAACTGCTCGGTCAGGCCCTGACGCCGACAGCCGCCAGAGCGGCCTGATGACGGTTGGGGTAATCATCCCCCGCCGCCGACATCGAGCAGAGCGCCGGAGGTATAGCTGGCGGCATCGCTCAGCAGCCAGATGATGGCAGCGGCCACTTCCTCCGCCCGCCCCGGCCGCCCCATCGGCGTCTTGGCGCCAAGGGTCGCCGCGCGGTCGGGACGGCCACCGCTGGCATGGATCTCGGTATCGATGAAGCCCGGCCGCACCGCATTGACACGGATGCCCTGGCCCGCCAATTCCTTGGCAAGGCCGATGGTCAGCGTGTCGATCGCGCCCTTGCTGCCGGCGTAATCGACATATTCGCCGGGCGAGCCGCGCTGCGAGGCCAGCGACGAGACATTGACAATCGCCCCGCCTTGACCGCCCCGCTCGGTCGAGAGACGTCGTGCCGCCTCGCGGGCGCAGAGATAGGCGCCAAGGATGTTGACGTCGAACATCCGCCGCAATCTGGCGAGATCCATATCGGCAAGTTGCTGCGCCGGCGCGACGATGGCTGCGTTATTGACCAGGAAATCGAACCCGCCGAAGCGTGTCTGCACCTGGTCGAACATGGCGATGACATCGGCCTCTTGGGCGACATCGCCCCGCACCGCCAGTGCCGGTACGCCCAAGGCCTCGACGGCACGCACCGTGTCGGTCGCCGCTGCTTCATTGCCGACATAGTTGAGGGCCACCGACCAGCCTTGCCGGGCCGCCAGCAATGCCGTCGCCCGGCCGATACCGCGCGTCCCGCCGGTGATGAAGATCGTCTTGCTCATATGGCCTCGCTTTCACGGCGCAGCTTGCCGCAAAGCGATCACGCTTGGCCAGTGCCGGATGACTGTATCGGATGACGGTCGGCCGCAGCCTTGGGTTGATGCGTGGCGAACCAGGCACGCAGCTTGTCCTGCGCCTCCTGGGGGAGATGCAGGCCGAGCTTGGAACGCCGCCACAGGACATCTTCGGCACTGCGCGCCCATTCCTGGTCGATCAGGTAACGCACTTCCGCCTCGTAGAGGTCGCCGCCGAAATGCGTCCCGAGATCGGTCAATGCCTTCGCCGAACCGATCAGCCGCTCGATCCGCGTGCCATAGGCGCGGGCGAGGCGCCGCCGCATCTCCGCCGGCAACCAGGGATAACGCTGCGTCAGCACCGTCTCGAAAGCGGCGAAATCGGCATTGGCGATATCACCGCCCGGCAGATGCGCCGTCGCCGTCCAATCGCCGCCCGCCTTGGGGAAGAACGGCTGCAACTTCTGCAAAGCATGCTCGGCCAAGCGCCGATAGGTGGTGATCTTTCCGCCAAAGATGTTCAGCAGGATGGGGCCGCCCGCCCCGTCCCCCGTCGCGCCGTTTGGAGCGTCGGTCTCTAGATCGAGCACATAATCCCGCGAGATCGCCGAGGCGCTTTCGCTGTCCTCCGCATCGAAGAGCGGCCTGACGCCGGCATAGGTCCAAACCACGTCACTGGCCGCGATACGGCGGGTGAAATGGCGATTGACCACATCGCAGAGATACGCGACCTCGTCCTGGGAGATCGCCACCTGGGCCGGATCGCCCTCATAGGGAATGTCCGTGGTGCCGACCAGCGTGAAACGATCCTCGTAGGGGATCGTGAAGACGATGCGCCGGTCGTGATTCTGCAGAATGAAGGCGTGATCGCCGCTATAGAGCCGCGGCACGATGATATGACTGCCCTTGATCAGGCGCAGTTGACCTTCGCGCTTGCCACCGAGTTGCCGGTCGATGAACTGGCCGGCCCAGGGGCCGGCGGCATTGACCAGCGCCCGCGCATGGACGAGCCGCGGCTGATTGCCGGTCATGGCATCGCCGCCGATTTCCACCAGCCAGCCGGCGCCGTTGCGCTTGGCGGAGAGCACCGGGCTGCGGGTCAGAATTTCGACACCCCGTTCGCGCGCATCCAAGGCATTCAGCGCGACCAGCCGGGCATCGTTCACCCAGCAATCGGAATAGGCAAAGCCGATCTTGTAATCGGCCTTGAGGCCGGATTGCAGGGGTCCCTTGGCGAGATCGACCCGCCGCGACGCCGGCAGGCGCTTGCGGCCGCCAAGATGGTCATAGAGGAAGAGGCCGATCCGGATCATCCAGGCCGGCCGCAGGGATTTCTCATGCGGCAGGATGAAGCGCAGCGGCCAGATGATATGGGGCGCGCTTTCCAGCAGCACCTCGCGCTCGCTCAACGCCTCGCGCACGAGGCGGAACTCGTAATATTCGAGATAGCGCAGCCCGCCATGGATCAGCTTGGTGCTGGCCGAGGAGGTGGCGCTGGCCAGGTCGCGCTGTTCGGCGAGCAGCACCTTGAGTCCACGGCCAGCCGCATCCCGGGCGATGCCCGTGCCGTTGATGCCGCCGCCAACCACCAGAAGATCAACCGAGTCCTGCACCATGCCGCCGCTTCGCCCCCACGGGGGCCGCCCCTTCAGAAGATGGCAAAGGTCTTACCACGGTCCCGATATTTTCGCTATTGAAAGTAATACAGCGAAAAAGGTTCACAAACGAACATTTTTCGCTGGAACCTCAGATTCCCGGGCCCAACTCGGCCAAACCCGCACTGTGCTGGCCCCCGCCTCAATCCTCAGCGGCGATATGCAGGGTGACGTCGTTCTGCGTCAGAATGTCACAGATACCGGGCGGCGGCATTTTGTCGGTGAAGACGGCATCCAACTGGCTGAGATGGCCGAGCCGCACCATCGGGCGACGCTCGAACTTGCTGTGATCCACCACCAGGAAAACCTGGCGGGAGTTTTCGATGATCGCCTGGGCCACCCGAACCTCGCGATAGTCGAAATCCAGCAGCGTGCCGTCGGCATCGATGCCGCTGATGCCGATGATGCCGACATCGACGCGGAACTGGCGGACGAAATCGATGGTCGCTTCGCCGATGATGGCGCGGTCGACCGAGCGCACCACACCGCCGGCAACGATCACCTCCGAGGAGCGGTTCTCGCAAAGGATCGCCGCGACGTTCAGGTTGTTGGTGATCACCCGGAGACCACTGTGATGCAGGAGGGCCCGCGCCACTTCCTCATTGGTCGTACCGATATTGATGAAGAGCGAAGTATCGACCGGAATATGCGAGGCACAAAGCTGGGCGATGCTGCGCTTTTCGCTCAAGGCGTGAACCTGACGCGCGGCATAGGCGGTATTGTGGACGCTGGAATTCAGGCCCGCGCCGCCGTGATGGCGCTGCAGCAGGTCCTGTGCCGAAAGATCGTTGATATCGCGCCGGATGGTCTGGGGGGTTACGTCGAAATGCTGGGCCAGCGCTTCGATCGACATGTATCCCCGCTGGCGGACCAGCGTGACGATTTCAGCAAGTCGAGCGTCGCGTTGCATTTTCCCCTCATGTGCCCGGCCTTTACGGCCGTGACATACTCGCGTCTCAGCCCAACAGCAGGCTGTCATCGTCCAATTGCTCGCCACGGACCTTGGCGAACAAGGCAAGCAAATCCGGCACATCGAGATTCTGGCGCCGTTCACCGGCGATATCGAAAGCGACTTTGCCCTCGTGCAGCATGACAGTCCTGCTGCCATAATCCAAGGCGTTTCGCATCGAATGGGTCACCATCAACGTGGTCAGGCGATGCTCGCTGACGATCCGCTGCGTCAATTGCAGTACGAAGTCCGCCGTGCGCGGATCGAGCGCCGCCGTATGTTCATCCAGCAGCAGGATCTTCATCCCGGCCAATGTCGCCATCAGCAAACTGACGGCCTGGCGCTGACCACCGGAGAGCAGTCCCATCGAATCGCCGAGCCGGTTCTCCAGGCCGAGCCCCAGCAAGGCGAGCCGGTCGCGGAACAAACTGCGCCGGTCGCCCTGGATCGCCGCGCCCATGCCGCGACGGCGGCCGCGCGCGACAGCCAGCGCCATGTTCTCCTCGATCGACATCGCTTCGCAGGTACCGGCCATCGGGTCCTGGAAGACCCGCGCCACGAACTCGGCCCGCTTCGGCGCCGACCAGCGCGTCACATCCGTGTTGTCGATCTCGACCCGCCCCCGCTCCGGTTGCGTGTCACCGCTGAGCACGTTCAACAACGTGGATTTGCCGGCGCCGTTCGAACCGATGACGGTGACGAATTCGCCTTCGGGAATACTGAGATCGAGCCCCCGCAACGCACGGGTTTCCAGCGGCGTACCGCGACCGAAGGTGACATGGGCGTCCTTGACGGTGATCATGCTGCTTGCTCCCCCGGCTCAGGCATTACGCCGCAACAGGCTTTTCAGCGGATTGCGCGCATTGGGCAGGATGAGCGCGATGCCGACCAGGACGGCCGTGACGAGGTTGAGGTCCGAAGCCTGCAGGCCGAGCGATCCGCTGTTGAGGGCGAGCGCGATGGCGATCCGGTAGATGATCGAGCCGAGAATGCAGGCCACCAGCTTCACCAGGATCGAACGTGTGGGCATCAGCGTTTCGCCGAGGATGACAGCCGCCAGCCCGACCACGATCGTGCCGGTGCCGACCGTGACATCGGCGAAGCCCGCCGTCTGCGCGAACAAAGCGCCGGCCAGGGCCACCAGGGCATTGGACATCGCCATGCCGGTATAGATATGCAACCGGGTGGAGATGCCCTGCGCCCGCGCCATGCGCGGATTGGCACCGGTCGCCCGCATCGCCAGGCCGAACTCCGAACTGAGGAAGCGGCCGAGCAGGGCCGCGACGACGATGACGATCATCCCCACCACGATGGCCTTCAATGTCGCCCGCAGCGGCAGGCCGGTGGCCTCGATCAGCGGATTGAGCCAGGTGAAGAAATCGATCAGCGTGGTCTGTCCCAGCAGCGAGACATTCGGCTTCCCCATGATCCGCAGATTGATGGAGAAGAGCGCGATCATGGTGAGAATGCTGGCGAGCAATTGCAGGATGCCGAAGCGGACATTCAGCCAGGCGGTGACGAGGCCCGCCAGCGCCCCGGCCAGGACCGCGACCAGCATGGCCAGGATCGGATCGACGCCAACCGAGATCAACGTTGCCGCCACGGCGGCCCCCAGCGGGAAGCTGCCATCGACCGTCAGATCGGGAAATTCCAGAACGCGGAAGGAGAGGAAGACGCCCAGGGCAACCAGGGCATAGACGAAGCCGATTTCGACCGCGCCGAGAAAGGCGATCAGGCTCATGGGGCAAATCCGGCAATAGCGAGCAAAACGGCACCCTCCGCTGGGGAAGCCGGCCGGAACCCTTTCCGGCGGGCGAATTTGGACAAGCAGATATCGCCCCGGTACGCTTCTGTGAAGGCCTCATGACGGAATCATGGCGGATTCCCTGGGGTTTTCAGTGGGATTCCCGTCCCTCACCGCTGATTCGTCAGGGATTTCCCGCTGAGCATCTTCCATTCCCAGCAAAAGAAAAGCCCCCGGGAACAATCCCCGGGGGCTCGATCATCAACAGCCTATTAGCAGGGGCCGGATTTACTCGACCACCTTCTTGGCCCGCTTCACGAGGTCAGCCGGCAGGGTCACGCCCATGGCCGCAGCCGATTTCGGATTGACGAAGAGATCGGTGCCCGAGGCGTTCTGCACCGGAATATCGCCCGGCTTCTCGCCCTTCAGCACGCGGGCGACGACAGCGCCGGTCTGACGACCGACCTCGAAATAATCGAAGCCGACCGATGCGATGGTTCCCCGGGTAACGCTGTCGGTATCGCCGGAGAAGACCGGCAACTTGTTCTCCTTCCCGATCGCGACCACGGCTTCCAGCGCCGAGACGATCGTGTTGTCGGTCGGCACATAGATCACATCGACCTTGCCGACCAGGCTCTGGGCAGCGCCCTGAACCTCGGACGACTTCGTCGCCGGCGCTTCAACGATCTCCACCCCGGCCTGCGGCGCCAGCTTCTTCAGCGCATTCAGCAAGGTGACGGCATTGGCCTCGCCTGGATTGTACGGCACGCCGATCTTCTTCGCGCCGGGCACGACTTCATGGATCAGCTTCAGATGATCGGCGAGCGGAGACATGTCGGAAATGCCGGTGATGTTGCCGCCCGGCTTTTCCAGATTCTTGACAAGCTGCGCGCCCAGGGGATCGGTCACGGCGGTGAAGACCACCGGAATGTCCTGGGTCGCAGAGGCGGCGGCCTGGGCCGAGGGCGTCGCGATGGCGACGATCACGCTCGGATTCTCGCCGGCATATTTCTGCGCGATCTGCGTCGCCGTCGCCGGATTGCCCTGGGCGCTTTCATAATGGAAGGTCATGTTCTCGCCGTCCTTATAGCCGGCATCCTCCAGCGCCTTCTTGATGCCGTCGCGCGCCGCATCCAGCGCCGGATGCTCGACGATCGCCGTGACATCGACCGTCACCTTGTCGGCTGCGATCGCCCCGCTGAAAACGGCCGAACCGGCCAGCGCCAGGCCGGCGCAAGTGGCCAGCGCGATTTTCCGCATGAACATGAATGCTCCCTCAAAATTTTCGCCGTTTCGCCGCCGGGCGGTTCCCACCGGCAGATTGATCGTCATTAGCATGGGGAAACCGCGCCGCGTCAAGCCAAGCCCCCGGCCGAGTCCCGCATGTCTCCATCCGGCCATTGCCCCGGCTTTCCCGGCCGGCCGATCCCCTCTAGCATAGCGCTCCGGAGCCGGGCCGAGCCCAGCAATTCCCCGACCAGCATCCCCCGAAGGGCGCCGCCGCATGGCCAAGAATTTCACGGAAATCGCCTATAGCGCCGCGGTTCAGGCGATGCAGCGCAAATACGGCGCCGTCGATATCAATGCCGAGTTGATGCGCAGCCAGGGCCGCAACAGCGTCACGCCGGCCCTGGCCATCTATCTTGCCGGCCGCATTTCCTTTTACCTCGCCACCGCATCGAAGGAGGGTCAGCCCTATATCCAGCATCGCGGCGGGCCACCGGGCTTTCTGAAGACCATCGATCCCGGCACCCTCGCCTTCGCCGATTTCGAGGGCAACAAGCAGTACATCACCCTCGGCAATCTCAGCGAAAATCCCCGGGTGCAGCTCTTCATCATGAATTACAGCCAGCGCCAGCGACTGAAGATCTGGGGCCGGGCAACAATCGTGGAAGATGACGCGGCGCTGCTCGCCGCCGTCACGCCGGAGGCCTGGCGCCGTCCGGTCACCCGCGCCATCCGTATCTCGGTGGAAGCCTGGGACGTCAACTGCCCGTCTTACATCCCCCAGCTTTTCACCGTCGACGAAGTTGAAGCCGCCCATGCCGCCATGCTCAGCCATATCGCCGAGCTGGAAGCCGAGATCGAGCGGCTGAAGGGCGGTACGGCCAAGGCTGGGAAGAAACCCGGGAAGTCTTCGGGAAAACAAACTCGGGGGAAAACTGCGGGCGGCCAGTGAGGCGTTCAGCCTGCCGGCTTATTCCGCCGCCTGCGGGTCCAGGATGTGATGGGGCACCGCCTCATGCGGCGCATCGACTTCGATCGGCACGCCGGGTTGCAGCTTGCTGGTGCGGATCGCCAGGGCCGATTTGACATGGCTGACATTGGGCGCCGGCGTCAGGCAGGTGGTGAGGAAGCGCTGATACTGGTCCCAGTCATGCGCGACGATCTTCAACAGAAAATCGGTCTCGCCCGCCAGCATGTGGCACTCGCGGACCTGCGGCCAGGTCTGGACCAGGGCCTCGAAGGCTTTCAGGTCGTGCTCGGCCTGGCTGCTGAGGCCGACATGGGCGAAAACCGTCACGCCGAAGCCGAGCGCTTCCGGGTTGATCTCGGCATGATAGCCTCGGACAAAACCGGCATCTTCCAGCGCCCGTACACGGCGGAGGCAGGGCGGTGCGGAAATACCGGCACGTTGGGCCAGTTCCACATTCGTCATACGCCCGTCGGCCTGCAGGTCTGCCAGGATGCGAAGATCGATCTTGTCCAGTTTCGCCCGTCGCATGAAAGAAAACCCCTGTCAGTCCCAGTCTTTCGCGCAACTATATTATAATTCCGCCCTCAGCAACAAGGGGGCGAGGAATACGAAATCCGGCAACCCGGACGGGAAAACTTTCACATCAAGACTGGACTCGCCGGTGCAGTTGCCTTGTAACTCCTGTCGCACCCCCTTATGTTACTTCTGGCGCCTGAATCGATGAGAATCGGGCCAAAATCGCTCCAAAAGACAGGCTTCCGGGCCCGACTCGCATCGCTCAGGACAATCTCATGGCCACCGAACATCGCAGCAAAGTCATCGTCATCGGCTCCGGTCCCGCTGGTTACACGGCCGCGATCTATACGGCCCGCGCCAACCTGCAGCCGATTCTGGTCCAGGGGCTGCAACCGGGCGGCCAGATGACCATTACCACCGATGTCGAGAATTACCCGGGCTTCGCCGATGTCATCCAGGGTCCCTGGCTGATGGAGCAGATGCAGAAGCAGGCCGAGCATGTCGGTACCCGGATGATGTACGACACCATCGTCGAGGTCGATCTCAGCCGCCGGCCGTTCCGCTGCGTCGGTGATTCCGGCGATGTCTATATCGGCGAGACTCTCGTCATCTGCACCGGCGCCCAGGCGCGCTGGCTGGGTCTCGAATCCGAACAGAAATTCCGCGGCTTCGGCGTCTCCGCCTGCGCCACCTGCGACGGCTTCTTCTTCCGAGACCGCGAGGTCTGCATCGTCGGTGGCGGCAATACCGCCGTCGAAGAAGCGATCTACCTGACCAATCACGCAACCAAAGTGACGCTGATCCATCGCCGTGACAGCCTGCGCGCCGAGAAGATCATGCAGGACCGGCTGTTCCGAAATCCGAAGATCCGCGTCGTCTGGGACAGCGCGGTCGAGGAAGTGCTGGGCGGCGGCGATCCCGCCGGCGTCACCGGCGTCAAGATCCGCAACGTCAAGACCGGCGAGATGAGCGAGATTCCCTGCGACGGACTGTTCGTGGCGATCGGCCACAGCCCGGCGACGGAACTCTTCAAGGGCAAGCTGCCGCTGGATAACGAGGGCTATCTGGTCACCAAGCCGGACAGCACCGCGACCGTTATCCCGGGCGTCTTCGCCGCCGGCGACGTCAAGGACAAAGTCTTCCGCCAGGCGGTGACGGCCGCTGGCATGGGCTGCATGGCCGCTTTGGAAGCCGAGCGCTTCCTGGCGGCGAATGAGGGGGAACACGCAGCGGCAGCCGAATAACGCCGCTCGCGTCAACACGGCCGCTCACGGCCGATCGGTGATCAAATGGACTGGGACAAACTGCGCATCTTCCATGCCGTGGCCGAGGCCGGCAGCTTCACGCATGCGGGGGAAACACTCAACCTAAGCCAGTCTGCCGTCTCGCGGCAGATCAGCTCGCTGGAGGAAAGCCTCAATGTGGCTTTGTTCCATCGACATGCCCGCGGCCTCATCCTGACCGAGCAGGGCGAATTGCTCTACCGCACGGCGCATGAGGTCTTCTCCAAACTGGCGATGGCCGAAGCGCAGCTCACCGAGAGCAAGGACAAGCCCAAGGGTCAGCTCAAGGTGACCGCGACCCAGGCTTTCGGCTCGTCCTGGCTGACGCCGGTGCTCGGCGAATTCATCGAGCTCTATCCGGACGTCCAGGTCGATCTCGTCCTGGAAGACCGCGAACTCGACCTCTCCATGCGCGAGGCCGATGTGGCGATCCGCATGGCGCCGCCGCGCCAGCCGGAACTGATCCAGCGCCATCTGATGACGGTGCATCTCAATGCCTATGCCTCACCCGCTTACATCAAGCGGCACGGCATTCCGAAGAGCGCGGAAGATCTCGATAACCACAAGATCATCGTCTATGGCGACGACACCACCAAGCCGCCGGTGCCGAATATCGACTGGCTGCTGCATACCAACGCCAAGCGCGACGGCCAACGCCGGCCGATCCTCAAAGTGAACAGCGTCTATGCCATCCTGCGGGCGGTGCAGAGCGGCCTCGGCCTCGCCTCGCTGCCGGAATACATGGCACAGGAATCAACCAGCCTGGTGCGCATCCTGCCCGAATTGCAGGGGCCGCGCATCGACAGCTATTTCGTCTATCCGGAAGAGCTCCGCTCCTCGAAACGTATCCAGGTCTTCCGCGATTTCCTGCTGCGCAAGGTGGCCGAGGGCAAGCTGACCGGCTGAGCCTTCTCTTCCAGGTGATCACACAAACGCCCGGTGAATTTTCGCCGGGCGTTTTGCTTTGCAGTCCATCAATGGCCGATCGATTTGGAGAAGGCGTTGACGATCACCACGCCGAGGATGATGAGGCCGAGGCCGAACAGGGCCGGCATATCCAGGCTCTGCTTGAAGATGAAGAAGCCGACGGCGGAAATCAGGACGATGCCGACACCGCTCCAGATCGCATAGGCAATGCCGATGGGAATGGTGCGGAAGCAGAGCGACAGAAAGGCAAAGGCCGCGAGATAGGCGACCACCGTCAGGACCGACGGCCAAAGCCGGGTGAACTGGGCCGAGGCCGTCAAGGCAGAGGTCCCGATCGTCTCCAGCACGATCGCCAGGCCAAGATAGACGTAATTCATGCCGGATTACTTTCTGCCGCTGTTGAACCGGACGCGCTCGCTTCGGCCAATCCGGCTAGGCGGCCGAACAAGGCGGTGCGGGCATCCGGTGCGAAGCGATGGAGGCCGAGAATTTCCAAGAGGCCGATCCCTTCCGCGGCCATCCAGACAAGGCGCGCGAGATCGACATCGCCGGCCTCCGCCTCGATCGCCTCCGCATATTTCCGATAAGAGGCCCGCAGCGGCTCCGCGAGGGCCGGATCTTCCGCCAGCGCGATCCGCAAGGCATCGGCATAGGCCGGCACGACATGGTCGATCGTTTCGTAGCAACGCAGATAGCCGCGCAACATTGGCGCCGGCCGGTCGTCCTGATCGGCCATCTGCTGCTCGACCTCCATGTCCCATTGCCGACAGAGATCGTCCAGCAGCGCCTCGAGCAGCGCCTGCTTGTTGGGAAAGTTGTGCAAGACCCCGCCCTTGGTGGCGCCGACCCGCTTCGCCACCCCCTCGATGGTCAGCCGCCCTGCCCCTTCCGTGATCGCGAAATCTCGGGCCGCCTCCAGATACTGCTCACGGGTAAATCGTCGCCGCGCCATGTCCACCTCAGATACATACCGACCATATGGTATGTATCTGAGGTGGACATGGCAAGATGGAAGGTTTCTTTCAAAATTAACGATTAGAGCGCTCTGATTTCCCGTAAGGGACCGCCACTTGCCCGATCAGCAAATGTGCGAGCGCCCGGGCCGGTGGCTAAATTCCGCCAATCTGACCCGCAGCACTTCCCGTCCCATCACTCCCCGGCCTCATCGCTCATGCTTGCGCGCAAATCGCTCCTCGAAAATGAAGCCGAGGAAATTCAGCAGCAGTTGCGCGGCCAGGAACCCGGTGATGCCGCTGGGATCATAGGCGGGAGCCACCTCCACCAGATCCATGCCGATGACATCGCCTCGCTTGGCGAGACCTTGCAGGATCTCCAGGACTTCATAGTAAAGGAAACCGCCATGGCTCGGCGTGCCGGTGCCGGGCGCGATCGACGGGTCGAAGCCATCGATATCGATCGTCACATAATATCTGGCGCCCTTCGGAATGAGGTCGAGGACACCCTGGCTGCCCAGCTTGCGTACCTGCCGGACCGAGAGAATGGTCGAGCCGAAAGTGCGGGCGGCGTCGTAGTCGGACCGGTTCGATGACGAGACGTTGCGGATGCCAAGCTGCGTCATGCCGGTGACATGACCGGTCTCCGATGCCCGTCGCAACGGATTGCCATGGCCATAGCGCACGCCATGGCGTTCATCGACGAAGTCGAGATGGGCATCGACATGAACGATATGGATCGGCCCATGCCCCGCGAAGGCTTCGATGACCGGCGCATGCACGGCATGATCGCCGCCGAGAATGACCGGCATGGCGCCGGATTGCAGGATCTTGCGGACGGCGAAGCGGGTATTCTCGTGGCTTTTTTCCGTATCCGTATGAACGATATCGGCATCGCCGACATCGACAATCCGTACCCGGTCGGTCGGCAGATAGACGGTATCGTCCTCATGGTCATAGGCACCGCTATGACCGAAGGAAAACAGTGTCGAGGCCTCACGGATCGCCCGCGGCCCGAACCTGGCGCCCGAGCGATACTGCGTCCCCATGTCATAGGGCACGCCGAGAACGGCGACATCGGCGTCGATCTTGTCCCAATCCGTGCAGATCGGCTGCTTGCCGAAAGTGCAATGCCCGACGAAGGGTAAATTCAGCCGGCTGGATTCATAGCCATGCGCTGCCATCTTCACGTCTCCTCTTCCCGTTCGTTTCCGCTCGATGTCGCGGCATGTCACCTGGCCGCGTTCGATGTTTCAGTCGACCAGCTACCGCGCCGGCGGGCGGCTTCGTCCAGCCCGCGCTGCGGCATCTGCGGCCCCTCATAATACGGCAACCGGTCGATCCTGGGTTGATAGGATCCGTTTGCCGTACAGACTTTGATATGCTGGGCGATCTCCTCCAGCGTGGCAAACCAGACTTCGTTGGTTTGCAGCATCTCTTCGATCATCTTCTCCACCCGCAGCCAGCGGGCCAACCGGCCGCTGACAAAGGGGTGCCAGACCGCGATCCACAAGCCGCCGCCGCAATGGCGCATGGCCTGGAATTCCGCCATGAAAACCTCCATGGCGCGATCCGGCGACATCACCTGCATGACATAGTTGAGATCGATGCTGTGGACGTAAGGCGGCCAATCATCGAGCGCCCAATGTGACGGCAGCTCGACGAGATCGCCCTGCGGGCAGCGCAGCAGATAGGGGACGTCATCCCCCATCAGCGAGGCGTCGTAGAGAAACCCTTCCTCGATCAGCAGCTCGGCGGTATTGCTGGAGAAATTATAGAGCGGCGAACGGGCACCACGCGGCCGCCGGCCGCTGGCCTTTTCGATGGTGGCGATACTGCGTTGCAGCCAGTATTTCTCATCATCGCGGCTGAGGCCATTCGGTGCCTCATGGATATAGCCGTGAAAGCCGATCTCATGACCGCCCGCGACGATCCCCTCGACCGCCCGGGGATATTGCTCGACGCACCAGCCGGGAATGAAGAAGGTCTGTTTCAACCCATAGCGCCGATAGGTATCGAGAATGCGGGGAATGCCGACTTCCGGCCCATAGCGCAGCATCGAGATGGTCGAGACCCGGCTATGAGAATCGGCCGGATGCTCGAGATGGACCAGGCTGTCTGCATCCATGTCGAGCGTGATGGCGACCGCGACTTTCGCTCCATTCGGCCAGGGCACAGGATTGCTGATCATGAGGCTCTCTCCACAATCGACGTCATAGCGATGACGGCCTCACGCACTGGCAAGGATCATGTCGGCGGCTTTCTCGCCGATCATGATTGTCGGGGCGTTGGTATTGGCGCCGACCAGTCGGGGCATGATCGATGCGTCGATCACCCGCAATCCCTGGATACCATGGACGCGCAGGCGATCGTCCACCACCGCGGCATCGTCCTGCCCCATCTTGCAGGTACCGACCGGATGATAATGCGATGAGATGAACCGCGCCATATAGGCGTCGATCTCCGCATCGGACTGGCATTGCGCGCCCGGCTCCACTTCCTCGCCACGCAGATCGTCGAAAGCCTGCTGCTTATGGAGCTCACGCGCCAGCCGCAGGGCATAGCGGTTGAGTTCGAGGTCCTTGCGTTCCGTCAGGTAGTTATTGACGATCCGAGGCGGCTCGAGCGGGTTGTCCGAGCGCAGCCCGACATAGCCGAGGCTATCCGGCCGCAGCGCGCACCAATGGATGTTATAGCCATGATAGCGCGGCCAGGGATCGTGCGATCCGTTCGGATTAACGGCCGACGGCACCAGATAGTATTGCAGATCAGGCCGCTCCAAACGCGGATCGCTTTTCAGGAAAGCCATGCAATTCATGGGAAAGACCGAAAGCGGGCCGCCGCCGGTCATCAGGTAGTTCAGGAAGGCAAGCGTCACCTTTACCGGATTTCGCATGTTGAAATAGGTGACCGGCTGGCGGCAGCGATGCTGGACATATGAGCCGACATGATCCTGCAGGTTCTTGCCGACACCCACCAGTTCGTGCCGACAATCGATGCCGTGCTGTTTGAGTTCGGCCGGGTCGCCGATACCGGACAGCATGAGGAGCTGCGGCGATTGATAAGCACCGGCCGAGACCAGGACTTCGCGATCGGCATTTACGGCAAGCTGCTCGCCTTTATACGCGACAACCGCGCCGATGCATCTTTTACGGTCGAACACCAGTTTCAGCACCCGGCCACCGGTCCAGACCGTCAGGTTCTTGCGCTTCAGCGCCGGCCATATATAGGCCCTGGCCGTCGAACACCGCATCGGCCGGCGATGCATATGGGTGTACTGGGTCCAGACAAAGCCTTCCTGGCTGGGGCCATTGTAATCCGAATTGAAGGGATAGCCGGCCTGCTGCCCAGCCTGCAGGAAGGCTTCGAAGAGCGGATTCTTGTAGCGGCCGAACGCCGTCTGCAACGGCCCGGAGCGGCCGCGCAGATCGTCACCCGGCCCGGCCCAGGATTCCGCCTTTTTGAAATAGGGCATGACGCTTTCCCAGTCCCAGCCCTCATTGCCGAGCTGGCGCCATTCGTCGTAGTCGCGGTGATGGCCGCGCACATAGATCTGGCCGTTGATCGAGGAACTGCCACCCAGGACACGGCCACGCGGCAACGGCACCTCATAGCCGCCGAGCGCCTGTTCGGGCTCGCTCTTGAATTTCCAATCCACCGAACTGCCGATCGTGAAGACTTCGCCGGTGGGCAAATGGATCATCGGATTCCAGTCGCGCGGCCCGGCCTCGATCAGAAGCACACGAATTTCCGGCTTGGCGCTGAGGCGGTTGGCGAGAACGCAGCCGGCGGAACCGCCGCCGATAATGACATAGTCAAAGCGATGCTCAGCACGAGACATAGGCAAATCCCTCGTTCGGGTAAAAGCAGATATGGATCGAGGCGAACGCTGAGGCTCAGGCTGTATCAGGTGTCACGGCCAAGGCCTTCTGCACCTCGTGATGCAGGTTTCGCTGGATGCGCCGCTTCAACTCGATGAAGTCCGCCGAGGTCATCAGGTCGTATTGGCGCGGTCGCGGCAGATCGATCTCGATCGTATCCATGATCCGGCCGGGGCGTGCCGACATCACATAGACGACATCGCCGAGGAAGATCGCCTCGTCGATATCGTGCGTGACGAACAGAACGGTCTTCTGATGTTTCTCCCAGATATCGATCAGGAGCTCCTGCATCACCGTGCGGGTCTGGCTGTCCAAGGCCCCGAAAGGTTCGTCCATCAGCAGGACTTCCGGATCGTTGGCCAAGGCACGGGCAATGGCGACGCGCTGTTTCATGCCGCCGGAAAGATGGCTGGGATAGGCATCCTCGAAGCCCTTCAGCCCAACGGAATGGACGAAGTGACGCGCCTTCTCCGCCCGTTCGCGTTCCGGCACCTTGCGCAGCTTCAAACCGAACTCGACATTCTT
This sequence comes from uncultured Rhodospirillaceae bacterium, assembly GCA_964406155.1. Classification (GTDB taxonomy): domain Bacteria; phylum Pseudomonadota; class Alphaproteobacteria; order Dongiales; family Dongiaceae; genus Dongia_B. The sequence continues at coordinate 33,585 of CAYOQR010000011.1, read as the reverse complement.
CTGCACGCTGAGCCAGGGAAACAGGGAATAGTTCTGGAACACCATGCCGCGCTCGGCACCCGGCTGGTAAACGGCCTTGCCGTTCACCTTGCAGACGCCGTTCGAGGCTTCCTTCAAGCCGGCAACCAGATCGAGCAGGCTCGATTTCCCGCAACCTGACGGCCCGACAATCACCGCGAACTGCTTGTCCGGGATATGCATATGCAGATTACTGAGGGCGATCACTTCACCGGCACTGCGCGTCTTGAAGCGGAGGCCGACATTTTCGATGTCCAAGGCACCCATGATCCGCTCTCCTCAGCGTTGCTCGGCCCAAGGCAGCAGGACTGCCTTCGCCCATTTGAAGATCTGATCGGTGATGAGACCGAGGAAGCCGATCACCAGGATGCCGACGAAGATGAAGTCGGCGTGCAGGCCGCGCATCGCCTGCATGCTCATATAGCCGAGGCCGGAACTGGAGGCGACGAGCTCGGCCACCACCAGATAGGTCCAGGCCCAGCCCATGGTGACCCGCAGGGTATCCATGATGCCCGGCAAGGTCGCCGGCAGCAGAACATGTGTCAGCACCTGGCGACGCGATGCACCCAGGGTGTAGGAGGCGTTGCACAGCTCCGACGGCACCTGGGCCGACACATCGGCGATCATGACGAGCTGCTGGAAGAAGGTGCCGATGAAGATCACCGCCACCTTTTCCTGAAAGCCGATGCCGATCCACAGGATCAGCAGCGGAATCATCGAGGTCACCGGCAAATAGCGGGTGAAATTGACGATCGGCTCAAGTGCCGCCGCCACCACCCGGAAACTGCCCATCATGATGCCGAGCGGGATGGCGATGATCGATGACAGCAGGAAGCCGACATTGATCACCAGCAGGCTGGCCCAGGCATTGCGCAGCAGCGACCCGTCGAGAAGCGTATGCCAGAAAGCAAGGACAACCTGGTGCGGCGCCGGCATGAACAGAGGATCGGACAGCCTGCCATAGGTGGCGACGCACCAGGCCAGAACAACACCGCCGCTGACCATTGCACCGGCCCCGATCCGGACGCTGTGGGAGATTGGTCTACGCGGCGTCAGCATATGGGTGACGAATGATCCAGCGGCGGTCATGGCATTACCCTCCGATGAAGCTGTAATCGATCATGTCGGCGGGCGTGACCTTGGCCTGGATCCGCCCCTTATCCGACCAGATCTGGATTGCATATCCGAGGGTCTTCGAGATCTGGCCCGGCGCATCCGGCGTTCCGAAGAAGGCCGCATTCATGGGCTTGTCGATATATTCGATCCCCTTCAACGTGTCTTCGAAGACCTTGGGATCGGCCAGCCAGCCGCCCACGCCGCTGGCCATGATCTTTTTCGCTTCGTCCGGATTCTTCTTGATGAAATCAAGTGCGCGGTACCAGGCGCGGACGAAAGCCTTGAGCTCCTCCTTATGTTCGGCTGCCGTTTCCGGCGTCACCGCCACGACATCGGTGATCAGGCCCGGCTGATCCGCACTCGAGAGCAGCAGATGGCCATGCGCCGCATTGGCGCCCTGGCTGAGAGCCGGCTCCCAGGTAACCGCGGCATCCACCTGCTTGGCCGCAAAAGCCACCCCGGCATCGGTCGCCGTCATATTGACGACTTCGACATCGCTTTCCGACATGCCGGCCTGCTTCAACACGGCATTGAAGAAGAATTGCGAGACGGAGCCGGTCTCGAAAGCGACCTTCTTGCCCTTGAGATCGGCCAGCGACTTGATGTCCTTGGTGGCGACAATGCCATCGCCGCCTTTGGAATTGTCCACGGCGAGGATGTATTTCAACATCTTGCCGGGCGGCATATAGATGGGAAATTCATCGACGGTCGAAGCGACGAGATCGACCTGCCCCGCCTGCAGCGCGCCCATCTTGGCGGGGGTATCCTCCATGGTGACGAGGTCGATATCGACGCCCTCTTCCTTGAAGTAGCCCTTTTCCTTGGCGATATAGAAGGGGCCGTAGCCAACCCAGGTGGAATGAGCCAGGCGCAACGTTTTCGCCTCGGCACTTCCGGCAAAGGCAAGGGCAAGCACTGCCGCGACCAGCGCGGCCTTCATTGGCTTCTTCAACATGTTTTCCTCCCATTGCGGCCCTTTTCATCGGCGTGGCCGCTTTGCACGCCTGAACGCTACGGCATCACGCTGCCGCCATTAACCCCCACCCCTTGCCCCGTGACATAAGCGCCGCCCGGCCCGGCCAGAAACACGGCCATGGCCGCGATCTCTTCCGGCTGCCCGAAACGGCGCAATGGAATGTCGAGCTCCCTCTCCCGCCATTCCGCCGACATATGCGCGGCCCCCAGCATTTCCGTGTCGATCGGCCCCGGGCACAGCGCATTGACCTGAATCGCCGGTGAAAACTCCTTGGCCCAGCACCGCGTCAGCCCCAGCACGCCATGCTTCGAGGCGACATAGGGCGAGAAGGTTTCGCGCCCCGAATAAGCGAGATCCGAGGCGATGTTGATCATTCGCCCGCCGCCCTGCGACGCCATGATCCGCAGCGCTTCGCGGCCGATCAGGAAGGTGCCGCGCAGATTGATGCCGATGACGCAATCGAATTCGTCGATGCTAGTTTCCAGCAGCGGCTTTTCATGGATGATGCCGGCGCAATTGACGCAGATATCGAGCCGGTCGAAGTTACGGCGGATCTCATCGAAGAGCTGCAGCACGGAACTTTCCGCCGCGACATCGCAGATTGCCGCCTGGGCACGACCGCCTGTCGCGCGGATCGTCTGGGCGGTTTCCGCCGGATCGCGCAGATCGGCGACGACGACCGCGGCTCCCGCTTCCGCCAAGGCAATGGCCGTGGCCCGGCCGATGCCGCGATAGGCCCCCGTCACCAGGGCCACCTGTCCCCTCAGGATGCCCGATGTCGATTCGCCCGACATCGAGGTTTGCGGATCCCGGCTCATGCCATCACCTCGCCGCGATCCGCCATCAAGGCCTGCCCCGTCATGTTGGCCGCGGCATCGGATGCCAGATAGAGATAGAAAGGTGCGACATCCGCCGGCTCCATCAGGCCATCGAACACCTGGTTGGCGACGATCTCAGCCAACAATTCCTGTTCTGGCCGGCCCGACCGGTGCGACATTTCCTGAAGCGAGCGCATCGACGCATCGGTCCGGACCCAGCCGGGGCAAACGGCGTTGACGCGGATGCCCTTCGGCCCGAGCTCCTTTGCCAGCGCCCGCATATAGCCCAGGGTCGCATGCTTGCTGGCGCAGTAAGCGCCGAACTCGGCCACCGAGACCCGGCTCCAGATCGAGGCGGTGAAAATGATGCGAGCCCCGGCCGCCATCTTCGGCACCACCGTCCGGCTGACGTAATAGGTACCGAGGACATTGATCGCCATGATCCGGTGAACCGCGGCCATGGTCGCTTCCGACATGTCGAGCAGCGGCGTGATCAGCTCCAGCCCAGCATTGTTGACGAGAACATCGATGCGGCCGAGATCGGCCAGTTCGCGCCGGACCGCCCGTTCATTGGCGATGTCGCAATTGATGGCGCGGACGTCATTGCCTGTTGCGTCGGAGAGCCGCTTGGCCGCGCCGAAGATATCGTCGCTTTCGGCCAGGATCGTGAGATCGGCACCGGCTTTGGCGAAAGCCGTGGCGATGCCGTAGCCGATGCCACGGCTGGCCCCGGTCACCAGGACCCGTTCACCAGAGAAATCGAAGCTGACATTTGACACGGCCTTCACCTTCAAGATCCTCGTTCCCGAAGGCTGCTCTTGGTCTAAACGTTGATAAATATGAATGTTTGAAAGATTACATTTGCATTTATCATAGTATAAAATGGCGCTTTCCCTGGGAGGGGAGGCAAGCCGACATGGCCCTGGCAAGAACAAGAACGCGGCCGGGTTCCCGCAGCTTCAATCTGGCGGATGTCGATCTGCGACTGTTGAAAGTGCTGCACGCGGTGGTCCGCTGCGGCGGGTTTTCCGCCGCTCAATCCGAACTCGGCCTCAGCGGTGCGACCATCAGCAATCATATGGCGCGGTTGGAGGACCGGCTGGGCGTACGTCTCTGTGACCGGGGGCGGCGCGGCTTCTCGCTGACCGAGGATGGCGCGCGCATTCATGAGGCATCGCTCAGCCTCTTTCGGTCGATCGATAATTTCAGCGGCATCGTCGGATCGGTCAGGGGTGAACTGACCGGCCAGGTCCATTTCGGCACCGTCGACGCCATGTATACCAATGCCGCCCTGGCCCTGCCGAAGGCGCTGCGCCGCTTCTACGATCTGGCACCCAAGGTGATCATCGACATCGAGACCGCTTCGCCGCAGCTCTTGCACCAGCGGCTGCTGCATGGCCGTTACTTTCTGATCCTGACGCCGATCCAGGCACCCGATACGTCGATCCGCGCCCAACCGGTCTTCGAGGAAACGCAGGCACTCTATTGCGGCCGCAGCCATCCGCTCTTCAAGCTGCCGGCACGTGCCTTGAAACCCGCCATGTTCGGCGACCATCCCTATGCGGCGCGAAGCTATATGCCGGACTGGTCGAGCCCCGACGGCGTCGTCTTCCAGACCGCCGCCACCACCGCCCATATGGAAAGCCTGGCCATGCTCATCCTGTCCGGACGGTATCTCGGCTATCTGCCTTGCCACTATGCCCGCACATGGGAGGAAAGCGGCGAGATGCGCAGCCTGTTGCCGGAGCGCATGTCCTATGTCGACACCTTCTATCTCGCCCATCTCGCCAACGAGAAAAACCGGGCGATGTCGACCCTGGCCGCCTGCATCCGCGAGCTGGTGGGCACGGGGCCAGTGCCACGGTATTAGACGCCGGCGATACTCCGCCGGCATGCTGACGATGCCCATCCGGGTGGCTGGCGGGTCGTCACTCAGATAACGTGTCCAGCCTCACTTCACCTCGAACTCCGGATCGAGCGGCAATTGCATCGCCGTGACGAGGTGATTTGTCTGCGCGGCCAGGCCGATGATGGCCATCAGCTCGGCATGCTGGGCCTCCGTCATCCCCTTCGCCCGCGCGGCGGCGGTATGGGAATGGACGCAGTAGGAACAGGCATTCGCCGTCGAGACGGCGATATAAATCAGCTCGCGCGTCAGCGGATCGAGTGCACCTTCGACCGTCATGACGTTCTTGATCTGGGTCCAGGTACGCTCCAGCAGAACCGGATCATTGGCCAGGGCACGCCAGATATTGTTGATGAAGTCGGACTTCCGCGTCTTGCGGATGTCGTCATAGACAGCCTTGACGGCAGGATTGCGTTCGGCTTCGGCGATGCTGGGCAGTTTGACGGTTGCCATGGATTTGACCTTCCTCGGTACTGATGATTCTCGGCGTCCAGGATTGCACGATCAATGGACGGCGGCATACATGATCTTTTCCTCGGTCGCCTCCGCCGGTGAGAACTCCTCGACGATGCGCCCCTGTCGGCAGACCAGGATGCGGTCCGAGAGATTCATGATCTCCGGAAGGTAGGACGAAATCATCACCACGGCCAGTCCCTGATCCGCCAGTTGGTTGATGAGCTGGTGAATTTCAGCGATGGCGCCGACATCGACACCCCGTGTCGGCTCATCGAAGATGACGAGGCGTGGCTGCTGCAGCAAGCCCTTGCCGATCACGACTTTCTGCTGGTTGCCGCCGGATAGTTCCACCACCTTGGCATTGTCGTTGATGGCCCGGATGCTGAGCTTCGCCGACCACTCGGCCGCCAGGTCCCGCATCTCCCGCAGACTGACATACAGATGCTTCTCGCGGCCGGCGGCCAGCAAGCCTGACATCAGGTTCTCGGCAATCGACATGGTCTCGAAGAAGCCTTCGCTCTTGCGGTCCTCGGTCACATAGACGATGCCGTCCCGCACGGCCTCACGCGGCACGTAATAACGTACCGGGCGATCATCCAGGCGGATCTCGCCGCCCCGCAGAAAATTGCGCTTATAGACGCCGGAGACGATCTTGAAAGTCTCGGTCCGACCGGAACCGATCAGACCGAAGACACCGGTGATCTGGCCCTCGAAGATCGAGAAGGAATTGTTCCGCACGATATTGCCCATCGAGATATCCTCGACCGACAGGATCTTCGTCCCGGCAGCGCGAATCGACGCCGCATCGCGTTTCTTGTTATAGATCTCGTTCGACAGGCTGCGTCCCACCATGGCGCGGACGATCTGCTCGCGATCGAGGTCGCGCGCCTCAGCCGTCAGCACATGCGTGCCATCCCGCATGATGGTGATGCGGTCGGCATAAGCGAGCGCCTCTTCCAGCGCATGCGAGATGAAGACGATCGAAACGCCACGCGCCTTCAGCCGGCTGAGCAAGGCGAAGAAATGGCGTTTCTCCTCAGGCGTCAGCGTCGCCGTCGGTTCGTCGAAGATGATGACCTTGGCATTGTGATGGACGGCGCGGGCAATCTCCACCATCTGCCGCTTGGCGGCACCCAGCGTCTCGACCAAGGCGGTCGGCTCGACCGAGAAATTGAGCGATTGGAGGAACTGCTGCGCGGCGATATAGATCCCGCGCAACCGGTTCAGCAGCTTCTCCTCGCCGAGATAGATGTTCTGCGCCACCGTCATCGACGGGATCAGGCTGGTTTCCTGGTAGACCATGGCGATACCGGCCTGCAGCGCCGCATGGGGCGAGGCGAAGGATACGTCCCGCCCCTGATAGCGCATACTGCCGCTGGTCGCCTGGACCGCCCCGGCCATGATCTTGGTGAGCGTCGATTTGCCGGCGCCGTTTTCGCCCAGCAAAGCGTGAATCTCACCGGCACGCAGGTCGAAATCGATATCGCGGATGGCGGGGACGCTGCGATAGGTCTTGGTGACATGCCGCATGTCGATGACCGGTTCCATCATCTTCCTCCGGCTTCCTGGCCCGGCTCAAAATCGAGCCCCAAATCGAGAATCGCATTACCGCCACGCGCGGTAACCCAGATCCGTTCCCCAACCTCGGCAATGCTGGTAACGCCGTGCCGCGTCCCATTGGCACGGCTGTGATAGCTGGCGACAGGCTGCAGGGCCGCATTCAGCCGCACCGCCAGGCCATACGAGCGGCTGGGCGCCCAGGCCTTGCGGATGCCCATGGTCTTGACCGCGCCGCATTGCAACGGATCGAGAAAGCTGTCGCTCGGCGACAAGGCCGGCGCGATCCAGTGCCGGCGCGGCACCTCACGCAGCATATCCGCGCGATAGGCATCCTCCTGCAAGACGAATTCCACCAGCCGGTTGCGCGGCGCGAACATCGCCAACCAGGCACCGCCATCCTGAGCCGCCTGCAGGCGACCGGGATAGCCCGGCAGCTTGTCCAGCAGCACCCGTGATTGACCACCACTGACCGGCAGGCACAGCAGGCGATGCCGCCAGCTTTCGCTGATCACGAGCTCGCCATCCCTGACCAGGATGCCGCTCGGAAAAGCAAGCTGCCGCGCCAGACAGGTCGCCTGTCGCGTCTCAAGATCGACGCGCCAGACAGAACCCGATTGGCCCTTTTCCATCAGATCGACGGTCCAGTCCCCGGCTGGATGGTGGGCGCTGCCGTTGCAGAGGAACAACGTGCCCGGATCCGCGAACGCAAGCGCGGTAATGCAGCCGATCCCCGGCGGCAAGGCAATCTCGGCATCATCAACGATCAGCCGGCCATCAGCCAGGGCAACGGCGCGGTGGCCGCCCTGGACCGCCAGCGCGGTGATCTCCGTCGGATAACGGGCAATCGGCTCACCTCCCACCATTCCACTGGTGGAAATTTCGTACAGGCTGCCATTGCTCGAGAATAGCGCGTCGTCCTTCCCGGCACAGAGATTGTCCGGTGCCGTCGTCTCGTGCAGCACGGCCGCCTCATCCAGCATCGCATTCGGGCGGAAGGCACCGTCCAGCGGTGGAATGGTGATGGCCTTGGCGCGGAACAGGTCCAGGAGCGGATCGAAGATCATGATTTCGCCCCCCAATAGGATCTGAGGCCCGTCCAACTTGGATTGGCGCCAGCGATATTGTAGCGACCGATCCGGTTGTTCAGGATGCCACCGACGAAGAGCTGCCCCTTATGCTCCCGCATCGAGGTCACCATCGGATGCGCCGCGCCAGCCAAGTCGCCCATCGTCTCGACGATACGGCCGGTCTCGTCGAACTTCACGACACCGCCGGTATTGATGTTGGGAAAGAGCCAATCATCCTGCGGTAGCCGCCGCGTCATGCGTTTGCGCATGCCGGGATGACGCAGCGAGAGATCGAAACTCGGCGTCCGCATGCCGAGCCAGGCCATCCAATAGGTTCCATCCGAGGCACGGTTGATGTTGTCGGGATAGCCGGGCATATCCTTGATCACACAGTCGACCTGGCCGCTCTTCGGCCCGGCGAACCAGTAGCGATGGACCCGGCAGGCCCAGGATTCGGCGAAGAACAGCGATTCCCCGTCATGGGCGATGCAGACACCATTGGCATAGCGATAGCCATCCAGCAGGGTCGTCGTCTTGCCGGTCTTCGGATCGTAGCAGAGCAGCCGGCCGGTGGGACGGCCCTCGATGGAATCCAGCGCCCAGTCATGGGCGTCGTATCGCTTGGTGGAATCGGTGAAGAAGATGCGACCGTCCGGCGCCACGTCGCAATCGTTCGGATCGCGCAGCCGCGCATCATCGACCACCGAGGTCAGCGACCGGCTGGTCTCCGCCGTCAATTTCGTCACCGTCCGGTCGGGCGCGATGGAATAGAGCCCCATGGCGCCCACGCACGAAATCAGGTTGCCGGCCTGGTCGAAAGCAAGCCCCAGGGGAAAGCCGCCGGTATGGGCGAAGACCTCGGACCGGCGGTAATCCGGCGCGAAGAATTTGACGATCTCGCCGTGGCGGGTGCCGCAATAGAGATGATCGTTCTCGTCCAGGATGACGTCTTCCGGTCCCTCCAATTCGCCGAGGCCGATCGGCTCGGCGCCGGAGAGCCGGTTGTCGAGGGCATAGGGCGTACCGGAATCCGGCAAGGCCGATTGCGTCTCGCCCATGCGATGATAGATCGGCGCGACATAGACCTCGTTCAGCACCTTGTGGCGATTCTTCAGCCAGCGGATATCGAGCGTCACGGCGGCCGCCAGCATCAGGCCGAGGACCATCTGGTTGGTGCCGGTGCCATAGCCGAGACGGATCAGGCCGTTGGTCATGACGAGGACGATGACGGCGCCCATCACGCCCTTCATGACCGAACCCCGGCCGCCGCCCAGGGAATTGCCGCCCACCACGGCGGCGGTCAGCGCCATGATCTCCAGATTGAGGCCGGTTCCCGGACCGGCGCCGCTCAAGCGGCAGGCGAACAGGAAACCGGCGATGCCGCAGCAAAGGCCGGAGATGACATAGGTCGCAAAGACCGTGCGGCGCACCCGGATGCCGGCATTATGCGCCGAGCGGCGCGAGCCGCCGACCGCCAGGATATGCCAGCCGGGCCGTGAGCGGCTGAGCACGATATGAGCGAGAAAAGCGATGACGATGGCGACGACGACACTGACGGCGAGGCCGCCGATCGTGCCATCGCCGATGAAGTCCCAAAGATCCGAGGACATCGTCGATGTCTGGACCTGGGCGGCGAAATTGACCACCAGGATATCGTAGATGGCGCGGCCGATGATGAAGGTGACCAGGGTGGTCAGGAAAGCGCGCAGGCGGATATAGCCGATCAGCAAGCCATTGAAGGCACCGAAGGCGGCACCGACGGCCAGCGCCGCGACCAGGGCCGTCCAGGTCGGCAGCTCGAAGATGAAGAAGGTGGCAACGGCCGCAAAGGCCGAAAGCGCGAAGATCGATCCGACCGAGAGATCGATGCCGCCGCCCAGCATGACGATGGTGAGGCCGGTCACCACGACGGAGAATTCGCCGAGCTGACGGGTGGAATCGCTGAGCGATTGCAGCTTGAAGAAGCCGGGGATGGCGGTGCCGAAGCCGGCAACGGTAATCACCAGCGCCAGGAAGGGAATGGCGTTGTCGGTCCAGCGCTTGGTGAGGATTTCACCGATCAGGTGATCGGGAATGGCGTTGTAACGCCAGCGCTGCAACTGCTCTCGAAGGGCCATGGATCGGTCTGTGAAATGAATCGGGGGAAGTGATCGGGGAATGGACCGGCCCATGCCGTGGCATGGGCCGGTTGAAACGGCTGTCGGGTCGACTACTGTGCCGGCTTACTTGGAAGCCGCCTGCAGGGCTTTCAGGTCCCAGCAGGAATTCGGCGTCAGGTCGGCCTTGGTGGTGGCTTTCTCCAGGGTATAGATATAGGTCTTGGAGGTGCCGGCCGGCTGGCCGCTCTGCAGCAGGAACTTGATGACCGCGTTGATGTCGCGCGACTGGTTGTGCAGTTCCGTCATGACCACGGCATCGAACACGCCGGATTCCAGGTTGTCGCAATCGACCTTCTCGCCGCCGCCGGTGGTGACGAGATAGACCTTGCCCTGCTTGCCGGCCTCACGGATCGCCGCGGCCGCACCGGTGGCATCCCCGTCCCAGAAGTCGATGATGCCGCAGACGTCGGGATGCTGCTGCAGCATGGTCGTGGTGACGTTGCGCGAGGTGGTGGCGTCCCAGTTGGAATCGGGCTTGGCGACCACCTGGAAGTCGGGATGCTTTTCCAGCACCTTCATGATGCCGGCATATTGATAGAGGCTGGACGCGTTGACCTGATCGCCCTGCACGAGGCCGATCTTCTTCGACGAATTTGCACCGCAGCCCTTGATCACGGCCTCGGCTTCAAGCTGGCCGAGCCGGTCCCAGTCGCTGCCGACGAAGGCATCGGCCCCGAAATTCACCGGATTGTCGACGACGACCACATAGGTCCCCGCCTGCTGCGCCTTCTTCATGATCTTGGAATAGGAGTTGAGATCCGGAGCCTGGATCACCAGGACATCAGGTTTCTTATCGGAGGAAATCGCTTCGGTGATCGCCTGGGCGCCGGCCTCGGCGCTCCAATTGGGGTCGCGCGTCTCAAAGATGCCGCCAAAGCCCTCGACCTCGCGCTTGATATAGGCGGCCCAGCCCTGGGCCAGATCGAAGCCCATGGTCATCGGCACCAGGACAACGCGCTTGCCCTCAAGCGCCTTGGCATAGGCCGCTGGGCCTGGATCCTGCGGGGCGCTGTCGGCATTGGCGAAACCCGGTGCCGCGATCATCGGCGCCAGCATCATGGCCGCTGCGGCGACGGCTCTTTTCAGTCCGAACATGTCTTACCTCTTCATGTGGAGAAAGTCGTGATGGGTCAGATGTCGCCCTGCTGCGCGGTCTGTTCGTCGCGGGGATTGAGGACGCCATCGATCAGGATGGCGACGAGCAGGATCGTCGACTTGATCAGGTTCTGATAGATGTTGGGGATGTCCAGGATGGTCATCACGTTCAGCATGAGGCCGATCAGCAGCGCGCCGACGATGACGTTGCGCATGCCACCCTTGCCGCCCGACAGGCCGATGCCGCCGATGACCGCCACCAGGATGATGTCGTAGAGCAGGGTCGAATTGACCACCCGGGTATTCACTGAGAGCAGGCTGGCGGCGGTGAGCAGGCCGGCGATGAAGGCGATGAGCGCCGAGAGGGCATAGCGGAGCATCACCATCGGCCGCACGGGAATCCCGGTATTGCGCGCGGCCTGGGGATTGTCGCCGGTGTAATAGACGTAGCGCCCCCATTTCGTGAAGCGCAGGAACAGGAAGGCCAGGAGGGCAATGCCGAAGAAGATGAAGACCTCGGCCGGCACGCCGTCCAGGCGGATCTGGCCGATCTTCTCGATCCAATGACCGGCCGGCACCGGCACCGCATCCTGCTGGATGAGTTGTGAGCGCACGAAACCGAAAACGAAGGAGCCGCTGGCAAGCGTCACGAAGATCGCCGGTACATCGGCATAGGCGACCAGGAAGCCGTTCACCAGCCCGATGCCGAGGACGGCGGCAATCGCGAGCGACAAAGCGTGCCAGTCGGGAACACCGTCTCCCAGCATCTGCAGATACCAGGCGACCGTCATGGCCATGATTGCGACGGCGGAGAGGTCGATGCCACGGCCGATGATGACGATGGCCATGCCGGCCGCGAGAATGCCGAGCACCGAGACACTGCGGACAATGGCAATGAGATTGGCCGGCTCCAGGAAGCCCGGCAGGAAAAGCGCCGCCGCCACAAACAGCAGCACGGCAATCGCGAGAACGATGCGCTCCTGATCGGCGCGCAAAATTGACCAAAGCCCCATTATGGCAGCCCCACCCCACCAGTAGAGAATGCGATCAGATGCCACCCGGCTGGAGTCGTCAAGGCGTTTCTCAGCGTTTAGTTGAGTGCCTTCAACGCTCCGTCGGCAGATGGCGACATCGTCATGGCTGCCGGCGCGCGAGTCTTAAAAGCAGCGCGGCCAAGAAACGACTGAGTTTTTCTTTGTGCGACAACGAGTAAACCTTCATGCCGTCATGGCATCCGGCACGGAGGTGTCGCAGAAAAGGCCTGCACGGCAGACGCCATCACGCCCCGGGGATGCGATGGCGCGACTCCCGATTGGTCCGGTCTATCTCATTGCGAAGAAGTGTTTGGATATCCGGGATGACCGCGGCCTCGCAGCCATCCCGGATTGTCAGACTCTATTCAATAGATGAGGGGGCGATTCAGCATTCAGATCGAAGCAGACATGCTTCTATCTGAAACCATCGCACTCTAGGCCTGGATCGTTTCGCGCACCTTGGCCGCCAGTTCCAGCGAACCCGGCGACAGCAGGTCGTGATTGACCGTCACCGCCGAGACCGGGAAGCCGATCCCGGGCTCATCACGCCCATCCGCTTCGGCCGGAATGCCGCGGAAGCTCTGGCCGTCGGGCAAGCGTTCGCCCTTCATCGCCAGGGACAGATTACCGAGCACGCTCTGCCGGCCAACGGTACCACCATAGAGCACGATGCTCCGTGCCCCCACGGAAGCCGCCGTCTCGAGATGCACCACGCCGCATTTCATGATCCGGTCTTCGAACAGATGGGTCTGCAACGCCGTGGCTTCGCAAACCTCGGCATGGTCGTCCAGCCGCACGAGATCGAATTCGGTGATGAAGGTCGTATCGCTGAAGACCTGGCTGCCGATCCGGCACCCGAAGCCGCGCATGAACATCGGCCACCAGGGCGTCCCGGTGAGACCATCCAGCAAAGCGGGAACCGCAATCGCTTCGTACCAGCCGGTGATCCATTGCGTGCGCCAGACGAAATTCGTCCAGAGCGGCGCAACTCGGGTCCGATAGCGACCGACGACGAGCCATTTGGCGATCATGCAGCCGACGACCAGCGCCACTTGCAACAGCAACGAGACACCCGTCAAACAGACCAGCCCGGCCCACCAGCCGCCGCTCCAGGTGATCGCGAGGCGGAACCAGACGAGGAAAGCCAGGGTAAAGGCGGTGGGCGGTCCCCAGGCGCGGAAGATATCGCAGATGGTCCGGCCGACGACACGGGCCGGATGCGGCGAGAAGGTCAGGCTCTCCGGCGGCATCGGCCCCTGCTCCCGCAGCGGCAGTTCGAAGGCCGGCACGCCGAGGCAGTCATGCGACACGACCCGGCTCTCGGCATATGAATGGGCGCCAAGCAGAACGCCATCCGCCAGTTGCCCGCCGGCAGGCAGGACCGCGCCGTTGCCGACGAAAGCCCGGCGGCCGATCACCGTGGGCGACACCCGCATATGGCCGCCGGCATGGCTCGCCACGCCGGCCGCTGCGAGATCCGCGACGAAGCAGCCGTCGCTGAGGGTCAGGGAGGTCGGATCGAAATGACTGACCGTGGACAATTCCGCACCACGCCCGATCCGCACGCCGAGAATCCGCAGCCAGGGCGGCGTGAACATCGTGTCGTAAACCGCATGCAGCAACAATTGATGCATGCTGATCGCCCGGTCTGCCAGCCATTTACGCCGGTAATCGGCACTATCGATCGGGATGAATTCCGGCAGCGGACGACGCAGGGCGAGGCGTACCGTCAGCGCGACCAGAGCGGAGAGCGTCACGACGAAGCCGAACCCAACCAGCGGTGCCAGCCACAGAGGCGGCAGGTTTTTGATATTCTGCGATTGGTCGCTCAGGAAGAAGATGCCGAGCGGCCAAGCGGCGGCCACCGGCAGCATCAACAGCAGCAGCAGGCTGGCCGGCGCAACCGGCGGCCGGCGGCCGGGTGCGGCCACCATCGCCGGTTCCTGCGGCCTGGCCGGATTGCCGATATGGCGCCAGCCGGGCAAGGCCTTGTCGCCGGCGCTCAGTGCCGATTGCGGCGCGAGCGACGCGCCATCCGGCAGGACCGCACCGGCATCCAGCAGCGAACCGCAGCCCATGCAGGCATCGGCCCCCACCTTCACCGGCGCCAAGGTCAGCCAACCGCCCGAAATACGGTAAGGCAGCAGCCCCGCATCGGCATCGATATGCACGCGCGGCCCGACCTCCAGCAGTTCAGGCAGCGAAACCATATAACTGGCGATCACACCATGCTCGCCGATCCGCGCACCCAGCAATCTGAGATAGGCCGGCCACCAGCGATGACCGGCAAGAAGGCGCGCCGGCGCCATCTGCAGGAGCTTTCGCTTGATCCAGAACTTCAGGTAGACGCCGCCCCAGACCGGATAACGCCCCGGACGCAGCGGACCCAACAGGCGGTAGAGCAGGACCGGCAGCAGCAATCCATCCAGCATGATCCACAGCGGTGCCAGCATGCCGCCGAGGGCGAAGGCCGCCGCCGGCGATTCCGCGCCGATCAGGCGGACCAGCGCCCAAATGGGCACGCCCTGGGTCAGCGCGAGGCAGAAGATGAAACCAAGCTGGGCGATACCGCAGAGCCAACGTGAACGGCTGGGTGGCACATCCAGGTGCCGCGCGGCTTCCGCACCGGCAGACCGTGTAGACGGCCGGCAATGCTCCCGGCAATGCTCGACGAGATCGACCAGCTTCGGATGGCGATAGAGGTCGATTACCGCGAGATGCGGCATGTCGAGCTCGGTGCGCAAGGTCGACACGGCGATCGCCGCCGTCAGGGAATGGCCGCCGAGATCGTTGAAGAAATGCGCCTGGGCGGGAATCGCCTCGATCCCCAGCGTGCTGGCCCAGATCGCCCTGATCCGTTCGCCGAAAGGATCGAGAGGCGCATCGCCCACCGCTTTCGGTGCGGCCACCAGCCGTGCGCCGCTCGGCGTCGGCAAGCGGCGACGGTCGGTCTTGCCGTTGGTCAGTTCCGGCCAGTCGGTCAGGACATCGAGCAGGCCGGGCCGCATGGCGGCTGGCAGATGCTCGACCAGTTGCTGCGCCAGATTCTCGCGCCAGACCGGCGTATCCTCGTGCCCCGGGCGGAGCGTCACGAAGGCAGCCAGTTCCGGCAGGCGCTTCGGTGGCGACCAGATCACCACGGCGGCATGCGATACCGCCGGATCGGACAGCAGAATGGATTCGATTTCACCCGGCTCGATGCGCTGTCCGCGCAGCTTGATCTGATCGTCGGCCCGGCCGTGATAGAGATAGCGCCCATCCGGCAGACGGCTGACCAGGTCGCCGGTGCGGTACATGCGGCCGCCGCCATTGGGATCCGTTACGAAGCGTTCGGCGGTCTGTTCTGGCCGGTTGAGATAGCCCTGCGCGACGCCCGTTCCCGCAACGCAGAGTTCGCCGGTCTCACCATCCGACAATTCGCGCAACTCGGCATCGCGCACGGTGAGCTGCAGATGCGGCAATGCGCGACCGAGCGTCACCATCTGACCGGCATGCAGATCGCCGATCGTCGCCGTGACGGTGATCTCCGTCGGTCCATAGGCGTTGAGCATGCGGATACCGGGCCGGGCCCAGCGATTGACCAGTTCGGCGGGACAAGCCTCGCCGCTCACCACGAGCTGGCGCAATTCGGGCCAGGGCTCGCGCAGGGTCGAGAGTACCGTCGGCACAGCGCAGAGAACCGTGATGCGGTTCCGCAGCAGCAATTCGTTCAGTTCGTCACCGACCGGCTGAGGCATGCGCTCGCTGGCGACCAGGGTCGCGCCGGCCGCCCAGGCCGGCCAGATTTCCTCGAGTGCGAAATCGAAGCTGAGGCTAACCCCCTGATAGACCCGGTCCGCCGCTTTGACGTCGTAGATCGGCAGCGCCGTCTCGAAAAAGGCAAGCGCATTGCCCTGACTGATCGGCACGCCCTTCGGCAATCCGGTGCTGCCGGAGGTGTAGAGCACGTAGCATTCACTGGCCAAGCCTTCACCGGAGGCACCGGCATCACCGGCAATCGGTTGCAAAGCCGGCCCCCTCTCCGCCGGTTTGCCGGCGGCTGCCTGCACGACCGAGGCATCCCAGCAATTGCCCGGCCATTCATCCGGCCGCACGCCGATCAACAGATCCAGCGAGGCATCCTCCGCCAGCCAGCGGCGCCGGGCCGAGGGCAGCAAGAAGTCGATCGGCACATAGCTGGCACCGGCCTTCTGGATGCCGAGCAGCGCCATGTAGAGCAGCGCGCCGCGCGGCAAAGCGAGGCCGATCCGCTGCCCCTGGCCGAAGCCGGCCTGGGTCAGGGCCGAGGCGATGCCATTAGCGGCACGGTCAAGCTCGCGGTAGCTCCAGACCCGCCCTTCAACTTCGAGAGCGATCTGCGCAGGATAGAGCGAGGCGCTGCGTTCAAAGTAATGATGCAAGTAGCTGGGCGCTTCCGTGCTGGCCCCCACCTGCTCACCCATTGCCGAAACTGCCATCCTCTACTCCACTCATCTGATTGCTAAGTTGTCACGGCTTCCGCCCGCACCGGGCTCCCCTTCCCGGCGTTTCCTGGGCATCTCTCCGATATCTGTCACAACGGGGCACGAACGATCGCAGCGTCCGCGTCCCGCTGACCGTGCTTCCTATCGGCGTCCCCTCAACGAGACGCCAATTGGCGAAGATGCACCGGCATGGGCCGGTTCTGCGCATTGCTCGTGCTCTCGACCGCCGCCCGCAAAATCTGCAGGCCCTGCCGCAGCTCGCCCTCTTCAATGGTCAGGGACGGCATGAGCTTCACGATTTCATCGTTCGGCCCGCAGGTTTCGATCACCATGCCGAGCGAGAACGCCTTCTCGACGATCGCCTCGCCCTGGCCGGGTTTCTGACAGCAGAGACCCTGCATCAGGCCGCGGCCCTTCCGATAAAAGCCGGGGAACGAAGCGACGATGCTCTGCAGCTCTTCCGTCACCAGCGCGGCCTTTGCCGTCACCTCGTCCTGGAACTCGCTGTCGCTCCAATAGCGCTTGAGGGCCGCTGCCGCCGTGACGAAAGCGAGGTTGTTGCCACGGAAGGTGCCGTTATGTTCACCAGGTTCCCACTTATCGAGTTCCGGCTTCATCAGCATGATGGCCATCGGCAGGCCGAAACCGCCGATCGATTTCGACAAGCAGACCATGTCCGGGCTATCGGTCATGCCTTCAAAGCTGAAGAAGGTGCCGGTCCGGCCGCAGCCGGCCTGGATGTCGTCGATGATGACGAGGATCCCCAGCCGCTTCGCCAACGCGCACAGGCCCTGGAGCCATTGCTTGGAGGCGGCGTTCAGACCGCCCTCGCCCTGCACCGTTTCAATGATCAAGGCCGCCGGCAGATCGAAACCGCTGCTGGGATCGGTCAAGTATTTCTCGATCAGGGGCAGCGTATCGATATCGCCGCCGAAATAGCCGTCATAGGGCAGCCGGACCACGTCGGGGAGGGAATTATAGGTGGCGCGGCGCTTCGACCCATTGGCCGTCGCCGCGAGTGCGCCGAGCGAGACGCCATGGAAAGCATTGGTGAAGGCGGCCACGGTGCGCCGCCCCGTCACTTTCCGCGCCAGCTTCAGCGCCGCTTCGACGGCATTGGTGCCGGTCGGGCCGACGAACTGAACCTTGAAGCGGAGATTGCGCGGCTGCAGGATGCATTCCTCGAAGGCGAGGAGGAAATCACGCTTGGCGATCGAATGCAGATCGAGCGAATGGACGAGCCCGCCTTGCGCCAGATAATCCAGCAGCGCCGCCTGCAGATGCGGGTTGTTGTGTCCATAATTGAGCGAACCTGCTCCGCTGAGAAAATCCAGATACTCCCGGCCATCTTCCGCGATCAGACGAGAACCGACGCCGCGGGCGAAGACCGTCGGATACTGCCGACAGTAGACACGGACATTGGATTCTAATCTTTCAAAAGGGTCGACGAGCATGATGCCTCGCAGTTATCGTTTAGGTGATTCAAAGGCGGATCGTTCCAGACACAGTCATCCTCGCAGCCAGATGCAAAAGGCTGGCTGCTATCTCACCGCTCACTGAACTAAGTCGTTCTGAAGCTGTTCGGATTTTCCCGTTTCTGGGCACTTATTCCGGAAATCCACCATGGGAAAATTATCGGCGATGTACCTGACAGAATAGTTACGCAGCACAAAACTCTGGCTTGTCTTCTGATGTCACTCACAAGACAGCACAGCGAGAATTTATGGTTAAACCGTCCGACATCCGACGAAGGCAATCCCATCTGCGACAGAGGTCATCTCCGACAGAGAATTGAGCCTTTCGTGACAAAACAATGACGCGGCGCGGTCACCTATGGTCGAGCCTTGACAGGAACGACAAATGCCGTCCGCCGTCGCGGGCAAAAGCAATCGAACATCGAGGCCATATGCGAAGACACGACTTGGCGCTCCTCATACAGGCCAGTTGATCAGCAGCTTCGCATACCAGCCACCGATTGCGCGCGCCCTGGCACCATATGACAACACTGTCAGAGTGATTGACCGGAACGGCCGACCAGACTCCAGCGCGAATTCAACAGGAACCTCCAGCCTAGACGGTCAGGCCAGCCATCATCATCTGACCGCGAGACGGTTAACAGCGCCGTGCCGCCCCGTAAGCACGGGCCGTGACTCTCTTCAGCTATTCCGCCCACCTCTCATATCCCTTTGTTTTTCCATCGCATTTTAGTCGAACAACAGCGTGTCGCCGACCACCTTTGGCTGACCGGCTTGACTCCGGTCGGCCAGATATAGTAAATGAATGTTCATTCAGTTGATAAAATTAATCGATATCTGACAAGGTGTTGGATGCAGGCGATCGTTCAAACAGAGAAAACCGCGAGGCGGCGGGACGCGCGGGGACCGGCACCGCAGCGCAACCATGAACGCACCCATGCGGCGATCCTGGAAGCAACCATCCGCACCATCGCCCAGCACAGCCTCTCAGGCACCACGGTCCAGCGTGTGGCGGCAGCGGCCGGCGTTTCGGTCGGCGCCGTGATCCTGCATTACAAGAGCAAGGATGCCCTGCTGGTGGCCGCGCTCGAACTGGTCGCCGACGATTTCGAACTGGCGCGGCGCGCGGCATTGGCCGAAGCCGGGCCGGATCCGGTTGCGGCTTTGACGGCGCTGATCGACGTTCTGCTCGACCCCAAGGTCAGCGATCCCGCCCGGGTTGCCGTCTGGTCGGCCTTCTGGGGCGAGGCCCAGGCCCGCCAAGTCTATCTCGACCGGGTCGGTGCCTTGGACAGTGCCTATCAGACGGATCTCAACAAGCTGATCCGCCAGTTGATCGAGCGCAGCGGCCATACGCATCTCGACGCCGAAGCGGTCGCACTCGGCCTCGCCGGCCTGCTCGACGGGCAGTGGCAGGAGATGATGGTCACCGGTCCCCGCTTCGACCGCGATCGTGCGCGCCGATTGGCCCGCGCCTATCTGGCCGGCATGTTTCCCCGGGAATTCGGCCCGCTGCCATCGACGACGACGTCACAACCGGCAACCGACAACTGAAGGAAGGTCAGGCGAGCGCGCGGCGCTCACTTAACGCTCCAGCCACTTAGCCATCGGAACAGTACAACAGGGAGATCGGATCATGACGATGCTGCAGGTAACCACACCGAATACGGCGACGCCGAAGACCCAACCGACGACCGGCGACCTGCCGCGCGCTTTGCCCGCCTGGACCTATCGCAGCGCTGAATTGCTGGAGCTGGAATACGAGCGCCTGATCCTGCCATCCTGGCAGTTCGTCTGCCACATCAACCAGGTGAAGCAGCCGGGCGATTTCGCGACCCTCGACCTGATGCGCGATTCGATTGTCGTCATGCGCGGCAAGGATCAGGTGTTGCGTGCCTTCATGAATGTGTGCCGCCATCGCGGCGCGAAGATTCTCGACGGCAGCGGCACCTGCAAGCATCGCCTGGTCTGCCCCTATCACGCCTGGTCCTATCATCTCGACGGCAGCCTCGCGGGTGTCCCCGCCGAGCATACCTTTCCGGGCCTCGACAAGGCGGAATTCGGCCTGAAGCCGGTCGAGCTTGAAATCATTCTCGGCATGGTCTTCATCCGCGTCATTCCCGGCGGCCCCAGCCTGAAGGAGATGTGGGGCGACTATGTCGACCTCGTCGCCGATTACCGTCTGGAAGAGATGGTGCCGGTGGACGAGCCCTGGACCGATACCTGGAACTGCAACTGGAAGGTCGGGGTCGACAATAATCTCGAGAACTATCACATCCCGATCGGGCATCCCGGCTATCACCGCATGCTGGACAACGATCTGCTCGGCTTCATCAACGTGCACGGCGTCGCCGGCAGCAAGAGCGTGCTGAAGGATAAGCTGTCGCCCAACTGGGTCGAACGCGCATACCAACAGATGGCACCGGATGTGTTGACGGACCTGCCCGAGGAGACGCGGCGGACCTGGCACTTCTTCTCCATGCCGCCCAATATCGGCATCGACATCTATCCCGACAGCATGGATGTCTTTCAGTTCCTGCCGCGCGGTGCGGAGACCTGCGTGGTCCGCTATCCGATCTACCGGCGGCCGAACGAGAATCGCGAACAGAAGGTGCTGCGCTATCTCAACGGCCGTATCAACCGGCAGGTCGGCGCCGAAGATCGCGAGCTGTGCGAACGGGTCCAGCTTGGTCTCGGCTCGCGCGGCTATGAAGCCGGCCCGCTGTCCTCTTACGAAGTGAGCTTGAAGGATTTTCACGACCGCATTCGCGCGGCCTGCCCAGTCACCACCCTGAAGCGGGCACCCGCATCCGGTACATTGCGGCAGCGTGACGTGGACTTGAGCGAGACCGCGAAGCGCGCCGGCAACTGATCTGCATCCTTCAGAAAACGAGCCGATGAAACGCCCCCACGGTCAGCCGTGGGGGCGTTCGCGTTTCCGGCGGCGAGCCAACCAAGCGACGTGACGGGATAGTCATCGGCGATCGGCAACCCGAAACCGGTTGCCTCGCCCACATCGGCGACGACCCATCAGGTTCTGGCAAACAACCGAGTCGTAGCCCGATCCACGGTCGAGGGTCAGCAATATGACTAAAATGCTATGCAAATATCGCGATGAGGAAACGGTAACGAATCTTAATTCGCGCCCAGCGGAATCACATAATCAATTGAGATATATGAAATTTTTAGCCATGCGCGCATTGCATGGGCCGCTTGTGAATTTCTTTCTGGTCGCGTTAGGCGAATTTCTTATTCTGTCAACGTGTGATTTAGCAACAAGCCTGTTGCATTTGAGCAACATCTTGTTCCTGGACATGGACGTGACCTGCGGGTCGATGTTCGATGTCCGTTTCGGAGCTTCGGCTCCATGTGTATTCGGGTGCAATGCCCGAATAGAGGGTCTTCGGATCCTACGTCTCCCAGACGTAAAGCCTCCCTGTTTAACTTGCCCCCGACCGTTTGGCCGGGGGTTTTTTCTTGCCTGCGGCATGAGGCATCGGCGCCGGGATCTCCCTTCTTTTCCCTTGTGGGCAAACCCTCCGGCTGGCATTTTATGCAATTATAAGGTGTTTATATTGAATAAGAGAACCGACGGGTTGTAGCGAGAAAAATAGCCAATGCTCTATCCACAGTCCATCGGCGATGCCGTGTATCTGGCACTCAGTTGCGCCTTCGTCATCTTTGCCGCCGTCAAACTGGCGCGGCGGAAGGAGCGCCGTGTCGGCCGGTGGGCCGCCTTCGCGTTCCTGTTCTCGCCCGCGCTCTATATCCTCGCCTTGCTGCCGAAGCGACGCCAGATGGATGCCACCATCTCCCTGCAGCCTTGTGCCGCCTGTCAGGCAGCGATTTCGACCGAGGCACGGGCTTGTCCGCATTGCGGCCATCCGACCCGCAAGCGGAAGACATGGCGCCAACGACTGGCCACTCTGGGTGTCGGCATCGGCCTGGCGCTGCCCGCCATTCAAATCTGCAGCCTTCTGATCATTTATTTTTACGGCTCGTTGGGTGGCATGCCGGGTTGCGAAGGCGGCTACGCCAAATGGGAAATTGGCGCGTATCTCGCACGAGGCTCGGCCGGCAGTACCTCTGGCGCCAATCTACTTGAACTGACCCATATCGAAACGACAATGTTTCGCACCGATCGGGTGGAGTGCCACGCCATCGCCCGGCTCGATACAGGCGAGGAGACCCCGATCGTCTATGCGTTCTTCAAAGACAAGGATCGGATCATGATCCAGGCCCAATTGATGGACGGATACTCGGATGATTGATATCTGCCGGCTCGCAGCCTGTTAGCCGGCCGGCGGTTCTCCGGCCGGCAATGTCGATGATGTTACTTCAGCCGGCATCGCACCGGTCTGTGTCCCCTTGTCTTCCCGCTCATCGACCCAGGCCTGGAGCAGGGTATAGGTCACCGCCAGGATGACCGGCCCGACGAAGAGGCCGACGAGGCCGAAGGCGAACATGCCGCCGATCACGCCGCAGAGAATGAGCAAGAGCGGCAGATGTGCGCCGCGCTTGATCAGCACGGGCCGGATGACGTTGTCGAGCGTGCTGACGACGATGGTCCAGATCACCAGGCCCACCGACCAGAGATGATCGCCCTGCCAATAAAGCCAGCCCGCGCCGATGATGAGCGGCAAGGACGGGCCGACCTGGGCGATACAAAGCATCAGCATCATCGCCGTGAGAAATGCGGCATAGGGTACGCCGGCAAGCCACAGACCCAGGCCGCCCATGAGCGACTGCACCACGGCGGTCACGACGATGCCCAGGGCCACCGCACGGATCGCCTGACCGCCCAGCCGGACCGCGAATTCGCCCCGGTCGCCGCTCAGTCGCCGCGCGAAACGGATCACCGCCCCCGCTGCGATTTCGCCCCTGAGATAGAGAATGACCGAGATGATCAGGGTGAGGAGCAGATGGACGAGCAGGATGCCGACCGAGCCGATCCGCCCCCAGATCCAGTTGAGGATCTGTGTTGCATAGGGTTGAAGATGCGCCAGCAGGCCGCCCGGCCCGGCCAGGGAAAGTTCCTGCCATTTTTCCTGAACCGTATCGCCGACGAAGGGAATATCGGGCACCCAGGCGGGTGGCGCCGGCAGGCTGTAACTGGGGAGTGCCTTGACCACCCGTGCGATCGTTTCAGTGTGATCCAGCAGGGTCAGGATCGCCGCGGTGAAGGGCAGCACGATCACCAGCAGCATGGCGAGGGACATGACGATCACCGCCGGCCCGCGTCTGCCGCCCAATGTCTCCTGGACCCGCAACAGCAGGGGCCAGGTGGCGACCACGATCATCGTCGCCCAGATCAATGCCGGCAGGAACGGCCGCATGACCCAGAGGCTGCCGGCGATGAGCAGGCCGATCGCCAGAACGACCAGCAGATGGCGAACCAGATCGATTGTCGGGCGCGGGATCATGATCGGCCTCCGGCGGTGGCGGTGTTGAACCGAACCCCGCCATCGGTCGGCGTGGGCCACGCGTCATGCCACGACGACGCGGCTTCACCATAGCCGGCCTGAAGACCGTTTTGCCATAGTCGGTCGAAGGCGATTTATGAGACGCTATCTGCCGACGACGCCCACCCGCTCAGTCCAGGCAGCTATCTGAAGAGCTCCTCGTTCTGCAGCCCGGTATAGAGGCCGGCCACCTGCGCCGCATAGCCGTTGAAGAGCTGGGTCTGCCGCTGCTCGCCCGTACCGAGATCGCGCTCGCTGGCCTGGCTCCAGCGGGGATGCGGCACATCGGGATTCACATTGGCCCAGAAGCCGTATTCCGAAGACTGGATCGCTTCCCAAAAGGTCTCCGGCCGCTGATCGGTGAAAGTGATGCGGACAATGCCCTTGGCCGATTTGAAGCCGTATTTCCACGGCAGGGTGACGCGGAGTGGCGAACCGTTCTGCTTCGGCAAGGGCTTGCCATAGAGACCGGTCGACATGAAGGCGAGGTCGTTGGTCGCCTCATCCAAGGTGACACCTTCGATATAGGGCCAGGGATACCAATCCTCGGTCTGCCCCGGTGCCACATCCGGATTGCGGAAACTTTCGAAGCGCAGATATTTAGCGCCCGCCGAAGGTTTGGCGAAGGCGACCAGTGCCCGCATCGGGAAGCCGCTCCAGGGCACCGCCATCGACCAGGCCTCGACGCAGCGATGACGATAGAGCCGCTCTTCCAGGGGCATCGCCTTCAGGAGGTCGTCGATGGCGACGGTCTGGGGCTTTTCCACCATGCCGTCGATGGTGACGCTCCAGGGCCGGATCGGCAGCGCCTGCGCCCCACTGGCGATGTCCTTGGAATCGCCGAATTCATAATAGTTGTTGTAGTGGGTTGCGTTCATTTCCGGCGTCAGCGTGCCATCGAGCTTATAGGCATCGTTGCGCTTGACTGGATAAAGACCCGTGGAGGGATCGGCCGCGTCGGCCCGGGCCAGCCCGGATCCCGTTAGCAGTCCGGCGGCAATGCCGCCGGCGGCGAGCCCGGAAAGAAACTGGCGCCGGTGAAGATAGACGCCTTCCGGCGTCGCCTGCGAGTCGGGGATTTCCCAGCCGCGCTTAACCCTGATCAGCATGGATACAGTCCTTCAAGGTGTCATCGCGCAGCACGCTAAAAATGGTAACGACACACAGGTCACAGCAAATCACGAAAAGGTGAACGGCTGGATTGCAGCATCGATCCAGCCCCGGTGTCCCGATACGGGTCCTTCATCCAAGGGACGCGGAACTGTCACGAATCTCTCACGCCCGATGGTTAGCGTCTCATCGATCCACAGCACAAGGGACTGATGACCATGCATTCCGCAAAGTCCAGGCTCACCACGCTCGGCATGGCGACCCTCGCCACTTCCTTCCTAGTTGGCCCCTTTCTTGCCAGTACGGGCCATGCCGCCTCAACCAAGTTGGAACATGTCCTGCTGATCAGTGTGGACGGGCTCCATGCCAGCGATCTGGCAACCTATATCAGGGCGCATCCCTCTTCCGCCCTCGCCGCCCTGGCGAAGTCGGGTGTCACTTACACGCAGGCCTATGCGCCGGCCCCGTCGGATTCGTTTCCCGGCCTCACCGCCCTGCTGACCGGCGCCTCGCCGAAGACGACCGGCGTCTATTACGACGTCAGCTATGACCGGGCCTTGGCGGCGCCCGGCTCGGACTGCTCGAAAAAGGGCACCGAAGTCGACTATGACGAAACAGTGGACCTCAATCCCGATAAACTCGATGGCGGAGGCAGCCTCGACGCCAAGAAGCTGCCGCGCGATCCGGCAAAAGGCTGCACGCCGGTCTATCCGCACCAGTTCCTGCGGGTGAACACGATCTTCGAAGCGATCAAGGGCGCCGGCGGCTATACGGCATGGTCCGACAAGCACCTGGCCTATGATCTGGCCCAGGGGCCGAGCGGCAAAGGTGTCGACGATCTCTACACGCCGGAAATCGAATCCAATATCGAAGGCAAGTCGGACAGCATCACCAGTTCGATCGATGCGACGGAAAAATACGACGACCTGAAGGTCCAGGCCGTGATCAATGAGATCAACGGCACGGATCATACCGGCAGCCGGAAGACGACGGTGCCGACCGTCTTCGGGTTCAACTTCCAGCAGGTCAGCGTCGCCCAGAAACTGGAAGGTTACGTCGATGCCAGCCGCAAGCCGTCAAGCGGCCTGCAGAACGCGCTGGATCATACTGACGCCTCGCTGCAGAAGATTCTGGATGCTTTGAAGGCACGGAACCTGGCCGGCTCGACGGCGATCATCATCACCGCCAAACACGGCCAATCGCCGATCGATCCCGCCAAGCGCCGGATCGTCGACGAGAAACTGATCCCGGGCCTCGTGAATGGCATCCAGCCCGATCTCCTGGCCGCGATCAGCGCCGACGATGTGGCGCTGCTCTGGCTGACCGACCAGGGCCGTACCGCTGCAGTCGTGAAGAAGCTGCAGCAGGACCACCGCGCGGCCGGTATCAGCAAGATCCTCTATGGTCCCGAGCTGATACGAATGTTCACCGATCCGAAAAAGGATTCACGGGTTCCGGATATCATCGTCGAGGCCGAACATGGCGTGATCTATACCAAGCCGGATTCCGCCAAGAAGGCGGAGCATGGCGGCTTTGCCGATGACGACCGCCATGTCGCCCTCTTGATTGCCGCCCCTGACCTCAAACACGAGACGGTCACGGCCAAGGTTGCCACGGCGCAGGTCGCGCCGACGATTCTGAAACTGTTGGGCATTTCCGCCGACGCGTTGCAGGGCGCCAAGGTGGAGCACACCCGGCCCTTGCCGATGCTCTGAAACCGGATGCTCGCAGGCAATCGCAAAGGCGATTTTCCGTGTGAGCTGAAACCGCCTCTCCTCAAAAAGAAAACCCGGCCTTCGCACACCGCGCAGGCCGGGTTCTTTCCGATATCGGCAGTTGCCGACTTATTTCAGCGCCTTGCAGGCCCGGATGATGCGGGTGCAGGCTTCCGTCAGCGCCTCGGTCGAGGTCGCGTAGGAAATGCGGAAGAAGGGCGACAGGCCGAAGGCCGAGCCTTGGACCGCCGCGACGCCTTCCGCCTCCAGGAGATAGGTGACGAAATCGTCGTCGGTCTCGATCTTCTTGCCCTCGGGCGTCGTCTTGCCGATCACGCCGGCGCAGGACGGATAGACGTAGAAGGCGCCTTCCGGCTTGTGGCAATGCAGACCCGGCGCCTGATTCAACATGTCGACAACCAGGTCGCGGCGCGCCTTGAAGCTGACATTGTGCTTGGCGATGAAATCCTGCGGACCGTTCAGCGCTTCCACCGCCGCCGCCTGACTGATCGAGGTCGGGTTGGAGGTCGATTGCGACTGCACCTTGGCGATCGCCTTGATGAGCTGCGCCGGACCGGCGGCATAGCCGATGCGCCAGCCGGTCATGCAATAGGACTTCGAGACGCCATTCATGGTCAGCGTGCGGTCATAGAGCTTCGGCTCGACCTCAGCGATGGTCGCGAACTTGAAGTCGTCATAGACCAGATGCTCATACATATCGTCGGTCAGCACCCAGACATGGGGATGCTTCAGCAGCACGCCGGCCAGGGCCTTCAGCTCGGCGCGCGAATAGGCGGCGCCGGTCGGGTTCGACGGCGAATTGAGGATCAGCCATTTTGTCTTCGGCGTGATCGCCTTATCCAGATCCTCGGCCTGCAGCTTGAACTGGTGGTTGGCATTGCAGGCAACGACCACCGGCTTGGCATCGGCCAGGAGAACGATATCCGGATAGGAGACCCAATAGGGCGCCGGAATGATCACCTCGTCGCCCTCATTCAAGGTCGCCATCAGGGCGTTATAGAGCACCTGCTTGCCGCCGGTGCCGACCGTCACCTGTTCCGGCTTGTAGTCGAGGTTGTTCTCGCGCTTGAACTTGGCACAGATCGCCTTCTTCAAGGCATCGGTACCGTCGACATTGGTGTATTTGGTGTCGCCTGACTTGATCGCGGCGATGGCCGCCGCCTTGATGTTCTCCGGGGTGTCGAAATCCGGCTCGCCAGCACCGAGACCGATGACATCGCGCCCAGCGGCCTTCAGCTCGCGGGCTTTCATCGTAACGGCAATCGTGGGCGACGGCTTAATGCGGTTCAGACGCTCGGAAATGAAGGACATGATGCTTTCTGGCTCGGTGAGTTGGCGCAAAGGGCCGGTTGGCGCAAGGGGACAATCGCTACAATCGGGGCGATTGTCTCAAAACGGCCCGGACCATACCGCCGACGACCTCGGGGCGCAACCGCATTAGGGGCATATCTCGCCAGCAAATCTGCCCGGTTCAGGTCATTTTTCCGTCAGGCGAATCCCCTCAGGCGAACTTCCGGGCACCGATGACGCAGGCGACCACCAGACCGGCGGCGATCGGTGCCGCCGGGGGGATGGTTTCGCCGAGCATCAGGGCCGCGAGGCCCAGGCCCATGAAGGGCTGGACCAACTGCAACTGGCCGATCCGGGCGATGCCGCCCAGCTTCAGGCCGTGATACCAGAAGAAAAAGCCGATAAACATGCTGAACAGGCAGACATAGGCAAAACCCCAGAGCGGCCCGGCGCCGAGCGGTCCCGCCGCCGTTCCGGCGAGGCTGGCCCAGCTCAGCCCGGCATCGGCCCAGCTCCAGACCAGGATCGGCAGCATGACCGGCAGGGACAGGACCAGGGCCCAGCAGATCACCTGCCAGGAGCCCAGGCGCCGCGCCAGGACCGCTCCTTCGGCATAGCCGAGCCCGCAGAGCGCCACCGCCAGCAACATGTCGAGATCGGCCGGCTGCAGGGTGAAATCGTGTCCCGCCTGACGGCCGGACCACAGAGCATAGCCGATAATCACGGCCCCACCCAGCGACGCGAACAGCCAGAAGACGGGCTTCGGCCGCTCGCCGCCCCGCCAGACCGCCGCCGCCGCCGTCATCAGTGGCAACAGCCCGACGAAGACGATGCC
This sequence comes from uncultured Rhodospirillaceae bacterium, assembly GCA_964406155.1. Lineage (GTDB taxonomy): Bacteria > Pseudomonadota > Alphaproteobacteria > Dongiales > Dongiaceae > Dongia_B. The sequence goes on along the minus strand of CAYOQR010000011.1, from coordinate 5,009 downwards.
GTGATTGGCGGGCACCAGATGCATGGCATAGGCGCTGAAAAGCGGGAATCCCACCACGACGCCCAAGGCCACGATCGAGAGCCGTGCCCAGGTCACGGCGGACGGCCAAGCCTGCCGGCGCCAGACCAGCAGGGCGGCCCCCAGAAGACCCGCCACCACGGCGCGGCCGGCCGTCACCAGGAGCGGATCGAATGCGGCAACCGCCAGGCGGGTGGCCGGCAGCGATCCGGCGAAGATCGCGCAGCCGATGAAGCCGCAGAGAAAGCCCAGGCCGATCCGCGGCGGCGCCGAATATCCCGATGATGCAGTCGCGGCGGTCATGCGTCACTCCCTTGCCAGGACAATTTCTGCCGGTACAGGTTCAATCTGGCCGGCACTGAAGCAGGCTGGCGGAAGGGATGACAGATGCAGCCCGCCGGCAGCGGACTTCACTGTACCGGCGCAACAGCCGGTACAGTCGGCTTATCCGGTCGGCGGCTTACCCGGCCGGCGGATTATCCTGTCAGCGTATGGGGTGGGATCGAAAAGAGCCCGTACTTGCCGCGACGATGGCGAAAGACTTCGGCATCGATATAGCTGAACTGCGACAGGATCACCCGGTGCCCCGAGGGCAGATGCAGAGGTGTCCAGACGGCGTCGATATGCGCATGACTGCCGTCCGGCTCCCGGGTCCGGGCAATGACCCTCGCCGCACCGATCACCCCGCTCAAGAAGCGTTTCCGCTGGGCGATCCGCATCGCCTCCTCGAGATCGACCGTCGCATCCTTCTTGAATGAGCGGCCCTCGAAATGCGCGGAGTTGCGCCGATAGTGTTCATTGAAAGCCCGGGAGGTCGCGAAGATGACGAACTGACTGTCGAAGGCCATCATCGGGAAAGGCGAATGCCGGATGAAATCCAGGGCCCGCACCTGCCGCCCAGCCTCCCCGGTCTCCAACAGCAGCTCGCGCACCCTGTGCCGGAGCATCCGCGCCGGTCGCTGGACACCCCGTTCCCATCGCGAAACGGTCGCTTGATCGACCCCTAACAACTCGCCAAGCGCCTCTTGCGAAAGCCGGTGTCGCGCTCGCAACGCAATAAGCCGCTGCGACACATCATCGCCGTCATTCACGCAGTTCAGTCCCGCTTGTCACCCCGTACTCATATGATCGTCTCCTCCGCTCATCCTCAAGGAAATCCTCCATGCGAATTATGCGGGAATTCTTTATCGGCATTTAACCCCATCACCACAGCATGATGCGATACCTGTTTTCGAATTGTATGACCCGTTGAGGCGGTCAGGAGTGAAGAGAATGCTGCACTTGAAGAATGTTTCCATTCTCGCGAAGATCTCGTTGCTGGTGGGACTTTCGATCATCACCATCGCCACGATTTCCGTTGCCGCGACGGTATCGCTGAAACGGCTCGATCTCGCTGCCAGCCATCTCACCGAAGTTGCCGCCGCCGCCTCGCTGGCGCCGCGCATCAATGTCAATCTGACGGCGATGAATCGCGGCGAAATGCGCATGGCGGCCAATCCGACGACCGAGGAAATCGCCTCCGTGCGCGCGATCAATGAAAAGGAACAGGCCGAGGCAGAACGTCGCCTCGCCAGCTTGAAGTCCATGCTGGACCTGTCCGGCTCTGCCATCATGGCGGATGTCGAGGCGACCTATGCCACCTATCTTACTGACATGCAAAGGACCTTGGAAACCGCCGAGAGCGTCGGCGGCTCGATCGCCGTCGAAGCCAAGCAGTTGGAAATTCTCCAGGCGGCGAAACGGAGCCGGGAAGCCTCGGAAAAGCTGCGCCGATTGATGCGCGACATGGGCGACGATCTCAGCAGCCGGGCCGACGCGGTGTCGCGGGAATCCCACGACACCTATGTCACCATGCGCAATACCCTCCTTGGCATCAGCATCGGCGGCGTTCTGTTCGGTCTCGGCATCGGCTATCTGATCGCCCAGTTCGGCATCAGCCGCCCGCTGCGGCGCCTCGTCGAGGTACTGCGGCAACTGGCCGCCGGCAATCTGCAGGTCGATGTTCCGGGCGCCGATCGCGGCGACGAAATCGGCGCCATCGCCAAGACGACCTTCGTCTTCAAGGAAAACATGGCAAAGACGCGCGAGATGGAAGCCGCGGCAGCGGAACAGAAGCGCCAGGCCGAAATCGACAAGAACCGGGCCATGCAGGAGATGGCCGACGGCTTCGAACGCAGCGTCAAGGGAATCGTCCAGGCGGTCTCGGCCTCGGCTGTCCAGTTGCAGGGCAATGCCCAGAGCATGTCGGCCATCGCCGAAGAAACCGCCCGCCAGGCAACCGCCGTCGCGGCGGCAACGGAGCAGGCCTCCGGCAATGTCCAGACCGTTGCCACCGCCGCCGAGGAATTGACCAGCTCGATCGGCGAGATCACCCGGCAGGTGTCGGAATCCGCAAGGATCGCCCAGGAAGCGGTGGGCGAGGTCGAGCGCACCAATGTCGGCGTCGCCGGCCTTTCCGCCGCTGCCGAGCGGATCGGCACCGTCGTGCAGATCATTCAGGATATCGCCAGCCAGACCAATCTGCTGGCCCTCAACGCGACCATCGAAGCCGCCCGGGCCGGAGAGGCCGGCAAGGGTTTCGCCGTCGTCGCCTCCGAGGTCAAGAGCCTGGCCACCCAGACGGCGAAGGCAACCGAGGAGATCGCTGGCCAGATCGGCGCCATCCAGCAGGAAACCGGTGACGCCGTCGATGCGATCCGCAGCATCGGCACGACGGTCGGCCGTATCAACGAGATTGCCACCGGCATTGCCTCCGCCGTCGAGGAACAGAGCGCCGCCACCCAGGAAATCGCGCGCAACGTCCAGCAGGCCGCCCTCGGCACCGGCGAGGTGTCGCGCAATATTGTCGGGGTCAATGATGCCGCGACCGAATCCGGTGGCGCCGCCAACCAGGTATTGGAGGCGGCGAGCGGCCTGTCGCAACAGGCGGCGCAACTGTCCGACGAGGTCGACGCCTTTATCGGTCGCATCCGGACCGCCTGACATTGCCTCGGCGCCTCCCTACCAGGGACAATGTCGGGGGCGATGCCGGACCGAAATGACGCTGGGCTAGCCTGATACCAGCCTTATAGGGTACAGTTTACCAATCTGTACCGGTAAGGTGGGATGGATGGCCCTGGAGCTGACCCTGGATCGCCGCGACGGCCGGCCGCTGGTCGAGCAATTGACCCTGGCCGTCGCCGGGCGCATCGAGCAGCGCCACCTGCTGCCCGGCACCCGTCTGCCCTCGATCCGTCAGCTCGCGACAACGCTTGGCATCAGCAAGTTCACGGTGATCGAGGCCTATGACCGCCTGGTGGCGCAAGGCTATCTGGTCTCGAAGCCGGCCTCGGGCTTTTTCGTCGCCGGCCAGCGGCCGGCCCTCAACCTTTCCGAGCCGGAAGACAGCCGCGACCACGCCATCGATCCGATCTGGATCATGCGGCAGGCCCTGACCATGGACAGCAATATGCTGAAGCCCGGTTGCGGCTGGCTGCCGCCTACCTGGCTGAACGAGGAACATCTGCGCCGCGCCCTGCGGCAACTGGCCGGTGCGGGGCAAAGCCAGGTCCTGGAATACGGCCAACCCCTAGGCTATGCCCCGTTGCGCCAGCAACTGGTCCGCCGCCTCGCCGATATCGAGGTGCCGGCCACGCCCAACAGCATTCTGCTGACCGATAGCGGCAGCCAGGCGATCGATCTCGTCCACCGCTACCTGCTGCAGCCGGGCGACACGGTGATGGTCGACGATCCCTGCTATTTCAATTTCCTCGGCAATCTGCGCAGCCATCGCGCCCAGGTGATTGGCGTCCCGCGCCTTGCCGATGGCCCGGACCTCGACCGCATGGCCGAATTGGCGGCGCGCTACCGGCCGAAGCTCTATCTCTCCAATGCCGCCTTACATAACCCGACCGGCGCCTTGCTGAGCCCCGCCATCGCCCACCGGCTGCTGCGCCTCGCCGAAGCGCATGATTTCCTGATCGTCGAAGACGACATCTTTCTCGATTTCCAGGAACATCCCGGCCCGCGCCTCGCGGCGCTCGACCAGTTGCAGCGGGTGATCTATCTCGGCAGTTTCTCAAAGACCCTCTCGGCGGCGATCCGCTGCGGCTTCATCGCCGCTCGCGCCGACCGCATCAGCGGCCTGACCGACATCAAGCTCGCCGCCAGCTTCGGCAATAACGAGGTATCGGCGCAACTGGTCTACCGCCTGCTGGCCGATGGCAGCTACCGCAAGCATGTCGAGACCATCCGCCGCCGGCTGCGCCAGGCAATGGCGCAGACCCAGCGCCGCCTGGAGGCCTGCGGCTTGACCAGTTGGGTCCAGCCCAGTGCCGGCATGTTCCTGTGGATGCAATTGCCGGACGGCATCGATTCGGCGCCGGTCGCCCGCGCCGCGCTGGATCGGGGCATCGTTCTCGCACCGGGAAACGTCTTCAGCACCGGCCGCATCTGCGGCGGCTTTCTCCGCTTCAACGTGGCGCAAAGCGGCGCCCAGCGCCTGACCGAGACCTTGCGCGAACTGATTCCCGCGACAGGTCCGCTGCGCCTTGTCAGTTGATGACAGCTACCGACACCAAACCCCACCTGGAGTAAGGCCATTGCCGCCAGGAGGCGCTTCAAACCGCGCCGGGGGCAGGCTATATATGAGCCCATGAAACAGCCGCTTCATGCCGATCCCGTCATCGAGGAACGTCCCGTCTCCGCCGCGCAGCCGACCGGCGGCAAGCCCTTCAAGCTCGTCTCCGATTACAAGCCGGCCGGCGATCAGCCGCAGGCCATCGCCGAGCTCATCGAGGGTGTTCAGCGCGCGGATCGCGACCAGGTCCTGCTCGGCGTCACCGGTTCGGGCAAGACCTTCACCATGGCCCATGTCATCCAGCAGGTGCAGCGCCCGGCTTTGGTGATGGCGCCCAACAAGACCCTGGCGGCGCAGCTTTACGGCGAGTTCAAGAGCTTCTTCCCCGACAACGCGGTGGAATATTTCGTCTCCTATTACGACTACTACCAGC
>CAYOQR010000010.1:0-116736 GCA_964406155.1 uncultured Rhodospirillaceae bacterium | reverse complement strand
CGAGATCTGCGTCCTGCTCGGTCCTTCGGGCTGCGGCAAACCCACGGTCCTGCGCATGGTCGCCGGACTCGAGGAACCGAGCGGGGGGATGATCACCCTGGAGGGCCGGCGGATCGAAGAGCCGGGCCGCGACCGCGGCATGGTGTTCCAGGCCTATACCAGTTTCGACTGGCTGAGCGTGCAGCAGAATGTCGAATACGGCATGCGGCTGCAGGGCGTGCCGGCGCCGGAACGCGCCCGCCGGGCCCGGCATTTCCTCGATCTCGTGCATCTCGAGAAATTCGCCGCTGCTTATCCGAAACAGCTTTCCGGCGGCATGAAGCAGCGTGTGGCGATCGCCCGCACCCTCGCCAACGATCCGGAAATGCTGCTGATGGACGAGCCCTTCGGCGCCCTGGATGCCGAGACCCGCTGGCATATGCAGGAACTGATGATCTCGATCGCCGAGGAGACGAAGACCACCATCCTCATGGTGACGCATGACATCGAGGAAGCGATCTATATGGCCGACCGGATCGTCTTCCTCTCGCGGCATCCGGGCACGGTCGCGGCCAATATCGTTCCCGCCTTCAAGCAAGGGAAAAGATGGCGCCGCAAGGAAGAGGTGCTGGAACTGGACGGCTATGCCGAACTGGAACGGCAGATCATGAAGCTGATGCGCCAGCAGGCGGTCGACGAGATCGAGGCCGTGGCTTGAAAGAATGCCGAGCCCAGATGTCGCGATACCCGGATGCCGCGACCCGGGCATCGCAGCCCGGATCCGGCCTGTCACCTTACAATCCCGCCAGGACCTGGTCCATCGTTTCGAGGAAGAGATCGGCATTGTCGCGGCTGAAGACCAGCGGCGGGCGGATCTTCAGGATATTGGCGCCGGGGCCGGTGGCGCTGATGAGGATGCGGCGGCGGCGCAGCTCATTGACCACACGCGCCGTCTCCTCCGGTGCCGGCTGTTTGGTGTCGTGATCCTTGACGAATTCGACGCCGAGGAAGAGACCCGCGCCGCGCACATCACCGATGATCGGATAGCGGGCCGCCAGCTTCTTCAAGCCATCCAGCAGATAGGCGCCGATCGTCCCGGCATTCTCTGCCAGGCCTTCGCCCTCGATCACATTCAGCACGGCGAGGCCGACCGCGCAGGACACCGGATTGCCACCGAAAGTGTTGAAGTAACGCGACTTGCTGCCGAACTCCTCGACCAGATGCGGCTGCATGACCGTGCCGGCGATGGGATGGCCGTTGCCCATCGGCTTGCCGATCGTCACCATATCCGGCACCAGGCCGTGGCGCGCGAAACCCCACCAGGCCGGCCCGACACGACCGAAGCCGGGCTGCACCTCGTCGGCGATATAGAGACCGCCGGCGGCGCGGATCGCCTCCACCGCCGGCCGCAGGAAGCCCGCCGGATCGGGGAAGATGCCGTCGCTGGAGAAGATGCTGTCCACCAGCAGGGCCGCCGGCTGAATGCCTTTCGCCTGCATATCGGCGATCGCCGCCTTCACCCCGGCGGCGAAACCCGCGCCGACATTGCCCGTGCTGCGATAGGTATCCGGCGCCGGCACGAGGCGAACGTGATCGCCCCGCTGCACGTAATCACCGAGGGACGGCGACAATTCCGCGACCGCGCTGGTCAGACCGTGATAGGCGAGCTTGGTGACGATAAAGCCGGTTCGCTTGGTGTAGGAGCGGGCGATGCGCAAGGCGAGATCATTGGCCTCGCTGCCGGTGCAGGTGAACATCACATGGCGCAGCTCAGTCGGGAACCTCGCCAGCAGACGCTCGGCATAATCGACGATGGTTTCGTGCAAATATCGGGTATGGGTGTTGAGGATGCCGGCCTGGCGGGTCAAGGCCTCGACCACTTTCGGATGGCAATGGCCGACCGAGGCGACATTGTTATAGACGTCGAGATAGGCCTTGCCTTCCTTGTCATAGAGCCAGACGCCCTCGCCGCGCACGATATGCAGCGGCTGTTCGTAGAACAGCCGATAGGCCGGCCCCAGCAGCTTTTCCCGCCGGCGGATCAGATCGAGATCGCGAGCATCGAGATCCCCTTCCCTGCCGGGCACATAGGCATTCACCATCGACATTCTGTATCTCCCGCCGCCTGTGCGGCTTCCGTCATCGGCCGCGAGGCGGCATGTTACAAACCACAGATCCGACGCAGCCGGTCCTGCGCCTCGGCGCGCGGCAGGGCGGCAAAGGCACGCAAGCCGGCCCAGGCGCGCGGTGCATTGCGGAGGATATAAGCACGATTCTCCGGATAGCGCGCGGCCCGCCAACTGGTGATGGTCGCCGTCGTCGCGAGGCGCGCGCCGATCAGGTCATAGAGCAGTTCGATCTCGACCGGCTCCAGGGGTGTCACAGCGTGATAAGCGGCGATGAAGTCGCCGGCATCGCTCAGCGGGTCGCCTTCCAGCGCAAGCTGGTAAGAGGTTGCCACGGCAAGATCGTTGATCAGCGGCGTATGAACCATGTCGCCGAAATCGAGAATGCCGGCGACCTTGCTGTGATCGCGGCCGTCGATCAGCACGTTATAGGGGTTGAGGTCATTGTGCACGACCTGGGCCCGCAATCTGGGCAGCACCGGCGTCACATGATCGCCAAAGCGCGTGAGGATAAGCTCGACCAGGGCCCGGCTCTCCGACTCCTCGATGAAGTGCAGCAGCTCCCACATCCGGGCGGCATTCTTGATATCCCAGAGGAGATCATGACCGGCGGCAGGATGGAAGAAACCGCGCAAGGCCAGTCCCAATTGCGCCAGGGCCGTCCCCAGATTGCGCCGCTGTGCGGCATTGCGACCGACCTGATGCAGCGGTTCACCCTCGAGATACGAAAACAGCCGAACCACCATCGACCGGCCCGATGCATCGGGCAGCAGGAATTCGGGCTCGCCCGCCAGGGTGGGAAACACCCGCTGAACCGGCAAGGCGGGATCGATCGCCGCGATATGCAGCAGGGCCTTGGTCTGCAGATTGGTGACCAGCGGCTCTTCCGCCGGATTGGCGATCTTCAGCACATAGCTGATACCTTCGGCCGCCTTCAGCCGGAAATTGGCATCGCGCTCGCTGGTCAGCCGCGACGCCGTGCCGGTCACGCCGAACTGCTCGCGCGCCAAGTCTTCCGCCTGGGCCTCCGACAGAACCGGCGGCGGCGATGACAGCGAAGCGGCCGCCGCCATTTCCCCCGACCGGTCAGGCGCCGACCGGTCAGGCCCCGACTGGGAGAGCGTATACGGACCGGCCGGTGGAATGATTTTGTCGCTGCCAGGTTGTTCAGCGGAAAGGGTGATATCGCTCAATTCATGCGCCGTCGTTGTTGTGTTGGGCCGTTGTTCCGATTAGTCGCGCCGCTCAAGCCTGGTCGATCACATCGTTCAGGGCGCGGAATTGGCGCCACCTGCCAGGCATTCCCCGCCATCGACGACCAGGGCATGGCCGGTGATGAAGGAAGAGCGATCCGACACCAGGAAAAGGACGGCCTCGGCAACCTCTTCCGGCGTGCCGAAACGCCCCATCGGCACCATATTCGCGACGACATTCTCCAATGCATCCCTGCCACCGAGCTGTCTTGTATAGGGAGCATTGAAAGGCGTGTCGATCCAGCCCGGGCAGAGCGCATTCACCCGGATGCCCTGCCGCGCGTAATCCAGCGCGATCTGCTTGGTCATGGTGATCACGGCGGATTTCGTCGTGATATAGGCGAGCATTCCTTTGTCGAGAAAAACGCCGGCATTGGATGCCGTGTTCAGAATGACGCCGCCGCCCTGTTCCCGCATGATCGGGGCAACGGCCCGGCAGGCTTCGAACTGCGCCCGGACATTGATCGCCCAGGACCGGTCGAGCTGATCGCCGGTGATCTCCTCCAGCGCGCCGGCAACCTGGATACCGGCGTGATTGTGCAGGATATCCAGGCGGCGATGGCGCCGGACGGTTTCAGCGAAGAGCTTGCGCAGCGACTCACTGTCGGCGACATCCAGGCCGACAGCTTCGGCACTGCCGCCCCGGCCCTGGATCGCCTCTGCGGTTTCCGTCGCGGCAACCACCGAGAGATCGGTGACGATGACATGGGCGCCATTGGCGGCCATGATCTCCGCCGCCGCCCGGCCGATGCCGGACCCGGCGGCGGTGACGATGGCAATACGGTCCCGCAGGATCATGCTCTGCGTCATGCTCTGAGGCTCCGGCTGGTTTCAGCATCGAAGACATGCATCTGATCGGTATTGACTGAGAAGCGCGCCGTCTCGCCCAGATGCGGAACATGGCCGGGGGCGCAGCGCGCCGTCACCTCGTTCCCGAGAATATCGCCGATGATATAGACCTCCGCGCCGCAAGGCTCGGTGACCCCGACCGTGATGTCGACCGACGGTTCCCCTTCCCGCGCGCCATAAGACAGCGCCTCGGGCCGGATGCCGAAGACGACACGGCGGCCGATCTGTCCGCCCAGGGTCGCCTGCCAAGAGGGCGGCAGGGGAATGACCGCGTCAGCGCTGCCATTACCGGCATTGCCCGCTGCGGGTGCCGGGCTCAACTGGATGCCGGCCGTCGTCACGATACCCGGCAGGAGATTCATCGCCGGCGAGCCGATGAAGGAGGCGACGAACAGCGAGGCTGGCCGGTTGTAGAGATCGTCAGGCGTGCCGATCTGCTGGATCTCGCCCTTGTTCATGGCAACGATCCGGTCGGCCAGGGTCATCGCCTCGATCTGATCATGGGTGACGTAGATGACCGTCTGCTTTTCGGTGAGATGCATGCGCTTGATCTCGGTCCGCATGCTGGTCCGCAATTGCGCGTCGAGATTCGACAGCGGCTCGTCGAACAGATACAGGGCCGGCCGGCGCACGATGGCCCGGCCCATCGCGACACGCTGACGCTGGCCGCCGGACAGCTCGCGCGGCTTGCGGCCGAGCAACTGCTCGATCTTCAGCATGCGGGCGGCGCGGCCGATATGGCTCTCGATTTCCGGCTTCGGCGTCTTGTTGAGCCGGAGGCAGAAGCTCATATTCTCGGCCGCCGTCATATGCGGGTAGAGCGCATATGACTGAAAGACCATGGCGATGTCGCGATCCTTCGGCGCCGCCCAGGTGACGTCCCGGTCGCCGATGCAGATCTCGCCATCGGTGACCGGCTCCAGGCCCGCGATCATCCGCAGCAAGGTGGTCTTGCCGCAGCCCGACGGCCCGACCAGAACGACGAATTCACCATCGGCGATGGCGAGGTCGAGGTTTTCCAAGACGCTCACCGCGCCGAAACGCTTGGTGACCTGATTGACAGTGACATTGGCCACGTCGCTCTCCTCTCTAGAATCTCTTGGCGAACAGGCCGCGCCGCTCATAGACGGCGGCGGCTTCGTCGATCAATGCGGCGATCCGCGCTGCGCCGAAATCGCGGCGCAGCAAGGCGGCCCGGGCCCGCATGGCCTCGGCGCCGGGGGCCCGGCCGGGCCGCAGCAGTTCATAAGTATCGAGCAGCAGATCCTGCGGCACCCGCACCAGATCGGCCGCCCGTTCGAAATTGCGGGCCAGCGCCTCGCGGCCTGCGGCCCGGGCGATGTCCGCCTGCAACAGCAGGGCCTGCGGCGTAATGACGATATCCTCGCGTTTCACCCGCCCGTCGAGGACGGCCTCAACCGTGAGATCATCCAGCTTCAGACCGTTCTGCGTGCGGACCCGGTCCGGGGCCTTTTCCGCGACGGGATAGAGATCGGCGGCTGTCATGTCTCATACACCTTCCGAGACGATATCAATGGCCACGGGCGCCGCCGCCGGATCGACGAGCTCCGTCTCGATCGCATAGAGCATGGCGACCCGCACATGGAAGCGCGCGCCCAGGGCCTCGCCACGCACCGGCACCACCACGGGCTCCGGCTTCTCCCCATGGGTATGGCGTGCGGCGTTGTATCCCAGCGAGCGGTAGTGATCGAGGCTCGCCAAGGGCGCATTCGAGAAAAGCTCCAGATTGAGATGCGGCAGGCGATCCGCCTGATGCAGGACACAGGTGCCCTTGGCCTGGATGCCGATGCCGTAGCCGGAACCGGAGAGGCGTGCCGCCGAGAGACCGAGGAACGAGGTATCGGCGGTATGGCGCAGGCGCACGATGCGCGGCGCTCCCCCGCCCGCCCGAATGCCCTCGATCATCGCCGACAGCACATCGCCGACGGCGTGACCGGCCGTGGTCCGGTGCAGCTTGTCGCCGAAGGCCGGGCTGATGCCGATGACGACTTCATGCCGGTCACTCCCCTGCGCCGCCGGCCCCGCCTCGACCAGACGCAACGCCGATGCCGGCACCTGCTCGCCGACGGATTCCGTCGCCAGGACCGAGTCCCGCGATACCAGCCCCCGGATGCCGCGCACCGCCTGCCAGCGTTCCTCCGGCATGCGATAGCCCGTCGCCGGCCCCGCATAATCATTGGGGTCGTTGACGGCGCTGATCACCCGCCCGTCGCGGATGATGGCCGAGGTCTGCAGATAGTCGCCGGAAATGCGCTGGCGCAGCATGAAGAGCAGGTTCTCCGCTTCCTCCCGGTAGCCCCGACGGGCCAGGGCCGCGACGACGTCGAGGGCGGTCAGGCCACGCGCCTGGATCGCTTCGCTGATCGCCGTCGCCTCGCCCGCGGTGAAGCTTTCCGTCTCGTCAGATCCGGAGGCGAAGACTACGGAACTGATCATGTCGCGATCGACCGCGGCGAGGCCGAGATCGTCCAGCACGGCGGCCAGGGCTTCGCTCGCCCGGCTGCGCAGGTCCAGGACACGATCCTCGCCGACCGGGGTCAGGCCTCCATCCGCCTCGAAGTCCCGTTGCAGGACCAGGTAATCCTCGATCTCCTCACCATTGAAGAGCGAGGCATTGAAGGAGTTGTCGTATTTTTTCACCGAGCCGAAACCCGAGCAGATCAGGTCCGAGCCCGCCAACAGATAAGGCGTGATCTTGGCACCGACACGGATCTCGGATTCGCTGATGCGGGTATCGTTGCCAGAGGCGCATTCGAGGCCAAGCCAGACCGCCAGCAGATTTTCCGCCATCAATTCGCGCAAGCCGCCGGCCATGGAAGCCGTCAGCGGCGCGCCGTCGATCCCACCATTCTGGGTGCCCTGGACACCCATCGCCCGCTGAACGCAGAGGCAACGGGCCTCGAGATAAAGCAGCGAGCGTTTCTCATGGAACCCCATCAGCAATTCCGAGGCCGCCCCCGAGGTGCAGCGTGCCTTGATCCCGCGCGAGGCATAGGCCGCCGTCAAGAAAGCTTTCGACCAGGGCGTATCATCACCGTCGATGAAGGCGCGCTCGGTGCCGTAGACCGAGACCGTCTCGGCATAGGAGGCGAGGCCGGCCATGCCGATCTGCAATTCCTCGGCTTCCTCGATCGAGCATTGGAAGAGCACCCCGCCACGGCCGACCGCCGCGCCCACGGTGCAGGCCAAGGCATTCGACCAAGCATTGCTGGCAACCCGCATGGTGGTTTCGATCTCGTCGAAGCCGAGCGCCACGGCGGTCGCGGAATCCGCCGCCAATTGCAGCGGATCGTCCTTGGCATTGGTGACATGCGCCTGATTGCCGGGCGTGCGGCGCTGGCGCATCTTGGCATAGGCGAAGGTGATCTCCAGCGCCGACATGCCGGCGACGACTTCCGCCAGCTTGGCCGGCGTCATGCCCCGGGCCAGGCGCTCCAGCTCGGCGCGCGGTACATGGATATCCACCAGCATGCGGGCGACCAGCGCCGGGTCCATCGCCATCGCCTCTTCGACCACATCCTGGTCGATATGATGGTTGGCGATGAATTCGTCGATGATGTCGAACTCGGCCGCCGGACGGCCGTCCAGCATGGTGACCCGTCCCTGGGCGATACCGACCGCTGCCTGGGGATCGTGCGGGCTGCGGAAGACCGTGAAGCCGGCCTCCGGGTTCTCCACGGCGAAACGGTCGAGGCGCAGCGGCCGGTCGTCCCATTCGTCGAAGCGGCGCCAGCGATTGGGCGCGGCACGCCCCGTGTGACTGCCAGTGTGATTAGGGGTATCGGCCATGATCAGTTCTCCCGCATGACCCGCAGCAGCAGCAGGGTAAGGACGATGACGATCGCCAGCAGGACGAAGGAAACCGCCGCCGCCTGGCCGATATCGAGGAAGCGGAAGCCCAGGCGATAGGCGTAGAAGCTGATGGTTTCCGTCGCCTTGCCCGGCCCGCCCATGGTCAGCATGTAGATGAGATCGTAGCTCTTCAGCGCGGAAATCATGCGGATGAGCAGGGTCACCAGGATGATGGGGCGCATCAGCGGAATGATCACGTACCAGATGATCTGCAGCCGCGAGGCGCCATCGATACGCGCCGCCTCGATCGGCTCGCTGGGCAGGGATTTCAACCCGGCATAGAGCATCAGCAGCATCAGCGAGGTTTCGTGCCAGACATCGACGAAAATAACCGTCGGCAGCGCCAGAGAGGGATCGCCGAACCAGCCCTGGCCCGGCAGATACAACAGGCTGAGCAGCCAGTTGATGATGCCGAGATTGGGATTGAACATCAGCCGGAACATCAGCGCGACGGCGACCGGCGTCATCAGGATGGGAATCATCAGGATGACGAGATAGCCTTCGCGGAACCGCAGGCTCGGCCGGTTCAACAGGAGCGCCAGGCCGAAGGCGACCAGGAATTCGATCGCCACGGCGAAGAAGGTCAGTTTCATCGTCACCCAGGAGACCTCGCCGAAATCATCGGCGAGTGCCGCGACATAATTGTCGAAGCCGGAGAAATCGCCCTGGCCGTAGGTGATGATGTATTCGTGGAAGCTGAGATAGAAGGAATAGAATAACGGTGCGGCGACAACCAGGGCCAGCACAATGACCGTTGGCGCCATGAACAGATACTGGGTGAGGAGACGGCGCCATGCGCCGCCTCGCCCCTGCCTGTGTCGTTGCCCGTGCCGTTGCCCGTGTCTTTTCTGGGCAACCTGCACCCAAGCTTCCGTCGTCACCGTCATTCTCTCCCCACATCCTCTTCCTGAAACTGCGCTTAACGCAGCAGCGGATCGCCCTTCACCAGCCGGTCGAATTTGGACGTCGATTCCTCCAACGCCTCTTCCGGCTTGCGGCCATCGGCCAGGACGGCGCCCATCACCTCGGCGAAGGTTTCCACCAGCTGCGTCGCGCGCGACATGACCGGCAGACCCTTGGAATGGGCCAGCGCCGTGCCGACCTCGGCCATCATCGGCCATTTGGCGATGAAGTCCTTGTCGTCATAGATCCAGGCCTGGGTCGGCTGGCCGCCGGCCATGGCGCGCTTATAGGCGACGTCCTTCGACTCCGCCCATTTCAGGAATTCCCAGGAGCAATCCTTGTTCGGCGCGTTACTGGGAATGGCCCAGCCCCAGGCGCCGAGGAAGCTGTCCTTGCCGGGCATCGGCGCGAACATCATCTTGTCGACCACCAGGGAGTCCTTCTGATCCTGCAAGGTCGGGAACAGGAAGAGATAGCTGATGGCGAAGATCGCCTTGCCCTGTTTCAAGGTATTGGCGACATCGTCGAAATTGGCGCCAAGCGCACCGGGCTGGGCGGCGTTCTTCATCAGATCGGCATAGATGCCGACGGCCTTGGCCGCCTCGGGGCTGTTGATCGTGCTCTTCCAGGTCTTGCGGTCGTAGAAATCACCGCCTTCGCTGAAGAGATAGTTGGTCGCTTCCATCACCACCGGATCGGAGCGTTGGCCGGCCATCGCCATGCCATACATCTTCTTGTACTCGCCCGCCCATTTCGCGACCTCGTCGAATTCCTCCAGCGTCGGCGGCACACGCCAGTCGCGCTGGAACTTCGCCTTATAGGCCGCCTGGAAGGCCGGATCGTCGACGATGTCCTTGCGATAGAGCAGGCCCATGGCGTAGTGCCAGAAGGGCAGCATATAGGTCTTGCCCTGGACGCGGCCGTTGAGCTCCATGAGGCTCGGCACATAGACGCTGGTATCCACCTTGTCCCGGGCGATGAGATCGTCGAGATCCATGATCCAGCCAGCGGTCTTGAATTCACCCACCCAGTAGCTGTCGACGATCAGGACGTTATAGGTGCCGGTGGATGCCGTCAGGCTGGGCACCAGCTTCTCATGCATCAGCGAGTAGTTGACCGCCTCGATATTGACCTTAGCGCCATATTGCTTTTCGAAATCCGCCGTGACCGTCTGCAGCGCGGTCGTATCCGGCACCGTCTCCATCAGGATATTGATCTCCTGACCCTTGCAGACATCGCCGGCCGCAGCGGATGCCGCACCCGAGGCGATGGGCAAGGCCATCGCCGCCAGAGCTACCGAACAGAGAAACTTACGCATCACCAACCTCCCATCTTGGATTTCAAGGCTTATGTATTCCGTTCCACCGCCCTCATGCGCGGTGGTACATGATTGCTTCGCCAGACCGCGTCAGCCTTTGACGGCGCCGAGGCTGAGCCCGGCGACCAGCAATTTGCGGATCGCGAAATAGACGATGACCATCGGCGTGATCGCCAGCATCGTGGCGGCGCTGACGGCGCCGATCGCCGTACCCTGCTGCGTCACCAGACTGGAGATCGCCACCGGCAGCGTCTTGGTCTCCTGCCCCGTCAGCATCAGCGCGAAGAGAAATTCGTTCCAACACAGAACGAAGCTCAGCACCGCTGCCGCGCCGATACCCGGCAGGGCCGCCGGCAACACGATGCGCAGGAAGACGGTGAAGGGCGAGCAGCCGTCGATCAGACCGGCTTCATCCAGTTCGCGCGGCACGCGCTTGAAGAAGCTCATCAGCAACCACACCACATAGGGCAGGTTGAAGGTGAGATAAGAGAGCACGAGGCCGCCATGCGTATCGGTCAGGCCGACCTTCTTGAAGATCAGGAAGAAGGGAATGACCAGCACGATCGGCGGCATCATCTGGGTCGCGAGAATGGCGATCGGCGCGACCGGTCCGCCGGCGCGGTAACGATCGATCGCATAGGCCGCAAGCGACCCGATGGCGAGCGCGATGACGGTGGTGATCAATGCCACCAGGAGGCTGTTCAGGAAGAAGGTGCCGAAATCGAAGCGCAGCAGGATCTCGCGATAGTTATCGATGGTCGGCGTGAAGAACAGATCCGGCGGAATCTTATAGGCGACGACTTTGTCGGCGAAGGAGGTACGCAGCACCCAGAGCAGCGGCAACAGGATGATCGCGCTGGCGAAGATCAGAATCGCATGCGTTCCGATCCGCATCCATCTCGGCTCATCGATCATGGCTGATCCCCTCTCCGCCCCAGTCCCAGATCCACTGCCGGCCGCTCTTCTTTCCGGACGCGGCCAGGATCGTATCGGTATTGTCGATACGATGTCTGATATATGTTATAACACATAAAACAAGAGATAGGACCGACGCAACCCGATTTCTGTCATCGACTTGACTTTTCTTGAACTAATTAGAATTTCTGATTTTTTTCAAATAATTAGCGGGAAACCCGACGCAAGCCCAGGCTGGAAGCCACTATTTCGGCAGAAAATGCGAGAGATGCCGGGCTGCCTCCAGGATGTCCCGCTGCACGGCTTCGCGCGTGCCTTCGATATCACCGGCCAGGAGGGCGCGCATGATTTCGTCATGGATGGAATTGGCGGTCTCATGGAACCGCCCTTCACTGGCCAGCATGTTCAGCCAAGGACCTGTCTGGAGCCAGGAAAGCTCGATGAGCTGGCGCAGATAAGGCATCTCCGCCGCCTCATAGATGGTGAAATGGAAGCGCTCGTTATGCAGCAGGTAATCGGCGAAGCGACGTTCGGCGATGGCCTGTTCCATCGCCCCCATATGGCCTTCCAGCGCCTGCAAATCCGCCGCCGACAGACGGCCGACCGCCTCAGCCGCAGCCAGGCCTTCCAGGCGAACGCGGATCTTGGTGATCTCGTCGAACCGGCTGCGGGTCAGAACCGGCACGATGATGCTGCGGTTCGGCAGGAGTTGCAGGGCCTGAGCGGCAATCAGACGCTGCAAAGCCTCGCGCACGGGCGTGGCTGAAATGCCCAGCTCCTTGCCAAGCCCGCGAATCGTCATCGCCTCGCCCGGCCGGAAACGACCCGACCGGAGGGCACTGAGCAACGCGTTATAAGCCCGCTCGTGCAAGGGCTCCAAAGACAGAGGCTGCATTACCGACATTGTGCGGACCTTGATCACGCGGATATTTTCTACCCTGGCGAGTCGCCGGGGCTTCAATCGACATATGTTATAACACCGCCAGGGGTACAGCCATCAAGCGCGTTCAAAGCCGGCTGCACCGACCGGGAAAAGTCTCGTCAACCCGCCGATACCTGCCCGCCTCCCCTCTTTATCGATACCGCCAGCCCAGCCAAGACAACGTGGAATGACAGCGGCACAGGCCCGTAACTCATCCGTTTGAATGAGAAATCGATCGCCTGTCGCGCATCGTTCAAGCCTGCGGCCCCGCCGACATCCAGGTAACGCACGGCAATTCCCGTCGTCATGAGAAGATGCCGGTGCTATGGTGGATTTATCACCATCACCTGCACAGTCGAGAGTCGGTCCGCTGGCAATGTATCCGCCAGCGGTGCCGTATCGGTTTCCGCACTGGCCTGCGTATCAACATGCCATCCGGGTCAGGCATGTCATCAGGGGAGAGCAGCAATGGATGAGGTGTTCCCGATCGCCATGGGCGTGATTTTCGGCGCGCTCTATGCAAGCGACATCAAATGCTTCAAGAGCTGGTGGCTGCGTCTTCTCCTGACCTTGGCGGCCGGTATCGCGGCGACGGTCGCGAGCGGCGAGTATCACGAGAACTGGGGCTTCTCGCTGGTCGATATCGGCGAGGTCGGGGTTTTCTCCTGGATCTCCTACTTCTTCACGCGGCGTCTGCGCCAGCACCTGGCAATGAAGGCCGCGCGCCGGGGCGATGTTTCGCCGCTGAAGTAGCTCAACCCATCATCGCTCAACCGGTCTGTGCCGGGGGCTGGGTCAGTTCCAGCCCCTTGTGAGCCACGGCGGCTTGCCCCGGCTCGCCGCCGGCGACCTGCACCATCGGATAGGCGAATTTGATGTCGTTCGCGGCGAAGGCCTTCTTGATGAGGCTGAAGGCCCGGCGCCGGATGACGAATTGTTCGCCCGGCTTCGTGGTCATTTTCATGCGGATCTGAATCGCATAATCGCTGAACTGCTCGACGCCCTGCATCTTCAAGGTCTCGATGATATGCGGCTTCAGTTCGGGATCCGCCGCCAGCTCCTTGCCGATCTGCTTGATGAGCTGCTTCACCTTGTCGAGATCGGTGTCGTAGGTGACGCCGATCATCAGCTTATCGATCACCCAGTCGCGGCTCATGTTCTGGATCGCGCCGAGGACACCGAAGGGCACGGTGTAAAGAGGCCCGCGATGATGCCGCAGCTTGACGGACCGGATGCTGAAGGATTCGACCGTCCCCTTGTAGTTGCCGCTCTGGATATATTCGCCAACCCGAAAGGCATCATCGAGCAGGTAGAACATGCCGCTGATGATATCCTTCACCAAGGTCTGCGCGCCAAAGCCGATGGCGACACCGACCACGCCGGCACCGGCAATCAGCGGGCCGATCTCGATTCCCAGCGAGGACAGCACCATCAGCGCCGTGATGCCGGCCAGCGTGATGAAGAGGAGATTGCGCAGGATCGGCAGCAGGGTCCTGAGCCGCGCGCGACGGCGTGCCTCTTCGCCGCCATGATGGCCGTTGTCGCTGGCCATGCCGAGCTTAAGATCGATCAGCGCCTTCAGCATGTGCCAGGCAACATCGGCGATCAGCAGGATGACGACCGCATTGATGACACCGCGCAGCAAGCGGGTCAGCATCGTGTCGCGGGCGGTGAGCATGCTGAGATCGAGATTGAGGATCGAGGCAATCAGCAGTGCGCCCGCAATCAGCAGGACCGCCCGGAGGCCCCGCTCGAGCGTTACCGTGATCAGACCCGGTGTCGCCGCCACGGTCGCATCCTGGTCCGGGCGCAGGATATGGCTGACGACGAGACGATTACCGCGAATGGCGATCGGCAGCAGAACAAGCACCACGCCGACATGGAAGGGCATATACGAACCCGTCAGCAGCAGCAGCCAGATAGCGACGAGGCAAAGGGAGAGCAGCCAGGTGCCAATGCCATGCGTGCGCTTCTCACCGTCCATTGCCGGGCAACGCCAGACCACATAGAGGGACAGCGACAGCAGACCGACCCCCATAGCCAGGGCGACCACGTCATTGGCGGGCTTGCTGACGCCGAGTGTGGTCAGCAATTCCAACGTCATCTTGGCCGAGGTGTAATAGCTGACGAGAACCGCCGACCAGACGTACCAGAAACGCGCCGTCACCGTCGCCATGGGCAGCATGCGGAAGCGTTCCGCGCCCGGCGCCAGGATGATGCGGCCAAGGATCATCGTCAGCCGCACAGCCAAAAAGACCAACAGATAAGAGAGCACGATGTCGCGCAGCAGAGGTGGCCATCTGAACACCAGGAAGGCGCCGATACTGCCCAGAGCGAAAGTCAGCAATACACCCATGCCATAGACGGTCCGCAGCCAGGTGGAGCGCAAGCGGTCATGCACCGTCTCCAGGCTGGTCGCGATCATGCGCTGGCGGAATCCGGTCGTCGACCACCAGAACAGCCATTCCACCCCATAACCGAGAGCCGCGAAGACGGCGAGCAGCAGCACGATGCTGAACAGTCCCCGCTCCTCGAATTCGAAGGAGAGAATGGTCCAGGCCGTGCGCAGTTCCTTCGGTACGGTCGGAACCGTGACAGCGAATTCATGCAGGAAACCCTGCGTCGCATCGAGCCACCCGGCAACGAGCTGCCGCGCGGTCGATGCCGTCTCCGCCGGGATGATGCCTTGTGTCTGGTTTTGCACCGACGCCGACGTTTGCGGCGGGGTTTGCGCTTGGGCCCGCAGCCAGGCCTGGATGCCCGGATCGCTCAGGAGTTCGGTGAGATTGCGCAGTTTCGCCGGGTCAGGTGCCGGGGCAGCAGAGGTGGCTGATGACGCCGAAGCCGGTGCGGCCGATTCCGCCAGGGCGGCCGGCGTCGGCCACAAATTCAGCAGGGCCACGCTTACCAGGGCCATGACACAGAACAACAAACGCTGCATGTCGCCTCATCCGCTTTCCGGCATCATTCCCCGGTCCGATCCAACCCGGTCCGATCCAACCCGATCCGCCCCAACCCGGCCCGATCGCCCGACTCGATGCCCGCAACCAAGACAGGCCATGATAGCACCGATCACACGACCGGCGATTGCCCCCCGAACACCCGAGGGGAGGAGCGCCCGAGGGGGGAGCGCCCGAGGGAGGGGCACCCAAGGGAGACCCGGCAACCATAACCTGGCGCTGATCGGGTGCCTGATCTTGCCTTACCCGATGCCGCCTTGCCCCGTCTCGCCTTACTTGATCTTGGCGAGATCGGCCGCGATATCCTGGCGCCGGCCGGCATCATAGGCGGCATGATCCGGGCGCGGCGGCAGGTTCAGCGCCTTCAGCAGATAGGGCCGTGCCTCCTGCTTCTTGCCTTCGTCCACCAGATAATGGCCGTACAGATAATTGGCGTCGATCCCCGATGGATCGATCGCGAGGGCCCGCTGGAAATAGCTCCGCGCCTTCTTGTCATCGCCGAAGCCGACCGGCCAGCCCGGCACCTTGGAATAGAGCGTGCCGAGATAGCCATAAATGGTGCCGCCCAGGGCGGCGGCATCGATCTTCGCCGCCTGCAGCAGGAGATCGCGGGCTTGAGTAACCTTGTCGAGCGCCGGCAGGCCGCCGATCGCCTCGGCATAGGAACAGAGGATCATCGCCCGCCAAGCCAGCGGCTCGGCTCGACCGGGGAATTGCCGAACCACGGCCTCAGCCTGTTGCGTCAGCACCTTGAACTTCGCTTCGCGTGCGTTTGCCGGCGTCTGATAACTGATCTCGGCCCATTGCCGTTCAAGATCACCGATCGAGGATTTCATGTCTTCCGCCGCAAAGGCTGGTTTCATCAAGGCAAGTATCATGACCGCGACAACCAGGAGACCCTGCCGCACCCATCCTCGCCCGTGTCGGATCATCCATGAATTTCCGAGACCCTGCATCTTCATGACCTGCCTATCTTACAATCGGCAATGCCGGAGCGCGATTCCAAGTGTGAACGTCCGGCCCCAGGCGAAAATCGCGCTGTCGCGGTTTTGCCGTCAAGATAATGCGGAAGGCTAGTACCGGATCACGCCACTGATTCTGATTGGGGCCGACTGTTTTCCGCCATCTGCCAACTGATCAGGCCCGGCATGAAGACCACACAGTCGCGCAAGCGCCGCGCCGCCGCCAATGCCAGAGCCGGTGCCGGCCCGAGGCCGAGCGCCGCGCCGATCAGCATGAAGGCCGCCTCCTGCACGCCGAGCGCGCCGGGGATCAGGAAGGCCGCGCTGGCGACCGCCTGGATCACGGCTTCGATGATGATGGCATCGACGATGTCGACCGGATGGCCGAGAAACCACAAGGCCAGCCAGATCTCGGCGGCGCCGGCGATCCAGCCGGCCAATTGCCAGAACAGGCAGCTGAGAATGGCGCCGCGCCGGCCATACATCGCCTGCACCGCGCGGTCGATCCGCGCTGAATGGCCGATCGCTTCCTCGAAGCGGCCGGCGGCCAGACGGTTGACCAGGCGCATGATCTTCTCGAACAGGCCGGCATGCTGGGCGGCGATGAAGATGCCGCCCAGTACGGCGAGGCCGATCAGTGCCAGGGTCAGATGCATGGTCAGGGAATCGGCCCCCTGTGCCTGCAGGAAGGCGATCCCCAGCAGCGCGAAGGCGAACTGGCTGAGGATGGAGAGCGCCATGTCGACGGTCAGGCTGGCCACGGCCGGCGAGCGGCGGACACCGACCCGGCGCAGCAAGCGATAGGAGACGAGCTCGCCACCGATGCGGGCGACCGGCAGCAAGCCATTCACCGCCTCGCGCACCCAGACGATCCGCAACATGGAGGCCAGCCCTGGCCGACCGGCACCGGGCAGGATGACGCGCCAGGCATGGGCATTCAGTGCCATGGGCACCACATGAATGAGGCCGGCGAGAATGAGGCCCGGCCCGGCCTGCCGCAGCAGGTCGATGATGGTGCCGAGATCCTCACGCACGAAGAGCCAGATCGCCAGAGCCAGCCCGGCGATGGCGAAAAGCTTGCCGAGATGTTTCATGCCGGTTCGGTTCGGTGGAAATCGGCTTGTCGGACGTGACCCTGGAGAAAGTCGGCGAAGCCACCGAACTTGGCGCCGGCCCGGCGCGCCGCGGCGAGAACCGACGGCGCCGTCAAGGCGGCGAACTCATCGGTATAACGATAGCCGGGCGCGGCGCCGGCAAACGTATTGGCGGTCGCGGGATGCAGATAGATCTCGCTGAGGCCGTCGGGCAGATGGTCGAGGATACCGGCGACCCGCACCTCGGTCATCGCGCCCGACCAGGCGAGGCCGAAGACCTGGTTCGGTACCAGCAGGCCGGCCCGGGCATATTTCGCCCGCAGCAGCGCCATCCAGGGCCCGAGCGGGAATGAGAAGCCCCGCTTCATCTGCGGCTCGGCCCGGTGCAGGACGGCAACCGGTTCCGACGGTACGCGCGCGGCCGCCATGCCGAAGCGGCGGCCGATCTCGACGATCAGGCTGGAGATCGTCGGATGCAGATGGAAATGCTTATGGGCGTTGACGTGATCGAGGGGCAGGCCGGTCGCCTTGAAGGCCTCGAACTGCGCCAGGATTTCCGCCGCGAGCTGCCGGCGCACTTTCGGCCGGAAGAACATGTTGGCGCCGGCCTGGGCCATGTTGGTGCGGAAGCAGCCGCTCTCGTCCACCAGATCGGGGACCGAGGACGGCGGCAGGACCGGGCGCCCCTCGACCAGCACCACATGCAGGCCGACCCGGAGAGTCGGCAAGCGGCGGGCGCGGGCGATTGCATCGCCCGCCGCCGCGCCGCTCACCATGAGGCTTGTCGCCGTGAGAATGCCGTCCCGATGCGCAATCTCGATTGCGTCATTCACCTCGGGCGCGGCACCGAAATCATCGGCGGTAACGATCACTCCCTTCAAAGAGCGGAAGCCTTGCGCTCACGCAGGAAGTGGAAGAATTCCACGCCCTCGCGCAGGCGCCGCTTCATCATGTCCGGGCTGCGGACCATCTCGCCGACGATGGACGCGATCTTGCCCGAGCGGAAGTAGAAGCGCTTGTAGAAGGACTCGACCGAATGGAAGATTTCCGAATGGCTGAGATGCGGATAGTGCAGCGGCGCGACCTGCACGCCGTTCTCGTCCACCAGCTCGGCATTGGCCTCGTCCAGCCAGCCGTTTTCCACGGCCTGGTTGAAGAGGAAGGTGCCGGGATAGGGTGCGGCCAGCGACACCTGGATGGTGTGCGGGTTGATCCGTGTCGCGAAGCGGATGGTTTCCTCGATCGTCTCCTTGGTCTCGCCCGGCAGACCCAGGATGAAGGTGCCGTGAATGGCGATGCCGAGATCGTGGCAATCCTTGGTGAATTTCTCGGCGACTTCGACCCGCATGCCCTTCTTGATGTTGTACAGGATCTGCTGGTTGCCGGATTCATAGCCCACGAGCAGCAGGCGCAGGCCGTTGTCGCGCAGGACCTTCAAGGTTTCGCGCGGCACATTGGCCTTGGCATTGCACGACCAAGTGACGCCCAGCTTGCCCAGGCCCTTGGCGATTTCCTCGGCGCGCGGCAGGTTGTCGGTGAAGGTGTCGTCGTCGAAGAAGAATTCCTTCACTTGCGGGAAGGCCTTCTGCGCCCAGGCGATCTCTTCCAGCACATGGCCGACGCTGCGGGTGCGGTAGCGATGACCGCCCACGGTCTGGGGCCACAGGCAGAAGGTGCAGCGCGACTTGCAGCCGCGACCGGTATAGATCGAGATATAGGGATGCTTCAGATAGCCGATGAAGTAATTCTCGATCTTCAGGTCGCGCTTATAGATCGGCGTCACGAAGGGCAGCGAATCCATGTTCTCCAGGATCGCACGCTCTTCATTGTGGATGATGGCGCCCTCGGCATTGCGATAGGACATGCCGGCGATGGAGGACCAGGGACGATCCTCGGCGATTTCCTTGATGGTGAAATCAAACTCGCTGCGGGCGGCGAAATCGAGCGCCGGCGCGGCCTTCAGGCTGCCATCGGCATCGACCGCGACCTTGGCGCCGACGAAGCCGGCCTTGAGGTTCGGGTTGACCGCCTTCATCGCCTCGACCGTCTTCACGTCCGACGCGAAGGACGGCGTCGAGGTATGGATCACGACCATGTCGTAATCCTTGGCCACCGCCGTGATGTCGTTGAGATGCAGGCCATGGGCCGGGGCATCGATCAGCTTGCTGTTCGGCACCAGGGCCGCCGGCTGGGCGAGCCAGGTCGGGTACCAGAACGAGCGGATTTCCCGGCGCGCCTGATAACGGGAGCCGGCGCCGCCATCGAAACCGTCGAACGAGGGGGCTTGGAGAAAAAGGGTCTTCAACATTTAGCGTTCCTCAACAGGCAATAACATTCCATCTGCGCCGACGTGAAACCGCCTGCCGCGCCAAGTGACAGAACCAACAAAGAAAGACGCACAAAACACGATGAACGAGAGCATATCGCGGAGCGGCATCAGCCACCAGCCCGCAGTTTTCCCATCAAGTGCTTGATTTACAAGATATCCTAACATGAACCGGCAGCCCAGCACCGCCAGGATCGCCGCCGCCGTCCAGGTTGAAAATCCCAAAGCGACGGTTCCCAGCAGCACGAAAGGCAGGGGATAGGTGACGACCGTGCCGGCGTAACCGCCCCCCGTCACCGCCCGGATCGTCCGCGCCCAGCGGATTTCATGGACCAGGAGTTCCCGGAGGCTCCGTTCCGAACAGAGATGCGTCACCGTCATCGGCGGAACCACCACCTTGTATCCCAGTTTCCGAACCGCCTCGCCGATCGCATTGTCATCGGCTAGGTGATCGGCAAAGGCCTCGAAGCCGCCGATCTGCTGCAGCACGGCGCGGCGCAGCGCGATCGTCGATCCGAAGCACGGCCGGGCGAGACCAAGACCGAGGCCAAGGATCACGCTCGGCAGGAAGCCGTATTCGATGGCCATCGCCGAGAGATGCGGCCAGAGTCGACTGCCCTGGAGGCTGCGGCCCGGATCGCCGCGATACAGACAGGTAACGACGCCGGTTTCCGGTTTCATCAGGACCGAGACAATCTGCCGCAGGTAATCGCGACCGACGCCGATATCGCTGTCGGCAAGAACCAGCAAATCGTGACGCGCCTCGTGTGTCAGGTTGATGAGATTGGAAACTTTGCGATTGGCGCCATATTCGCGGGCATCGACCACCAG
This sequence comes from uncultured Rhodospirillaceae bacterium, assembly GCA_964406155.1. Classification (GTDB taxonomy): domain Bacteria; phylum Pseudomonadota; class Alphaproteobacteria; order Dongiales; family Dongiaceae; genus Dongia_B. The sequence goes on along the minus strand of CAYOQR010000010.1, from coordinate 96,425 downwards.
CGCGATATCGGCCTGCGGGAAAGCCTGGCGCAATTCCTCGACCCGGCGGATGGCGGGATCCTGGGCATCCTGCACGCCGAAGACCAGTTGAACCTGGCCCGGATAATCGAGCCGGCAGAGATCCGCGAGATTCTCGGCCAGGCCGATTTCATCGCCATGCAGCGGCTTCAGGATACTGACGGGCGGAAATGTGGCGGGATCGGCCACCCCAGGACGGAAGAAGGCCCGGACCATCCAGCCGGCGGCGAGTGCATAGACGCAACCGATCGCGGCCAGGGCGTAGCATGCCCAGCCGACATATGCTGCAATCTGCGTCATCAATCCACTCTCACCGAGCACTTGATCACCACACCTGATTACCGGGCCCTTGACCGCTCTTGCGCCACCTGCCCCGGTTCCGGCATCGATATGCCGGGTTCCAGATGAGAGGCGGCTGGAAAGACAAAATCAGGAAGACCTGAAGTCGCCGACGTTCTAGCCTATGGCTCCGGATATCATCCAGGCCAATCTGCTGTCGGCGGCAAGGTTGACGAAACTGCGCGTCGCCTTAAGGAAACGTATATCCATAGTACCTTTGTGGAATAGCAAACTTCCCCATCCCGGCTCCCCCGGTGGGTTGGTTCCGCATTTACCAGTCTTCCGGTGAAGATAGTCCTGCCAGCTATCGCAAACCTTGCATGATATGCGTACCGCAATCGCCAGTTTCGCAAGGATATCGGCAGATTATGCCTTTATCGTAGCGCTTGGCAGATTAAAAATACCCTTACAAATCATATGATTACTTGGAGTTTTCCGAAGCAGGGCGAACAACTCTCGGCTCCGGATTCACGGCATGTATTCAACCGTGCAGCCAGCTATCCCGAATCATCATGACTTTTGGGATACCGCTCGGACGCGCCAGTCTGTAAGTTCCGCGCTGCCGTGGAATTCAGCCAGAGGAATTCGACCCAAGTAAGTCGGCCGAAGCAATTCGGCCAGGATCGGCGTTCCCTGGTACCAGCCTTGTCCCGATATCGGGCGATCGTCCATTGGGATCGCGGCTTGCAGCGTGAATGACGGCTCACCACTTCCATGGCCGGGCCGCCCGACATGCAGAACATACGACCATTCTGGCAATGGATGTCCTCGCTGAGGAGACAGGCAGCTGTGGATAGGTGGGCGGCAGTCTGACCCACGGCGCATCAAGGAACAAACGGACAGAGACCGGGTACCGTGGAAAAGAAAACGAAACTGCACTTCGCCGATATGCTGATCGCCCGCGCGATCGATCTTTGCACGCGGCGGGCCTGGCTGATCATCCTGCTCGCCGTGCTCACCACGGTCGGCACCTTCGGTTATGTCGCCACCCATTTCTCCATGGACACGGACAGCAACAAGCTGATCTCCGACGACATCCCCTGGCGGCAGCGCAACGACGCTTTCGACCGCGCCTTCCCTCAGGGCCTGGATCAGATCGTCATCGTCGTCGACGGCGTGACGCCGGAAGTGGCCGAAAGCGCCACTGCCGCGCTGACGGCGAAACTGTCCGAGCGGAAGGACCTCTTCAAGACCGTCCGCCGCCCCGACGGCGGCCCGTTCTTCGACCGCAACGGCCTGCTGTTCCTCTCCAAGGACGAAGTCGCCAAGACCACCTCGCAACTGATCTCGGCACAACCGCTGCTCGGCACATTGGCGGCAGATCCCAGCCTGCGCGGCTTCATGAAGTCGCTCTCCCTCGTCCTGCTCGGCGTCGAACATGGCGATGCCAAGCTGGAGGATCTGCAGCGGCCGCTCGGCGCCCTTTCCGATACGCTGAAATCCAGCCTGGCCGGCACGCCGAAGCCGCTGTCCTGGCGCCAGTTGATCACCGACCAGAAGCCTGATTCCCGCGAGCTGCGCCGGTTCATCCAGGTTCAGCCGGTCTTGGATTACACCGCCCTCGCCCCCGGCGCTGATGCCAGCGACGCCATCCGCCAGATCGCCCAGGAACTGTCGCTCAATCCGCAGCACGGCGTCACCGTGCGGCTGACCGGACCGGTTCCCCTGGCCGATGAGGAATTCTCGACCCTGGCGGAAGGCGCCCTGCTGACAGGCATCCTCACCGTCGTTGCCGTGATCCTGCTGCTCTGGCTCGCCCTGCGCTCGATCCGCATGATCGTCGCGATCATGCTGACCCTGACTGTCGGCCTGATCCTGACCGCGGCCTTCGGTCTTGTCGTGGTCGGACCCTTCAACCTGATCTCCGTCGCCTTCGCCGTGCTTTTCGTCGGGCTGGGAGTCGATTTCGGCATTCAATACTGCGTGCGGTATCGCGAGGAGCGGCGCCATGCCAATCACCTGCCGACCGCACTGCGGGCCGCCGGCATCGGTGTCGGCAAGCAGCTCGCCCTCGCTGCCGTCTCGATCGCGGTCGGTTTCTATGCCTTCCTGCCAACCGATTATCGCGGCGTCTCGGAGCTTGGCCTGATCGCCGGCACCGGCATGCTGATCGCCTTCGTGCTGAACGTGACAGTGCTGCCGGCCCTGCTGCGCGTGATGCGGCCGTCGGAAGAACGCACCGAGGTCGGCTATGGCTTCCTGAAGCCGGTCGACCGCTTCCTGCTGACCCGGCGCCGGGTCGTGCTCGGCCTCTTCGCTTTGCTGGCGGTCGCCAGCCTCGCTCTGCTGCCGCGCCTCAGCTTCGACTTCAATCCGATCAACCTGAAGAGCCCGAAGGTCGAATCCGTCGCCACCCTGCTCGACCTGATGCGGGACCCGAATACGAGCCCCAATACCATCGACGTCCTGGAGCCATCGCTGAAGGCCGCCGACGCCATGGCGACGCGGTTGTCGCAACTGCCGGAGGTGTCGCAGACCATCACGCTCGCCAGCTTCGTGCCCGAGGATCAGGAGGCCAAGCTTGCCTTGATCGAGGATGCCTCGACGCTGCTCGGCTTCACCCTGGCCCCGCCTGAGGTGCAGCCGGCGCCGAGCGATGCAGATAATATCGCGGCGATGACGAAGACCGCGCGGTCCCTGCGCGAGGCGGCCTCGAATACGGACGGCCCGGCCTCGGCGCTGGCCCGCACCGTCGCCGATCAGCTCGACCAGGTAGCGGCCGGCACGCCGGCTCTCAGGACCCAGGTCACCGATGCCCTGGTCCCCGGTTTGAAGACGACGCTGAAGCAGTTGCAGCTCGCCCTCGAGGCGCAGCCGGTGACGCTGGCCTCCCTGCCCGCCGATCTGAAGCAGGATTGGATGACGGCGGACGGCCGGGCCCGCATCCAGGTCTTCCCCAAGGGCGACAGCAACGACAATGCCGTCTTGAGACAGTTCACCGCCGCCGTCCGCGCGGTCGCACCGGAGGCGACCGGCACGCCGATCTCGATCCAGGAATCAGGCAAGACCATCGTCGGCGCCTTCGAACAGGCGGCGATCTGGGCCGCGGTGTCGATCATCGTGCTGCTGGCCCTGGTCCTGCGCAACATCGCCGATGTGGTGCTGACCATGGCACCACTGGTGCTCGCCGCGCTGCTGACCCTCGGCACCTGCGTCGTGGTCGGCCAGCCGATCAACTTCGCCAATATCATCGCGCTGCCGCTGCTCTTCGGCATCGGCGTCGCCTTCAACATCTATTTCGTCATGGCCTGGCGCGCCGGCGCCAGCAACCTGCTGCAATCGAGCCTGACGCGCGCCATCATCTTCAGCGCCCTGACGACCTCGACCGCCTTCGGCAGCCTGTGGCTGTCGCATCATCCCGGCACGGCGAGCATGGGGAAGCTGCTGGTCATTTCCCTGATCTGGACCCTGGTGACGGCGCTGATCTTCCTGCCGGCACTGCTCGGCACGCCGAAGAAAGCCAGAGTCGTCGTCCCGACCATCAGCCCCGCCATGCCCAGGCCCCGCCGCACCGCCGAAGCCGAGGCTGAAGCCAGCTCTAATTGACCCTCTTGCTTTAGGGGGTGGGCTCAGTCTTCCCGAGTGCTGATCCGGACGCTCCTCTCGGCTACATGCCGAGGAGCCTCTGGGTCAGCACGGACTGCATATCGCGCCGACCATCCGCAATCAGGTAGATGATGACTTGATTGTCGACGATGCGACAGATCACGCGGTAGGGTTTGAACGACGTCTGCCTGTATTCCTTGATGCCGAGTGCGGTCAGCTCTTTCGGATAACTCCCGCGCTCTGGAAACCGGGACAAGCTCTCCACGGCCTCCATTAATCGACCCAACGTCTGATCGGCATTGGCGAGGCGATCGAACTCTGCAATGTAGTCGTAGATTGCTTCCAAGTCCCGCTCCGCACCCGCGGTCAGTAAGACTTCAAACTTGGCTGGCCTGCCGGTCTTCGAGCGGTTGTCCGCTCGGCGCGCAACCGGGCAACGACATCCTCCACCGGCTTGACCTTGCCGGCTGCCACGTCTTGATTCCCCAAAGCCAGAATTTTCAGCAGTGCGAGTGTTTCCTGAGTTTCCTCGAACGTCGCGACGTCCTGCGGGACCGCCTTCGCCTCTCCGTTTTGGATAATGATCACAGGCTCCCGCTGTTCAGAAAGATTTGCCAGAACCTCCGCCGCATTGGCCTTGAGTTAGCTGATCGGCTTGATCTGAGATGAATATCGCATGACCGTATCCTCTGGCAGCGAGGAAAGACTAAATATAGTCTTTTTACAGTCTTTATATACTTGCATCGCAAGACGGCGGTCATGCCTCGGACACAATGATTTTAGCCCAGGGATGACAAAGAAAATCCCCGGCCGCTTTGACGGCGGCCGGGGATTGCCTGGGATGCGATATCGGTGATCCGGCGCGATCAGCGGCGCCATTTCCTTTCCGGTTCGATATTGGGCAGCAGCGCGGTCAGGAGGCCGATCAGCGGCAGGAAGGCGCACAGGCGATAGACCGTGGAGATGCTGGTCAGATCGGCCAGCTCACCCAGTACTGCCGCGCCGACGCCACCCATGCCGAAGGCGAAGCCGAAGAACAGGCCCGCCACCATGCCGACCTTGCCCGGCATCAGCTCCTGCGCATAGACGACGATGGCGGAGAAAGCCGAGGCGAGGATGAGGCCGATCGGAATCGTCAGCACCACCGTCCAGAACAGATTGGCGTAGGGCAGGATCAGGGTGAAAGGCAGCACGCCCAGGATCGATCCCCAGATCACCACCTTGCGGCCGATCCGGTCGCCGATCGGGCCACCGGCGATGGTGCCGACCGCCGTCGCGCCGAGAAAGACGAAGAGATAGATCTGCGCATGCTGCACCGAGACCTGGAAGCGGCTGATCAGATAGAAGGTGTAATAGCTGGTCAGGCTCGCCAGATAGAAATACTTGGAAAAGATCAGCGCCAGCAGAACGGCCACCGCCGTACCGACCTGGCGGCGCGAGAGCTCCGGCCGCGCCACCTCCGCCCGGGGCCGTGCCGCGCGGGCCTTGCGATGCGACTTGTACCAGGTGCCGATCCCGGAGAGCACGATGATGGCGAGCAGCGCCACGACTGAGAACCAGGCGAGGCTCGACTGGCCGCGCGGCAGGATGATGAAGGCCGCCGCCAGCGGACCGACCGCCGAGCCGACATTGCCGCCGACCTGGAACAGCGATTGCGCCAGGCCATGCTTGCCGCCCGAAGCAAGGCGCGCGACGCGGGAGGATTCCGGATGGAAGACGGAGGAACCGGTACCGACCATGGCTGCCGCCAGCAGCAACAGCGGATAGCTGCTGGCCTGGGAGAGCAGCAGCAAGCCGGAGAGCGTGAAACCCATGCCGACCGGGAGCGCGTAATTCTTCGGCCGGTGGTCGGTATAGAGGCCGACCAGCGGCTGCAGTAGCGAGGCTGTGATCTGATAGGTCAGGGTGATGAGGCCGATCTGGCCGAAATTGAGACCATAGGTCTCCTTCAGCATGGGATAGATCGCCGGCAGCAGCGATTGCAGCATGTCGTTGAGCATGTGGCAGAAGCTGATGCTCACCAGGACGGCCAGCGCCGTCTTTTCCGCCGTTTTATAGCCCTCGGCTGCGGCAAGATTGGTCACGTTGGTTTCCTCGATCGGCAAGGCGCGGAGAGATGGTCCCGCGCATGTGTTGGATTGTCGCAGCATAGGCGTTAAGATACGACCTGCTTGCGCAACTGGGTCAGTTTCTTTCGAGAATGGGCCATGGTTAAGAATGTCAGATATGCGGATTTCGGAGAGGTCATTCCACGCCCGGTCGTGGTGATCGGCAATGACTATCCCGACGCCCATGAAATCGAGCCGCATCATCACGACCGGGCACAACTCTTGTATGGCGCTTCCGGCGTCATGACCGTGCGGACCGATCAGGGCGCCTGGGTCGTGCCGCCGGCGGAAGCGGTCTGGATACCACCGGGGGTGACCCATAGCGTCCGCATGATCGGCCCGGTGACCCTGCGCAGCCTCTATATCGACCGGTCAGCCGCCGTCGACCTGCCGGCCACCTGCCAGGTTCTTTCCGTCTCGCCGCTGATGCGCGAATTGCTGCAGGCCGCCGTCGAGGCACCGATCGAATACGAGCCGGATGGCCGGGACGGTCTGATCATGGCGCTGCTGCTGCAGGAATTGCGACGGCTGCCCGCTTTGCCCCTGTCGCTCCCCTTCCCCAGCGATACGCGACTGGCGCAGCATTGCCGCCGCTTCCTCGAGCAGCCTAACCTGCATGACACGATCGACGATTGGGCAGACGCGCTTGCCATGAGCCGGCGCAGCTTCACCCGGTTTTTCAAGGAACAAACGGGCATGAGCCTCGCCCTGTGGCTGCGCCAGGCCTGCCTGTTCAACGCCCTGCGCCGGCTCGGCGCGGGCGAGGCCGTGACGGTGATCGCCCTCGATCTCGGCTATGAAAGCCCGGCGGCCTTCACCACCATGTTCAAGAAGGCGCTCGGCGTCCCGCCCAGCCGGTATCTCGCGGCAGCCTGATCTCGCGGCAGCCTGATCTCGCGGTGACCTGACCTCTATGATGGCCTGATCTCGTGGCGATCTGAGCGCCCCCCATCGGCAGCTTGCGCGCAACCATTCCGCTAGCTACAGAGAAGAAGGCGGGATGCAGGACCAGTCGCGGCCGGACCATCGGCAATAGCAAGGGATGCAGCCGCAGTCGTCGAGCGTCTCAAAGGATCTGACCGCCCTCATGGCCCTCCGGAATCAGCGCGCACGTTCCCCTCGCTTCATCTCTCGACTTCGGCACGCATGCAGGCTGACGCGGCTGGCGGCGCTTCCTTCCCTGCTGCTCGCCCTCGCCGCCTGTGCGCCGCAACTGCAGAGCATCGGCCCCGATATCGATCAGCCGCGTCTCGCCGACAAGGCCATTCATACCGCCGATGGTGTCACCCTGCCGCTGCGCGAATGGCTGCCGCGCGACGATTCACTGCGCGTCAAGCCGATCAAGGCCGTGGTGCTCGCCCTGCACGGCTTCAACGACTATTCCCGCGGCATGACGAATCTGGGCCAGGGCCTGGCACGGCGCAGCATGGCGGTCTACGCCTATGATCAACGCGGCTTCGGCGCGACGCCGCAGCGCGGCATCTGGCCCGGCGGCGAGCGGATGATCGACGATCTGCGCCTCGCCATCCGGCTCCTCAAGGAAAAGTATCCCGACAAGCCGTTCTTCCTGCTCGGCGAGAGCATGGGCGGTTCCGTCATCATGGCGGCCGAAGACGAGGCCCAGCCCTTGCCGGTCGACGGCGTCATCCTTGCCTCGCCCGCCGTCTGGGGTTGGGAAACGCAGAGCGCGTTCAACCGCGATCTGCTGCAATTCATGGCCCATTTCATGCCCTGGCTGCCAGTCTATGGCAGCGGTATCCGCGTGCAGCCCTCCGACAACACCACCGCCTTGCGGGCCATGTCCCGCGACCCGCTGGTGATCAAGGATACGCGGGTCGATGCCATTTACGGCCTGGTCGATCTGATGGAGCGGGCTTATCGCGCCGTGCCGGATCTCTGCCGCGCCGACCAGCAGAAGCCGCGCTGCCTGATCCTCTATGGCGGTCGCGAAGACATCCAGGGCGGCAATGCCGTGCACGGCATGCTGGCGCAACTGCCGGATCTGCCCAAGAACGAGCTCCGCCTCGCGCTCTATCCGCACGGCCATCACCTGCTGCTGCGCGACCTCGACGCACAAACGGTCTTCACCGATATCGACACCTGGATCGGCGATCCGGTACAGCCTCTGCCGAGCGGCGCCGACACGATCTCACCCAAGGATCTCAAGCTCGGCCGCTGAGAGGCATCCATGGATGCGGTTACTGCGGCGGCGGCGCCGGCTCTGTTCAATAAATGAGGGCGCTTGGTCACGGAATTATTGCTGGCAGATCACGCCCCGCCTCGCGATATTGCCCGCGAGTTTAGGTAAGGGGCCGGCGCGCCACCGGGGAACGACATGTTTGACGTCAAAAAACTGGTTAAAGTTGCCCCGGCCGTCATGACGATGGCGGCATTTATAGCTTCCGATATGAGCGTCACCTATGCCGACCCGCCGAGTTGGGCGCCGGCGCATGGTTGGCGCAACAAGCATGGCTCGGATGACGGTGACGTCCTTGTCACCCAGCCGGCACCGGTCTACGTGCAGCCGGCTCCCGTGGTCACAGCGGCACCGATGGTTTGTGCCAATGGGGCTGTCGTCGGTGGGGTCGCGGGCGGTGTCCTCGGCAGCATTGCGGGCAGCCAGATCGCCAAGGGTGACGCCCGTTTGGCGACGACGGCCGGTGGCGCCATTCTGGGTGCATTGCTGGGAAGTGCCATTGGCCACAGCCTCGACCCGAATGACAGCTCTTGCATGGGTCAGGCCATGGCTTACGCCCCGGTGGGACGGCCGATCGCCTGGGACAATCAGGGCTACGGCGCGCAATACGACATCACGCCAATGCGCCAGTACCGCCGTTCCGGCCTCGTTTGCCGCGACTATGTCGCCAAAGCCAAGATCAACGGGCGGAAACAGCGGGTACAAGGAACCGCCTGCCAGCAGGCCGACGGCAGTTGGCGCGTGATGTGAATCGACGACGATATGGTGTTTCAATCCGTCCGGATCTTGATCTGGATCAACATCGAAACATGCCGCCCCTTGTAGAATTGGACCATCTCAACATATCGAGAGGTCCAATGATGACAACCGTTGAAACCGCCTATCTCTGCATGGTCGTCGGCGCCACAAGTATCTTCGCCCTGACCCTGCTCTGGGCCAGCCTGCGCGCGGGATAAGCCCGATCCCGCCTAAGACGGTTTCACTCCTGCGGCGGCGCGCCGATCAAGCGCCGCTGCGCGCATCCCGCCCCTCCATCAGGGCCAGGAAGTCATCCGTCGCGCCGATGATGTCCTGTTCGATGGCCTGGCGCGCGGCAAGGCCGTCGCCCCGCCGCAAGGCAGCCAAGGCGCTTCGATGGTGCCGCATGGCGCGGCGCATATGGGTCGGATTGTCGGCCAGCCCCAAGCGTACATAAGGCGCCGCGCGCGCCATCAATTGCTGGATCAGGCTGCACATCAGCGGCATGCGGCTCGCCTGGTAAATCAAGAGATGGAAGCGCCAGTTGATTTCCAGATAACGGGCTGGATCGGTCTCGGCGATGGCGACCTCCATCTCATTGCAGAACGCCGCCAGCGCTTGCAGATCGGTCGCCGTGACATGCGGGGCGGCCCGCTCCGTCGCCAGACCCTCCATTGCATGGCGAATATCGCGCAGCTCCATGATCTCGGCCTCGCTCAGGCACGGCACCGTCAGGCTGCGATTGGCGCCGATCACCAGCAGGCGTTCCGCTTCCAGGCGACGCAGGGCCTCGCGCACCGGCATCGCACTGGCGCCCAGGGCGCTGACCAGCGCGTTGATGCTGAGCTGCTGGCCGGGCAGCAACTGGCCAGTCAGCAGCTTGCGATGGATCTGCCGATAGATCCGCTCCTGCAGCGTATCGCGCTCCACCGCGTCGAAGCCGGTCAGTTCCTGCTTCATGACCGTACCGATAGCCGATAGCGAGGCTCATTCACCGTAGGGCACCCAGATATTCTTGACCTGCGCGGCGTGGCGCAGGAAGTCGCGTCCCTGAGCGGTGCCGGCGAACCAGTCGCGGGCGAGGCCATGATTGACCCAGCTCCGCTTGAGGTCATGCACGCTCGCCGCCTCGACCATCTTGCTGCCCTCGGCGGCGCCTTCATACCAGATCGACCCCACCTCCGGATGCTCGGCGAGGGTCTTCAGCAGGGCATCGCGTTCACCCGTCACGATATTGACGGCGCCGACCGGCATGTCGGAGGTGTCGAGCACCTGATAGAACCGGGTCGCCGCCAGAGGATGAAGCTGCGACGGCACGATCACCACACGGTTGCCGAGCGCCAAGGCGGGTGCCAGCATCGAGGTGAAGGCCAGCAGCGGGGCTTCATCCGGGCAGGCCATGCCGATGATGCCGATCGGCTCGTTCATCGCCACGGCAACGCCGTAGAGCGGCGGATTGTGGACTGCGCCGTCATATTTGTCGGCCCAGGCGGCATAAGTGAAGAGCCGCGCGATCGCCGCCTCGACCTCGGCCATCGCCTGCCGCTCCGTGCTACCCGTCATGGCACGGATCTCGGCTTCGAACTCCTCCGCGCGCTGGGCCAGATTTTCGCCGACGAAATAAAGCACCTGCGCCCGCTGATGGCCGGTCATCCTGGTCCAGCCATCATTTTTGACCGCCGCCTCGACGGCATTGCGGATATCCTTGCGGTTGCCTTCCGCGACGCTCGCCAGCAACTTTCCGTTGGCGCCCTGGATCGTGCGGCTGTAGCCGCCATCCGGCCGCGCCTGCTTGCCGCCGATATAGAGCTTCAGCGTGCGGTCGATCGCCGGCAGAACCTGCGCGGCAACGGCCGCCCGCGACGAGCGCTTGGCGGAACCAGCGGCTTTGCGGCGTTCGCGCGCGAGATCGGTCGGCGAGGCGAGATATTCCAGCATGCCTTCGCGGCCACCTTCGCGGCCATAACCGGATTCGCGGTAGCCGCCGAAGCCGCAGGCCGCGTCGAACTGATTGGTGCAGTTGATCCAGACGACGCCGGCCTTGATCTTCGGGGCGACATCCAGTGCGAGATTGACGGATTCGCTCCAGATACTGGCGGCAAGGCCGTAGACCGTGTTGTTGGCGAGCTGCACCGCTTCATCCGGCGTCCGGAACGACATCACCACCAGGACCGGGCCGAAGATCTCCTGTTGCGCCAGCGGGCTGGCAGGAGCCACGTCGCTGATCAGGGTCGGCGGATAGAAGCTGCCCTTTTCCGGCAGCTTGCAGCCGGGTTGCCACAACTCGCCACCACTGGCGAGCCCCTCCTCGACCAACCTCGTCACGCGTTTCAACTGGGTGGGCGAGACGAGGGCGCCGATATCGGTCGACTTGTCGAGGGGATCGCCGATCCGCAAGTTTTCCATGCGCCGCCGCAATTTGGCGATCATCGCCGGATAGACGCTCTCCTGCACCAGGAGGCGCGAGCCGGCACAGCAGACCTCGCCCTGGTTGAACCAGATGCCATCGACGATGCCTTCCACGGCACTGTCGAGATCGGCATCGTCGAAAACGATGAAGGGCGACTTGCCGCCGAGCTCCAAGGTGAGCTTCTTGCCGCTGCCGGCGGTACGCTCGCGGATGAGCCGGCCGATTTCCGTCGAACCGGTGAAGGCGATCTTGTCGATCTCCGGATGATCGACCAGGGCGCCACCGGTTTCACCATCACCGGTGACGATGTTGATGACGCCTTTGGGCAGGCCGGCCTGTTCGCTGATCTCGGCGAACAACAGCGCCGTGAGGCTGGTATCCTCGGCCGGCTTCAGCACCACCGTATTGCCGGCCGCCAGAGCCGGCGCCACTTTCCAGGCCAGCATCAGCAGCGGAAAATTCCACGGGATCACCTGGCCGACGACACCCAATGGCTGATGGCCGGGGAACTCATCCTCCAGCAACTGCGCCCAGCCCGCATGATGATAGAAATGTCGCGCGACCAGAGGAATGTCAACGTCGCGGCTCTCGCGGATCGGCTTGCCGTTATCGAGCGTTTCCAGCACGGCGAAGAGCCGGGCATGCTTCTGCAGGAGGCGCGCCAGCGCGTAGAGATAGCGCGCCCGAGCATGGCCGCCGATCCTGACCCAACCAGGCTGGGCGCGCCGTGCCGCCTTGACGGCGTTGTCGATATCCCTGGCATTGCCTTTGGCGAGGGAAGCGAGCTTGCCGCCATCGGCCGGGTTGCGGCTGTCGAAGCGCGTCTTGCCGGCGGATGCTTTCCAGCCGCCATCAATATAGTGGCCGAAGCTGTTCTTGTGGCTTTTCAGCCAACGCAGCGCCTCATCGGTGCTTTCGCGCGATGGTCCATAACTCATGGCCGAGAAGATTCCTTCCAGATCCATCATGGTTCTCTTACGCTCGTGATTTTTAGGCCCATGACTTTCTTACGCCATGGCGTGGCGGAACGCGGCCGAATAGCGGCCGGTGATGACATGTTCGAGCTGGCGTTCGATATCGGTAAGCAGACTGGAGGCGCCGAAGCGGAAGAGATCAGGCTCGAGCCAGCGGCGGCCCAGCTCTTCTTTCATCAGCACCAGGAAATTCAACGCATCCTTGGCGGTGCTGATGCTGCCCGCCGGCTTGAAGCCGACATGAAAGCCGGTCAGCTCATGATAACGGCGGATGGCGCGGGCCATGGTGAGGGCGACCGGCAGGGTCGCATTGACGCCTTCCTTGCCGGTCGAGGTCTTGATGAAATCGGCCCCCGCCATCATGCAGACCATGGAGGCGCGGCCGACATTGCGCAACGTGCCCAATTCGCCGGTCGCCAGAATGGCCTTCACATGCGCCTCGCCGCAGGCCCCGCGGAAGGCGCGCATCTCATCATAAAGCGCCTGCCAATCTCCGGTCAGGACATATTGGCGGCTGATGACGATGTCGATTTCCCGGGCGCCAGCCGCGACCGACAGCTCGATCTCGCGCAATTTGGTTTCCAGCGGCGTGAGGCCGGCGGGGAAACCGGTCGAGACGGCGGCCACCGGAATCCGCGTCCCGCCCAGCGCCTGCACCGCTTCCGCCACCATGTTGTGATAGACGCAGACCGCGCCGACCGTGAGGCCCGTCGCGCCGAGCGCCGCCGCGAGATCCGGGCGCAACGGCTGCCGCGCCTTGGCGCAGAGACGCTGCACCTTGCCCGGCGTGTCGTCGCCGCTGAGCGTCGTCAGGTCGATGCAGCTCAGCGCCTTCAGCAGCCAGGCGGCCTGCCACTCCTTCTTGATCGACCGGCGGGCGGCGAGGCTGGCAGTCCGCGTCAGGACGGCGCTGCGATTGACCCGGACGGCCTGAACGAGACCGGTATCCAACGCCATCCCCTCGTTGCGCGGCAGATGCGGCGCGGAAAAAGCCAATTCCGCCAAAGATTTGGCACCGGCCATGAAATTCCCCATTTCAATCAAATGAAGTTTGATCAAACTTAATGAGGCGCAGGGTTGCACGGGAGAAGCGCCCCGGTCAATCGCGATGCCGCCCCTGCCGCTGCGGCCCCCGCACCCCCATCCCTGCTCCGCCGCACGGATGTCCGGCCAAAAAGCAAAGCTCGCAAGACAAGGCCTCGTATGTCGCCAATGCCCCTCACCCCAACCCTCTCCCCGCAAGCGGGGCGAGGGAGCTTAAGTCATCGTAACGATCGTCCGTCTTCTGCCCAAGACCAAGAAATCTCCCTCGCCCCGTGACAACGGGAGAGGGTTGAGGTGAGGGGTGATCACATCAGATCAGATGTTTGCAGTTGAAGTCTCTTTTGTATCGACGGGCTTTCGATGCGCGATGTCTGAGATACGTCCACATACAGGTCCCACATCAGACCGGATATCAGTGGTTCTCCGATAAAGGGACCGGGAGGGGTCAGCCGGCTTTCGAGATCACCATGAAGCAATGGACGTAATCCATGCCGTGGCCCGCTGGGGCCGCCGCCACTTCCGCCTCATAGGCGCCGTAGAACGCATCGATGATCGCCCGGCGTTCTTCCAGGGGACGCGCCGGTGAGAGGGCGCCGAAGAATGTGCTCTCGCTCCAGGAGCGGAGCGTCGGCAGGTAAGCCGCCGCGAAGTCGGCCGGGTCGCCGCCGTCGCGCTGGAACCTGGCGGCATAGGGACAGCCGGTTACCCGCGTGAAGACCTTGTCGAGCGACAAGCCGGCCCGGCGCACCGGCGAGTGCGGATCGGCGAAGGGCGCGGTGAAGTCCTCAACGGTCTTGTAATATTGCATGAAGGTGCCGGCCCGGTATTCGGCCTCGGTGAGACGGCCGGCGCGATGCAGGCCACGCCAATGTTTCGCGAAAGTGTCGTGCATGTTGACGCCGCCGGTATGGCCGAGATAGTGGCCGTTCTCATCCGCGCAGAAATTCGCCAGCACCAGCTTGCCCCCTGGCACGAGCTCGCGGGCACGCATCAGGAGAATGCGCTCCCAATCGGCCATGGCGACCGCGCGGAACCGTGCCTTCTCCTGCGGATCGGCGCCGACCGCGTGGACATGATCGGCGATCTGCATCGGCAATTGGCTGAGCCAATGCATCGCCGTCGCGGAAAAGCCGAAATCCAGGGCACCGTCGGGCAGAACCTGGCGATAGAAACTGGTGCCGCTGGCGAAGGTGAAGACATTCGGCACCTGCCCCAGCGGGTCGCTCTCGCGGCCGGGCAGCAGGCCATGCAGCAGCCGGAACAAGGACGAGAAATCGTTATGGGGGAGATCGGTATAGGTCAGCGTCATCTGGCGCCCGGGTGCCGCCTGTTGTACGGCAGCAATCGTGCGTCGTATCAGATCGAGCGACGTGCCGCCATCTGCCGCACCGAAATCGGCCATGGAAAAGGGCCTTGCCACATCCGCCAACTGCATCGATGCCAAAGCCTCGAGCACGAGCTCTGCGGCCGCATCGATCACGGCCTTGGCGCCGATCGTGTTCTGGCTGTAATAGCCGGCGCCGCGCATCTGCACGACCGGTGCGCTTTTGGACGCCGTTTTGCCGCTGGTCGCCATGCCGTCATTCCTCCCTGATATCGCCGGCATTGCTTGCCGTGTCGTTTATCCCGTGATGACCTTTATCCGGTCATGCGCCTTGTCCGGCCATGCCCTGGTCAGTTATCCGATGTGGCCAGTTGCTCGATCACCCGCAGCAGGGCCGCCTTCACCGCCACGCCGTCGCGCCTGGCGATCTCGCGCGCCGCCTGACGCTTGTGCCCCGGCACGTGCCCCGCCGGCTGATTGTCGATGGCGGCGATCAGCTCCGCAATGGACGATACGAACTCGCCGCCCGAACTCGCCGCCGCATCGATCGCGATGAAGAATTGGCCGGTGCGCGGCGGGCCGCCCGCCGTGCCTGAGAACGGGCTGGCCTTCAGACTGAGAACGGCGCCGCTGGCCGCCGCCGCCAGTATCTCGACCAGCAGGGCGATGCCGACACCCTTATAGCCGCCGCTGGGCGCCATCGTCCCTTGCAGCGCCAGCGCCGGATCGGTCGTCGGCTGGCCATCGGGACCGAAGGCCCAGCCTTCGGGAATGGATTGCCCGGCCCGCTGGCGCCGCATGATCTCACTCTTGGCGACGACGCTGGCGCTCTGATCGATGGAGAGCTGGCAGCCGCCTTTGCCGTCCGGCACCGCGATGGCGATGGGATTGGTGCCGACCACCGGCTTCAGGCAACCGGCGGGAGCGATCGAGGCCGGCGCATGGGTGAAGCCGAGCCCGACCAGCCCCGCCGCCGCGAGGCGTTCGGTGTGATAGCCGAGAACACCGCAATTATAGGAATTGCGGATCGCCAAGGCGGCGATGCCCTGGGCAAAGGCGAGCGGCACCAGTTCAGCAAAACCCGCCTCGATCGCCGGATGGGCGAAGCCGGTGCATGCATCGACGACGACAAGGCTCGGCTTCGGCCGCGCGAGCTGCGGCACCGCCGCACCCTTCACCTTGCCGCAGCGCAGATGGCTGCAATAGGTCGGCAGATAGGCAAGGCCATGCGAGGCCAGTCCTTCCGCTTCCGCCGCAGCGATGGCGGCGGCGAGGCTCGACGCGGCCTCGGCGGAAGCCCCGGCCCGATGCAGGGCCAGCCGCGCCAAGGCATCGATCTCACCCAGCGAGAGAACGCGATCCGCCTCAGTCATGCTCCGCCCATTTCGTCATCGCCCATCTCATGATTGTCGATCTAGTCATTGTCGATCGCTCCCGCCCCGGCCCCCATTGCCCGCGACTGGGCGGAAGCCGGCACATAGGTCCGGCCGGCATAGTTTTGGAGCCGCCGCCAGACATCCGGCTCTATCTCCAGCCGGGAGAAGACGGATAGCGGATTTGCCGGCGGCGATATGGGTTGGCCCGCACGGCAGGCGAAGCCGGAGACGACATCAACATGCAGCAGCATCGCGAGACGTTCACGATCGATGTTCCCCGGTGAAATGTGCCACTCGCCGAAGCCGCAATCGAGGATCACCGGGCGGCCGATTGCCTCGGCTGCGGCGGCAATGAAGGGCAGGATCAGGATCGGTCGAAAGACCTTGCCGCAAGCGATCCGCTGTCCCGCCGCCAACCGATCCGCGCGATCGGCAAGCGCCACACCGAGGGACAGGGGACAGAGCGGGATGTCATCCGTCTGGCGCCCGGCCAATGCAGATGCAACGTCAGATGTCATGGCGCTGCCTTCGGACCGAGCATCCAACACAGCAAGCAGCGCCAGCACGGAATCGATGCCGCTGCGCGCCAGCCAGGCCACGGCATGGCCGATCTCTTCCGCCATGCCCCAGGAGAAGCCGCCGCCGCGCGCGGCCTTCTTGCTCTCGACCTCGATCTCGTTCATGGAGGGACGCATGACTGTCAGCTCCAGGCCGTGACGGGCGGTGGCGCCCAGTCATCGAACGGCACCCGGCCGATTTCATCGGGCAAAGGTGCGTGCTGAAAGAGCGTGATGCGGACCCAACGGTCCGATTTCGGATCGAAGCGCATGGCGCCGAAGAAGGAGAGCTTGCAGCGCAGAAGATCGATCGGCCGCATCCCGGCCGCCAGCAGGTTGTCGCGGATTTCGCCATAGGGATGGCGGCCGGCGATCTGGATGCGCCGGACCGCCTGCCGATATTCCGGTGCCGCCAAGAGGAGATCCGCAACCGTCTCGCAAACATCGCCCCGCTGCAAGTGCGCATGCAAGGCGGCGATGTCACGGGCGATGGCCAAAGGCTGCTCGAGATCGCCGCCCGGCTCCTCATAGCGCTCACCGAGGCGCGGCTCGAGCTTCTCCTCCGAAACATACCAGAAGCGCGCCTGTTCCTCCCGCCGCGCGAAGTCCAGCGCCAGGGCAAAGCCGTAGACGGTCTCGATCAGATGCCGGAGGGTCGCGAGCGGCATCGTGCCGTCGATCGGGAATTCCGCCTCCTCGTCGACCGCCATCTCCGCCGCCAGGTCGTCCACCCGGTCGCCATAAGGTTCGATGATCAGGCTGGCCAGCATCTCCTGGGCCTCCAAGCCAATGGTCTCCTCACCCCAGGAGAAAAGCGCGTCCCAGGGATAGGTGTCTTCCGGCTTCAGGTCATCGACACGCGCCGCAAGCCGCGCGAGATCGCGGTCGAGCTCTTCAATGGCTCTCGCTTGAACCGGATCGTCGATCCGCCAACGGGACACATAGACGCGGGATCGAGCGAAATGATCGCGAAAACTTGCCAGCCGGTCCGGTGCCGCGACCGGCAGGGATCTGACCCGGGCAAGCGCCGTCTCGCGCGCCGCGATCCAGCGGTCGATCAAAGCCGGATGATGCACCAGGAAGGGCGCCATGCCGAGGCCGGTCGCGTTGCCGACACCGAGCACTCGCCGCGCCCGCAGCGCCAGCGGAACCGCCCGATCCGGCGATTTGATCCGCGCCATATGTTCGGCGATGTCGATGGTGAAGCGGCGGATCAGCCAGACCGTCATCATCTCCGCCTGGAAGGGACCGGCGAATTCGGTGCGGTCGCGGATCAGACGGCGATCCGCCAGGCCGAATTTGCCATTGCCATAGACGGCTGTGGTCCGCATCAGATAGCCGATGCGGATCAGCTCGGCCTGATCCGGCTGCTGCCCCGCAGCCAGCCGCGCGACCACATGATCGAACAGGCGGACGCTGCGATTGGCGCGGGAGAGAACCAAGTCCTTTTCCGTATAACGTCCCGCCTCCTGTTTCGGCGCATTGGCGGCGAGGCGGGCGATATCGCCCTCCTCCACCTCGCCATCGCACAGGACGAAGGTGGCGTCCCAGGCATCGGCGATCACCCGGTCGCTGCGTTTCTCCGGCGGCAGATCATGGGCAAAGCAGACCAGGGAATAGATCCGCTCCGGTGTGCGCAGGCGATAGACCGCGACGCCCTCGCCCCGTGTATCGACCCGCCAGACCGGACGGTCGAAGCGCCAGGCCTCGCGGTCGATACGGCGCAACAGGCTGCGCATGAAACTCAAGCGGCATTGGTGAAAACTGCCGAGCCGCGCCAGCCGCATGACCCGGTCGGGAGAGCGCAACG
The DNA here is from genome assembly GCA_964406155.1 of uncultured Rhodospirillaceae bacterium. Classification (GTDB taxonomy): domain Bacteria; phylum Pseudomonadota; class Alphaproteobacteria; order Dongiales; family Dongiaceae; genus Dongia_B. The sequence continues at coordinate 77,984 of CAYOQR010000010.1, read as the reverse complement.
GCACCGTGCCGGCCCGCTGCGGTTCCGCTTTATCGGGAGGATCGGCACGCGTCGACGAGGGCATGGCCTGCATCGCCCGCATCACGATGCCTGCTGACGCGCCGGCACCGCACCGACTGCGTCGAAGGAGCGCTTGAAGAAATCCAGCCAGTTGCGCCCCATGATGCCGTCGATGTCGGCGGCACTGAAGCCGGCTGCCCGCAGGCCGGCCGCGACCTGGCCAAAATCGAGATTGGAGCGGAACCAGGCGGGTTGCGACGGGAAGGTGGCGCCGGTCATCTGCTTGGTCCAGCGCCCTGAGCGCATCCATTCGACGACACTGTCCGGCTGGTCCTGGCAAAGATCGGAGCCGATGCCGATGGCGCGAGGGCCCATGATCTCCGCCGTGCGGGCCGCCATGTCACAGAAGGATTGCAGCTCACACGCGCTGCCGCCTTTGAGGTGATGCGGATAGAGGCTGAAGCCCAGCATGCCGCCGGACTGGCCCAAGGCGCGCAAGACGGTGTCCGACTTGTTGCGCGCGACGGGATGCCAGGCGGACGGATTTGCATGGGTGATGGCGATCGGTGCGGATGAGAGCTCGATCGCCTCCAGGGTCGACCGCTCGGCGGAATGCGACATGTCGATAGCCATGCCGACACGGTTCATCTCGCGGATCACTTCCTTGCCCATGCGGGTGATGCCGGGATCCTCGGCCTCGTAGCACCCCGTCGCCAGCAGGCTCTGATTGTTATAGGAGAGCTGCATGAATCGGATGCCGAGGCTGTGGCAGATCTCCACCAAGCCGATATCGTCCTCGATCGGCGAGGGATTCTGAAAGCCGAAAAAAACGGCGGTGCGGCCGCTCGCTTGCGCCCGCTCCACATCGGCGCCGCTGCGGCCGGGAAAGATCAGATCGGGAAACTGTTCGAACCAGCGGTTCCAGGCCGAGAGATTGGCGACCATCTCCCGGAAGGCTTCGTGATAGGCGACGGTGACATGAATCGCGGTCACGCCGCCCTGGCGCAACTCGCGGAAGATCTCTTCCGACCAGCGGCAATATTGCAGCCCGTCGATGATGATGCGCCCGGCCGCCATTGACCTTCTCCCAGTCATCCTCACCGCCACGCCACCATGGCTTAGCGATTGATATTCAAGGAGAAACCCTGACAGTACTTTCAGTCAATCCGAATTTACCGTATGATATTTCAGTTTTATTGAAATCGAGCTGTCATGGCGCTCTCGCTTGCTCATCTCAAGGCCTTCAGCGCGGTGGCCAGGACCGGCAGCCTGAAGGATGCGGCCGATCAACTGGGCCGCACCGTCTCCGCCGTCTCGATGAGCCTGAAGCAGGTCGAGGATGAGATCGGCGCCCGGCTATTCGAGACCGACCGTAAGAACCGCCTGACGGCGGTCGGCCAGTTCATGCAAGCGCAGATCGGCGATCTTCTCGGGCATTACGACCGGGCCATCGCCGCCGTCCAGGCCTATGCGCGCACGGCGATCGGCCGGGTCGATATCGCCTGCGTTCCGTCCGTCGCGACGACGATCCTGCCGGCGGTGGTGTCGCGGTTCCGCGCGCTCTATCCCGATGTCGAGATCGATATCCGCGACACGGATTCGGAGAACGTGCTGGCGATCGTCACGACCGGCAATGCCGATCTCGGCATCGCCAGTTTCAATCGGCCGCAAAGCGCCATCTCCTTCGAAGCGCTGTTCGAAGATCCGCTCGGCATTGTTTGCCGTCCGGACGATCCTCTGGCGGCGGCAGGCCGCATCGCGAGCTGGGACACGCTGCGCGGCCGGGTCCTGCTGGCGAATGGCATCAGCAATTCGATCACGGATGCGGATTTTCGCGAGCTGGCCGACCGGGCACCGATCGTCGTTTATAACGTGCTGTCGCTGATCGCCCTGGTCAAAGCGGAGGTCGGCATCACGATCCTTCCCTCGCTGTCTGTCGCAGGTCTCGGGCAGGAGATCGCCTTCGTGCCGATCGGCCTGCCCAGCGCCCGCCGCCGCGTCGGTCTGCTGCGGCGCAGCGGTGAAACCGCCTCACCCGCCGCCGCCGCGTTCACGACGCTGCTCAAATCGACGATTGACTCGCATCAAGCTGCCTTCGGCATCACACCGGAAAGGCCCAGCGACGCCGATGCCCGTTAGTAGCCGGTCTGCACCGTCTGGCTTTGCTGTGCCTGGATGGCCGAGAGGAAATCGGTGACGGAATTGTGCAGATGGCTGCTTTGCGCCAGCGCCTGCAGGCCACCTTCAGTGGCCCCGCCAGTGGTCTTGCCACTGGCCGCATCCGCCAATGCCGTCTGCCATTCGGTCCGCCAGGTCGCGGCGCCACCGGTGCCGTCAACGGAGGCGACCGCATTACCAGTGCTGGCGCCGCCTGTTGCCGAAGCGGACGTCGTGCCGGTAATGCCGGCGACAGCCGGACTGCTGTTCCGATCGGCAGCGGATGGGTCGAAGGAAGACGAGCCGTCGCTGGTTCCCATGGATTCCATCATCGTCAGCAGCGTGCTCACGGCGACATTCAGGGAATCGTTCGAGCTGTCGGTGCCCGACGCATCGCCGGCGGTTTGGCCAGTGGTCTGGCCGCTGGTCTGGGTCGTCGGATCGGTATCGGTGGGTACTTCCTGCTCGCTCAGCAGGACCGATTTCATGTGATGGCTGAGCTTGTGGAAGCCGTGATGATGTTCCGTCTTGCCCGTGCCATCGGTGCCCGGCGCCCCGACCGCCTGGCTGGCATCGCCGCCGGTTGTCGTGGGGACCTGGGTAGATGTCTGCGTGGTCGCCTGGGTGGAGGCCTGGCCCGCCGCCGACAGGTTGCTGGCAAATGCTGTCGGGTCAGCGCTTTGGCTGGTGCTGTCCTGATTGCCGTCCAGTTGCTGAAGCAACATGTTCAGCAAGCTGGGATCGAGCCCGGATGCACCGCGAAGATTTGAAACCATGACCGCCTCTTTCGACCGCAGAAGATCGTCTGAGCGTTCTACGGCCGGTCCACAGAAATCAGGCGGGGGAAATCAGGCGGCGGAAATCAGGTTCGCGCAATTAAGCCGCGAAATCGGCTTCATGGTTCAGACCGCAGGAGCTTGCCGGGATTCATCAGGCCCTGCGGATCGAGCGCGGCCTTGACCCTGGCCATCAGGTCGAGTTCCAGCGGGTCGGCAGTCCGGGCCAGCTCATCCCGCCGTACCGCGCCGATCCCGTGCTCCGCGCTGATCGATCCGCCCAGGGCGAGCAGGATGTCGTGGACCGCCGCGTTGATCTCCGCCGTGCGAGCCTGGAAGGCCTCGGCCTCGGCCCCCGCCGGCTTGACAATATTGAAATGGATATTGCCGTCGCCGACATGGCCGAAGGGCATCGGCCGCGCCGCCGGCATCATCCTGAGAACCGCTGCCGTCGCTTCTTCCAGGAATTGCGGTACGCGGGAGACCGGCACCGAGATATCGTGTCGGATCGACCCGCCCTCCGCCTTCTGCACCTCGGCCAGGGATTCGCGCATGCGCCAGAACTGCTGGCCCTGCGCGACATTCTGCGCCACCACCGCATCCCGTACGAGACCGGCCTCGATGGCATCGGCCAGCGCCTGTTCGGTCGAGGCGCCGATATCGAGCTGATGGCCGCCGGCCCCGATCTCGATCAGGACATACCAGGGATGCGATGCGGCGAAGGGATCGATGACACCGGGCACATGCCGGCAGGCAAGCTCCAGCGCCAGGCGCGGGATCAGTTCGAAGGCCGTGATCGTGTCGCCCGTCCGCGACCGCAGCATCGCGAGAAGCTCAACGCTGGCTTGCGGCGAGGGCACCGCCACCAATGCGACCGCCACCTGCTGCGGCAGCGGGAACAGTTTCAGGCAGGCCGCCGTCACGATCCCCAACGTGCCTTCGGCGGCGATGAAGAGATGCTTGAGATCATAGCCGGTATTGTTCTTGTGCAGCTTCCGCAGACCGTTCCACACACGGCCATCGGGCAGCACGACCTCCAGCCCCAGCACGAGGTTGCGCATATTGCCGTAGCGCAAAGTCATGACGCCACCGGCATTGGTCGAAAGATTGCCGCCGATCTGGCAACTGCCTTCCGCCCCCAGCGACAGCGGGAACAGCCGGTCCGCCGCCCTCGCCGCCGCTTGCAGATCGGCGAGCACGCAACCCGCCTCGACCGTCACGGTGTAATCCAGGGGATCGAGCTCGCGGATGCGGTTCATGCGGCCGAGATTGATGAGGATCTGATCAGCCGCCGCCGAGGGAATGCCGCCACCGACCATGCCGGTATTGCCGCCCTGGGGCACGATCGGCAGATGATGTTCGGCACAGAGCCGAACCACTGCCGCCACCTCCTCCGTCGTGCCCGGCCGCAGGACCACCGGCGTGCGACCGGTGGTCAGGCCGCGCCACTCGGTCAGATAGGGCGCCATGGCCGCCGCATCATCGAGCCAGCCCTTGGGTCCCACGACCTGCCGCAGCCGTGCACCGATCTCCGCCGTCAAGATGCTCATACCGACATCGCGCCTTTCATTCTGCTGTTCCGGCCACCAACCTAGCGACGGCCGCCGATCTCATCCAGATGGTGCAGCATGTCCGCCGGATCCTCGAAGACGCGATAGGCGCCGCTGCGCTCCAATTCTTCCTGTCCGTAGCCGCCGGACAACAGGCCGATCCCCAGCGCTCGCGCCCGGCGCGCCGCCAGCATATCCCAGATGCTGTCGCCGACGACACAGGCGGTCTCGATCTCGACACCGAGACGTTCGGCGGCCGCGAGGAACAGATCGGGGTCAGGCTTGGCGTATTTCACCTGGTCGCGAGTGATCACGGGGACCCGGTCGAAATCGACGCCCAGCCGTTCGATGGTGGGGCGCGCCGTTTCCATGCGCCCGCTGGTGGCGATCGCCCAGGGAATCCCGGCCTCGGTCAGGGCTGCCAGCAATTCTCGGGCACCCGGCAGCGGACGAATCCGTGCCGAACGGCTGTTGAACGCCTCTGCGTGCAACCGGCGCAGACGCTCGACACGCTCAGGCCCGATCTCGAGCCCGGTCTCGCGCAGTAGGATATTGGCGAACAGCCCGCCGCTCATGCCGATCTTGCGATGGATGCGCCAGACCGACAGTTCGATCCCTTCGGCCTGCAGCGCATCATGCCAGGCTAGTACATGCTCATAGACGCTGTCGATCAGCGTACCGTCGAGATCGAAAAGGAAGGATGTCTGCGGGCGTATCATCTTCGGAGATCTCCCGGGAACAGAGAGCGAAAGTCCCGCGTGGAACGGGACCGGAAGATCTCATCGTACAACAATCGCCGTCGCATAAAACCCATCCTCTTGCCTCAAATCGTCGCGGCAAGAGGATGGGACGTCATGCAACCGTCATGCGCGGAATTATTTGACGGAACCCAGCGTCATATCCGCGCCCAGACTGTAGACGGCCGGTTCCTGGATCGCCTCGCCATAGGCCTGGGCGAAGGCGCGGGGATTGCGCTCCTTCTGCTGCAGGAAGACCTGCGGGATCGTGTCGTAGACATAACGCGCCACTTCCTGCGCCGTGACCACGCCGTCCTTCGGATATTTGTCGGCCGCGCCCTGCAAACCCTGCAGGAAGACATAGGTCAGGAACCCGTAGCCGAGGGCGGCACTTTCCGGCGCCATCTGATCGCGACGGGTCGCCGTCAGCACCTGCACGCCGGCGCTGCGCAGGCCGTTATCGAGGAACCGCGTCTGGAAGCTGGTGACGGCATTGAACTTGTCGACCGTGCCGCCGGAATAGCAGGAGTCGACGACGACGAAGACCCGTTGCGCCCCGGCCGCCTGCAAGGCATTGCGGATTTCCGAGGCTTTGACCCAGCCCTTCGGATTGTCGAAGCGGGCATCGCTCGGGATGAAATACCAGTCATCCTCGTTGCCGAAGCCGTGGCCCGAAAGGAAAAGCAGGATCGCATCTTCGGGCTTGGTGTTCTTCAGTCCCGCCAACGCCTGGATGATATTCGCCCGTGTCGCCTGGCTGTCCAGCAATTCCGTGCTGCGGACCGATTGGAAGACGGGCTTTGCACGGCTGCCGATGGTCGACGCCACCGCCTCGGCATCGCTGGCCGCCACACGCAACTGGTCCATCTCACCGAGATTGGGATATTTGGAGACGCCGACCGCGACGATGTTCAGATTACCGGCTCCCTTCTGGCCGGTGAAATTCTCGCGCAATTCGACCTTATCGCCTTCATTGTCGAGGGCGCCGGTGGCCACCGCCTGGAAGACGTTGCTGCCCGGCGTCGGCCAGACGTTGTAGCCGACCACGCGGATATGGCGGCCATCATTCGTGGCGTCCTTCTGTTCCAGCATCGCGCCGACGCTGACGATCTTGCCGTTATGATAGAGGCGCACATCCTTGATGCCGCCCCCCTGATCCTCGGCAATGACGATCAGCTGGTACGGCTTTCCAGCCACCTTGTCGCCCGGCACCGGTTCAAGCTCGACCTTGGGCGGCACCGGCAGGCCCTTTTCCATGCTCTGCGGCACGGGGCGCGGCTCGCGGGCGGATTTCTTCAGGGCCGCCGCCAGCAAACCGGGATCGGAGAAGGCCTGCTGCAGGGTCGCGACCGGGAAGTTCAGCTTGTCGACTTGCCAGGAAACGCCCTGTAACGCATCCGCCGTTCCGTCGAAGCGGCCTTGCTTGTCGATCAGGGCCCAACCATTCGGGCCGATGAAGATGGAGAGGAGCTGCTTCTTCGACGCGGTATCCCAGACGATCAGCTTGCCATCCGCCGTCGCCGCGATCACGCGCTGCGCCTTGTCATCGACCTGCAGGCCGATGATCTGACCCACATCGTTCTCCGTTTGCAACTGTGTTGCCGCCTGGCCACTCATAAGATCGACGATGGAGATCGTCTTGCCCTGGGCGATGGCAGCGACACGCAGGGTTTCCGCGATCGAGACAGCAGTGCCGGCGACCACCAGCTTGGCGCCCGGCTGCGGCTTCGCGGCGGTGCCATCGAAATTGAACAGCGTGACCTGGCCGGTATCAGCCAGCACCGCCAGGCGCTTCGCATCGCCGGATATCCGCATCGTCGCAACAGATGCGCCTACGCTGCCAAGAGACGTGGCCTTGCCCGATTTGAGATCGATCAGGGCAACGCCGCCATCCGACAGACCAATTGCTGCCTTGTCATCTGTTGGCGCAAGGGCGATGGCGGCAACCGGCACCTTGCCGGCCTGCCCCTGCCAAAGACGCTTGCGCGTATTCAAATCCCATAATTCGATTGTGCCGCCGCGATAACCGATCAGGACAGCCTGGGCGTCACTGGTGGTCATCATCTGACTGATGGCGCCACCCTGACCGACGAAACCGGGGCCGGCCTTGCCCGTCAGGGCATCGCGGATCTCCACCTTGCCGCCGGCATCGCCGATAAGCAGCCGCGTTCCGTCGGCGCTCGGCGTGAAGATGGCATCCGCCGGCGTGCCGGTGATCGGCTGCCCCTGGCTGCCCCGCTGCAAATTCCAGACCCGCACGGAACCGTCTTCCGCCCTCAGGGCCAGATGGTTGCCGCCGGCCGAGACAGCGAATTGCTTCAGGCGTAGTAGCGGCGTCGAGACGCGCAGCTTGGCACGGCTATAGATCACGCTCTCGGTCAGTCCGGTGCTGACTGCATCCGAGATCGTATTGCTGATCGTGCCGTTGACGCTGTTCGTCACGCTATCCGAGACACTTTGCGCCAGAGCAGGAATGATCGGCCAGGAAGCCGTTACGCCAACCAATACCGCAAGCGGGAAAAGCCGGGATCGTGTGATCATGGCAGCCCTATCCAGTTGTCGATGTCGTCGCTGTCGCAAACCGCTTTCGCGCGGTCAAATCCGGCCATCACATGCATGCCGGAAGTCGATGGCGGGCGTGCCGGCATCCGGCGCGCCCGACCAATCGATCAGTAGATCAGAAGCGCACGCGGAATTCCGCCGCGCCGCCGATCTGATTGGTTTCGTTGTTCAACACTTCGGCCTTCACCGAGGCACCGGCGGAGATGGCATCGGTCAAAGCCATGCGCATACCGGCGGTCAAGAACAGGAAATTGGTATCGCCCTGCTTCACACCGGAGAAATGTTCCGGCCAGACATGCTCGTATTGTACCTGGAAATACGGCACGAAGCGATCGAAGCGATAGCCGACCTCGGTATTGACGACGGCGGAATTCGAATGGATGCCGTCATCGCCGTCGCCCTTGTTGTCGAGCAGCTCGGTGTAGTTGAAACGCCAGCCGGCCTTGCCCTTGAACAGCCAGTTGCCCCAGTCATAGACGCCATTGGCCGCCAATTCGGTGGCGAAGGTCTGGCTCTTGCTGTGTGTCGTGTCCTTGAAGCCCGGGATCTTCACGGTGCTTGCGACATCCGTATAGGTGTAGCTGAAGAGGCTGCTCATGAAGAAGTTCGGGGTGAACACATAGGCCGCATAAGGCGACACGGTATAGGAGCTGTTCTCCGATTCCGCCTTGAAGTCACTGAAGCCCTTCAGCTTGGTGTCGGTGCCGGCATGGGTATAGGAGCCGGAAAGACCCAGGAACAGGGAGTCGCCGAAACGATGGTCGAGACCAAAGGTCGTGTTGACGACATCCGACTGGAACTTCGCGCCGGCCTTTTCGATCAGACCGGAGCTGTCGCTCTCCAGGCTGTTATAGCTGGCCGTGATCCAGGCGCTGTTCGCCAGCGTATCGGTCTGGCTCGGCGCGCCGGATAAGCGGTCGCCGATCCGGTTCGACACGGCATCGCTGACGCGACGGCTGACTTCTTCGCGGATCTTCTTTTCCACTTCGTCATCTGCCCGCGCCACGCTCACCGTTAGGCTTTGGACAGCAAAAATCCCCAAAAGCGCCCCGCAGGCAGCTTTTTTCGGATGCGAAAAAAACTTACGCATAATCCCCTCGATTAGATTTCAGAGAAATCGCCCCCATTACCCGTAAACGGGGTAATGCCCAGCCGCAATCTACCAGGAAAGTCTGGATTGTCCAGTCACCGAGCTACCTACCTGTCAGTCGCTAACCATAAACTTTCCCTGGCTTTTTAACGAACCGTCCTGATACTGGTGTAATCGATTCCGCAGCTAAAGACAGTGATAGTAGTCACAGCCACAGCTATTGCGGTGACGCTTTTTTGCTCTAAGTTTCATTACGCATGTGATTTTCAAAGCTGAAAATGGACGACCAGTCAGCGGTGAAAATCACGGCAACGACATGACCTGAAAAGGATTTTCGCAATGTTTCGGATCTTGAAAGCGTCAGATAATGGTCAGTTTTCAGGCCGCATTGTCAGGCGTCGCCAGATCATGACCGTCCTGGCGGCTGTCGGCGTTTTCGTCTCGCTTACCGGTACCGCGCGGGCCGATCAATCCGCCGGTGCCCTGGTCGAGGAAGTCGATCCCGGCGTTTCCGGAATCACCCAGTTCGATACGTTGCGGGCCGGCCAGACGGTCGATCTGCGGCCGAATCGCCATGCTGTCATCAGCTATCTCGACACCTGCAACCGGGAGACCATTACCGGCGGCGTGGTGAAGATCGGCAAGGCGCAATCCGACGTCCAGGGCGGCGAGATCAGTCGCGAGACAGTGCAATGCAACGCCGGCCAGCTCGCCTTGAACGGCAATGACAAGGACCAGTCGGCGACGATCGTGTTCCGTCCGCTGCCCACGGTCCCCTCGGTCAGCCCGCTGATCATCGCCGAGAAGGCGACGAAAGTGACGCTGACACGGACGGATAAGGACGTCGCGCCGATCGTGGTGCCGCTGAAAAAGGGCCGGGTCGATCTGCAGGCCGCGGGGATCGCGCTGCAGCCGGGCGGCGTCTATCAGGTGGTGGCCGGCCAGCGCAAGACGACGATCATGATCGATCCGGCCGCCAAGCCGGGCGAGACGCCGGTCCTGCGTCGCCTGGTCAAGCTGTGAGGCGACGACCGCCAACAAGCTGAAGGACCCGGCACTTGCGGTTCACATCTCTCCATGCGGTGGCGGCGATTGCCGCCACTCTTGCTTTTGCCGCCAATGATATCTGGCGCGCGCGCAGCGACGGGCTGTCCGTCGATCTCCTGCACTGGTTCTCGCGGATCGTGCCGATCGGTAGCTCAAGCAGCGCTCTCCCGGCGACCGATCGCACCGTCGTCATCGGCATCGACGAAGAAACCTATCGCGACGACGATTTCAAATACACGCCCCAGGCTTTGTGGACGCCGCAGATCGCCACCGTCCTGACGGCAGTGTTGGATGGCGGCGCCAAGGTCATCGGCCTCGACATGGTGTTCAGCCAGTCGGCCTCGGCACGGGACGAATTCGCCAATTACGACCGCGACTTCCTGCAGGCCCTGGCGAAGGGTGCCGCCGGCGGGCGCATCGTCCTCAGCTATACCCAGCAGGCGCGCCAGCCGATCTATCCCTATCGCGCGCAGATCAGGGCGGTCGGCGGCACCGACAGCCTGCGCCCGACCAATATGCGCGACGACGCCGACGGCATCATCCGCAGCCTGCCGCTGCGCTTCCAGGAAGCTGCCGCCGATGGCCGCAGACGCGACATTCCCGGCCTGCCGCTGGAAGTCTATGCGCGCGCGATCGGCAAGAAGATCGCCTTCGCCGGATCGGGCGACGGAACGGGTACCGTCAATCTCGGCGGCGCGCCGTTGCCGGGCCTCACCGGCGACAGCTTCCTCCTGAACTTCAAGCCGGTCGACCGCGATCCGCCGCTCTATTCCTTCGCCGATCTCTATGCCTGCGCACAATCCGGCAATGCCGCCTATTTCCGCGACCACTTCGCCGGCAAGACCGTCATCTTCGGCGCGGTGCTGGACACCGAGGACCGGCGGCTGACGTCGAAGCGGCTGGCCACCAATCCGATGGGCGGCAATTACCAGACACGCTGTATCCGCCCGGTCCGTCAGGACGTGCTGGACGATCACGCGTCGAAATTCATTCCCGGCGCCTATATCCTGGCAACGGCTATCGACAATCTGAAACAGGGCAACTGGCTGCGCCCGGCCGGTGACGGCCTGCGCCTCTTCTGCCTCGGCCTTCTCGCCCTGACAACGGCGATGCTCGCGGTCTACCGGCCGTTCCTGCAGGCGGCGGGCGGTGTCGTGCTGCTGGGCGGCGCCTGGATCCTGGCCGCCATCCTGGCTTTCTCCGGCAATGTCGTCCTGCCGCTAATCGCCGGCCTTGCGGCAATGGCGATGACCCTGCCGGCAAGCCTGGTCTACCGGGTCGCCCTGATCGACCGGCGGCGGCGTCATCTCAAGCGATCCTTCAGTCTCTATCTGCCGGCGGCCGAGGTACAGCGGCTGGTCAGCGGCAACCGGGCGCCAGCCTTGGGCGGCGAGTTGCGCAACGTCACCATTCTCTTCTCCGATATCGCCGGCTATTCGAAACTGTCGGAGAGCCTGACACCGGCCGATCTGGTGCACGACCTCAACGCCTATTTCGGACGCATGACGGAAATCGTCCAGCAGCATGGCGGCTTCGTCGACAAGTTCATCGGTGACGGTATTCTCGCGGTCTTCGGCGCGCCGATCCGCACCGGCAACCATGCGCTCGATGCCGCGCGGGCCGCCATGGAGATGACCACGGCCTGCGCGACGGAGACTCATCTCACCCTGAACGGCCAGCCTTTCCAGATCCGCGTCGGCCTGCATACCGGCGAGGCCATCGTCGGCAATATCGGCGCGCCCAACCGTTTCAACTACACCGTGGTCGGCGACAGCGTGAATCTCGCCTCACGCCTGGAAGGCGTCGGCAAGCGATATCATACCTCGATCATCCTCAGCGAACAGACACGGGAGATGATCGGCGACGCGGTCGCCTTCCGGGAGCTTGATCAGGTGCGCGTGGTCGGGCGCGACCAGCCCGTGCGGCTGTTCACGCCGCTCGACGAAACGGCCCGGCAGCATTTCGACGACGATGCCTGGATGGCAGCCCTCGATACCTGGCGGCGCGGCGACTTCGCCCAGGCGCAGGATCTATGCACCCGCATCGCGGCGGCCGGCGACGAGATCGCCGCGACCTTCGCCGAACGGGCAGCCGGCTATCGCCTGACCCCGCCGGCGCAATGGGACGGCATCGTCAATCTGTCGGAGAAGTAAGCATCGCGATCAACGCGCGGCGAGCAGCGGCCCGAGCACATCGGTCACGCCGATGATCAGAATCTGGACGCCGATGCAGAGCAGCAGGAAAGCGGAAAGCCGTGTCACCACCCGGCCGCCATTCACCCCCAGCAACCGAGAGAGCCGGTCGGCACTATGATAGGCGATCCAGATCGTCAGGGCGACGACGGCCGCCGCGACCGAGACGCCGATATAGAACAGCCACAAGCCTTGACCGTTCGATGGATGGCCGGAGCTGAGCGCGATCGCCACGGAAATCGTACCGGGTCCCGTGGTGAATGGCAGGGTCAGCGGAAAGAACGCGACATCCGCCGCTTCGACCGCCGGCGCCGCCTGTTCCTGCTTGCGGGCCTCGCGCGCTTCCGGCGCCGAGAGCAGATCCCAGGCAAAAAGCGCCAGGATCAGGCCGCCGGCGATCCGCAGGGCTGCCAGTGAGATGCCGAAGAAAGAGAGGATATAGGCGCCGGTCCACAGCGCTCCCAGGAGAACCAGCAGACTATAGAAAGCAACGCGACGCGCGAGCGCCGCCCGTTGCTGATGCGTTCGTTCAGCCGTCGCTTCGCGAAAGATGAAGGCCCCGGCGACCGGGTTGACGATCGAGAACAGGGCGGGAAAAGCCAGTAGAAAGGCGCTGACTGCAATTCCTGGAAGCATGCGCGACTGTTGATGCTCGGCGATAACTTGTCAACATGGCGATCGATCGCCCGTCACCGTCCGCATCGCGTTCTAGGATCGAGGGCGCACTTGCCGCGCAACCCGTCATCGGGATGTGCATATTCCAGGGGGTCCGGCAATTTCTGCCGGGCTTCCTGCAACTATTGCCGGGCACCCTGCAGTTATTGCCTATCTATTTGATTTATCAAAATAAAACTCAAAAAATCATGCAGATTCTTCGACGGGATTCGCGGGCCCTCCCGTATAATTCCCAGCAAGAAACCTCCGACGGCCCCACCGAAGATTGCCACTGGGATGGCGGGGCTGGCGGTTAAGGGACGGGACGCAGCTATGACAGCGACGCTTTTGGTTTCGTCACAGACGTCATCCGATGTGGCGGTTGCAAGCCTCGACGATCATCTCATCGAGCGCATGCGGCGCAATGATGAGGGCGCCTATCGCCTGCTGGTCGAACGCCATATCGACCGGGCCTATGGCTTGGCCCTGCGTATCCTGAAGAACCAGGCCGATGCCGAGGACGTCGCGCAGGAAGCCTTCGTGAAAGCCTGGCTCAATCGCGACAAGTGGCAAGCCGGGCGAGCGAAGTTCAGCACCTGGCTCTACCGCGTCATCGTCAATCGCTGCATCGATCTGCAGCGCAGCCCGCGCAGCGAATGGATCGACAATGTCCCCGAGCCCGCCGATACGGCGGAGGATTCCGTCGCCACGATCCAGAAGCAGCAGATCTATAGCCGTCTCGAGGAAGCGGTCGACCGGTTGCCGACCCAGCAGCGCGCGGCCGTCGTCCTCTCTTATTATGAAGAAATGACTAACGCAGAGATCGCCGAGGTCATGGGGACGACGATCAGCGCCACCGAAGCCCTGCTGAAGCGCGGCCGCCAGCGGCTGCGCGAGATCCTGAAGCGTTCCGAGGTCGATGTCCGCCGATTGCTCGAAGACAGCTAAAATTATTTTCCGCCCGATTTCCCAAATCTGACCGTTAGAAGATCGAATGCGCCGTGTCGATGAGCCTTCGATGGCAAAGGGCATGTGCCATTTCGCAGGGCAACGAGCTTCTCAAGGAGATGGGATATGCCAGTCATTTCAACGAATACCGCCGCGAATACGGCCTTACGCTACCTGAACACCAATGCCGCCGACCAGTCCAGCGCCCTGGCGAAACTGGCCAGCGGCTCCCGCATCACCAAGGCCTCGGACGATGCCGCCGGCCTCGCCATCGGCACCCAGTTGCAGTCCGATGTCGCGGTCCTCGGCCAGGCATCGACCAATGCCTCGCAGGCCAGTTCGATCCTGCAGACCGCCGATGGCGGCCTGTCCAGCATCAGCGACATCCTGCAGCGCATGAAAGCCCTGGCGACCTCGGCCGCCTCGGGCAACGTCACGGACGCGCAACGGTCCAACGATATCGATACCGAATATCAGCAGCTACTGCAGGAAATCGACGCCATCGCCACGGGCACGCGTTATAGCGGCGCCTCGCTGCTCGATGGCACCAGCACTTTCGCCAGCGGTGTCAACTTCCTGGTCGGCACCAGCAGCTCCGACATGATCAAGGTCACGATCACCGCGTCCAATTCGTCCGCCTTGAGCCTGAACGGCACGAGCCTGACCACCGCCAGCGGCGCGCTGACCATGATCGACACGATCAGCACCGCCATTGATACGATCACCAAGGACCGCGCCCAGGTCGGTGCGCAGGAATCGCGTTTCGCCTTCCACAGCCAGAGCATCTCGACGACCACGGAAAACACCAACGCCGCGCAGTCGACCATCATGGATGCCGACGTTGCCGCCGAGAAGTCGCAGCTTGCCTCGGCCGACGTCAAGACCCAGGCCAGCGTCGCCGCTCTGGCGCAGGCCAACAAGATTCCACAGGAGCTTCTTTCTCTCCTTCAGTCCTGAGACCCAGACCAGGAAGGGGGACTAAACTCCCCCTTCCACTTAAATACCGCCGTACCGCCGTGAGGGGCGTCATCGGCGACAGGAGGATCGAGCAATGGCGAGCGTCTCTTCGGCGGCGGCTGTCAGCGCGCAGACCAGCAGTTCCATCAACCGCTCCGGCCTGACCGTCGATGATGTGGTGACGGCCAAGGTCCAGCCGCTGCTGAATCAGATCGATACGATCAATGCGTCGATCAGCGCCAACCAGACCAAGGTCTCGGCCTATCAGGACATGCAGAACCTGCTGGTCAATCTGCAGAATGCCGCCAATACGCTGCGGGCGCCGCTCAGCAGCACGCCCGATGTCTTCAACGCACGCGCCGCCAGCCTCAGCTCCAACAGTTCGGTGAGCGCCAGCCAGATTCTGTCCGCCGATGTCGCCTCCGGCACCGCGACCGGCAGCCACAAGATCACGGTCCAGCAGCTTGCCACGGTGGAACGCCTCGGCAGTTCGAACCAGGCCAGCCGGACGAATGCCCTCAACCTCACGGGCGGCTTCACCATCGGCGAAAGCGGCAAGACCGCCGCGACCATCTCGGTCACCGCCGATATGTCGCTGAACGACATCGCCAATGCGATCAATAAGCAGACCGGAACGACCGGCGTTTCCGCCAGCGTCATCACCATTTCCAGCTCCAGCAGCAATCCGCAATACATGCTAGTGCTGACCGGCGCCGACACCGACCAGCAGATCCAGATGTCGACGACCAGCGGCAATGTCCTGAGCAGCCTCGGCGTCACCGGGTCGGATGGCGCCACCGCCGCCTCTGTCCTGCAGAGCGCCCAGCCGGCCCTCCTGACGGTCGACGGCGTCCCCGGCATCCAGCGCAGCACCAACGATATCAGCGATATCATTGACGGTGTCACCCTGCATCTGACGCAATCCGACCCCAATACCTCGATCACGCTGCAGATCAACAACGACACGACGTCGATCCAGAACGCGATCCAGACTTTCACCCAGGCCTATAATGCATGGCGCTCCTTCGTGGCGCAGAACCAGGCGACGCAGACCGACGGAACCGCCGCTTCCGGTGCGACGCTGTTCGGCGATAGCACCTTGCGCAGCATTTCCACGCAGATCGATTCCGCGCTGACCTCCTATATCGGCGGCATCTCCCTGGGGGCGATCGGCATCACCTTGAATGCGGACAATAACCTGCAGATCGACAGCGGCTCCCTGAGCACCGCGCTAACCAACAATTTCGACCAGGTGCGGCAGCTTTTCGAATATACGGCCAGCGCGTCCAGCCCGGACCTCACCCTGACCAATCACGGCAACAGCACCTATGTCGGTACGTTCACCATGAATGTCACGACCGACAGCAACGGCAATGTCACCGGCGCGACCGCGACCGACGGTCTCGGCAACACCGTTCCCCTGATCTACAACGGGAATGTGATCTCCGGCCCGACCGGATCGGCCTATGCCGGATTGCAGTTCAATTTCACGGGGTCGAGCTCGGAAAGCATCACGGTCAACACGTCCCAGGGACTGGCCGACCAGATCTACCAGCTCTCCGCCAATGCCTCCAACACGACCTCCGGCTCGGTCCAGACCATCGTCGACGGACTAAATTCGCAGGACAGCACCTTGCAGGCCAGGGCCTCCGAGATCCAGATCCAGGCGAACAACTACCAGACCTTCCTGCTCGATCAATATGGCCGGCTGGAATCCAGCATTTCCCAGGCGAACCAGATGCAGTCGATCCTGACGCAGCTCATGGGTTACGACACCGCGAAGAATTGAGGACATCACGATGACAAATCCCGGCAAGGCGATTTCCGCCTATAACTCGGCCCTGCGCACCACCCCGCCCATGAGCCTGATCGTCATGCTCTATGACGGCGCCATCGCGCGCATCAACGCCGCCGCCGAAGCGGCCTATCGCCGCGACTATGAAAAGCAGTTCAACGAGGCCATGCGCGCCGCGCAGATCCTGAACGGGCTGAGCTGCTGCCTCGATATGGAGAAAGGCGGCAAGGTGGCTGTCTCGCTGCGCGACATGTATCAGGCCCTGGTCACCGCCCTGTTGAGCGCGGTCGGCAAGAAAACCGGCGCCGAATGCTGTCAGAAGATCGCCTCCGCCGTGCGCCTGACCCGCAACGCCTGGGCCGAGATCGCCCATCTGCCGCTGGCCGCCGAACCGGTCACCATCACCAAAATCGATCAAGAGACGGGTTCAGATGCCGTATTTACGGGTTCTTCGCGATCGGATATCAATACAATCCGGCCGGGAAATCCCGGAAAACAGGGCATGGACAGGGGTTCTCAGCGTCTTGCACAGCGGTCAGATGTCTTTGGCGGCGTTTTTGGATCTGCTCGAACGATCCGGTGAGGCTCTGGAAACTTGGCCTGAAGAGCTGCGCTTAGCCGCGCAAAATCTGTTGCGTGACTCGCCGGAAGCCCGGACGGCCCTGGCCGAGATGCAGATTCTGCGCCGCGTCCTCAAACCCGAGCCGGTCAAGGCGCCGGCCGGGCTGGCCCGCAAGATCGCCAGCGAAGCTACACAACCGACGGCGGAAAACGCGTCGGTCTCGCCGGCTGAGGACAGCCGCAAGCTCGGCACCCGCTCCGACCGCTAAGGCGCCCACCGCGCGCCAGCGCCCTTGCACGGGGGCACGTCCTAGGTCCAGCTTATCACCGGCTTTTTCGCCTGGAACAGCCGGATCCCTCCTCACCCAGGGACCGAATCCGCCCGGCATATGGCCCGGCATATGATTGAACCGGCGCACGATTGAGCCGGCATAATCAGGCGGAAAATTACTGCCGGGCGATGACGAAAAACCACGCCCAATTCCCTCCCTCCCCTCCGTAGAAGCCAAGAGAGACAGCCACTTGCCCATATCGGGACACGGTCCGGCCCGGACCTGTCCCCTATCGGCGGATCGGGAGAGACACGACATGTCAGTCGCTTCAGCAATCAACAGCCTCAATTACACCACCCCGCCCTCTTCTACCTCCAGTACCTCGTCGTCGAGCACCAATTCCTCCTCGTCATCCTCCACCAGCGCAACGGATGCGACGACCGCCTATAACACCTTCCTGACGCTGCTCACCACGCAGTTGCAGCATCAGGATCCGCTGAATCCGACCGACAGCAGCCAGTTCACCAGCCAACTGATCCAGCTTTCCAGCGTCGAGCAGCAGGAAAAGACCAACAGCCAGCTCGCCAGCATCGCCAGCGCGCTGAGTACTGTCGGCCTTTCCAGCGGTGTCGCCTATCTCGACAAGAGCGTGGTCTATAACGGCAGCAGCGCGCCGATCCAGAACGGCTCCGCCAATTGGAGCTATTCGCTGAGCGCACCGGCCAACAGCGTCATTCTGAGCGTGAAGGATGCCAGCGGGCAGACGGTCTACAGCACTCAGGGTGATACCGCTTCCGGCGGCCACAATTTCAGTTGGGACGGCACCGATACCAACGGCAACCAGTATAGCAGCGGCAACTACACCCTGACGGTCACCGCCCTCGACAGCTCCGGCAACGCGGTTTCCAGTTCCGTCTATGGTACCGGCAAGGTCACCGGCATCGATTCCTCCAGCGGCTCGCCCGTCCTGCTGGTCGGCGATGCCTCCGTGCAGTTGTCCGACGTGATCGGCGTGAAGAGCTGAACCGGCACCAAGGTAGGACAAGAGACATGACAATCGGAAATGCCCTTTGGTCGGCCGTGTCGGCGCTGCAGGCGCAGAGCCAGCAACTGGCCATCATCTCGAACAACCTCGCCAATGCCAGCACGACGGGCTACAAGACCGTTGGCACCTCCTTCGCCAACTTGGTCGCCAGCACCTCGTCCTCGAATGCCGGCGCGACCGGCGGCGTGATCGCTTCCGCCCGGCAGAATGTCACCGCCCAGGGAACGATCCAGTCCACCACGCTGTCGACCAATGTGGCGATCGACGGCAACGGCTTCTTCGTCGTGACCTACAACAACGACATGAAGCAGGCCTTCTTCACCCGCGACGGCGCCTTCGATACGGATTCCCAGGGCTTCCTGGTGAATAACGGCTATTACCTGATGGGCTGGCCGACCGACAAGAACGGCAACTCGGTGTCTTCCAACGTCAACAGCGTGACCGGCCTGCAGGCGATCAACGTCAATCGTTACACCACATCGGCGGCGGCATCGACCCAGATCGACCTGAAAGCCAATCTGCCGGCGGATGCGGCGGCCGGCGCCTCCTACACGACCTCCATGTCGGTCTATGACTCGCTCGGTGTCGCCCAGAGCGTGCCGCTGACCTGGACCAAATCCAGCACAACCACCAATGACTGGACCCTGACCATCGGCAATCCGGTCGATCCGACGGCCGGAACCCAGACGGGAACCGTCGGTGGCAATACCAGCTATACCGTCTCCTTCAATACCGACGGCACCCTGAAGGGCATCACCGATAGCACCGGCGCCACGGTCACCACGCCGACGATCACCGTCAGTAGCTGGGCCGATGGCGCGGCCGCGAGCTCCATCTCCCTCAAGATGGGGACCGCGGGCCAGGCCGATGGCGTCACCCAGTATGCCTCGGGCAGCACCAATCCCAATGTTGACATCAAGAGCGCGACACCGGATGGCGTCGCCTATGGCCGGCTGACCGGCGTCGACATCGCCAAGGACGGCGTCGTCTCGGCGATCTATGACAACGGCCAGCAATTGCCGATCTACAAGATCGCCCTCGCCACCTTCCAGAATGCCGACGGCCTGGCGATCAAATCGGACAATGTCTATCAGATGACCCAGGATTCCGGCAGCTACACCCTGCATGCCGGCGGCGAAGGCGGCGCCGGCAAGATCGATGGCAGCGCCCTCGAATCCTCCAATGTCAGCACCGCCGACCAGCTCAGCCTGATGATCATCGCCCAGCAGAATTATGCGGCGGCCTCGCAGGTCATCACCACCAGCAACACCATGTTCAATGACCTGATCCAGTCCGTCAGGTAATCGGGAGACGTTAGATGAAGCCCGACGACAAGAAGCCTATCGAAACCGACTTTCTTGAACTGCGCGCGAAACGCAAGATCGCGGAGGTCCAGCGCCTGCTGCTGCCGGATCTGCGCGACATGGTATCCGCCGAGCAGATGGCCCAGCAGGTGGGCGAGCGCCTGGCAACGCTGCCGGACGATCAGCGCCGCATCTTCTCGCTGCAGACCGCCTTGGCTCTGTCCGACCTCAACGAGCTGGAGGATTCCCTCACCCAATACATGGATCTCGTTTCCGACGAACTGAAGCGCCGCCGCGGCGCACAGCAGGCCATGGCCGCCTATCAGCAGCCGGTCCAGAACCTCACCCGCAGACGCGCCCGGCCGAAGTGATCCGGCTTAACGAGACTCGGAGAGTCCAATCATGAACACGGTAGTTGCCATGAAGACCGGAACCAATCCCATCCTCAACGAACTCGCAATCGCCAATCTGATGGATGTCATGGCGGAATTGATCAAGGTCGTCGAGGCCGAGAACGAGCTGCTCTATCGCGGCCTGCCGGCAACACTGTCCGATTTCGCCAGACACAAGGACAACCTGACCAATCAATTCGTCGATATCAGCCGCAATGTGATGACGGGCTGCGCCCAGGATATCGCCGACGATATCGCCTTGCGCGACCAGATCGTCGCCACCGGGGAAACCTTGCGCCTGCTGACGCAGGAGAATATGCGCCTGCTGCGCGGCGCGATGTCGGCGACGCGCCGCCGCATCGATTCCGTCATGAATGCGATCCGCGCGGAAGGCGGGCAGCCGAACGCCTATGGCGCCAGCGGTTCCGTCAATGAGGCAAGCTTCATCGAGGGCAACCTCAACTGCAAGGCTTGAGGCATCGATGTCGCTGCCTAAAGGGGATATAGCATGTCGCTGAACCTTGCGATCGGATCGGCGGTCAGCTCGCTCCTTGCCGTGGAACGGCAGATGGCGCTGGCCTCCAACAATATCTCCAACGCCAATGTCGCCGGCTATACCAGCAAGACGGCGACGGTGACGACGCAGATTTCCGGCGGCCAGGGAACCGGTGTAACGGTGGCCGGCGTTTCCAGCTCGGTCAACAAGTACCTGCTGGCGGATATCGCCACCGCCTTGAGTTCCTCGGGCCAGGCGTCGACTTATGGCAGCTACTACAACTCGCTGCAGCAGGTCCTGGGCCAGGTGAGCAGCGGCACGTCGGGGAATGACCTCTCCTCGCTCCTGACCACCCTCGGCAATGCCCTGACCTCGCTCGCGACCACGCCTGACGATGCCAGCCTCAAGAGCCAGGTGGTCAACGCCCTCGATCAGGTCACGACCGCCTTGCGTTCGACCTCGGCCAGCGTGCAAAGCCTGCGCAGCGACGCCGATCAGGATATTTCCAGCAAGGTCGACGATATCAACAGCGCGCTCAACCAGATCCAGGCACTGAACCAGCAGATCGCCCAGGCCAAGGCAACCGGCCAATCCACCGCCGATCTCGAGGATCAGCGGATGACCGAGCTGCAGAAAGTCGCCGGCAACATCAATGTCAGCTATTTCATCGACGGCGCCGGCAATATGAAAATCTATACCGCCGCCAACCAGCCGCTGCTGGACAGTGTCGTGCATCCCCTGTCCCATCAGGCGGCTTCCTCGATCTCCGCCGGCATCACCTATTCGCCAACCGGTACCAGCGGCATCGACGGCATCTATGTGAACGGTGCCGATATCACCAACCAGATTTCCTCGGGCGCGCTGAAATCGTTGATCGATATGCGCGACAACGACCTGCCCAAGGCCCAGTCGGAACTGGACAATCTCGCCTCGACGCTGAGCTCCGCGATGAACGGTCTGGCCAATCAGGGAACCGCCTCGCCGCCGCCCAACACGCTCACCGGCACGGCCACCGTCGCCGCCACCAATGCCGTCTCGCCGGCCAGCAATACGACCTTGCGTGTGGTGCTGACCGATTCCGCCGGCAAGGTCACCGGCTATCAGGATGTCAATCTCAGCGCCGCCACCAGCGTCCAGGACATCCTGAACAGCCTGAATGGCGTGAGCGGCGTCTCCGCCAGCATCGTCAACGGGCATCTGGCGCTCTCCAATACCGCCTCGGGCGGCGGCATCGCGGTGGCCACGCTCAGCGGCTCGCTGGGCGGGCTGGATGTCTCGTCCTATTTCGGCCTCAACGATCTGGTCGCCAATGGCAGCTCGGCCTCGACGATCAGCGTGCGCAGCGACCTGCTGACCAATACCGCCGCCGTACCGACGGCCGCGCTCGATACCACGACGGCACCGGTCGTCGGCAATGCGGCGGTCGGCGCCTCGAATGGCGGCACCGTCCAGAAACTGGCCGATGCCGTCACTGGTAAGCAAT
Organism: uncultured Rhodospirillaceae bacterium; assembly: GCA_964406155.1. Taxonomy (GTDB): domain Bacteria; phylum Pseudomonadota; class Alphaproteobacteria; order Dongiales; family Dongiaceae; genus Dongia_B. Next base: position 55,966 of record CAYOQR010000010.1, on the reverse strand, counting down.
CCTTCGCCGCCGCCGGCTGGCTCAGCAGCAGCAACTCGAGCCTGTCGCAATATGCCGCGAGCCTGGTCTCCGACATCGCCTCCCGGGCCAGCAATGCCAGCGATCAGGCGACGACACGCCAGAGCACCCTGCAAACCCTGCAGACCAGCTTCAGTTCGCAGTCCGGCGTCAATGTCGATCAGCAGACCGCGCTCCTGACCACGTTGCAGAATACCTATGCCGCCTCGGCCAAGGTCATCGCCACGGCCCAGGCGATGTTCCAGAGCCTGCTGACAGCGGTCCAGGCCGCCTGAGGAGAGGCACCATGACGTTAAGCATCTCGACCTTCGGCCTCTACAACACGCTGATGAGCTCGGCCCGCAACGTACAGAGCGCGGTCGCGACGGCGACGACCCAGGAATCGACCGGCCTGGTCGGGACGGATTTCGCCTCGCTCGGCGACAAATCGCGCCAATTGCTCAATATGCAGTCGGAAATCGAGCAAACCCAGACCTTCTCCGGGCTGACCAGCATGGCCGGCGACCGTGTCCAGGCGATGTATTCCGCCATCGGCAACATGACGACGCTGCTGACCAATCTGCGCGCCGCCATCAGCGCCGGCATGAGCGGGAACAGCACCTCCTCCCTGGTGACGAGCGGGCAGTCGACGCTGGCGGATCTCGGCAGCCAGATGAACGCACAGCTCTCCGGTCGCTATCTGTTTTCCGGCAGCCAGACCGATACGCCCGCCGTCGATCTCAGCCACTACCCCTCGGTGGTACCGCCGAGTGCGACGACGCCTGATGCCAGTTATTACAAGGGCGATTCCATGATCGCCTCGGTCAAGGTTTCGACCACGACGACGATCAGCTATGGCGTCACCGGCGATAACAGCGCCTTCGAACAGGCCTTGCGCGCCGCCTCGATGGTGGCGAGCGTCACCACTTCGCCGCTCGACACCAATGCCTTGAAGGCAGCCTACGATCTGGCGGACCAGGCGATCACCGCGCTGACCAATCTGCAGGCAACGGTGTCCACCAATGCCAGCCGCCTCAACGACACGCAGCAGGACCAGAAGAGCTATGTCGCCCTGCTGACCGATGCCGCCAGCACCATCAAGAACGTGGATGCGGCCCAGGCGATGGCGAATGTTTCCCAATTGCAGACGCAGCTTCAGGCCTCTTATTCGGCCCTGAGCGTCGTTATGAAAATCCGCCTGACGGATTACCTGTAATCAACCGGCTCGACAGCGAGATCGACATGACACTTCATCCGGATCACGATCACACGGACAACAAGCCGCAGCAGGGCAAGGAAGCAGGCGGACCGGCCGATCAGGCGGAAGCCAGCGTGGCGGCCGGATTGGAAACCGCGCGCCGGTTGATCGCCAAGCCGGCGATGACGGCGATGTCCTTCGATATCTTCGATACTTTCCTGCTGCGCCAGTGCACGGCGCCGGACGGGGTTTACGAGCGGGCCTTCCATCATCTGCCGATCGCCGCGACACGGTTCGGCCTCGCCGAATCCTTCGTCCAGCACCGGGTCCTGGCCGAACATCGCGCCCGGATTGCCGCGGTCGAGGCCGGGCAGGGCGGCGAAGTGACGATCGCCGATATCTATCGCCGGTTCCCACGGCACTGCTTCGGCCTTACGCAAGTGCCGGTCGACGCCCTGGTCGAGGCGGAATTCCAGGCCGAACTGGATCTCTGCCGGGTCAATCCGGAAATCCTCGCCCTGCTGCAGACCGCCCAGGCACAGGGCCTGAAGACGGGTTTCATCTCCGACACCTATTGGTCGGCGGAAAAACTGACGACTCTGTTGCAGCGGGCGGCGCCCGGCCTGCGCTACGATTTCCTCTATGCCTCCTGCGAGCATGGAACCAACAAGGCGGGAAAGCTGCTACAGGTCTATCTGGCCCAGGAGAAACTGGAGGGCCGCACCGCCATCCATATCGGCGACAATTACGTTGCCGATATCCTTGGCGCCCAGGCCTGCGGCATCGAGGCGATCCACTATCCGCAAGCGCATCAGCGGATGATGCCGACGATCATGTGCGAAAGCCTGGCGGCACAGTTGCTGCGCAGTAAGCGCGCCGATTTCAGCCACCGCCTGGATGACGGGTTGATGACCGTGCGGCGCACGGCCCTCGCCCGCATGCCGCAGCATGGCCAGGCGGAACTTTCGACCGCCGCCATCCTTGGACCGGTCCTGGCCGGCTTCCAGCGCTTCATCGAGGAACGGCGGGCGGAAATCGCCGCCCCGGGCCGGCGCGCCGCCATCCTGTTCCTCGGTCGCGATGGCTTTCTGCCGATGGCCGCCTGGCTGAAGACAGGCAGCCTGCCCGCCTCCTATGTCGAGATCAACCGCCGCGTTTGCCTGGTCGGCTGCCTCAATCAGATTGAGCCCCTGCAGAAAATCTTCCGTACCTGCAGCGTGCTCAACGCACCGACGGTGGACGCCATCCTCAAGGTCTCCATTCCTTCGCTCCATGCCTATTTCGCGAAGCAGCCGGATGGCATGGTGTCCGGTCAGGTCCTGGCGGAGGAGCTGCCGGCCCTGCTGACGGGCGACGATGTCGCGGCATTTTCCCGGAGCATGCGTCAGCAAATCCTGACCTATCTCAGGCTGACCATTCCCGATTTCGACCGCTTGACCGATCTCATCCTGGTCGATCTCGGCTATAACGGCACCATCCAGAAATGCCTGCGGGGCATCTTCGACCAGGAGGGACTGCCGCATCGGCTGCACGGTACCTATATGTTGAGTGCCGACGATGCCATGGCGGAATTGCCCGAAGGCGATAGCGTCGCCGGCTTCATCGACGACGGCATCGTCACGCCAATCATCAAGCGCTACCTGCTGCGCAACATCGCGCTGCTGGAGCAATTCTGCTCGGCGCCGGTCGGGTCGGTCGCGCTGTATGACGGTGGACGGGTGCAACACGAGGTGGAGATACGGCCGGCGGCGCAACTCGCCCTTTGCGGCCGCATTCAGCGGGCCTGCCTGGACTTCGTCCAACTGATGCAGGCTGCAAGCGCGGAACTGGCCATCGATCCCATGCAGGATATGGTGACGATGCGGAGCTGGTCGGCGGTTCTGCTCGCCCGGCTGCTGCTGTTCCCGACCCTCGCCGAACAGACCGTCTTTGGTCCCATCAAGCACGACGTCAATCTCGGAACATATGTGTTGCATGACCTGATCAATACAGAGGAAACCGAGCCCCTGCTCGGTGCCCTCCCGCTGACGGCGGTTTGGCAAGCTGATGCGCCGCCGATGTGGGCCGCAGGCAATAGCGCCGCGATTTCCAGCCTGAACGGCTGCGCCTATGGCGTGGCGGCTTTCGGCCTGCCCATCGAGGAAGTGCTGCATGAACAGGTTGTCACCCATCTGCCGGCCTCCCTCATCAAGGACGGCAAAGGCCAATCCTGCGCGGCAAGCTGCACTGCGACCGCAACCGGCGAATTGCGGCTGCGAATCCCGGTCCACCGAGCCCATACCGGATCGATGCTCGCTTTGCCGCTGGAGCGTTTCCTGCAACGCGGCATGATCCGCTCCATCGGTCTCCAGCGCGGCGACGGCAGCGCCGATGCCGGCCGCAGCCAGCAGATCGAGACCGTTTCCATCCGCGACCTGCAAGGCCTCTCCTGCCAGATCGACGGGTCGGAATTCCGCGCCCTGGGCCAGGATGCCCATCTACTGCTGCCCATCGCCGAAAGCGACCGGGCCGTCACCATCGTCACCCTCACGATCCTGCCCCTGCCGCCCATCTTCGAGAACGAAGGTTCCGAAGATGAAAGCACCGGTGAGCAGGATCTGCCCGTTCTCACAAGAGGAGCCGCTTGATCATGGCCCATCTGCTGTTGCATTCCCTCCGGGAGTTTCAAGATATTCTGCTGGGCCTGATGGATGCCGTGGAGGCCCGCAGCGTGGTCGAGGTCGGCGTGGAAGACGGTGGCTTTTCCGCCGCCCTCTCGGCCTGGGCGGCCATCGATGGACGCCAGCATATCGGTATCGATCCGGCACCCAGCCAGGCCGCCCGCGACATCTTCGAGACCTCCGACAGCCAGCTCTATCTGTCGACCAGCCTCCACATGCTGGCCCGCCTGCCGGGCGCCGATGCCTATGTGCTCGACGGCGACCACAACTATTTCACCGTCCTCGGTGAGTTGTCGGCGATCGCCGCCATGCGGCCGCTCGACCGGCCCTTCCCGCTGGTCATCCTGCACGATGTCGGCTGGCCCTGCGGCCGGCGCGACTTCTATTACGATCCGAAGCAATTGCCAGCCGAAGCGGTGCATCCCTATAGCTACGATCTCGGCGTCAAACTCGATCGCCCCTCGGCCCAGCCCGGCGGCTTTCGCGGTGAAGGCAATTTCGCCGTCGCACTGCAGGAAGGCGGGCCGCGTAATGGCGTATTGACCGCGATCGAGGATTTCCGCCGCGATCAACCCGGCCTGTTCTATACGGAGATCCCCTGCATCTTCGGCATCGGCATCCTGGCCGATGCGCGGCTCGAGGCGAAACTGATGCCGGTCCTGTCGGCCTTCGCCAACAACCCGCTCCTGGCCAAGATGGAGCGCAACCGTCTTGAACTTTATCTGCAAGTGCTGTTGCTACAGGACCAGCTCAACCAGAACCGTGGCCTCGCCAAGGCAGGTTGACCTATGCCTCCGTTTGCGTCGGACGCGGGTGCAAGCTAGGCTTTCCCCCTAAGGCAGACGGCAGGAGCCGCGATGCGGCGCCTCAGCTCGATGCAATGTCAGGGAGGAAGCCATGGCCGGTGAGGATTGGGTCGATATCGGCGCAATATCAGAACTTGCGCAGAAACCGCTGCAACGCCTCAAGGTGCGCAATGTCGCGCTGGCCGTCTCCAGCAAGGATGGCGTCTTCGGCGTCGTCTCCAATACCTGTAACCATGCCGGCGGTCCCTTGGGCGAAGGCGATCTCGACGGCGATTATCTGACCTGCCCCTGGCACCAATGGAAGTTTCATCGCTGCACCGGGCTCGGTGAGCCGGGCTTCGAGGAAGATGCCGTGCCGGCCTATCCGGTGAAGGTCGAAAACGGCCGGCTCCTGGTCGATCTCGCCGGTGCCACGCCGCGCAGCCGCAAGCCCCATCCGCCGCATCCCCTGACGCGGAAGATCGAGCGGGCGCCGGGCCCGCTGCGGCTCGCCGGCATTTCCACCACGGCGATGAACAAGCGTGCGCCGCGCTTTTCGGGTTCCGATCACCTGCTGAATGAGGCCCTGCAGGCCGCCGCCGCGACCGGGGCCGAAACCAGGCTGATTTCCCTGAATGCGCTGAAGTTCCGCGCCTGCGAAGGCTATTACTCGAAAGCCGCCCATGCCTGCACCTGGCCCTGCTCCATCACGCAGATGGACGAGAAGGACGAGATGGATCAGGTCTATGAGGCGATGGTCCACTGGGCCGATGCCGTGATCGTCGCCTCGCCGATCCGCTGGGGCACGGCTTCGTCACTCTACTTCCGCATGGCCGAGCGGCTGAACTGCGTGCAGAACGCCATCACCACCCATAACCGCGTGCTGATCCGCAACAAGGTGGCGGGCTTCATCATCGTCGGCGGCCAGGACAATATCCAGGCGGTGGCCGGCCAGATGCTGGGCTTCTTCGCCGAGCTCGGTTTCCTGTTTCCGCAATTCCCCTATATCGCCCATTCGCGCGGTTGGTCGCATGAGGACATGGAACGCAATGTGGAGATCGTCCAGCATTCGAAGGAACTGGCGATCGGTGCCGCCGAGCTGGCGCAACGCTGCCTCGCCCTCGCCGGCCGATTGATCGGCGCCGAGCCGACACCTGGCACGATCAAGCGCGGCGGGCGCAAGGCCCATAAGCTGGACGTGCAGCCGCTGCCGACAGATTGACCGGCCTTCGCCTCACGCCTTCCGCGACACGATGCGGAAGAAGAAGATGGTGAGAAGCAGCACCAAGGCCAGCAGCGCGAAAGAGGCGGCGGCACCTTCATTGATGCTGAGACCGAGGAAGGCCCGCTTATAGGCAAAGAAGCTCAGCAGGTCGGTGGCGATGCCGGGGCCGCCCTTGGTCAGCACATAGACCAGGTCATAGGTGCGGAATTCGTTGATGAGCTGAATGATGACGGCGATGGTGGCGACCGGCCGCAGCATCGGCAGGGTCAGATACCAGAATTGCTGCCATTCATTGGCGCCGTCGACCTCGGCCGCCTCGTAAGGGTCCTTCGGCAGCGAGGCAAGGCCCGCCGCCAGGATCAGGATGACGAAGGAAACCTGCTGCCAGACATCGACGAAGATCACAGTCCAGAAGGCGAGATCGGACGAGCCCAGCCAGTCGACGCCGTTGAAGCCGAAAGTCACCAGCAATTCATTGACGACGCCGAGATTGGGCTGCAGCAGCATGTGCCAGATCAGGCCGACGCTGACCGGCGACATCGCCATCGGCACGGTCAGGATGGCGAAATAGATCGCCTTCAGCTTGACGATGCGGTTGAGCATCAAGGCGACGAGCAGGCCCAGCAGGAATTCGCCGACCACGGCGATGACGGAATATTGGATCGTCAGCCAGAGCGAGTGCCAGAAATACTCGTCCTGCATGACGGAAACGAAATTGTCCCAGCCGGCGAAAGGCGCGATCCGGGGGTGCAGCAAGGTGAAGCTGGAGGTCGCCAGGACGACGGCATAGAGCAGCGGAATGCCCATGACGATGGCAAGGACGGAGAGGCCGGGTGCGGCGAACTTCCATCCCGTCACCGTCCAGCGGTCGACGCTGCGGCTGGACACTTGGCTGCTATTCATCGTCACTGACGCCATTTCTTCAATCCCCGTCCATATCGCGGGGCGGCTTCCCGCCCCGCGACAGGTCATTCCTCTTACTGTCCGGCTTTCTTCAGCAGCTTCTCGAGACCATCGGCGGCCTCTTTCAAGGCTGCATCAGGCTTCGCCTCACCGGATGCCGCCAGCGAGAGCTGACGTCCCAGCACGTCTTCATACTGGGCCGAATAGGCGAAGATCGGGAAGGACTTGCCGCTCTGCACGACATCCTGCGCCTGCTTGTAGAACGGATACTTCGCCAGCACGTCCGGGTTGCTGTAGGTATCGTTGCGCACCGGCGCATGGCCTTCCTTCGCGCGGGCGATCGAGGTCTTCTCGCCCTGGACCCAACTGATGAACTTCCAGGCCGCGTCCTGCAGTTCCGGGCTCTGGTTCTGCGGGATGCCCCAGCCCCAGCCGCCGCTTTCGCCATGGCCGCCCGGCATCACGCCAAGGGCCACTTTGCCGGCGACATTCGGGCACTTCGTTTTGTCGTCGAGCTGCGGCAGCATCCACCAATAGGTGACCATGCTGAAGGCCTTGCCGTCGCACATCAGGCGCATCGTGTCGTCGAGCGTCGCCGAGAGGGCACCCTGCTGCGCGCCGTTCTTGATGTTGTCGACATAGAGGTCCAGCGCCTTGCGGCCGGCCGGGCTGTCCAGCACCACCTTACGGTCCTTGTCGAGATATTCGCCGCCGGCCGAGAACAGGTAGTTGGAGAATTCCATGCTGTTCGGATCGCCGCGCTGACCCTGCATCGCCGCACCGGCGACGCCGGCATTGGCCTTCATGAACTTCGAGAGCTCGACATATTCCTCGAGCGTCTTCGGCGCCGTCAGCTCCTTGCCGGTCTTCGCCTTATAGGCGGCCTGCAGCTTTGGATCCTGCAGCAGGTCCTGGCGATAGATCAGACCCATGGAGTAGTTGTACATGGGGACGAGATAAAGCGTGCCCTTGTGATAGCCGACCAGGTCGAGCATCGAGGGAATGAAGGGCTTCAGATCGAAATTGCTCTTCTCGACGAAGGGCTTCAGATCCGCGAGCCAGCCCGCTTCCGGGAATTCGCCGGCCCAAAGGAAGTCCACTTCCATGACATTGTAGAAGCTGCTGGAGCCGGTCAACTGGGTGACCAGCTTGTCATGCATTTCGGAATAAACCAGCTTCTGGAATTCGACCTTGATGCCGGTCTCTTTCTCGAAGTCCGGCAGCAGCTTTTCGATGATCTGGGTTTCCGGCACGTCCTCCATCAAGGCGTGCAGGGTGATCTGCTCGGCCTGGGCGGCGGATGCCGAAGCCAGGAAAGCCGCCAGCGAAACGCCGCCGAGCAGCGACAGAATATTGGTCCTCATGTGTTTCCTCCTCTGTGGACTTGCTTGACTCTGTACCGGAGCCTTCCGGATCCGGCAGGCGGGTCCTTCCCGCCATCTCAATGGAACCGCTTACTTCACCGCACCGAAGGTCAGGCCGCGCACCAGGTAGCGCTGCACGAAACGCGAGGCGACCAGGAGCGGCACGATGCCCAGGATGACGCCGGCGGAAATCTCCGCGATCTGCACGCCATTCGAGGATTGCAGGCCGGCCAGCGCCACGGGGATCGTCGCCGTCGTCGGCCCGGTCAAAATCAGGGCGAAGAGAAATTCGTTCCAGGACAGGATGAAGCCCAGCACGCCCGCCGCCGCGATACCCGGCAGCGAGACCGGCATGACGATCTTCCAGAAGGCTTCCCAGACCGTCGCCCCATCGACCTGGGCCGCCCATTCCAGCTCGATCGGCACACCCTCGAAGAAGCCCATCAGGATCCAGGTCAGGAACGGCAGGTTGATCGCCGCATAGGCGATCATCAGGCCGGTCACGGAATTGGTCAGGCCGAACATGCGGAAGAGCGCGAAGACCGGCAGGATGATCGCGACCGGCGGCAGCATCTGCGTCGCCAGCACAATGAAACGGCTGATCTGGCCGCCGGTCCGGTAGCGCGCGAAGGCATAGCCGGTCATGGCCGCCAGCGGCAGGCCGAGAACGGTGGAGCCGGCCGCCGCGATGAAGCTGTTGAGATAGGCCCGGCCGAAGGAGCCTTCGGTGAACAACTTGATATAGTTGTCGAGGGTGAATTCGGGAAAGAGCGTGATCTTATAGGCGACCGAATCCGGCACGAAGCTGGTCCGAAGCACCCAAAGCGGCGGCAAGGCGATATAGAGCGCGAAGAAGATCAGGACGATATGCGGCAGAATCGATTTCAATCGTGTCACTGGTCTCTCTCCATGGCGACCCCGCCCCTTGCTCTCGCCTTGCCTGCCCGCTCCGCCCGCCTCAATCCATCAGGACGCCACCGCTGGCATTAACCGCCTCGCCGGTGAGGAAACGCGAGAGGTCGCTGGCCAGGAAGACGACGATGTCCGCGACATCTTCCGGTTCCTGGATGCGGCCGAGCGGCGTCAGGGAGACATATTCATTGCGCACCGCTTCCGGCGTCATGCCGCGCAGCTTGCCTTCCCAGTCGATTTCCCGTTCCTGCATGCCTGTGCGGACAAAACCGGGGCAGACGCAATTGACGCGGATGCCGTTCTTGCCAACCTCGCGTGCGAGCGCCTGGGTGAAACCGACCACCGCGAATTTGCTGGCCGAGTAATGCGCGAGCAGCGGCGCACCGATCTTGCCGGCAAGCGAGGCGGTGTTGACGATGACACCCTGCTGGCCAGCCTTCAGCCAGTGCCGGACCGCCGCCTGATTGGTCAGGAAGACGCCCTTGGCATTGATGTTCATGTTGAAGTCCCATTCGGCTTCGGTGAGATCCACCGTCGCGTTCATGGTGGAAACGCCGGCATTGGCGCAGACGATGTCGATGCCGCCGAATTCCTCATTGACCTGCTCGAAGACCTTGGCCGTCGCCGCCGCATCGGTGACGTCGAGCGCCGCCGACATGGCGTCCTTGCCGATCTCCTTGGCAACAGCCGCGGCCGCATCGCCGTTCTTGTCGGTGACGGCGACCCAGGCACCGGCAGCCGCCAGCGCCTTGACGATGGATTTGCCGATCCCCGATCCGCCACCGGTGATCAGCGCGCGGCGGCCGGCAAGCAACCTGGTCTTTTCCATCAAACGTCTCCTAATCCCTATCTGATATCTCCGCTTGGCCGGCTCAGTCCGCCGGCGCCAATCGCGGATAGAGGCTCTTCAGCCTCTCGTAAATGTCTCGGAAATTGGCATAGGCGCGGTCATAAACCGCGACATTCGCCGCAATCGGTTCGAAAATCCGGCCGCCCGCCACATAGGTCGAGACCTGGGCGAGGTCCTTGATCAGCCCGGCGCCATAGCCGGCGACCACCGCCGCCCCCAGGCAGGAACCCGGATGGTTGGCGATGCGCTGGACCGGGCGATTGATCGCATCGGCGGCGATCTGCAGCCAGAGATCGCTGGCAGCGCCGCCGTCGCAGGCAAAGACGCGCTCGACCTTCAGGCCGATCTCGGTGAAGACCTCGACATGGTGGCGGAAGCCGAGGATGACGCCCTCCAGCGCCGCCCGCCAAACATGGGCAATATTGTGATGCAGCCCCAGCCCGACCAAAGTGCCGCGTGCATGTGGATCGTGCAGCGGCGTCTTTTCGCCGAGGAAATAGGGCAGCATCACAACACCCTCGGCACCCGCCGGTGTCTCGGTCGCGAGGCGATCGAGCCAGGCATGGACTGACAGGCCCGCCTGCTTCGCCTTCTCGACCTCGCCGCCGGCAAACTGGCGGACGATCCAGTTGAGCAGGCTGCCCGAGGTCGCGGTGCAGCCATTGCTGAAATAGAGGCCGGGTGTGATGTGGTAATCGATGAAGAGGCGCGGATCGGTGACGGCCTTCGCCGTCGAGAGCAGGATGTCGCCGGCGCCGCCGAATTTCAGCACCAGATCGCCATCCTGCGACGCTCCGGCGACATAGGCCGAGACGACGTGATCGGCGCAGCCGGCAACGACCGGCGTTCCCGCCTTGAGGCCGGTCGCGGCAGCCGCCTCGACAGTGACGCTGCCGACGATCTCATGCGAGGCCCGGATCGGCGGCAGGACGGCGGCATCGATGCCGGCCGCTTCGACCAGCTCCGGTGCGAAGGTTCGCTTCTGGAAATCCATCAGGCCGGATTCCAGCGCCCAGTTGTGTTCGATCGAGCGCGTACCCGTCAGGCAATAGGTGATGTAGTCATAAGAACCGAAGACCGTGGCAATCTGGCCGAAGACCGCCGGCTCATGCTTCTGCAGCCAGCGCAGTTTCGGTGCCACCAATTGCTGGTTGATGCTGCCGCCGGTCAGCTCGAAGAACGCCTGCTTGTCGAAACGCTGCTGCATCGCTTCGATCTCGGCGACGGCGCGGGCGTCATTCTGCTGCATGCTGCGGCGCAGGATCCTGCCCTGCTTGTCCAGCAGGACCATGGCCGGCACCATGCCGGTCACGCCGACGGCGGCGATATCGCCGCCGGTGAGGCCGGTCTTCTTCAGCAAATCGGCGATGATGGCCTGGCAGTTCGACCACCATTGGGCCGGATCTTCCTCGGCCCAATTGGCATGCAGGGAGACAAGGTCGCTCGGCCGCGTCGCGGTCGCCAGCGTATGGCCATCGGCATCGATCAGGATGCCGATGGTCGAAGTCGTACCGATATCGAGGCCGAGCAATGCCGGCATGATGCCACCTTGTCCTGTTACGCCCGTCGCCTCAGCTTATGCCTGCCGCCTCAGCGGACCTTGTTGACGACGTCCATGAAGCGCTTCACGCGATCGCCATCGACCGGGTTCCAGGTATTGCCGTCGACCTTGAAATGCGTGCCGATGACGCAGCCGTCACCGACCGACAGAATGTCGCGGATATTGTCGATATTGACGCCGGTATTGGCGAAGACCGGCGTATCCTTCAAGACCGCCTTTACTTCCTTGATGTCGCTGGTATCGACCGCCTGGCCGGTCATGATGCCGGACACCAGAACCACGTCAGCAAGCGCCGAGAAGACGGCGCTCTTGGCGCGCTGGGCGATGGTCCGGGTGCCGATCGGCGAGGCGAATTCCGCGTTGACGTTATACATCATCTTGAAATTGTCGCGCGCGAGATTGTGACGCAGGCGGATGGCACTGCCGGCATCCGGGGCCCAGAGACCCATGTCGGAATCATAGACGCCGGTCATCACTTCGCGGCCGAAACGCGCGCCGGTGGCATTGCCGAGGGCCACGGTGGCCACCGGATCCCACAGGTAATCGACGCCGAAGGGCACCTTGATGATCGGCTTCAGGGCCGACACCGCCGCCGCCATGGCGGCGAGGCTTTCCGGGGTCGACTTGATCAGATAGGGACGGTCGCCCTCATTGCCGAACATGACGCAATCGACGCCGCCTTCCTGCAGCTTTTCGATGTCGCGGGCAGCGGCATCGATGATGGCGTTGACGCCGCCCTTGGCGTCATACAGCGGCGAGCCCGGCAGCGGCAGGAAATGCACCATGGCGATGACCGGCTTCGTGGCGCCGAAAGTCTCCTTCAGCATGATCGATAATCTCCTTCTTGTTTCATCTGAGGCCGCTCCCGTGGACGAGGACCGGCCTGGTCCTGTGACGTGCGGCGCTCAACCCTGATGTGGCTTCTGGCCCATCGGGGTCGCGCCGCGGGGAATGGCATTGGTGGTCTGCGGATCGAAGAGCTGCATTTCCGCGAGATCGATATAGAGGCGCTGCGTGCTGCCGATCGGTGCGCGATAATCCCGGCCGAGCCGCGCGGCGATGTCCGAGCGGCCCAGCCCGGCAATGCCGAAGACCAGGACGACCTCGGCTCCGAGGGTTTCCAGCGCCACCACATTGGCATCGACCGGTTGCCAGGCGGCGTCGACCGGCTGATCGTGGATATCCTCGGCACGGATGCCGAAGATCACCTGCTGGCCCGCATAGGCGCGATAGGCATTGGCATAATCGGCCGGTACCTTGAGGCGCATCCCACCCGCCTCGACCCAGAGACCGCCACCGGATTCAGCAACCAGCCTGGCCTGGATCAGATTCATCGGCGGGCTGGCGAGGAAGCCGGCGACGAAGGTATTGGCCGGATTGCGGTAGACATCGAGCGGCGCACCCACCTGGACGACGCGGCCGTCCTTCATGATGCAGATGCGCTCGCCCATGGTCATGGCTTCGACCTGATCATGGGTCACATGGATGATGGTACTGCCGAGCTGGCGATGCAGCTTGACCAGTTCCAGGCGCATGTCCGCGCGAAGCTGCGCATCGAGATTGGAAAGCGGCTCGTCCAGCAGGAAGGCCGAGGGATCGCGGACCAGGGCACGGCCCAACGCCACGCGCTGACGCTGACCGCCGGACAGAGCTGCCGGCTTGCGCTCCAGGAACTGGCCGATGCCCAGCATCGCCGAAACGCGCTTCACCCGCTCCTCGATCTCGGTTTGCGGCCGCTTATGCATCTTGAGGCCGAAAGCCAGATTCTCGGCCACGGTCATATGGGGATAGAGCGCATAGCTCTGGAACACGACGGCGATGTTGCGGTCCCGCGGCGCCACATCGTTCATCTTCTTGCCGCCGATATAAAGTTCGCCGGAGGAGATGTTCTCGAGCCCGGCGATCATACGCAGCGTCGTGGATTTTCCGCAGCCCGAGGGCCCGAGGAAGATCATGAACTCGCCATCACGGATATGCAGATTGACGTCCTCAACGGCCGCAACGCGGTTGCTGTAGAACTTCGAAACATTGCGCAACTCAATGTCAGCCATGCGCCCTCGCCGCCGGTCCTCACTTGCCGAATCTGAGCGCATGATTCCACGCCCGCCACAAATGTGCAATAATAAACAAAAATGAACATAATCTATCAGTTCATTTGTTCGTTTTCTGCTATGATCGCGAAACAAGGATGAAGACGACTCGGCTGAACCGGGCAAAAGTGCGGCCCGCCGAGAATGATCAGCGGGAGTGACCAGTCAGGGAATGAATAGGCATCACATGGCGTCCATGCGTTCGACCCCGGAAATCGAGGAAACCGCCTCCAGCCGTCTGCCGGCCGGGGCGCGGCAGGCGCGCTTGGCGGAAATCGTCAATCGCGACGGCTTCATTTCCGTGGTCGAGATCGCCCAGAGCCTGGGCGTTTCTGCCATGACCATCCGGCGCGACCTGGAAGCCCTGGAGACGCGCGGCATCCTCAAGCGCACCCATGGCGGCGCGGTAGCGACGGAAGCCGAACGCCATGAAATCTTCGACGCCGAAGAGCCGATGTTCAAGCAGCGGCAGCGGCGCAATGCCATGGCAAAGTCCCGTATCGCCGCCGCCGCCGCCAAATTAATTGGCCCTAGTGAGACGGTCGCCCTTGATGTCGGCACCTCGGTTCTCGCCCTGGCGAAGGAGCTGATCCCGCGCTCGGATCTGCGCATTTTCACCAACAGCCTGCCGGCGGCCATCACCCTCACCGCCAGCCGCAATCCGATCTATCTGCTGGGCGGCCAATTGCGCGGCCCCGAGTTGGCGGTGATCGGTCCGGTCGCCACCAGCCAGGTAACCGACTACTATTTCGACAAGGTCTTCATCGGCGTCTCAGGCATCATCGAATCCGGCCTCTACGACTACACGCTGGAAGACACCGAGGTGAAACGCGCCTTCATCGACCGCGCCCGCCAGGTCGTGGTGCTGTGCGATTCCTCGAAATTCGACCGCCGCTCGCTGGCGCAGATCTGCGCCCTCGACCGCTGTCATATCGTGGTGACGGAAGCGCCGCCGCCGGCCCATCTCGGCCAGGCGATGGCGAAATGCAAGATCGAGCTGGTGGTCGCCGATACGTGAGCGGACCGATAGGTGAACGGCGGCTGCGTTAAAGCAGCAGGGTCTCCACGGTTTCGACAACCGATGCCGCTTCCTCGAAACTCGCGAGCGGATGCGGCTTGCCATCCAGCAGGTCCGCCAGGAAATCCAGCGGCCGCTCCGCGACATCCGTGAGATCGACCGGCTTGCCGTCGCGCTCCAGATCGCTCCAATCGACAATCGCCGCCCTGCCCTTGCTGCCGGTCAGCTCGAAGCGGTTGCGGTCCTCATCGGGGCCGCTCACGGCGCCGTCGATCTGCAACGTCACTTGGGGAAACTGCAGCTCCGCCCGCAGGCTGGTCTCGGTCCCCGCCTCTCCCCGCGTCACCGCGACCGATCCGATCCTGGCCCGCCCGCCGCTTCCGGCCTGTCCGCCGATCCCGGCGGGGGCGAAAAGCCGCTGGGCGAGGAAGATGAAATGCGATCCGACCTCGCGCATGAAGCCGCCTTCGGCGGCGCTCGACAGCCAGGCGCCGGCCTGGCCCTGCCAGTCTCGGGGCCAGCGTCGGAACCGCAGCGTCAGATGGGCCTGGGTGATCTCGCCGAGTTCCCCGGCCCGGACCAGCGCGGTCAGTTTCCGCGCCGCCGGCGCCGCCGCGAAATAGAAATTCACCGCCGAGGGAATCCCTGCCGTCTCCACGGCGGCCAGGCAGGCATAGGCGGCTTGCGGGGTCGCCGCGAGCGGCTTCTCGCACAGCAGAGCCTTGCCGGCCTGGGCCGTCAACAGCACCGCCGCTTCGTGATGCGCCGGCGGCGACGCGACATAAACAAGATTGACGGCAGGGTTGGCGATCACGCGTTCCGCTGAGTCATGGATCGGAAAGGCCGGCTTCCTTGTCATCTGCGGATCGAAACCGGCCACCGGCTTGAACCGGGGATGCGCCGTCATGGCCTCCGCCATCTCCTGCCCCATGCCCCCCAAGCCGATGATTCCCACGCCATATCGCCGCATTCCTCGTCCCTCTTCCCTCAAACCGATAACGACCCAACCTAACAGGTCATCGCCACCGCCGACAGAAACCGCGCGGAAATGTGATTGTGACTAAAATCCTTGATCGATATAGTTCCAGGGCATCCATCGGCGCACCGGTGGGGTTACAGGCATGGATGCGGAGCAAGGCTGCAACCGGCGGTTCTTGCCAGTAACACGGGCCGTAACTTATCATTGCACGTCAAATAGACGGCAGGCGCGGAGACGCGATCCGCCGGTACTTATTTTGGGGCTCATTTGGGGGAGTGAAATATGCGCAGAACATTGCTGACCCTTGCCGCTCTTGGCATCACCCTGCTTGCGGGCGGTTGCGCCCCGGACACGTCCGGCGCCGGCAATCTGTTCCTCGACAGCAATTGCAGCGGCGACGGTCTCACCAATCCGGTGCATTGCAACAATATCCATCCGGTCGCCGGTCCCTCGGGTACGCAATACCGCGACAGCACCTGGCATCAGTTTGACGATCCGGCCTGGCTGAACATCGAATAAAGTCCGCCAGCGTCTATTGCGTTCCCAATATAGATCCTGACTCCGGGCACGTTACCTTCATTGTCTCAGGTATGTCCGGAAGCGTATTGCAAATGCCCCGTCGAACGCCGCCAAAGGAGCGCAAGCGAACCTTTGATGCCGGAGTCGCCGGGGCATTTTGCATGAGGAATGGCAACGGCTCAGTAACCGTCAAAAATTTCGAGGCAGTAATTCCGACCGATTTCTAGGAAAAGCCCGAGCCATCGCTCTCGCTCCGGCCCCATTGCAAAACGCGCCGCAGCTTCAGCCGCTGTGAGCTTCTGAAAGAATTGCATCGCTGATCTTTTCAGCGATCATAATCGTGGGAATGTTCGTGTTGGCTCGTGGAATCCGCGGCATGATCGATGCATCCGCGACGCGCAGCCCCTGGACCCCGATCACGCATCCGGCAGCATCCGTCACCGCATATCTATCCTGCTCCTCACCCATTCGGCAGGTACCGCAGGCATGCCACACACCATGGGCTTTCGCGCGGACGAAGGCCTCCAGCTCTTCTTCATCCGTCATCAGCCGGTCAAGCGCGGCCCCCTCCGTCAGAACGTGCCGAATTAAGGCCTGCCTTAGACCAGAGGGGCCATCCAACAATTTTGCAAGAATGCTTGTCAGCACCGCGTTCTTCATATTGATCTGGCCGAGATCGCGAATCCGCTCGCTGTAGCTCGAGGGAAATATATCGGTCGTCGCATCCCGCAAGGCCACGTTCTCGAATAAGCCGGCAGCCAACCGCATTGCCTTCATGAGTCTCACCAGGTCCCGCCGATCGCTTAGAAGATTGAATTCGACAATCGGCTCAATGCGGCAATCACCGGATTGCAAAGATACCCGGCCTGTTGAAAAAGGCTTGTTGACCCAGGTTGTCAGGGACCCCAGTTGCTGCCCAACCGGATGCCAGCCGGACTTGCTCAATGCAACCATATACATGTCGCTCTGTTCGCAATTCGACAAGTTGGACGAATAGCGCAGGCCGATATGTGTATGCCGCCGCAACTGGCGTCCGAGACGCGCCTCTTTCCGCAGGAAAGCGGAAATCGAAATCGTCGGATGCTCCTGTAAATTCGAGCCCACCCCAGGGCGGTCCGCGACCACCAGAAGACCCAGCGCCTTTAGAGCGAGCGCGTCGCCAATGCCCGCGCGCAGCAAGAAAGCCGGGCTATGGATCGCGCCGGCTGACAGGATAATCTCCTGGGCCGTCGCCGTCTCCAGGCGCTCTCCCTCCCGCAGCCTGATACCCGTGACGCGGCGACCGTCGAAGACAAGTTCGGTGGCCGTACAATTCGGCCTGACGTGAAGGTTCGCCCGCTGCCGCGTGGCATTGTCGAGATAGCCGATCGCCGTCGAGACCCGCCGGTCATAGAGATTGGAAATTGCGAGGGGAAAATAGCCATCCTCGAAGACCGCATTCTGGTCTTGAATATCCCGGTATCCGGCCGCAGCAAAGGCATGTGCCACGGCCTTGGAAAACTGCGGCCATACGGATGGGAAAATGCGCCGAATGGGGATCGGGCCTGCCGCCCCGTGAAGCGGACCGCTGAAATCGACATCCCGCTCCAGGCGACGGAAGTAAGGCGCCACATCCGTCCATCGCCATCCGGTCGCCCCCAAGTCGTGCCACTCGTCATAATCGGCCGGCGTACCGCGATTGGCCTGCATGTCATTCAGGCTCGATCCGCCCCCCATGAGCCGGGCCTGCTCGTAGCGTCGCAAAGGCGGCTGTTTCACCCCGTTGCCGGATAGGGGCTGCAGAAAGACCCGCAGGTCGGACCAGAGATTACGTTCATTGAAATAGGCAATCCGTGGATAGCTGTCGAGAATTTCCGGTTCGACGCGATCTGGCGGCGTGTCACGGCCGGCCTCGACCAGCAGGACCCGATTGCCCGATTTCGCGGACAGGCGGTTGGCCAGGACGCAGCCGGCACTGCCGCCGCCAACGACGATGTGGCTATAATTCTGCGTTGTCGTCATTCACTCCTCCCCGAGATAAGCCGAGATGACCTGCTCGTGTCGGAGAAGCTCCTGGCCGGTGCCCGCGAGGACGATCGAGCCGCTTGCAAGAACATAAGCGTAGTCGGCAATTTCCAACGCCATATAGGCGCTTTGTTCGATCAACAGGACGGTCGTGCCCTGACGCCTGATCTCACAGATCGTCTCGAAGATCTGATCGACCAGCTTCGGCGCCAAACCCATGCTCGGTTCGTCGAGCAGCAGAATGCTGGGCCGCGCCATCAAAGCCCGCCCAATGACCACCATCTGCTGCTCGCCGCCGGACAGCGTGCCGGCAACCTGTGTCAGCCTTTCCCGCAGACGCGGAAACAGGCAGAGGATTCGTTCCCGATCCTGATGCACTTCTTTCTTGTCGTTTCGCGAATAGGCTCCCATCGTCAGATTCTCGGCAACCGTCAGTCGACCGAAAATCCGGCGTCCTTCCGGGACCTGCGAGATTCCCAGCCTTGCAACCGCATGTGCCAGCAGATTATCGATCTTCCGTCCGTTGAGCCTGATTTCACCCTGCGTGACCGGCAGCACCCCGCTGATCGCGTTGAGCGTCGTCGACTTTCCCGCGCCATTGGCCCCGATCAGCGTGACGATGGACCCCTCCGCCACCTTGAGCGATACATCGCGCACCGCATGGACGCTCTGGTAGAACACGTCGATGTTGCGAAGCTCGAGCAACGAAGGATGCATCTCGCTCATGCCGTCACCGCCCGATTAGCCACATTGCGGGACCGCCCCAGATAAGCGGCAATCACCTGCGGATCGCGCTGCACCTGCACAGGACTTCCGTCGGCTATCTTCTCGCCATGATCCAGGACGGTAACCTGATCGGATATGCCCATCACGAGCTTCACCTGATGTTCGATGAGAAGAACCGTGATGGACAGTTCGTCATGTATCCGTCGGATGAAGCGTCCCATGTCGTTTATCTCGGAGGGGTTCATGCCGGCCGTCGGTTCATCCAGCAACAGGAGCTTTGGCTGGGTCGCGAGGGCGCGCGCAATTTCCAGGCGGCGCTGCTGGCCATAAGAGAGCGCAACAGCCGGTATGTCCGCCGCATCGGCAAGCCCGACATAATCGAGCCATTTCCGGGCGCTATGCCGTGCCTCTTTTTCCTCTTCCCTGGTTTGCCGAAGATGAAGAATGCAACTCCACCATGGCGCCGTCAGATGGCGGTGACAGCCGATCAGTACATTCTCCTGTGCCGTCATACTCTTGAACAGGCGGATATTCTGATAGGTCCTGGCAATCCCCAGCGTTGCCACCTGATCGGGCCTCAGATCGTCGATACGGCTGGACCCGAAATGAATTTCACCCGATGTGGGCGAGACGAAGCGGGCGATGCAGTTGAAGGCCGTCGTCTTGCCGGCACCGTTCGGCCCGATGACGCTATGGATCGTCCCTTGCATAACTCTCATGCTGACATTGGAGATCGCGCGCAGGCCGCCGAATGTCTTCGTCAGACCCGTCAGCGTCAGGAGGGGTCGCTTTTCCATGGCTTGGCCACTCATCGCCCGGTCTCCGTATTTCGCGTGGCCGGCCACAGCCCGTCCGGATTCCGGATCATGACGACGATCAACACGATTCCGTAAAAGAGAAAACGATAGTCGCCGAACTCGCGAAATAGCTCCGGCAGGCCAACAAGCAGGATGGCTCCGAGAACCACCCCTTGAATACTGCCAAGGCCGCCAACGACGACCAAAGCCAGGATGTTGATCGAGACGATCAGGGTGAAGCTGTTGGGATAGATCGAGCCGAGCATGGCGGCGAAGATCGACCCGGCGAGGCCCGCAAAAGCGGCACCCATCCCATAGGCCAGCAGCTTCGATTTGACGAGATTGATGCCGAGCGACTGGGCGACGGCTTCATCATCCCGCAAAGCCATCCAGGCGCGGCCAAGACGCGAGCGCTGGAGCCGCCAGGCAACATAAGCGGCGATGCCGGAGCAAACGAAGGTCAGATAGAACAACGAAACCGGTGTTCCGAATTCGAACTGCCCCACACTCGGCTTCGGGACCTGCAATATTCCCTGGGCGCCTCCCAGAAGAGGCGCCGCCATATCCGAGAGCACGATCACCCGTATGATTTCGCCCAATCCCAGGGTCGCAATCGCGAGATAATCGCCGCGAACGCCGAGAACGGGGATGCCGAAAATGATGCCGACAACGATGGAAAGCATGACGGAGACGGGCATCGCCTGCCAAAAACTCAAAGCCGGCACGGAAAAATGGACGGCAAGCGAAAAGGGACTGTCCGCCGTCAGCAATGCGGTCGAATAGGCGCCAACAGCGAAGAATGCGACGAAGCCGAGATCGAGAAGACCAGCCAGGCCCGCCTCGATGTTCAGCCCCATCCCCATCAGCGTATAGAGACCGACAAGGACCAGGACTTGGCTGATATAGGAACCCGCCAGCACGGGCAGCAGCGCCATGACCGCCAGCAGCATCCCAAATCCCAGTGCCTGCCGGTACTTGGCGACATAGCTGGCGGCGGTTGCATGCCGGCGGTTGAACCAGGTGCGCGCGATAGGCTGGATGATATAGATCGCGACCGTGACGCAAGCGATTGTCGCGGCGCCGCGGAGAGTCAGGCCATCCCAAACGAAGAGGAATGTGCGCAGCGGCGCCGCGACTGGCAGACGCTGCAGGATAACCAGGAGAAGCTGCTGCAGCGCGCCAACCGTTAAAACCACGAGGAAAACACCGAGCAGGCCGCGGCGGAACCTTGCCGTAAGGCATCGCCAGGCGCCACCGGCGAGGCCGATGCCGCCGCCGCCGGCGATCAGCACCAGCAGGCCCGTTCCCGACGTCTGATGGAAGGCAAGCAACTGGCGAAGATCCGGGGAGAAATTGATGAAGACAGAGCGCCAGGAAAACAGCGTCAGGACCAGAAGGAGCGCGGCCAGCACCGCACCATAGACGATGCCGGCAACAATGCCGTGTAAACAGACCTGCCACCGGGAGCCGGCCTCGCCCTCCCCGCAGGCTTTTGCGCCGGCCGCCAATCCCAGCGCCAGCAATGCGACCTGGCTGAGGTTAGCGATCCCCACAATGATCCAGCGTCCCTGCATGGCAGCCAGGAGGCCGACAGCAGCCGCATAGACGGCGATGGCGCCGCAGAGCAACCCGACAAGGACCGGGCGCGACAGGAGCATCGATATCGGCTTCCGCATCGGCGCGGGCCGCAGCGCCGGAACTTGGTCAAGGGTCGTGAGCTGAGCTGTCATGGCTGATCCTCAAGCCCGCTGGCGATTGCTTTTCTCACCCAGCAAGCCGGTCGGCCTGAGGATGAGAACGAGGATCAGGAGGCCGAAGGCGATCAAGTCGCGCAACTGATAGGGAGCCGGCAGGCCCAAGCCGTCCAGGATCATGGAGGTGCCGACAGTTTCGGCCAATCCAAGAAAGAACCCGCCCAGCATAGCCCCAGGTATGCTGCCGATGCCGCCAAGGACGGCAGCGCCGAAGGCTTTGACCCCGGGAAGGAAGCCCATCATGAAATAGACTTGCTTATAGATGAGCGCGTACAGGACGCCGCCCACCCCCGCGGTCAGCCCGCCCAGGAAGAAAGTGAAGACGACGATCCGATTGACATCGATCCCCATGAGGGCGGCGGCACGGCTATCTTCCGACGCGGCGCGCATTGCCGTTCCGATCTTCGTATGATTCACGATCAGATAGAGCCCCGCCATGGTGACCAGGGCGACCGAGAGGACGATCACTTCGATCTTCGGAACGGTCACGCCACCATAACTGAAGCTGCCTTGCAGCCATGCCGGATCCGGATATGCCTTCAACCCGGCGCCAAAGACCCCGCGGCAACTTTGCTGGAGGAAAAAGGACATGCCGATGCTGGTGATAAGGGGAGAGAAATTGCTTTTATGCCGCAGGGGACGATAGGCGAACCGTTCCACCAGCAACGCCACGACAGCCGAGGTGATCGCGCCGATCAACAGAGTCAGGCAGAGGGCAAGGGCCGGCTGCAGGCTGAACAAGCCTATTCTATCGAGCCAGCTTGCCAGGAAATAGGCGACGAAGGCGCCAACCATCATGATATCGCCATGCGCGAAATTGATCAGCCGGAGAACGCCATAGACCATGGTGTAGCCAAGCGCGATGAGGGCGTACACGCCACCTAAAGTGAGGCCGAACTCCAGCAGATCAAGCCACTGGCCCGGACTATATTTATCCGCCCGGATCGTGCCAAAAATACCCAGGCAAAGGATAAGAAGCGCAACCAGTTTCAGGATCCGGTGCGAAAGCCGGGCGAAATCGATTTTCATCATCCGACGGGGCCGCCGGATGGGGATATCTGTCAAAGCGGCCATGATGACCTTACTCCACCGGTGAAGGTGGCTGACGCCGATGAGAATTCCCGGCGTCAGCCGGGATTCCGATATCAGGGGTAGATCTTTTTCGGGTTCTCACCGATTTTGAATGTCTTCGGATCCGCATTGACGTATTCGAAGACACCTAGGTGGAATTCCGCGCATTCGCCATTTGCATCGCAATCGATGCGGCCGGATATTCCATCCGTCTTGCTCGCGAAGATGGCCTCCCGCAGTGCCTTGCGGCCGATATAAGTCGTGCCGTCCGAATCGGTCTGAGCGACCTTCTCGATCGCTTTCATCGCGATGGCGGCGGCATCATAGGCCGTCGCATGATATCCTGAGATGGGTGCCTCGCCATAAGCGCTCTTATATTCCTCGACGAAGGCCGGATAGCCTTTCCCCATGGAAGCCGGAGAGATATCCGGATAGGTGATTTTCATCCCGACGATGGCATCGCCGGCGGCCTCGATGATATCGGCAGTCATCAAGGATCCGCCACCGATCAACTGGGTTTTTTCCAGCCCGGGGATCGTCTTCGCCTGGCGGGCGATCTGTCCGGCTGCGGCCACGAAAATCGGCATGTAAATGACATCCGGCTTTTCCGTCGCGATATGCGTCAGGAGCGGCCGCATATCGACATCGGTTGGCTGCACCGCTTCCTGCGACAGAACCTGCCCGCCGAGTCCGGTGAATGTCTTGACGAATTCCGTTACCAATTGCGAGGCATAGGGGCTGCCATCGTGAATGGTGACGACTTTCCGTGCCTTGAGATTGGTGTACAGGTAATTCCCGTCGCCCTTGCCCTGGGCGGCATCGCTGAAGACGGTTCGCGCGAAGCCATCGAGATCGTGGTTGCGACCGGCAGCGGTCAGCGACGGCGCCGTGCTCGATGTGCCGATATCCACGATGCCGGCCTTCCAGAGGATCGGCGCGGCCGCTGTCGCCTCGCTGGAGCAGGACGGACCAATGACCACGACCATATTCGGATTCGCGGCCAGCTTGGTCGCGGCCGTTTGCGCACCCTCAGCGCTGCATTGGCTATCCTCGGCCTCCAGTTGAACCGGATGGCCAAGGAGCGTACCCTGCCGGTCCTTGATCGCCAGTTCCACGCCCCGTTTCTGGTCGAGGCCAAGCGCCGCATCGGAGCCCGAGAGAACCCAGTAGCCGCCGATCTCGATCGGCGCGCCCTGAGGAACCTTGATGACGCCAAGCGGATCGGTGACCGGGCCGGCCGTTTCGGCATGAGCGGCCACGCTGCATCCGACATAGCCTGCGAGACAGGCCGCCGCCAAGGGTACGCTGATTTTTGTTCGTTTCATGATGTCCTCCCATTTTTGCGGTTTATTTGTTTCAGGGCGTGATGCCCGCGATAGGTCATCCACCATTGGGCCGATATGTGAGCCGATGTGCAGGTCCGTCTATCAACCGAGCCGGATCGCGGCCTGTGCCGGCAAGTCCAGCGGCTGCACGCCCGCCCGCTTCAACCAGGAGAAGACGGGTGGTGCGACATCCGCGATCGATTCGACGATGATGTCGATCAGGGCCGGTTCCTTGCAGGCAAGGCCCGCATCCAGCGCATCCTCCAGCTCGCTGCCAGTCGCCACCCGCCAGGATTTCAGGCCGAAGGCTTCGGCAATACGCGACGCGTTCCCGCGGCTGAAGTCGACGGAATAGGTGGCGTTATGCCCATGCAGCCGCTGCAGCGCCTTGATCCAGCCGAAGCAGGCATTGTTGAAATGAAGCAGCAAGGCAGGCACCTGGAGCCGGACAAGCGTCTCCAACTCGCCGCAGCTCATACTGAAGGAGCCGTCGCCGAACAGACCGATCGGACGGATATCCGGCCGCGACAACCAGGCGCCAACGACCGCCGGAAGAGCATAGCCCAGACCGCCGAAGGCCCGCGGTATGATCAAGCGGGACTGGTTGTCACGCAGCCGCAGATATCGGGTCAGATTGGGCGTGGGCGTGCCTGCATCCGCCAGGATGGTGGCAGGCCCGACAAGCCGGTCGCCCAACGCCTGTATGACATCCTTCGGCTTGAGGAGGACGGCCTCGCTCCGGCGCTCATCATGTACCTGCTGCCAGAAATCGGCGCGCAGACCGTTCAGATGGGCAAGCCAATCGGCGGAACCGCGCAGATCTGCGGGAAGCAGCCCGATCAGGTCATCGAAGATGGCCGCGATATCCCCGCCCAGACTTAGGGCATTCCGCGTATTATTGCCAAGGACCGAGGTATCGATATCGATCTGAACGATCTTCCGGTCGCCCAAGGCCGAGGGGAAAGTCCAGCCGACCGTGACGACAGAGCCGATCTTCGACCCGACATAGATCAGGAGATCCGCCTGCTCCAAGGCCATCATGGCATGCGGGTGAAAGCCGTTATCCCCGACGACGCCGATCGAGAGCGGATGGAGGTCGGCGATGGCGGATTGGCCGGTAATCGTCGTCACGACCGGCATGTTGAGCCGTTCCGCGAGATCGGTGACACGGCCGCCGGCACCGGAGACATTCACGCCGCCGCCGACGATCATCAAGGGCCGGCTCGCCGCGCGAATGAGGTCAAGCAATTGCAGGAGCTGTTGCCGGGGGGCCGTCGGCCGGCGGGCCGGGAAAGTGCAGCAGTCCAGATCGGCTTCCAATGACACGCTGCCGGTCTCCACCTTCTCTTCGAGCACGTCTTCCGGGATGACCAAATGAACGGAACCAGGCCTGCCGCTGGTCATGATCCTGAAGGCGCGGCGCACGACCTCCGGTATTTTTCCCGCCGATTTGACGAGATAGGACCATTTCGTGATCGGCGCATAAAGATCCGCACAATTGAGTTCCGTGATGACGCCTTGGCCCTCACGTGCAATCGGCGTGTCGCTGGTGATGAGGAGAATTGGAATAGAGGAATGATGCGCTTCGGCGATCGGCGGCACCGCATAGAGCGCGCCGGCACCACTCGGCACCTCGACGACGGCCGGCCGGCGGCTGAGCCGTGCATAGGCATCCGCCATGAAGCCGGCCGACCGTTCGTCTCGCGCCATGATATGGCGGATCGTGCCTTGCGCTTCCTGCAAAGCGGAATAAAGGGCGACATTCGTGTCGCCAGGAACGCCGAAAACCGTATCCACCTTATAGGCGGCCAGCATCCGGATCAGTATTTCGGCACCGCGAAGGGTCATCGAGGATGTCCATAGAGAAGCGCACCAGCGGGAGCGCGGAATTGAGCAGGGTGTTAATCGGCCGGATATGTCGCGAGAAGCTCTGGCAACCGCCGATCAGGCGAGCGTCCAGTCATTGGCCCAGACTTCGACCAGGGTCACCCGGTCGGGCAGCTCGAGCAGGAAATCCGCATCCTTTTCCAGATGCCGGGTCCGCGTCAGATCGTCACCGGACCAGACCCGAATGGAATCCAGGCTCGGCCAGAACGACACGACGGTGAAGTCGGCAACGTCATCCGTCTTTGCCCGGAACATTTGCACGCCCAGATTTCCCGGCATGCGCTCGATCTTCAGCACGCCGTTCTCATAGAGGTAGCGCGTATAGGCATCGTAATCCTTCGCCCGCGTTCTTCCCCGCCAGATGCGGGCGAAGATCGGCTTGCCGTCCTGGCCGGATGAATACAGTTCCGTTTTGCCCGCCGCTGAGGTTTTGCCCATCACGGAATTGCCGCCGAGATTTACGTCCATCGATCCTCCCCTTTTCTTTTATGGCGTTTGACGGCGACACCGTTCAAACACATCATTGAAACATATGTATGATACAAATGTTTGATTTACTGTCAAGCGAGTCTCAAACAGCATGACGAACGGACATCCCGAGTCGGGACGACGGGGAGCGCCATGGGTTCAACAGAACGGGTTCGGCATTGAAATGCCTCGAAAAATGGACAGAACGACGAACGGATCGGCGACGGTTGCGGCGGTCGGAGACGAAGCGGATACGCGGGAGCGCATCCTCTTGGCGGCCTGCCGGCTATTCGCCGAACGGGGATTTGACGGCGCCACGCTCCGCGAGATCACGGAGGCGGCACGGGCGAATCTGGCTGCCGTGAATTACTACTTCCGTTCCAAGGACGAGCTCATCCGAAGCACCCTCGAATTTGCGATCAAGCCGATTGTCGCCGCACGCCTGGAAGCTTTGACGGCCTGTGAGCGGGCCCATCCCGATCGCTCGCCACCGATCGAAAAACTGGCCGAAGCCCTGGTGCGCCCGATGGCTGAGTTGAGTCTGGGCGAAAATCGCGACCGGCTGCTGCTGCTGCTGCAGGTTCGCACCCTGGCACAAGCCGCCACCAGCGAGATCGTATCGCAGCATTTCCGGCCCGTTCACGAACGCTTCGTCGACCTTCTACAGCGGATCCTGCCGCATCTCTCGCGCGCGGAAACCGCCTTGCGATACGACTGTACGCGCGGCGCGACGCTGCAAATTCTCGTCGATCTCGCGCCGGCAACGAGGCTGGTGGTGTCGCCCTCGGAAAGACAGCCCACCATCGACCACTTCGAGGACATGGTGGCGGGAATCGTGCGGTTCGTGGTCGCGGGATTCCAGGCACCAGCCAGCATCCCGGCGAATAACATCCCGGCGGTGCCGCAGCCTGACAACCTGGCCGGCGGGAAACCGACGTCCCGCAAATCACCGAAAACACGCGCTTGATGCCGCCATATGCCCGACGAGATATGAGGCCGCGACGCCGGCGGTGATCCGCCGATCCCGCGCTTGATAAAACAATTGTTTCATAATATCGTTTCAATCATGTGTTTCACATGATCCGGGAAACGATATGACTTACCTTCGGCTGGGATTGCACATTGGCGGTCAGCGCCTCCAAGGGGACGGGCGGCCGGAGCGCCCCGTCATCAACCCGGCCACCGGGGAAGTGCTGACCGCATTACCCGTCGCCACGGCCGACGATATGGACAAGGCGATCGCCGCAGCAGCGCGGACCTTCGCAGATTGGCACAAGACGGCCCCCTGGCAGCGCGGTCTTATCTTGCAGGCTGCCGCGCAGCATGTCCGGCATGATCTCGAGAAAATTGCCGAGACCCTGGTGCTCGAAAACGGCAAGCCGATCGCCGAGGCCCGTGCGGAGATTGCTGCGACCGCCGATACCCTGGACTGGTATGCCGGGGAGGCGCGACGGATATATGGCCGCAGCAGCGAAGGACGGAATCCGGGATCGCGCTTCGTCACCTCGCTTGAGCCGGTCGGCCCTGTCGCTCTTTTCTCGCCTTGGAATTTTCCCGCCGTCACCTTCATGCGCAAACTTGCACCGGCCTTGGCTGCCGGCTGCACCGTCATCGCCAAGCCCGCCGAGGAAACGCCCGGAACGCCCTTGCTGCTGGCCTCCTGCCTCGAGGCGGCAGGACTACCCGCCGGTGTGCTGAACGTCCTTTATGGGGAGCCGGCGACGATCTCCGATTATCTGATCGAGAGCCCGGCGATTCGAAAAATATCCTTCACCGGATCCACGGCAGTCGGACGGCTCCTCGCGGGCAAGGCCGGCGCTGCCTTGAAGCGGATGACGCTCGAGCTTGGCGGCCACGGACCCGCCATCATCTGCGGCGATGTGGATGTCGCACAAGCAGCCGGCATGGCAGCGGCAGCAAAATTTCGCAATGCCGGCCAGGTCTGCAATGCGGCGTCGCGTTTCTTTATCGATCGCCGGATCTATGATTCCTTTGTCGAGCAGTTTGCAAAGGCAGCCAGCACCCTGCGCCTCGGCAATGGTCTCGATCCCGATACTCAAATGGGCCCGCTTTCCAATCAGCGGCGCTGCGACGCGATGCGAAGCCTGACCGATGACGCGTTGCGCCACGGCGCCCGTCTTGTC
Organism: uncultured Rhodospirillaceae bacterium; assembly: GCA_964406155.1. Classification (GTDB taxonomy): domain Bacteria; phylum Pseudomonadota; class Alphaproteobacteria; order Dongiales; family Dongiaceae; genus Dongia_B. The sequence continues at coordinate 27,729 of CAYOQR010000010.1, read as the reverse complement.
ACCGGCGGCAAGGGGATTGGCGAAGGTGGTTTCTTTTTCCGGCCGACGGTCCTTGCCGAGCTTCCGCTTGCAGCCAGGGTCATGCATGAAGAGCCCTTCGGCCCGATAGCTCCATTGGTTCCCTTCACCAACATTGACGACGCCATCAAGATGGCAAACGGCCTCCCCTATGGCCTGGCCGGCTATGTGATGAGCAACGACCTCAAGCTGGCCCGCTATGTGACGGGCAAGTTGGAGGTCGGCATCGTCGGGCTGAATACCTTCGCGGCCGCTTTCCCGGAGACTCCCTTCGGGGGCGTCAAGGATAGCGGCTGGGGAACGGAGGGCGGCGCCGATGGGATGCTCCCCTATCTGGTCACCAAATTCGTGCATGAAGCATGACGCGGCAATATGTGAAGCGACGCCCCCAAGCCTGGGCAGGCGAGGCAATCGGCATCCTGACCCTGCAGACGGCAATCCCCTATGTACGGGGCAATGTCAGCAATGCCACCAGTTTCGACTTTCCGGTCCGTTACCGGCAGATCGAAGGCGCCACCATTGATCGTCTTGTTGGCCAAGCGGACCGCTCTCTCGCCGTGCCGGTGATCGCCGCGGCAAAGGCGCTGCGCGACGACGGGGTGAAGGCGGTCACCGGCGCCTGCGGTTTCATGGCGCTGTTCCAGCAGGCTGTCGTCGAGGCCCTGGATATCCCCGTTCTTCTTTCCAGCTTGCTGCAATTGCCGATGATATATGCCGTTACGCACCGGCCCATTGGCATCATCACGGCGCATGACAAGCGCCTGACGGAGGCTCATTTCACCGCTTGCCGGATCGATAAGACCATTCCCTATGTGCTTCGGGGAATGCAGGACCAGCCGGAATTCCGCAGCGGCATCCTGGAAGAAAACGGCTCACTCGATTCGGATATCTTGCGAACCGAAGCCGTCGACGTCGCCCGACAACTCGTCCGCGATCATCCCGACATCGGTGCCATCTTGCTTGAGTGCAGCGACCTGCCGCCTTATTCGACGGCAATCCAGGCAACCACGGACCGGCCCGTTTTCGACTACCTTACCCTCATCGACTGGGCCGCGCGGGCCATCGAATCACGGCCGTTTTGATGTTCAACTTACCGTCGGGCCGCCCCACAGCGTTTGAAATGGTGCTGGAAGCAGGTCCTTACCTACTTCCAGCAACTGCCGAGGAGGCAATTAGCATGCCTTTGGATTAACGGGTGTCAGATGGACAAGACCCAGAAGGTCCTCCAACGCGGCGCTGGCTGACAGCAACTGCGCCTCTCCGCGCGGCTTGCCGACCAATTGCAGTCCGACCGGCCGGCCGTCCCGGGTAAAGCCTGCCGGCAAGGCCAGAGATGGACAGGAGGTCATCGTCACCACACTGGCGATCTTCAGCCAATCGACATAGTTGTCGAAGTTCTGTCCCGCAACCTGCTCGACCCAGCGTATTTTGACATCGAGAGGCGGCGTACAAGCAGCCGGCGCCAGCAGAAGGTCATAATTCTGGAAGAACGCCGCCATCTGCTCATAGAGCTGGCCACGCCGGAGCATTGCCCGGCCAATTTGAGCCGACTCCAACTTACGGCCGCGCTCGATATTCCAGATGACGTCCGGCTTCAATTGAGCGCGGTTGGACTCGTACAACGCGTTCATGGTCGCCGCATAATCCAGAGCCCGCAATGTCTGGAAGGCTTCCGGCACGCCTGAAAAATCCGGACATGCCTCCTCGACATGGCATCCCAGCTCGGCAAATCGTTGAGCGGCGGCCGCACAGATGGCACGTGTTTCCGGATCGACCGGCGTAATGCCGAGATCAGGTGAAAAGGCAATACGACGCGGCACTCGCTTGGCCTGTGTCAAGGTACGGAAGCTCTCGCCTGGCACCTCGAGTGAAAGTGGGTCTTCGATATGCCAGCCCACCATTGCATCCAGCATCAGAGCCACGTCTTCGACACTCCGGGCCATCGGACCATTCACGGCAAGAGTATCGAACTTGATCTGGCCGGGGCCACTGGCGACACGCCCTGGCGTCGGGCGCAACCCGACGACGGAGCAGAAGCTCGCCGGGGTACGCAACGACCCGCCGAGATCGGAGCCCGTCGCCAGCCAAACCTCTCCGGCGGCAAGCGCCGCAGCGGCGCCCCCGGAAGAACCGCCAGCATTGAGCTTCGTATTCCACGGGTTAAGCGTCTCTCCGAAGACCTCATTGAAGGTATTGCCACCCGCGCCAAATTCCGGCGAGTTGCTCATCCCGATCGGAATGCCGCCATTCGCTTCCAGGCGTTCGACCATGATGTCGGAACGTTGCGGAATATTATCGGCGAAGATCGGCGAGCCATAAGTGGTCCGGACTCCAGCCAGATCATTGAGGTCCTTGACCGCGAATGGCAACCCCGCGAGCCAACGGAAATCGTCTTGCGCGCTCCTCGGCTGCGCCATCAACCGGCGCGCCTGATCGCGCGCCCGCTCCGGACAAGTCGTTACGATGGCATTGATCTGCGGCTCGACCTCTGCAATCCGGCTCAGCGATGCATCGACCAGATCAAGCGGTGTGATCTCTCCCTTCCTCAGGAGATCTACCGCTGCGCAGGCACTCAAGCGCGTAAGCTCTTCATTATTCGCCATCACAGTCCTTCCATCACAAGCCGTCCATTCTCTTTGCCATCACGCTTTTGTCCGGCAGGCACGATGCCGGCCCGGGAGACGCGTCCGCAAATATCTCCAGGCAATTCCAGCGAGAAAATTCAACGCCGATCTGCGCCAGACGCTTCCAACTTGCCGTCTCGAAGTTTCGTCATATCCCTGGAGAGGGCGATACGTCCTTCCGTCACAAACGCCTCGTGATTCAACTCCAGGCTCTCCAGCTCATAGAAATAGTTCACGAGGATACCGAACGATTGCCGAAGCCCTTTGTGAGACAGATCGCCTTTCCAGTTAAGCCGCTCCAGGCGCGCACCATTCCCCAAATGGAATTTAGCCACGGGATCCAGTTGGCGACCATCCGTCGCGCGTCCACTGAGATATCGAGCGCAAAGGGTCAGCAGCACTTCGCGATGCGGCTCAAGGTCGTCAATCGACCAGGCCTCACTTTCAAGGAGCTGCGCCAAGCCAACCGCCGTGCCAGGCGAGAGAGATGACAGTTGCCCGTTCTTTAAAGCTGCCTTCAGCCAGGAGCAGAAAGATGGAATGGGCGAGAGCGTTGAAAAGACCCGAAGCTTCGGAAACTCGCGCTGCAATTCAACGACCACCTGCTTGATCAGGAAATGCCCGAAAGACACCCCTCGCAGCCCGATCTGGCAGTTGTTGATCGAGAAGAAAATCGCATGCGTCGCTGCCGCCGGTTCAACCGGCACAACGGATTGATCAAGAATCCGCTGGATCGACCCATGCAGCTCCTGACCGAGGGCAACCTCGATGAAGATCAGCGGCTCGTCTTCCAGGGAAGGATGGAAGAAACCGAAGCAGCGCCGATCGAGATCAAGCCGGCGACGCAGATCGGACCAGTCAATGATTTCATGAACCGCTTCGTACTGCTTGACCTTTTCCAGCAAGGCGGCAGGCGAATTCCAATCGATGCGTCGCAGAAAAAGGAATCCGCGATTGAACCACGAATTGAGCAAATGCAGGAAATCTGCATCGACCGGACGTAACACCGGATTGTCAGGAAGACGCTGCAATAGATATTCGCGCAAGCGGACGATCATCTCCGTGCCGCCAGGCGCCATGTTCAGCCGCCGCAGCAGTTCCTGACGAGGCGGCTCCACGGCATGCGCCAGACGTTGCAGCGACTGCCAGTCATTCTGCTCTTTGTAGGCATCGGCCGCCGAGAGGACCGATGCCCGGTCAACGGCAAACCGATCGATGAGGATTTTGAAGAAGGCCTCTTTTTCGGCCGTCTCCGATCGTTCCAGCCGCGATACCAGCTCACTTGCCGCCGCGAGCGCCGTTGCCTCACCACGGCGCGACAGGACACGCGAACACATGCTTTCCAGAGTGCTTGCCCCAACCGGCATTTCGGTGGATTGGGAGGATAGCAACCGCCGGCCGACTTCAATAATGGAATCCAGAATGTCGCTGATCATCAGTGTCGACGCCCCATCAGCCGATATCGTCTCTCGTTTCCGGATACTTGCTGTCTACGAAAGGATCTGCTTGTATTTTTCCTGTAGGACCGTTCGCTGAATCTTGCCCATGGCATTACGGGGCAATGTTTCAATGAAGACGACGGCCTTCGGCACTTTATAGGTCGATAGATCGCGACGCAGGGTCGCTGTGATGTGCTCGCTGGTCAATGTGGCGCGATGATTGGAAGCCACGACGACCGCGGCCACGACACCTTCGCCGAGATCCGCATGCGGGACGCCGAAGACAGCGGCCTCCGTCACACCGTCGATCTGGATCAGGGAATTTTCCACTTCCTTCGGATAGACATTCATGCCGCCGGAAATGATCAGCTCCTTCGCACGTCCGGAGATCGTGAGATATCCTTCAGGTGTCCAGTGACCAAGATCTCCGGTGATGAAATAGCCGTCGGCGGTGAAATCTTTCTCCCTCATTTCCGGCCGCTTCCAGTAGCCACTGAAGACATTGTCTCCCTTGACCTGGATGGCGCCGATTTCACCCGCTTCAACAGGTCGTCCGTCCGAACCGCAGATACGCACGGCGACCCCGGGAAGCGGCCGGCCGACGGAGCCGGCGATGCGTTGCCCCGCCAACGGATTCGACGTGATCATGTTGGTCTCCGTCATACCGTAGCGTTCCAGGATGCGCTGACCGGTTCGTTGCTCGAACTCCAGGAACGTTTCACTGGCCAGCGGCGCTGACCCGGAAATGAAGAGGCGCAACCCGGCGGCGGACGACTTGTTGAAAGCCGTATGAGACAGAAGTCGCGTATAGAATGTCGGCACCCCCATCAAGACGGTGGCATCGGGCAGCCGAGCAATGATCCCTTCCAGATCGAATTTCGGAAAGAAAATCATCCTGGCGCCGCTCATTAGAACGCAATGGCAGGCGACGAACAGGCCATGCGTATGAAAAATCGGCAATGCATGGATCAGGACATCGGTCGATCCAAACCCCCAGTGCCGCACCAAGGCCTGAGCATTGGAGCGTAGATTCCGGTGCGACAGCATCGCGCCTTTCGGCTTTCCGGTCGTGCCGCTGGTAAAAAGGATCGCCGCGATCGCTTCGTCAGCAACCTGAGCGGGGGCCAATGCCGCCGGATTTTCCGTCAGATCCTCCACCAGCGTCCCGGCACCTTCGGCGGAAAGTGTCTGGATATGATAGGGTGGCAAACCCGTCGTGTGCATGGTCCGGCAGGTATCGACCCATTGCGGATCACAAACCACGAGGCGCGGCTCCACCTGACTGATGAAGTACTCGGTCTCGGCCGCAGTCGCTTCCGGATTGATCGGCACGAAGATGACACCCAGCTTCAAGCAAGCCAGGTACAGGAAAATCACATTGGGCGATTTCTGCGCTTTGACCAGAACTCTGTCGGCTTCATTAACGCCCAGTCTGATCAGTTTATCGGCAAGGCGATCAACGGTTCGTTCAAGCTCCCGATAAGTAACCGTTTGGCCAGCCACATGTTCCAAAAAGACGGTGGAGCTATCCTTTGGAAATGCCACGCTAAACTGATCATACAGATTCATTCAAACCCTCGTATAGAGAAGACTGGCTACCCCGGCGGTGAACGCCATGATTGGATGGCGTTCACCGCCGCAAAGCTTGCCCGGCCTTATTTCATCAAATTCGTCCACAAACGATCAACCAGCTTGGTATGAGCCTGGCTGCACGCCGTCTGGAAATACGGCTTTCGATTGCTCGGAATGTTCATTTCCGGTGCGCTGTTAAGTGCTGCATCCATATACTGAGCAGAACCTTTCACCGCATTCTGATAATGAAGATAATTGCTCATCAGCGCGATATTCTCCGGCTTCAAAACGAAGGACATGAATTTACGCGCATTATCCGGATTCTTCGCCGCCGTAGGAATGGCCAAGTTCTCCGACCAGGTCAAAACACCTTCCTCGGGGAAGGCATATTTGATCGAAGCACGCATGGCACGCGTCCGCGCCGTCGATCCGTTCCAGAAGGTTGACATATGAAGCTCGCCCGCTGCCAGCGCCTCGCGGATCGCCCCGGCTTGCGAACTGTAACTCTTGACGAAGGGTTTCTGCTTTTTCAACAGTTCCGCCACTTTGGCGAGTTCCTTCGGATCTTCGCTGCAGAGCGGGACGTTCAAGTAGATGCTCGCCATGGCCACGACTTCACTGGCGGCATCGAACATATTGATCTTGCCTTGCAATTCCGCCGGCGGGTCGAACAAGACTTTGTAGCTGTCGATTTCGCCTTTATAGGTGTCGGTATCGACCGCGAAGCTTGTCGTGCCCCAATAGTAAGGGACGGTATAGCTATTGCCTGGATCCCAGGCCTGATCCTTGAAGCGGGGATCGAGATTCTTCATACCCGGATCGTCCTGCACACCAGCTTTCTGCAGCAGGCCTTCCTTGACGAAGATCGGGATGTATGAGTCCGTCACCGAGACGATATCGTAGCTGCCACCCTGTTTCAGTTTTGCCAGCAGCGTGTCATCTGAATCGAAGCTATCGATCGAGACCTTGATTCCTGTTTCCGTCTCGAATTTCTTCACCATGTCCGGTGGCAGGGTGCCGCTCCAACTATAGATGTTCAGCTCCTGCTCCGCTTGTGCGGTGTTGCCGCCCATGGCCATCGCGATGGCGACCGCCGCCAGACCCATTACTCTTTTCATATCGTGTTCTCCCAGATTATTTGGTTGCGTTTTAAGGTGATTGAAAACAGTCCCGGTTATTTTCGGGATCCGAGAAAGTAGGATCCGGCAACGCAGATGACGGAGATCGCCAGTATCACCGTTGAAACGGCGTTGAGATCCGGCGTCACCCCCATACGGACCATACCAAAGATGAAGATTGGCAAGGTGGTCGACCCGGCTTCGGCGACCAGCACAGAGATGATGAAATTGTCGAGCGAGACGATGAAGGAGAGCATCCAGCCGGAAATGATTCCCGGCAGCAGCAAGGGCAACGTAATGTAGAGGAAGCTCTCTACCGGCGTCGCATATAGATCCGTCGCTGCCTGTTCCAAGGTCCTGTCCATACCCTGCAGTCGAGCCCGGACAGGCAAATAAGCAAAAGGAATGCAGAACACGGTATGGGCGATAACGAGGTTGAACAAGCCAAGGGACAGGCCGACGGTCGAGAAGAAGGCGAGAATCGCCACACCCATAACGATTTCCGGCAGAACAAGCGGCAGCATGACAATGCTTGTTGCCGCGGTCTTGCCCTTGAACTCGGCACCACGCGATGTCGCTGTGGCTGCAAGGGTCGCCAAGACCGTCGCCGTTACACTGGCGATGGCGGCGATGATCAAGCTGTTTTTGGCCGCGGCGAGCAGAGCATCATTCTGAAGCACCGCCGCGTACCATTTCAGGCTGAAGCTGGTCCAGATTGTCGCCGATTGATTCGCATTGAATGAAAAGGCAACGAGAATGACGATCGGCAAATAGAGGAAGGCAAAGAACAGCAGGCAATGCGCTGCGAAGCCGGGAAAATACCGGACACGGAAGCCTCTGGCGGGACGATATTTTCTCATCGCGCAGCCACTCCCTGCGCCATTTTCTTCCGGCTGAGCAGCGCATATACCATCATGCAGATCATGACCAGGCAGAGCAGGACCAGGGAAAGCGCGGAGCCAAAAGGCCAATTCCTGAATTCGGTAAACTGCTTATAGATGAGATTGCCGAGCATCAGGTTGCGGCCACCGCCCAGCAGTTCAGGCGCAATCATTGCACCAAGGCAAGGTACGAAAGTCAGAATGCAGCCGGCAATGATGCCCGGCTTAGCCAGCGGAATGATGACAAAGCGCAAGACAGCCCAGCGTGTCGAATAGAGATCATAGGCCGCCTCAAGAAGACGCGGATCCATGCGCTCGATCGCGGCATAGATCGGCAGCACCATGAAGGGCGCATAGGTATAAACCAGGGCCACCAAGACGGCACCATCGGAATACATCATCTGGAGCGGATGATCGACAAGACCGATCCCGATCAGCGCCGTATTGATGGCGCCGGTCTCCCGCAGCAGCAGGATCCAGCTATAGGTGCGGATCAGGATATTTGCCCAGAACGGAATCGTCACCAGCAGGATCAGCAGATTACGATGCCGATCGGTCTGCATGGATATCCAGATGGCGACGGGGAACGACACGATCAGGGTCGCCACCGTCGTCAGGCCCGCAATTCGGATCGACCGCCAGGCAATCAGCAAATAAGCATTGGTGAGCTCCAGGCTGTCATCGAGCTGGCGCTCGAACAGAAGCTGGATATAGGCCTCGGTCGAAAAGATGTGCCGCACGCCACCATACGTATCCGCCTCCATGAAGGAATAGGCGACGATGAAACAGATCGGCACGATCAGGAAAACACCGATCACGGCAACGGATGGCAGTGCCGCCATCAAGGACCGGGCATTCGGGCTGAGCGAACGGGACCTCGACTGGGGCGACAGGGTCAGCGGTCGGGCCATCATCAACGCCCGACAAGGCGACGGTAAATGATCGGCTCAACGGCCATCTGAAACCCTGACATCACTGGGTATCCTCCTCACTGCACCAGCGACCGCAATCTCGGCCGATATCGGCACATGATCTTGTGTATTTTTTTGATTGCATGTTGTATACAAGAAGTCAAATTGGCCGTCAACAACACCGCCGACGGCTTGCCAACAGACGGATTGGCTGCTCGTAATCGGACGGATCATCATGTTGATAAATATGAAATCCCCCATCGCGGACCAGGGTCTCGCCGATGCGATCGGCCACCCGGTGACGGGAGTAGCCGATCTCACCTCACAGCGGATTTGGCGATCTGCCCGTCATGGATCGATCTAGCCGAATATCGCTATTTATTGTCCGCCGCGGTCGGGCTAAGGAACTATCGGCAATGGTGCCGCAAGGATATGAGTTCACTCGCAATGGCGCGTAAGAATCCGAAACAGGACGCCCTTTGGCAGCTAGAAAATGACATCGTGACAGGCACCCTCAAGCCCGGCGACCGGCTTGACGAAGAGACGCTGGCGGCTCGGTTCAGCGTCTCCCGGACCCCGATTCGCGAGATTCTGGTGCGCCTGAGCACCATGGGCATGATCGAGCTTCGCGGCCGTCGCGGCGCCATCGTCGCGGAAATCGGTTTGCGACAGCTCTTGGAGATGTTCGAGGTCATGGGGGAACTGGAAGGTCTTTGCGGCCGGCTGGCGGCAAATCGGGCCACGCCGGAAGAGATCGACGCCATCGAAACAACGCATCTTGCCTGCAAGGAGGCCGTCGATGCCCATGATCCCGGCCTTTATTACCGGCTGAATGTCAAATTCCACGAAGCGATCTACCGCGCCAGCAACAACACCTATCTGGCTGAGAGCACGCTTTCCCTGCGGAACCGGCTGGCGCCCTATCGCCGGCTGCAACTGCACAAGATCGGGCGCGTCGAGAAGTCCTTTGACGAACACCAGAAGATCTTAACGGCGATCCAGGAACGCAACGGAACGCTGGCGGAAACCCTCTTGAAATCGCATGTGACGACCCAGGGCCAAACATTCAGCGACTTCGTCGCCACCCTCCCCGTGAAAGCTTAAGGCTATCCTTGGCGCTGCTGACGGACACCTGGCTATCCGCCACTCCATTAAGCAATCAATAGAAACTCACAAGACAGATTAGACAACTATAAATTGTCGTAATTGCCGCATTTGGAGTGATTGCATCCATTTGTCGACTGTTTGTATACAAAATTATTGCAACGATCCGAAAATTCACGCAGCCTTGGCAAAACGAAGCCGCGGCATCGCTGGATGCTGGCATGGCAATGAGGGAGGAAGGAGCGTCAATGCAGGCCGCAGACAGTTATTCGGTTCAGGTCCAAAGTGTCGTCAAACAGTATGGCGCATATAAAGCGCTCCACGGCGTCACCCTTGATGTGAAGGATAACGAGTTCTTCACCTTTCTCGGGCCATCCGGCTGCGGCAAAACAACATTGCTGAGGACGATTGCCGGTTTTGAACCGGTCACCAGCGGCCGCATCCTCCTGCATGGCGCCGATATCACCTTGCTCAGCCCCAATCAGCGGCCGATCAACACGGTCTTTCAGAATTACGCGCTCTTTCCGCATATGACGGTTGCCGAGAATGTCGCCTTTGGCATGAAGCGCCTGAAACGGTCACGCAAGACAATTGACGACACCGTCCGCAAGATGCTGGCTCTGGTCCAACTGGATGCATATGGCGATCGTCACCCGGCACAGCTTTCCGGCGGTCAGCAGCAGCGTGTCGCCCTCGCACGCGCCCTGGCACCAGAACCCAAGGTTTTACTCCTCGACGAGCCCCTCTCGGCCCTGGATCTGAAATTGCGCCAGGCAATGCGAACCGAATTGAAGGCATTGCAGCGCGAAACCGGCATTACCTTCATTTTTGTGACGCACGATCAGGAAGAAGCTCTATCCATGAGCGATCGGATCGCAGTCATGTCGCAAGGGCAAGTGCAGCAGATCGGGGTACCCGCAGAGATCTATCAGCGCCCGGCCAATCGGTTCGTCGCCGATTTCATCGGCGACACGAATTTATTGCAGATCAAGATCGTGGGGACGGATCGCGACGAGATGTCCGCCGAAATGAGCGATGGCTCTCGCGTCACGCTGGCAAAACGCAAAGTTGCTGCCCCGGGCCAGATACTCACATTGTCGATCCGGCCGGAACATGTAGCGATACAGCCGACACGAAGCACGAGCGGCCCGATCGCGACAATTGAAACATCCAGCTATCTTGGCGACGATACGCATTACGAGCTGCGCTTGAGCGATAACAGCAAGCTCATTGCGCGCCGGCGCAGCGATTCACCCGATAGTGCCGACCTGCTGCCGGGGCAGATGGTCTCGCTCTCTTTTGATACCTCCAAGGCTCAATTGCTGGAGGACTGACGGGGGTCGCCGAGGAGAAAGGACGCGCAGGCCAAGCTTTGCCGCCGCGCTCTACTGAAGCAACGCCAGCCATCTGGGCGGTGGCGCGAATTCAATAGTCGTCTCCACAGACATACCGGGTGAGATCCATTGCTTGGCCTTGCCCGGATCGTCGAACACGATCTTGACCGGAACGCGCTGCACGACCTTGACGAAATTGCCTGTGGCATTCTCCGGCGGCAACAGGGCAAATCTCGATCCGGTGCCGCGCTGAATACTATCGACATGGCCGTGCAGACGCAGATCCGGAAAAGCGTCGATCCTGATTGTGACGGCCTGTCCGGGGCGGACTTTCGTCAACTGGGTTTCCTTGTAATTGGCGACGATATAGAGATCGTTTGGAACGATCGAAAACAAGGTCTGCCCAGGCTGGATGAAATTACCGGCCTCTATTGTCTTATTTGTTACCGTTCCTGTTTCCGGCGACAGAATGCGTGTGTATGAGAGGTTCAGCGCCGCTTGCGCAAGCGCCGTCCGTTGACGATCAATAGAGGCAACCGCCTGCCGGTGCTGCGTCTCAAGAACATTGACGTGGGCGCGGGCCGCATCGAAAGCAGCGAGGTCCCGCTGCAAGGCGGCCTTGCGCTCGCCAATATCTGACTGCGCCTGCTCCAGCCGCTGAACGGGCCCAAATCCGCTCGTCGCAAGCGATCCGTAGCGGCGTACCTCCTGTTGCGCAAACTCCAGTGTCGCCCGGTCCCCGGCTATCGTCGCTTCACTCTGGACAATTGTTGCCTGCTGCTCGGAAAGCTGGGCTTCGACAATTGCCGCGGTGGCTTGAGCGACCTCCAGATCCGCCTTGGCGCTATCCACGGCAACCTGAAAATCCCGGACATCGAGCTCTACCAGCAGATCCCCTGCTGAAATCTTCGAGTTGTCATCCACGTTCAGCTTCGTGACATAGGCCGCGACCTTGGAAACGACCGATACAATATGCGCATCGACGCTGGCATCGTCCGTGCTGACTTGATAGAGATCCGGCAAATAGAGATATCCTGCAAGACCAGCCAGGCAAATGCAGATGAGGAAAAGGAGGAGCGTCGACCGATGTTTCGGATGCTCCTTCGTCGTCGGGTGATCTATCTTGCTGCCGGATCCTTCCAGTTCCCCTTTCAGGGGAGCGGATGTCCCCTCCAGTTTTTGTGGAACAAGATCAGCATGCCCGTGATCCTCATGCATGTCCGAAGAGCCTGCCATCATCCCTTGTCCAACTTCCATATCTCGGTTCATTTTTTCGGCACAACTGGAGTCGGCGGAATAACCGGGACGACACACAAAGCAAGGACGCCGATCGCCGCCATAAACAGGAAAGCATCGGCATAAGCCAGCGTGACAGCTTGTCTTGCCCCTTCCTCAAATAGCAATTTGATCGCCGTCTTTCCTGCATGTATCGCCGAATAGCCGCCTCCGGCCGCCAATGCCGTTTCGCTTGTTGCCAACCAGCCACGAGTCGCTTCGGCGGCCGACTGAAGATGTTCAAACAGCCGCGCCGAATGCAGCGTTTCCCGCCGTTCGATCAAGATCGTCAAGAACGACACGCCGAGAGCCGCCCCGAGTTGGCGGAACGTCATGTAAATGGATACGCCGTCCAGCAGCTTGTCCTGATCGATGCGTGCCACGGTTCCGCTGCCGACAGCAGGCAGCAGAGGCGAAAGACAGCACGCATATAACATGAGCGGCAAAAAGTAAGTCGAATCCGGCGTCTCCAGCGTGAGCAGCCTTGAAAAAAGAAACATGGACGTCACGAGCATCGCCAGAGCGATCATGATCGTTTTTCGCTGCCCCAGCCGCGCAACCATCGGTACCGCCAATGGCCGGAGCAAGGCCGCCATGATCGCATAGACGCACATAATCTCGCCGGTCCGCGATGCGCTGTGCGGCTGTGGGCTGACATTGCGCAGGAACTCCGGCAAAACATAGAGACTACCCGAGAGGATCATGCCGGTAAAAACACCGATCACGACGGAAGAAAGAACGAAGCGGTTACGCAAGAGCTCGAGGCGAAGCAGCGGTGCCGAATTCAGCGATGAGAATTGCCAGAAGATGAATAAGATTAATGCCGCGGCACTGAGCCAGACCATGCCTTGAATGAAGGAAGATTCGAACCAGTCATCTATCTGCCCTCGGTTGAGAATGAGCTGGAGAGGTATCAGCACCAAGGCAAGCATCGCTATCCCCAATAGGTCCGTTTTGACCAGGCGATGCGACGTCGCCGGCTCGATATGGGGAAACGTTCGAATGACGATCATCAATGCGGCGGCCGCACAAATGAGATTTGGCAGCAAGATCAGGCGCCAGCTAAAATGATCGATAATGTACCCGCCCCCCAGCAATCCTGCCGCGCTGGAGAGGTACAAGGCCGTCGAAACGCGCATCAGCGAAGGGCTGCGCTGCGGCTTCGGCAGCAGCAAATAGATACTGGCGCGCCACCAAACATAAAGCCCGGCGCCGGCAAAGCCCTGCAGGGCTCGCCAGAAGAGAATGACATTCAGATCAGGAGCCGTAGCGCATCCGATGGATGCCAGGGCAAAGATCAAGATTGAGGCGACCAGATAGCGCTTGTAACCGAAGTGCCCCGCCATCCACACGCTGACCGGAACACCCAGAAACAGGGTGCAGCTGTACACGGTCAGTATCCAGCTTCCTTCATCGAAGGATACGCCCAACGCACCGACGATGTCGGGCAGCACCAGGTTCATGCTGTCCATCGTGTAGAATTCCATGCCGGTGGCGAGGCCAAGCCCCAATAGCAGCCAGCCAGTCTTGCCCGGCTCGACACCGGGAACGGGAGCCGACTGACTGAGCGTACTGGCTGATGGTATGGGCATCTTTCTACCCTCTCGGCACTCTAAACGGCTCTCCGGCCAGGATGGCCTGCGTGTGGCAGGAGGATGCCCCCGGACCGAGGACGCCTCCCCGATACCACGCCATCTACCGGGCTCGGAATTTTCTCTCAAGGCTGAGCGCCCCGGGTCCATGTAAGATCAGCACGAGAAACCCGCCCATCATGCAAATATGCTCGAGGAATGTGTTCAGCTCATGCTGACGTTCCACCGGATCCGGCACCAGCCAGAACGCATGGAACAGCAAAGTTGCCGCCGCGGAAAAGCCGAGAAGCGCCAAAGCACTTAATCTCGTCATGATACCGAGGGCGACACCAAGTCCGGCACAAAACTGTATGACGACAGTCATTGCCAACAGAAGTGTCGCAAACGGCAACCCCCTCTGGACGATCTCTTCCAAGCCTGACGACCAATGCACGGCCTTATCGACACCGCTCCAGAGGAAGACAGCGCTCAGCATCAGCCTCGCCGCCAGGGCCCCTAAATCACCGGTCATGCATCTCTCCTCCTCTTGAGCCGACGAAATTGTATTCGAACCGTTCGCATGGCTCATCTCCCGAGGGAAGATCGGCCTGCATTATTACTTGGCCACGGAGACTGGATATCTGTCTTATCCGGCGGCAGAAGATGCACCACCTTCGGCGGCTCTTCACCGCGATGGAAGCCATGCAGGCGTTCCTGGATCGCCTGATCAGCACGGGTGACGCGTTCATGTTGACGCAGATGCTGCAGCCAGCTTTCCAGCAGGAAGACCTCGACATGGCGCCCGGAATCCCCGGCATCAATGAAATGCCACCAGAGAATGGCGCCGTCGCGCCGGCGGATGCGCCCCATTTCCGCCATCACCGAGGCGAAGGCCACCGCGTCTTCCGGTGCGATATCGTAGACGACCTCCACCATCACCGGCCCCTGCTCCGCATCAAGGAGACCGGCCGGCGCAGGCGCCTCCGGCCAATGGCGGGAGGGCGAGAGATCGATCCCGCCGATCACCGGCAGTTGCCAGCGCAGCCCAAGTGCCGCCGCAAGCAGCAGCGCCCCGGCGGCGGCAAGCAACGCTGCCGGCAGGCCCAGCCGGTCCGCGACCATCCCCCAGGCAGCACCGCCCAGGGCCAGGCTGCCGTTGAGCACCACCAGATAGATCGAGAGGCCGCGCGCCTTGACCCAGTCCGGCAAAGCGACTTGGGCCGCGATGTTGAGGGTCGAGAGGACGGCGATCCAGGTGAAGCCGGCAATGAGCAGCAAGGGAACCGCCGTCAGCAGATTGGGGGCAACGGCCAGGCCGGCCGAGACCGCCGCCGTCAGCAGCGCGGCCAGGGGGATGAGCGCCCTCGCGGCCATGCGGCGGCGAACCGGCGGCAGGATAAGCGCGCCGGCGACCGCGCCGACACCGATGCAGCCCAAGAGGATGCCGTAATCGCCGGGGCCGCCACCGAACTGCCGGCGGGCGATCAGCGGCAGCAGCGCCCAATAGCCGCTGGCACAGACAAAATAGAGGATGGTGTGAGCAAGCGTCGCCCGCAGCGCCGGTGCCTCGCGGGCATAGCGCAGGCCGCTGCGCATGGCGGAGACGAGATGCTCCGCCGGTAGCCGGGTCTGGCGCTGCGGCGCCCGCCACCACAGGAAAACCAGGATGACGCCCAGGAAGGACACGGCATTCAACAGGAAGGGTGCAGCGATACCCCAGGCGACGATCACCAGACCCGCCAGCGCCGGGCCGACCGCCCGGGCGATATTGATGCCGACGGCATTGAGCGCGATGGCCGCCTGTAGATCGGCCTTGGGCACGAGATCCGGCACGATGGCCTGGAAGGCCGGCGCCGCCAAGGCCGAGCCGATCCCCAAGGCGAAGGTGGCAAGCAACAGAATATCGGGCGTTGCCCATTGCCGATAGACGGCAATCGCGAGCAGCGCGGCCACCACCGCCATGAAAACTTGCATCGCGACCAGCAGCCGGCGGCGATCGAGGATATCGGCGAGTGCACCTGCCAGCAGTGCCAGCAGAAAGATCGGCAAGGTGGAGGCCACTTGCACCAGCGCGACCATGAACGGCGTCGGCGACAGCTCCATCATCAACCAGCTGGTACCGACGGTGCTGAGCCAGGTGCCGATATTGGAGACGACAGTGGCGAGCCAGACGGCCAGGAAGACCGGCTGCATCAATGGCGCCCAGGCGGAAGGCGCCACCACCTTGCCAGATTCGGCATTCGTCATCGCGCGCGAGAGCCCCTCACCCTTTTTATTATGTCAGCTCGACATCAACCGGCGACGGCTGTGCCGCGGTCGTTCAACCAAGCACTGGCGCCAGCACTCTCAGGACCTGTCGGTCGGCATCTGGTCCGACGCCCTGTTCCCGTGTTCGGCCGGTGCAGCCGACGTGGCCTGTTTCTGCGCTGGCATGATCCAGGCCTTGACGATGGGGACCGCCTGCTCGCCACCGACCATGCCCAGCAATCCGGCCAGTGCCACCAAAGGCGGCGCCGGCGAGCGCACCCCGATCAGACCATAGACCACGCCGACAACCGCGCCGACCGCCAATGAGATGACATAACCCATGACGTCCTTCCCTCAGAAGGCGAAGCAGGAGCAGCCAACGGCGCCCCAGAACCGGGCCGGTTCAGCCGCCGGCACGGCACTGCCCCAAGCTGCGCCATGGGCGTGGCCGTGGAGATTGCAGCGGCTGTCGCAGCTGCAGGATTGCGCCGCAGCCCTGGCGACAGCAGGGGCCGCTGTATGGTAGCCGCCAAACTCCCGCACCGGCGACCAGTCCGGCATGGCTGCCGGCAAGGCCGGGGCCAGTTTCGAGAAATCGCCAGCACCATGCACCACGCGCCCGCCCAGCACCGTCAGCACCGCGGTGATGTCGGCGATCTCCGCTTCCGGGCAGGCGAAGTAGTCGCGGTCGAGAATGGCGAGATCGGCCAGTTGTCCGACCTCGATGCGGCCTTTGACATCCTCCTCATTGGAGAACCAGGTGACGTTCTCGGTCCACATCCGCAGGGCCGTCTCGCGATCGAGGCGGTTTTGCGGCGCATAGAGACGCAGGCCCCCCACGGTCTTGCCCGCGACCAGCCAGGAGAGGCAGACCCAGGGATTGTAGGAGGCGACCCGGGTGGCATCCGTGCCGGCGCTGACATTGACGCCCATGTCGAGCATCTTCTTGACCGGCGGCGTGTGCTCCGCCGCCCCCCGGCCATAGCGCTCGACGAAATACTCGCCCTGATAGGCCATACGGTGCTGGATGGCGATGCCGCCGCCAAGGGCAGCGATGCGGACGATATTCTCGTCGGAGACGGTCTCGGCATGGTCGAAGAACCAGTGCAGCCCATCGAAGGGGATCTCGGCATCGACCTTCTCGAAGACATCCAAGGCCCGACTGATGGTCTCGTCATAGGTCGCATGGAGACGCCAGGGCCATTTGTTCTGTGCGAGGATCCGGATGACGGCTTCCAGCTCCCCCTCCATCTCGGCCGGCATATCGGGCCGCTCGACCCGGAAGTCCTCGAAATCGGCCGCCGCGAAGACCAGCATCTCGCCGGCCCCGTTGAGCCGGAAGTAGTCGTCGCCCTGGTGATACTTGGCACCCGCCGTCCAGCGCAGGAAATCCTCCTTCTCCTGCTTCGGCTTCTGGGTGAAGAGGTTATAGGCGATGCGGATGGTGAGTTCGCCATCGGCCGCCAGCTTCTCCACCACCTGGTAGTCGTCGGGGTAGTTCTGGAAGCCACCGCCGGCATCGATCGCGCCGGTCACACCCAGGCGATTGAGATCGCGCATGAAATGCCGGGTCGAGTTGATCTGATATTCGAGGGGCAGCTTCGGCCCCTTGGCGAGCGTCGCATAAAGGATCATGGCATTGGGCTTGGCCAGCAGGAGACCGGTCGGCTCGCCCGCCGCGTCGCGGACGATCGAGCCACCCGGCGGCTCCGGCGTGTCCCGGGTATAGCCGCAGGCCCGCAAGGCGGCGCCGTTCAGCAGGGCGCGGTCATAGAGATGCAGGATGAAGACCGGCGTGTCGGGTGCCGCCGCATTGATCTCCTCGATGGTGGGCAGGCGCTTCTCGGCGAATTGATGCTCGGTGAAGCCGCCGACCACGCGTACCCATTGCGGCGGCGGTGTACGCTCAGCCTGTTTCTTCAACATGCGCATGGCATCGGCCAGGCTGGGAACACCATCCCAGCGCAATTCCATGTTGAAGTTGAGGCCGCCGCGGATGACATGCAGATGGTTATCGATCAGACCGGGGATCAGGCGCCGCCTGCCGGCATCGATGACCTGCGTCCTAGGGCCCTTCAGTTGCATCACCTCACGGTCGGGGCCCACGGCGGTGAACTTGCCGCCGCTGACCGCCACCGCCGTGGCATCGGGATTCTCCCGGTCCAGGGTCGTGATGCGTGCATTGTGAATGATCAGTTCCGCCGTCATCGCGCCGCTCCTTCAATACATCCCAAGGCAATTCATCCCAAGGCAATACATCCCAGGGTAATTCTTCACGGGAGGCAATTCATCAAGAGGCGGGCGCCGCGTACCGATGCGGCGCCCGGTCATTCTCAGGCCGACATTACTTCGCCGGAACCGGCGCCAGGATCTCATGCTTGCCGGCGGTGCGCTCCGGCGCCTTGTGCACCATGGTATAGGCGTAATCGACGCCCATGCCGTAGGCGCCGGAATGTTCCTTCACCAGCGCCATGACGGCGTCATAGGTGTCGCGGCGCGCCCAGTCGCGCTGCCATTCCAGCAGCACCTGCTGCCAGGTCACCGGCACAACACCCGCCTGGATCATGCGCTGCATGGCGTAATCATGCGCCTCCTTCGAGGTACCGCCGGAGGCATCGGCCACCATGTAGATCTCGTAGCCGCCCTCGGCCATGGCGCAGAGCGCGAACGTGTTGTTACAGACCTCGGTCCAGAGGCCGGAAACCACCACCTTCTTGCGGCCATTGGCGGCCAGCGCATCACGCACCTTCTGGTCGTCCCAGGAGTTCATCGAGCTGCGTTCCAACAGCTTCTGCCCGGAAAAGACATCCAGCAGTTCTGGATAGGTGTGGCCGGAGAAGCTCTCCGTCTCCACCGTGGTGATGGTGGTGGGGATCTTGAAGATCTTCGCCGCCTTGGCCAGCCCAACGGTGTTGTTCTTCAACACCTGCCGGTCGATCGACTGCACGCCGAAGGCCATTTGCGGCTGATGGTCGATGAAGATCATCTGGCTGTTCTGCGGCGTCAAAACTTCGAGCTTCGGATTCGTCATGGTCCAGTTCCTTCTTTCTTGGGCGGATTTATGGCGTCTGTAACAAGTTGAGTTGCAGTAACGGAAACCTCTTCGATGTGGCGTAAACGAAGGTCACCAACAGTCATGAAAGGCAAAGCGACCTATTGCCCTCACATGAATGGCTGGATTACTCGCGCTGTCGGGTGATCTGCTCGCACATCCCTTGGCCGCAGCCGCGTGCCGCCCCAGAAACAAAAACGTCATTCTCTTCCCCGAGAGCAGATGATCATTGCCGGTACACCTCGGATCAAACAGGGCACCAAACGAATTCGGGATTAACGGGTCATCGCCGAAGGTTCCGTTCTGGCACTCCCCGTTGTCGCTGCCTTTGGCACGTATCGCGACCGTCCGAGCTATGCTGATAAGATGTGAACATAAACCGACACATGATCATTCGAAGACCTGAGCAAGACTTGCCATTTGCCTTCTTGATCAATGCCGTAGCCGATCTCTTACGAATCGTTGTGAACTTCACCGCTTTTGGTTTCTTCGGACATAAGTCCGTTTGATTGCGGGAACTCAGCTACATTGATTTCACATGGCCAATCTGCTCGACGCGAGAAGAGCAGATGTGCCAACGCGATGCAACGTACCGCGAACAAAACATGTCGCTTCCGTTCAAAGTACATCACTTTCGTTCAAAGAGCGCAAATATCATCGCCCCTCAGGGGCAGAAAATGCTCATTGCAGGATGTATCGCCCGTGACGATCGGATAATAAAAAAAGAGCTCATCTTTCACTTCTTGAAAGAGCGACATACATGGGAGTTTTATCTTGAAGCCGGGGAAGACGGGACAAGGTCAGGAACCGATCGAGGTGCCGGGCAAGCCATTGGCTGCACCCTCAAGCAGGTCGCTGACGCCCTTTAAACAGCCTCAAGACTACTATGACGACACGATCGATTTCGGCGTAAGGTTTGTCGCGCAGGAAGCGAGAACCGTCCCGCTTCATGCTCATCGGAACATCCAGATCTCGATCCCGCTCGGCGACACGCATCTCGACGTCAAATGGCAAACAACTGCGGGAAATTTTCAACAATCATCCGCACAACGCGGCCAGGTTATCATCATACCGCCCAATCAACAGCATGCCGTCGCCTGGAGAAAGCGCGCTTACTTCGTCAATCTTCATATGAACGCCGACATCGCTTCGGAGCAACGAAGCATCTTTCTCCATCATATTCTTAGATTCGGCGCGGCCCACACCATCGAGGATCCTTTCCTTGCCGCCTTAGGGGAAAATTTGATCCTCGTTGCCGGTAATGGGAGGCTCGACAGCAGTTTTTTGCGGTCGCTTCACATGCTTGTGGAAGCACATGTTATTGGCCGCTCACTCTTGACTGGCTTGCAGAAAAAGGAAGTGGCGGTTGATTGCCGCCCTCACGGCGAATCCGAGCAGACAGAAAAGCCAGGAGCTTCCGGCTCTACTCCAGCGGACTTCCCGCTTCTCTCAAGTGATCCTGTGATGGGTATCAGTGGGAAGGGCCTAACGCCCTGGCAGCTAAAAAAGATCATCAAACTGATCGACGGCGAAATCGATCGCGATCGGAGCGTTGCGGAATTGGCCGCTACCGTGAATCTGTCTACTGGTCATTTTTCACGCGCCTTTCACAAATCGACCGGCCTTTCACCCCGGCAGTGGATCATTCACCGGCGGGTCGAATTCGCGGCCAGGAGACTTGCCAATACCAACGACGCACTTGCCGACATTGCCAAGAGCTGCGGTTTTTCCGATCAAAGCCATTTCACGAGAAGGTTTACAAAAATAGTCGGCAAGAGCCCAGCCGCGTGGCGGCGAGAAAATGGCCCCCGATAGCGAAACTCCAGAGTCCGGCATTCTGGAACGAAGATCGGAATTGATGCACGCACTCTGTCGCCAATCCCGCTACACTGCGCCATGACATGGACAAGATGTCTATCGACGGTGATCGAGGATCGGTGAGATGACAATGCCTGTAAATCAAACCGTGGCGGTGATCGGGTGCGGCCTGATCGGTGCGAGCTGGGCGGCGCTCTTCGCCGAATGCGGCGGCCATCCGGTTATCGCCTGGGACCCCGACCAGGGTACCCGCGACAATTTCAACGCCCGCGTCGCCAAGGCCACGCAACAGCTTGCGCAGCTCGGCCCCGTCCGAGGCGGTGCCGTGCGGATCGCCGGGTCGCTGGAAGAGGCCGTCGGCACCGCCACCTGGGTCCAGGAGAATGCCCCGGAATCGACCCCGCTCAAGACCGAGCTCTACCGCGCGATCGAACATGCCGCGCCGCCGGAAGCGGTCATCGCCAGCAGCACCTCGTCGCTGCTCTGGTCGGATCTCGCCCGGCACCTGCAACGGCCCGAGCGCTTTCTGCTGGCTCACCCCTTCAACCCGCCGCATCTCATGCCCCTGGTCGAGCTCTATGCGCCCAGCACCGCCTTGCTCGACCGGGCGGCGGAATTCTACCGCACCCTTGGCCGGGAGCCGGTCCGGCTGAAGCGGGAGGCCGCCGGCCATATCGCCAATCGCCTCGCCTCCGCGCTCTGGCGCGAAGCCATCAACATCGTCGCGGAGGATATCGCCGATGTCGCCGATATCGACCGCGCCCTGGTCCATGGGCCGGGATTGCGCTGGTCGGTGGTCGGCGCGCATATGGCCTATCATCTCGGCGGCGGCAGCGGTGGGATCGAGCATTATCTCGAGCATTTGGGCCCGAGCCAGGAACGCCGCTGGCAGACATTGGGCACGCCCAGCCTCACGCCGGAGATTCGCCGGAAACTGATCGAGGGCATCGCCGCCGAGGCCGCCGGACGATCGGTGGCGGAATTGGAGGCGGAACGCGACCGACGCCTGATGGCGATCCTGCAACTTTCGGCTCAATACAGAGAACCAGAGAGATAAGGCATGGAGAAAAAGAGCACCGCTGTGCCGACATCCCGCATCATGCTGATCCATGCGCTGGCGGAATCGGTCGCACCGATCCATCGGGCCTTCGCCGCCCATTGGCCCGAGGCGACCTGTTTCGATCTGCTCGACACCTCGCTTTCCAGCGATCTCGCCACTGCCGGCCAATTGACCGATTCCATCAAGGCACGGTTCCGCACCTTGGCGGCTTACGCAACGGAAGCAACCGGCACCGGCGGCCGAACCAGCGGGATTCTCTTCACCTGTTCCGCCTTCCAGCCAGCGATCGACGCGGTGAAACGCATCTCGCCGATCCCTATGTTGCGCCCCAATGAAGCGGCCTTCGAGGAAGCCCTTGGATTGGGCCCCCGGATCGGGCTGCTCGTGACCTTTCCACCCTCCCTGCCCGCCTTGACCGCCGAGTTGCGGGAGATGGCGCGCGATCAGGAAGTTGAGATCGATCTTGATGCCCGCATCGTCGACGGCGCACTGTCAGCGTTACAATCCGGTGACGGTGCCCGGCATGACACGTTGGTTGCCGCCGTGGCAGAAGACATGCGCCATTGCGATGTCCTGATTCTCGGTCAGTTCTCACTGGCGCGTGCCGGGGCGGCGATCCGGCCAGTCGAGGGTCGGCCGGTTCTGACGACACCCGACAGCGCGGTACGCAAACTGCGCGGTCTGATTCAGGCCGGACGCTGAAGCAGACGGCCACGGGAGCCACGGAATATCCCGCTCTCTTTGGTAGATGTCTCTTTGGTATATGATGGTGCGATCGGTATTTACCGCCGCGAGAGGCACGGGATATTCCGCTCTCTTTGGTATATAATCGTGCAATCGATATTGACCGCGAGGAGTGCGCCATGAAACGGAAGCAGCTCTACCACAAGCGTCAGATCGGCCCGCATCAACTGAGCCCGCAAACCCTGATGATGAGCTACGGCTATGACCCGAAGCTCTCCGAAGGGGCGGTCAAGCCGCCATTGTTCCTCAGCTCGACCTTCGTCTTCGCCACGGCCGAGGACGGCGCCCGCTTTTTCGACATCACGTCCGGCCGGGTGCGGCCGAATGACGACGAGGCCTCGGGTCTCGTCTATTCCCGTTTCAACAATCCCAATCTGGAGATGCTGGAGGATCGTATCGCGCTGCTCGACGGCGCCGACGATGCCCTGGTCTTTTCCAGCGGCATGTCGGCGATCGGCACCGTCGCCCTCGCCTTTCTGCGGCCCGGCATGTCGGTCGTCATGAGCAAGCCGATCTATGGCGGAACGTCGTCGATGTTCGCCTCGCTGATCCCGAATCTCGGCATTCATGTGGTACCGATGACCGACGGCATGAGCATCAACGGCATCACCGAAGCCCTGAACGAAGCCTCGCGCCATGGGCCGCTCGGCATGGTCCTGGTTGAAACACCGGCCAATCCGACCAATACGCTGATCGATATCAGCCTGGTCGCCGGTCAATGCACGCAGCACGGCCTTCGGGACGGGCACAAACCGGTCCTCGTGGTGGACAACACCTTCCTCGGGCCGATCTATCAGCCGGCGATCAAGTTCGGCGCCGATCTCGTCGCCTACTCGGTCACCAAATACATGGCCGGCCATAGCGATCTGGTGGCGGGCGCCGTGGCCGGACGCGACGATCTCGTCATGACGGTCCGGAAGATGCGGGGATTGCTCGGCACCCAGCTCGACCCCCACAGCGCCTGGCTGATCGGGCGCTCGCTGGAAACCTTGAGCCTGCGCATGGAACGGGCCAATCAGACGGCCCGGCTGATCGCCGACTATCTCAAGGATCACCCGCTGGTCGAGCATGTGAACTATCTGGGCTTCCTGCCGCCCGAGTCAGACGAAGGCAAGCTCTTCGCCCGGCAATGCAAGAGTGCCGGCTCGACCTTCTCCTTCAACGTCAAGGGCGACCGCGCGCTCACCTTCCGCATCCTCAACCGCTTCCAACTGATCAAGCTGGCGGTCAGCCTGGGCGGCACGGAATCGCTGGTTTGTCATCCCGCCTCGACGACGCATTCCGGCATCGCCCCGGCGGAACGCGAGGAACTCGGCATCACCGAAAGCACGGTCCGCCTGTCGGTCGGCATCGAGGATCCCGCCGACCTTCTGGCCGATATCGAACAGGCCCTGAACGTCACCTGATGCTGATGATGCTGAATGTTGAGAAGAGCCGGAGGCTGCTATTGCGTCTGGCCGATGCACGATCGCGTCAATCCCGGAAATCGCGCGAGCCCCGGCGGATGCTTTCCAGGTTGATCCACAGCGCGGCCAAGGTGCAGATCGCGCCGGAGAGCAGATAGACGCCGGAGGACGACAAGCCAAACCCGGCCGCGAGGGCCAGAGCGACGAAGGGGGCAAAGCCAGCGCCGAACAGCCAGGCGAGATCCGATGTCAAGGCCGCGCCGGTATAGCGGTATTGGATCGGAAAATTCGAATTCACCACGCCCGAAACCTGGCCGAAGGTCAGGCCGAGCAGGATGAAGCCGCCGACCATATAGACCAGTTCGCCGATCTGGCCGCCATTCAGCAATTGTGGGGCATAGCCGGAATAGATGGCGATCCCCATGGCGCAGACGGCGATGAGATTGCGCCGGCCGAAGCGGTCGGCGATCGGACCGGAGATCAGGATCGCCATGAAACCGAAGATGGCGCTGAAGATCTCGATAACGAGAAACTGCACCGGGCTCTCCTGGGTCTCCAGCACGACCCAGGCCAGCGGAAACACCGTGACCATATGGAACAGGGCAAAACTCGCCAGCGGCGCGAAGGAGCCGATGATGATGTTGCTCCCTTCCATCCGCACGGTTTCGACAATCGGTGTGGGCTGTAATTCCTGGCTCTGGAACAGCTCGGCATATTCCGGTGTGGCGACGATGCGCAGGCGCGAGAACAGCGCCACCACATTGATGGCGAAAGCAACGAAGAAGGGATAGCGCCAACCCCAGTCGAGGAAGTCGGCCGAATTCAGTGTCGAATAAAAGAAGGCGAACAGGCCGCTGGCGACGATCAGGCCGAGGGGCGCACCAAGCTGGGGGATCATCGCATACCAGCCGCGCTTGCCCTCCGGCGCATTCAGGTTCAGGAGCGACGGCAAACCGTCCCAACTGCCGCCGAGCGCCAGACCCTGGCCGATGCGCAAGAGCGCCAGCAGGATGCCCGCCCATGAGCCGATGACATCATGATGCGGTAGGAAAGCAATCGCCGCCGTCGATCCGCCGAGAAGGAAAAGAGCGATGGTTAACTTGATCTCACGCCCGTAACGCCGATCGAACAGCGTGAATACGGCGGAGCCCAGCGGACGGGCGATGAAGGCGAGCGCGAAGATGGCGAAGGAACACAGCATGCCGATCAAGGGATCGAACTGCGGAAACGCCAGCTTAGGAAAAACCAGGACCGAGGCGATAGCGTAAACGAAGAAGTCGAAATATTCCGACGTGCGACCGATGACCACACCAATGGCAATTTCGCCCGGCGCGATCGTGGGATGATGGGCACCTGGCTGGCCAGCACCCGGTTGTGGGAAGGTCGTCATGCGTTCCATTGTCAGATCACACCCTTCCCTTTTGCCATGCGGCAAAGCCGCGCAGGACCGGGATCGCCTGGGGGACGTCTTGTACCGCTCCCGTGATGATATTATCATCCCCCGCATTATCCAATAGGCAGCCTGGAATTCGGAAGCGTAATTCGGAGGCATTTCGACCCGACATGCGACCCTTCCCCTGAGTGCCCGTCAAATGGTGTTTAAAGCCCCTTTTTGGTTACCCGCATGCGCGCGTTTCGCGGCGATCGTGCCTCTCCTTGCTCTGCTTGCCGGCTGCAATGCGGTGGTGCTCGCCCCCTCCGGCGACGTCGCCGCCCAGCAGCGTGACCTGCTGATCTTCTCTGTTGTGCTGATGCTGGTCATCATCGTGCCTGTCATGGTGCTGACCGTGCTGTTCGCCTGGCGCTATCGCCACTCCAATGACAAGGCACGCTACGAACCGGATTGGGATCACTCCACCCAGCTCGAACTGGTGATCTGGGCCGCACCCCTGCTGATCATCATCGTCCTCGGCGCCGTGACCTGGACCGGCACGCATCTGCTCGATCCCTATCGACCGCTTCAACGCATCGCCGCCGACGCTCCCCTGCCCAAGGATATCAAACCCCTGGAGGTGCAGGTCGTCGCACTCGACTGGAAATGGCTCTTCCTTTATCCGCAATACGGCGTGGCAAGCATTAACGAAATGGCCGCACCGGTCGACCGGCCCATCGACTTCAGGATCACGGCCTCGAGCGTGATGAACTCCTTCTATATCCCGGCCCTGGCCGGCCAGATCTATGCCATGCCGGGCATGGAGACGCGGCTGCACGCGGTGATCAATGCACCCGGCAACTATGAAGGGATTTCAGCCAACTATAGCGGCGCCGGATTTTCCGGCATGCGCTTCCGCTTCCATGGCCTCGACTCGGCCGGCTTCGATCAGTGGATCGCGCAGGCGAAGGCATCCAGCGCGGGGGCTCTCGACAGAGCCACCTATCTCGAGCTCGAGAAGCCGAGCGAGAATGTGCCCGTCCGCTATTACGGCGCGGTAAACAACGATCTCTATCTGGCCATTCTCAACATGTGTGTCGAACCCGGCAAGATGTGCATGAGCGAGATGATGAAGATCGACGCGAAAGGCGGAACGGAGAAGCAGAGCAGCCTCGACAAGGAGGGCACCTACGGCATCTGCTCTCCATCGCAAGACAAGCAGGCACGGGCCGAACAGACGCCGGTCTCCGACCTCTATCGCTTCGCGTCGTGCTACCGACCGCGGCAGGCCGGCACGGCCACGCCGGAGAGCGCGATATGCGGTCGCTGAGACCGGTACCGCCACACACGCCCCATCTGCCACAGCGACGGCCGGTCGCTGATCCGGTGATTTGCAACCTTCTGCGCGAGCGTCCCCCTCATGTCTTCTGAAACGGTTGCGACAAGCCCGATCTTCGGCCGGTTCACCCTGGATGCCATCCCCTATCACGAGCCGATCCTGGTCGGAACCTTCGCCGCGGTGGCGGTGGGCGGCGTCGCGCTGCTCGGTGCGCTGACATATTTCCGTCTCTGGGGATATCTGTGGCGCGACTGGTTCACCAGTGTCGATCATAAGCGCATCGGCGTCATGTATATCGTCCTCGCTTTGGTCATGCTGCTGCGCGGCTTCTCCGACGCCATCATGATGCGGGCACAGCAGGCCATCGCCTTCGGCGATTCCCAAGGCTATCTGCCGGCCCATCACTACGACCAGATCTTCACGGCGCATGGCGTCATCATGATCTTTTTCGTGGCGATGCCCTTCGTCACCGGTTTCATGAATTTCGTCGTGCCGCTGCAGATCGGCGCGCGTGACGTCGCCTTTCCGTTCCTCAACAATTTCAGTTTCTGGATGACGGTGGGCGGCGCGATGATCACCATGCTCTCGCTCTTCGTCGGCGAATTCGCGAAGACCGGATGGCTCGCTTATCCGCCACTTTCAGGGATCGCCTACAGTCCCGATGTCGGCGTGGACTACTATATCTGGGGGTTGCAGGTGGCGGGCGTGGGAACGCTCTTATCGGGCATCAACCTGATCGCCACCATCGTCAAATTGCGCGCGCCGGGTATGACCATGATGCGTATGCCGGTCTTCACCTGGACGGCGCTGTGCACCAACGTGCTGATCGTCGCCGCCTTCCCGG
>CAYOQR010000009.1:0-117751 GCA_964406155.1 uncultured Rhodospirillaceae bacterium | reverse complement strand
GGTATAGTCATAGGCGGTCGCCGGCTCCTTCTCGATCCGCAGACATGGCCAGGCCACGCCGGGCGAATAGGCCAGCGACAGGTCCCGCTGGGTGGTCAGGGGCTTGGTGGCAACGATCTCGATCTTGCCGGGGCGGCCGCCCTGCATATGGAAGAGCAGGGCATCTTCTTCGGTGATGGTCGGCTTTTTGGGGGTCATGGTGGGGCAGTTTTCTCCGTTACCAAGCGCTTAACGTGGCATGTTTCACACCGCTTGGAAAGTCGCGTGATACGCGCGGAACAGTCCCGGAATTTGCGTTTCAGGAAATGGTGGCCAGAGCGTCCCCCGGATGTTAGATCGGGCCTATGCAGGACGATCTGACCCAGAACGAGTCGGCCGGCGCGGAAACTGCCGAGAGCGATGCCGGTGCCGCCGCCAAGGATGCCCCCCGCGCCACGGCAGACAAGGAAGCCGCTTCCCGCGACACTGCCTCGCGAGACTCTGCCTCGCGAGATTCTGCCGGCCGGGATGTGACGCCCTTGATGGCGCAATATCTCGGTGTGAAAAGCGCCCATCCGGACAGCCTGCTATTCTACCGTATGGGGGATTTCTACGAGCTCTTCTTCGACGACGCGGTGAAAGCCGCCGCCGCCCTCGACATCGTGCTGACCAAACGCGGCAAGCATGACGGCGAAAATATCCAGATGTGCGGCGTGCCCGTCCATGCCGCCGAGGGCTATCTCAACCGGCTGATCCGGGCCGGCTTCAAGGTCGCCGTTTGCGAGCAGGTGGAGGACCCGGCCGAAGCGAAGAAGCGCGGCTCGAAATCGGTGGTGAAACGCGACGTCATCCGCGTGGTGACGCCGGGTACCCTGACCGAGGATGGCCTGCTGGAGGCGCGCAGCCACAACTATCTCGCGGCACTGGCGGAAGTCGGCGGTGGTTTCGCCCTCGCCTGGGTTGATATCTCGACCGGCCTGTTCCGCTGCCAGCCCCTGGGCCGCGCCAGTTTGGGCGCGGCGCTGGCCCGGCTCGACCCGACCGAGATCCTGGTGCCAGAGCGCCTGCTCGCCCAGCCCGACCTCTTCGACTTATTCGGCGAATGGAAAAGCCGCCTCTCGCCCTTGCCCAGCGCCCGCTTCGACAGCGAGAACGCGCGGCTGCGGCTGCAGCAGTTTCATCAGGTGGCGGCGCTGGATGCCTTCGGCAGTTTCGGCCGCGCCGAGATCGCCGCCGCCGGCGCGATCCTCACCTATGTCGAGCTGACCCAGCAGGGCAAGATGCCCCGCCTCTCCACCCTGGCGCAGATCGGCCAGGGCGCGGTGATGGAGATCGACGCCGCCACAAGGCGCAATCTGGAACTGACCCGCAATCTCTCCGGCGAACGCCAGGGCAGCCTGCTCGCCACCATCGATCGCAGCGTGACGGGTGCCGGCGCCCGGCTGCTGAATGACTGGCTGGCCGCTCCCCTGACCGATGCCGCGACCATCACGGCGCGGCAGGAGGCCGTGCAGCATCTTCTCGAGGCCTCGACCCTGCGCGGCGATCTGCGCGATACCCTGCGCCGGGTGCCGGATCTCGAACGCGCTCTATCCCGCCTCAGCCTGGAGCGCGGTGGACCGCGCGACCTCGCCGCCATCCGCGACGGCCTCGCCGCCGCCAGCGGCCTGCGGGCTTTGTTCGACAAGGCAGCACAGGTTCCGGCTCTGCTGCGCCAGGCGGTGGCCGGGCTCGGCCACCATGCGGCGCTGATCGACCGCTTGGCCCGGGCGCTCGGTGAGGATTTGCCGCTGCTGGCGCGCGACGGCGGCTTCATCGCCAAGGGCTATGTCGAGGATCTCGACCAGCTACGTCTGCTGCGTGACGATTCGCGGCAGCACATCCTCGGCCTGGAGGCGCGCTATAAGAATGCCGTCGGCGTCAGCTCGCTGAAGATCAAGCACAACAACGTGCTCGGCTATTTCGTCGAGGCGACCACGGCGCAGGCCGACAAGGTGCGGGCCGATACGACTTTCATCCATCGCCAGACCACCGCCAATGCCACCCGCTTCACGACCGTCGAGCTGTCGGAGCTGGAGCAGAAGATCAATCAGGCGGCCGATAAGGCGCTGGCGATCGAGCTCAATCTCTTCGCCGATCTCTGCGGCGAGGTGCTGGCCCAGGCCGCTGCGGTCTCGCAAGCCGCCGCCGCATTGGCCGAGATCGATGTGCTGACCTCGCTGGCCGATCTCGCCGAGGCCGAGGATTGGGTCCGGCCTCATGTCGATGAGAGCCGCGACTTCCATATCGATGCCGGCCGCCATCCGGTGGTCGAGGCCGCCTTGCGCCGCAGCCAGGCCGGCAGCTTCGTCGGCAATGATTGCGATCTCGCATCCGATCGGCGCCTCTGGCTGATCACCGGCCCCAACATGGCCGGTAAATCGACCTATCTGCGGCAGAATGCGCTGATCGCCATCCTCGCCCAGATCGGCAGCTTCGTGCCGGCGAAGACGGCGAAGATCGGCATCGTCGACCGCCTGTTCAGCCGGGTGGGCGCCGCCGACGATCTCGCCCGCGGCCGCTCCACCTTCATGGTGGAGATGGTGGAAACGGCGGCGATCCTTAATCAGGCCGGCGCCCGCGCGCTGGTCATCCTGGACGAGATCGGCCGTGGCACCGCGACCTTCGACGGCCTCTCCATCGCCTGGGCCTGCCTTGAGCATCTGCATGAGGTCAATGGCTGCCGCGCGCTCTTCGCCACGCATTATCACGAACTGACCAGCCTCAGTGCGCGCTTGCCGGCCTTGAAGCCGCACACCATGAAGGTGATGGAATGGCAGGGCGAAGTGAAGTTCCTGCATGAGATCGGACCGGGCGCCGCCGACCGGTCCTACGGCATCCATGTCGCCAAGCTGGCCGGCCTGCCCGCCGCCGCCGTCAGCCGCGCGGAGCAGGTGCTGGCGACTTTGGAGAAGGGCGAGCAAGCCAGCGCCCTCACTCGCCTCGCCGACGACCTGCCGCTCTTCAATATCGCCGTCGCCCAGGCGCCGGTCGGTGTTGCCGAGCCCAGCGCGGTGGAGACAGCCTTGGCCACGATCAATCCGGACGAACTCACCCCGCGCGCCGCGCTGGAAGAGCTTTATCGCCTGCGCGGCCTATTGACGAGCAATTAAAAGGCGAGCTGATCGGGCGATAGCCGTGAGTATCGGCCTGCGCGCGGCCCGGTAACAGCCCACTGATCATAAAGCCAGCGGCAGGGCAGGCGATCGTTGCGGTTACATGGCCAACAGATCGGCCCGCAGCATCATCCGCTTGAAGGTCGCGAGCAGCGCTTCCGCTTCATCGTGTTCGACGGTAATCGCCAGCCGCACGGTGGCGGCGATCAGTTGCATCATCAGGAAAGCAGCGGTCCCCGTTTCACCGCCATCGGCCGCCGGCCGCAATCGTGTCAGCACCTCGGCCAGCATCGCGCCATGGGCCCGGGCATCCGCCGCATCCATGTCCTGCAGCGCCTTGTCGGCCTGGGTGCCGGACCAGATGTCACGCATCACCGGCTCGGCGAGAAACATCGCGTAATAGCCATCGACCACCCGCGCCAGCGCAGCCTTCAGTCCCTCCATATCGCGCACATCCGCGAACTCAGCCTGCACGCAGGCGCGGCCCTGGGCGTTATAGCGCTCGGCAAGCATGCGGATGATCGCGCCCTTGTCGGGAAAGTACTGATACAGCGAGCCGATCGACACACCGGCTTTCTCCGCCACCTCGCTCATCCGCATGGCGTCGCTGCCCTGTTCGGCGATCAGCGCCGTCGCCACCGCCAGCATGCGCTCCACCCGTTCGCGGCTGCGCTGTTGCGTCGGCGTGCGGCGCGGCGGCTGGGCCGGGAGCTCGGGCATCTGCTGCTCACGGGACTGCGACAAGGCGGTGGACTGCGACAAGGCGGTCTCGGCGCGGCTCACATTCCTTCCTTTCATCACAGGTGATCGACAATCGACCGCAACAGCGATCTTTGGGCTTGCCTTTCATAATACGAGGGTTTATCACATTTTCAATGTGAGTGATCCTCATATTTTATTGGGAGGCGATACCGATCATGTTTTCCCTTGAGAAACAAGGCGTAAGAGCGGAAGCAGCCAAGACCTCCAACCTCAGTCGTCCCCTCCTGCCCCTGGTCGTGCTCCTCGCTTTGGCCGCCACGGGCCAGCCGGCCACGGCTGCCGGGAGTGCCGCGATTCAGGGCGATCCGGTAAGGGGTGATCCGGTAAGGGGGCAACGCGTCTTCGCCATTTGCGGGGAATGTCATTCGCTGGCGGCCGGCACCAACAAATATGGGCCCTCCCTGCACGGCCTGATCGGCCGCCGCGCCGGCTCGGTGGCGGATTTCGATTACTCCGACGCGATGGCCCAGGCCGGCCTCACCTGGGACGACGCGACCCTGGACAAATATCTCGCCGATCCCCAGGCCGTGGTGCCCGGCAACCGCATGCCCTTCGACGGCCTGCCCGATGCCCGCGATCGCGCCGATCTCATCGCCTATCTCGACCAGGCAGCGGACAAGGCCCCCTGACACAGCCATGCACGATCGAACAACCCGGATGCAGATCATGAGGAAAGACACCGCCATGAGCAGCTTTCTTGTCGCGACCACTTTCATCTCGGCACTGGGCTGCGGCCTGGTGGCGGGAGTCTTCTTCGCCTTCTCGACCTTCGTGATGGGGGCGCTCGGCCGCCTGCCGGCGGAACAAGGCATCGCCGCCATGCAATCCATCAATGTCGTGGTGATCAATCCGCTGTTCCTCGGCCTTTTCCTCGGCACGGCCGTGCTGTGCATCCTGGTGGCCGTCATCGCGTTCCTTGCGCGCCATGAGCCTGGCGCGATCTATCTTTTCGCCGGCTGCGCGCTCTATCTCGTCGGCAGCCTGCTGGTGACCATGATCTGCAACGTGCCGATGAACGATGCCCTCGCCACGATCGATCCAACCAGCACCACCGGTGCCGCGTATTGGCGCGATTATCTCGGAAACTGGACGATGTGGAATCACGTGCGGACGGTGGGGGCGCTCCTGGCGACAGGCTGCTTCACCATCGCGCTGCGCACATCGATCCCCGTGGCCGGTTGATGTGACGGGCTGACAGTCGAGCTGTAGCGTCCTATCGTCTCCCGTAAAGACAGCCTCGGGAACACGAGCGGGAGCGATGCGATGACGGTCAGAAGAGGCCGCTGCCTGTGCGGCGAGGTGAGATTCGAGTATAGCGGCCCGGAGAACTGGTGCGGCCATTGCCATTGCGAGAGTTGCCGCCGCAATACCTCCTCGCCCTTCACCACCTGGTTCGGCGTGCCGCGTCAGGCCTATCGCTTCACCGGCAAACAGCCAAGCGTCTATCACTCATCGCCCGGTGTCCGGCGGTTGTTCTGCGCCAATTGCGGCACGCCGATGGCCTATGACAGCGACCGCTATCCGGACGAGATCCATTTCTATGCCGCCAGCCTCGAAGACCCGGCGGAGGTCGCGCCGCAATTCCATGTGCATTACGCCGAAGCCCTGCCCTGGATCGCGCTCGACGATGGCCTGCCGCGCTATCCGCATAGCGGAGATTCGTCGAACTAAGCGAGATCATTCTTTCGGTGGCGCCGGCGCTGGCAGGTCGATCGATCTGCCGGTGCCGTCTCCGGCGAGATCGAGATGGATTTTCCAGCGCTGCCAGGAAGCGCGATAGGCCGCCGGGTCGGGCAGGCGGAAGGTCACACGGCTCTCGGTCACCTCGTCTTGCGCGCCGCCGCCGGAGAACAGCGGAATGCTGAGGCCGATGCCGACGCCGCTGGACATCCAGCCGCCGGACCCGCCGGCGACACCCGCCCCGACACTGGGCTGAAGACCCTCGTCGCTGCGATAGGAGGTGCGGTCACGCTCGATCTTCGCCGCCGGGTAAGCGGTGCCGGCGGGATCGATCAGCCTGGCATCCGCCACCGCCAGGGCATCGCGCCATGTCACATCGATCCGCGCCGGGTCATCGGCGGGAATGGTCGCGACGGCATTGTTTGCCTGAGCAGAGGATCGGGAGGAAGACTGGCCGCCTGACGAACAGGCGGCCAGCAAAAGGGAAATCGCGATTAGGGGGATAATCGCAGTCCTGGGACGTGCTCTAGGGGAATCTCGCATCGTCACGCTATTTGAGCTGGGCATCCCACGATCACACCGCAAGGAGGCAGACATCACGCTTTTGCAGCGGCTGTCTTGCGGGAAATGCAGGACCGCCGTGGCCCCATCCTCACGGAACATGGTTTCAACCACTTAGCGCACTTCCCTCGCGCATTACCGTCGAAGAGACGGCCGGATCACAGCTTCGTGATCCGGCCTGTATCCAACGCGAGATCACTGGGCAGTTAGAGCCGGATGCTCACAAATGGAATCGCTGTGGCGATGCACTCTAGAGGCCGCTGACCCCTGCCGTCTCCAGGGCCTGGCGCACGCGATGCTGATAATAGCGCAGCCCCTCTTCATGGCGCGGGCTCAGGGGACCGCGCTGATAGATGCCGGCGGCGAGATTGCCCTGGGAGATTTCACAAATCCCGAAGTCCTCGCGCACGATGCCGCAATTGGTCTCGACGGTCTGGCGATGGGCCGGCAGCTTCTCCGGCGAGAGATCGGCGAAATAGAAATTGTAGATGAGCTCGGTGCGGCCTTCGTCCTGTGGCAGGATGCGCGAGGTGTTCATCCCGTCCTGGAAAACCGAGAGCGTCATGTTCGGCCAGATCCACAGCCAGATGCCGCCATAGATCGAGCCGTCCTTCTGCGGCGCCTCCATGATCACCACGCGATCGGCGAAGGTGGTTTCGAACTTGTTGAAGTCAATCGCTTTGATCAGGCCGGGATGGATGCCGGGGATGTGGTAGCCCTCGGCGAAATTATCGGTATAGGTCTTCCAGTTGCAGCGCATCTCGAAACGCGCCTCGTCGAGCTTGGCGAAGCGCTCGATCGGATAGGGCGCCAGCAGTTCCGGCAGCGCACCCAGCGTCTCGGTGAGCGGCGGCGCTTCCGGATCGAGGCAGACGAAGACCAGGCCGCGCCAGCTTTCCACCTTGATCGGCGTCAGCGGGAAATCCTTCTTGTCGAACCAATCGGCATCGCCGAAATGCGGCGTTGCCTTCAGCTTCCCCTCGGCATCGAAGACCCAGCCGTGATAGGGGCAGCGCAGGATGTCGCAATGGCCCTTGCCGGGTTCCAGCAATTGCGCCGCGCGGTGCGCGCACATGTTGTAGAAGGCGCGCAAGGACCCGTCGCGCGCGCGCAGCACGAAGATGCGCCAGCCGGTGATCTCGGTCGCCAGGTAATCACCGGGCTGCGGCAGGTCGCCCTCGCAGCCGATGAACTGCCATTCCTTGAAGAAGATCGCCTTGCGCTCCGCCTCATAGACGCTTTTATCGCAATAGGCCCAGGCCGGCAGCGACAGGACCGGTCCCTGCGGCAATGGCAGGTCGGGCACGCGCGGGGCGGTCGTGGAACGGTCATGGGCGGTTTGCGGCAAGGTACCGTCGGCGGTCATGATTCGGCCTTCTCATGTGTAGCGTTACTGTGGCGTTTCCTGAGGTTTATTCTTCTTATTGGCGCAAGACCGAGGACCCGGCCGTCGCGCGGGGCTAGTTTGACGGCTTGCCGCCCAGCCCGTCAATCTCCTGCTGCAAGGCGGCGCGCTGGCCCGAGCCTTCCGGCAACAAGGCCAGGACCCGGCCCCAGAGCTCGCGGGCTTCGTCGGTTCGGCCGGCGGCCTTGGCCACCAAGCCGGCATAATAGAGGCCGAGCGGGTTCTTTGCATCCAAGCTGCGGATCCGCGCTACCGTCTCGGTGAAGGCCTGTGGCAGGTTGTCGTCGCCCCGCCCGGTAATCAGCGCATCGGCATAATCGAGCTGCACATCGAGACGGCTGGGCGCCAGGGCCGCCGCCTTGGCCCAGGCCTGCTGCGCCTGGGGGACCTGCTGCAGCACCGTATAGGCGCGGGCCAGTTTCATCCAGCCGTCGAGATCCCCCGGCTCTTGCTTCAAGCGATCCGCCAGGCGGTCGACCATGCTCTGGATGAAAGCGGCGCGGTCCTGCGGCGACATCTGCGCGGCGGCCTGCATGTCTTCGCCGCTCGGGCCAGCTATGCTGGAACTGGGCATATTGGCGGTTGCCATATTGGAAGCGGCCTGATTCGCCGCGCCATGCCCCGGCTCGCGGCCGGGCAAGGTGGCGGGGTCCTTGCCGAGATCGCGGGCCGCCTTGTCGATATTCTCCGCCAGCGACTGGCGCCAGGGCGCATCCGTCGGGGAATCCCGCTCCAGCGCCACCCAGGCGGTCAGCGCCGCGTTGAGATCGCCCTGCTGCGCCTTGGCGAGCGCCAGGAAGAAGCGGGCCGTCGGTTCGCTTGGATCCAGGGTCAGCACCTTGGCGAAGACCTTCTCCGCATCCGGCGATACCTGTCCGTTCTGCATCAGGATCAAGGCGCGGCCGTAATCGGCATAGGCCACGGCCGAGCTCGCATCATCCGGCAGGCCCAAGGCGATCGCCCGGTTGAAAGCCTCGGCGGCGGCCTGGGGCTGGCGCTCGCCGAGATAGCGGCGGCCGAGCTCGAGCCAGGCCTGCTTGTCGCCGGGACTGCCCGCCAGCTTCTGGCGCAGGGCAAGGATTTCCGGCGTCGCAGGCGCGTTCGATCCATCGCGCGCGGCGAAAGGCTGGTCCGGCAGTTGCGGCTGGCCGAGGCCAAGATAGAGCGCGGCGCCGCCCAACGGCAACGCGATCGCGAGGACCGCAATCAATCGGCGGCCCGGCATCTTCGCACTGCCCATGCCGGAAGCTTGTTCGGCCTGCGGCGCGGCCAGCCTGTTGCTAGCCGGCCTGTTATCCAGAGGAACGTCGTCCAGGGCGAGAATGCGCCGCTCGATCTCGAGCTGCGCCGACCGGGCCTGGTCGTCGCTGAGGATGCCGCGTTGTGCATCGCGCTCCACTTCGGCCAGTTGGTCGCGATAGACATCGAGCGCGTAGGCAGTGTCGCTTTTCGCCCGCCGCGTCTCGAACAGCGGAAAGGCGATCGCGGCAGCGGCGGCCAGGGTCAGCAGCGTGGCGCAAAGCCAGAAGAGGATCATGAGCGCAGCCCCCGTGGATCGCGATCCGCATCATCCTCTTTCAGCAAATTGTCGAGCTTCGCCCGTTCGGCGGCACTCAATGCCACCAGCTCGACCGCCGGACGGCGGCGATAGAACAGCGCGACGCCACCGGCAGCAATCAGCAGCAAAGCGAAGGGCCCGATCCAGAGCACCCAGGTCTTCATCTTGAAGGGTGGGCGCAGCAGCACGAAATCGCCATAGCGCGCCACCAGGAAAGCGCGCACCTGATCGTCGCTCTTGCCGGCCTTCAATTGCTCGCGGACCAGTACCCGGAGATCATGGGCGATATCGGCATCGGAATCGTCGATATTCTCGCTTTGGCAGACGACGCAGCGGATTTCCTTCGAGATGTCGCGGGCACGTGCTTCCAAAGCGGGATCGGCCAGCATCTCGTCCGGCCGCACCGCCAGCGCCGATCCAGACAAGAGGAGCCCCAGTGCGAGGCAGGCCAAGACGCCGGCGAGCCGCGTCACTTCCGCAGCTCCTTCACCAGCGGCGCGATCTCCTCGTCGATGATCTGTTGGTTGAGCGGGCCGGCGATGCGGTCACGCACCACGCCCTGCTTGTCGACGATGAAGGTCTCCGGCACGCCGGTGATGCCGAAATCGATGCCGATGCGGCCCGGCGCGTCGGTGCCGATCCGCTGATAGGGATTGCCGAGCTCGGCGAGGAAGGCCGTCGCCGCGTCGTTCTTGTCCTTATAGGCTATGCCGAGCACGGGGATGTTGAGCTCCGCGCCCAGCGTCTTCAGCATCGGATGCTCGGCCCGGCAGGGCAGGCACCAGGAGGCGAAGAAATTCACCGCCACCACCTGGCCCTTGAGATCGCCGGCCAGGAGATCCTGGTCGCTGAGGCCCGGATGATCGGCCAGCAGGGCCGGCGCGGTGAAAGCGGGCACGGTCTTGCCGATCAGCGGCGAAACGATGGCCGAGGGATCACGCGCCGGATCGAGGCCGCGCAGGAAGAAAACGAGGATCGCGGCGAGAACCGCCAGCGGCAACAGGAAGAGCAGACGACGCATCGGAAATCAGGCCTTCACGGCTGTCGCATGGATTGATGGGAGGTCATGGCCCAGGCCTTGATCATGGTTCGGGCCGTCGCTCAAGCTTTGACCGGCCGCGCCGCCGGCGCGAGGGCGCGGTTGGGCGCGCCGACCCGGTAGCGCCGGTCGCTCAGCGACACCAGGCCGCCCAGTACCATGAAGCCGCCGCCGCACCAGATCCACAACACCAGCGGCTCGTGATAGATGCGCACCGTCCAGCCGCCCTTGCCGTCGGGCTCGCCGATCACGGTATAAAGATCGCGGTCCCAGCCGCTGCGGATCGCCGATTCCGTGGTCGGCATCGGTTGCACCAGATATTGCCGCCGCTCCGGCTGCAGCACGGTGAGCGGCTGGCCGTCGCGCAGCACCGTGAAGGTGGCGCGCTCGGCCATGTAATTGTCGACCGGCAGGGTCTGGACGTTGTCCAGGCGGTAATTGAGATCGCCGACCGCGATGGTTTCGCCGATCCGCATCACCTGGACATGCTCGGTCTTCCAGGCGGAAGAGCCGGTCATGCCGATGATGGCGATGGCGAGGCCGGCATGGGCCAGGGTCATGCCATAGGCGGCACGCGGCAGATTGGCGGCGCGCGCCCAACTGGCGGCGACATCGCCGCTGAAGAGTTTCACCCGCGCCGCCCATTCGAGGAAGGTGCCGGCCAGCAGCCAGACACCGAGGGCGATGCCGAGCACCGCCAGCAGCGGACCATCGGTCTTCCACCACCAGGTCAGCGCGGCAACGAGGAAGGTAACGGCGAAGGCGGCCGAGAGGCGCTGGGCTGCCGCCGCGAGATCGCCGCGCTTCCACCCCAGGAACGGCCCGAAGGCGGTGAGGAAAATGAGCGGTATCGTCAGCGGCACGAAGGTCGCATTGTAATAAGGCACGCCGACCGAGACCGTGCCGCCGCCCATGACGCTGAGGATCAGCGGATAGAGCGTGCCGAGCAGCACCGTGGCCGTGGCCGTGGCCAGCAGCAGATTGTTGATCACCATCGCCCCTTCGCGGCTGATCGGCGCAAAGATGCCGCCCGCCTTGAGAACGGGCGCGCGCCAGGCGAAGAGCGTGAAGGAACCGCCGATGGCGATCGCCAGCAGGGCCAGGATGAAAAGGCCGCGCGCGGGATCCTGGGCGAAGGCATGCACCGAGGTGATGACGCCGGAGCGCACCAGGAAGGTACCGAGCATGCTGAAGGCGAAGCCGAGGATGGCGAGCAGGATGGTCCAGGCCTTCAGCGCGTCGCGCTTCTCGACGACGATCGCCGAATGCAGCAAGGCGGTGGCGATCAGCCAGGGCATGAAGGAGGCGTTCTCCACCGGGTCCCAGAACCACCAGCCGCCCCAGCCCAGCTCGTAATAGGCCCAATGGCTGCCGAGCACGATGCCGGCGGTCAGCGCCGTCCAGGCCAGCAGCGTCCAGGGCCGCACCCAGCGCGCCCAGGCGGCATCGACCTTGCCCTCGATCAAGGCGGCGATGGCGAAGGAGAAGGCCATGGAAAGGCCGACATAGCCGAGATAGAGCATCGGCGGATGCGTGGCGAGGCCGGGATCCTGCAGCAGCGGATTGAGCTCGCGTCCCTCCAGCGGCGCCGGATTGAGGCGCGCGAAGGGATTGGAGGTCAGCAGCATGAAGAGCAGGAAGCCGATGCTGATCATCGCCTGCACGCTGAGCGCGCGGGCCTTGAGGCGCGGCGGCAGATTGTCGCCGAAGAGGGCGACCAGGGCGCCGAACAGCGCCAGGATCAGCACCCAGAGCAGCAGCGAGCCCTCGTGATTGCCCCAGGCGCCGGCGATCCGGTAGATCAGTGGCTGGGCCGAATGCGAATTCTGATAGACCGCCGCGACCGAGAAGTCCGAGGTCACATAGGCATGGATCAGCGCCAGGAAGGAAAAGCCGAGCAGCGCGAACTGGCCGAGCGCCGTCGGCCGCGCCAGGGCCATCCAGGCAGCCTGGCCGCGTTGCGCGCCGATCAGCGGCAAGGTCGCCTGAGCGAGAGCCAGCACCAGCGCCAGCACCAGCGCGTAATGACCGAGTTCAGTGATCACGGTGTCGCACTTCCTGTTCCACTGGTCGTTCCGCTGGCGGCTGTTCCGCCCCCCGCATTGGCCGCCTGGCCTGCTCCAGTTTGGCCCGCTCCAGTTTGGCCCGCTCCAGTTTGACTGGCACCTTCCTGCCAGCGGCCGGATGCCTTCAGCGCCTTGGCGACTTCCGGCGGCATGTATTTCTCGTCATGCTTGGCGAGCACGTCGCGGGCGACGAACTGGCCGGCGGGATCGAAGGCGCCCTGCACCACCACGCCCTGACCTTCGCGGAAAAGATCCGGCAGGATGCCGCGATAGCTGACATCGACGGTCTTGTTGAGATCGGTCACCTTGAAAGAGATGGTGCCGGCATCGTCCAGCTTATGGACGCTGCCCGCCTCGACCAACCCGCCGAGCCGCACCACCTGGCCGGCGGCCGGCCGGTGATCGGCGACCTGGGTCGGGCTGAAGAAGAAGACGATCTTGTCGGAGAGCGCGTTGAGGACCAACGCCGCCGCCACGCCCAGCAGCGCCAAGCTCACGACGATCAGATAGAGGCGGCGCGTCTTGCGGGTCATCGCGCGGCCTCGTTCCGCTGGGCCGGCATCCGATCCTTGCGCATCTGGTCGCCGGCGCCAGGGCCTTCGAGGCGCCGCAAGGCGGCGGCGGCACTCCGCACCCGGCGCCAGCTATCGAGGGCGAAGAAGATCAGCACGGCGGCGGCGATGCCATAGGCCGGCCAGACGAAGGCGGCATAGCCACCCATGGCGAGGAAGGTAGAAAGCTGATCCATGTCTCGGCCTCGCGCGGGCTTTAGCCGGGCCGGCCGGCGGTGCCGGCGCGCAGGCGGTTGAAGGTGATCGTGCGCAGGCGCGCGGAGAGGAGTTCCGCTTTCATCCGGGCGATCAATGCCGCGAAGAAGAAAAGCTGGAAGGCGAGCGCCATCAGGAGCAGCGGGATCAGCATGCTGGGATCGATGCTGGGGCCGCCCATCCTGAGAACGCTGGCCGGCTGGTGCAGGGTGTTCCACCAATCGACCGAGTATTTGATGATCGGGACATTGATCGCCCCGACCAAAGCCAGGATGGCGGCGGCACGGCGGCCGCGCTGCCGGTCATCGAAAGCCTGCGCGAGGGCCATGTGCCCGAGATAGAGGAAGAACAGCAGCAGGAACGAGGTCAGCCGCGCATCCCAGACCCAATAGGTGCCCCACATCGGCTTGC
Organism: uncultured Rhodospirillaceae bacterium; assembly: GCA_964406155.1. Classification (GTDB taxonomy): domain Bacteria; phylum Pseudomonadota; class Alphaproteobacteria; order Dongiales; family Dongiaceae; genus Dongia_B. The sequence continues at coordinate 104,368 of CAYOQR010000009.1, read as the reverse complement.
CCCAGAGCGAGCCCGAGACGAGGGCGATGAAGGTGAAGCCGGCGCCCAGCGGCGAGGCCGCCTCGGCCGCGACATCGGCCAGCGGATGACGCCAGATCAGCGCGCAGGCGCTGGCGGCGGCGATGGTGCAATAAGCGAACAGCGCCAGCCAGGCGGCCGGCACATGGATATACATGATCCGCACCGTTTCCCCCTGCTGATAGTCAGCCGGGGAATGGAACAATGCGTAATAGAGACCTGCGGCGAACGCGATCACGGTGGCGGCGATCAGCCAGGGTTGCAGGCGGTCGGTCAGCCGCAAAAAGCGTCCCGGATTGGCGAAACGATGCATGGGGCGGAGTTATATAGGCCGGCGCCCCTGGATGCCAGCCGGCAAATGGCCGAAGCCGGCGCGGCAACTCGCCACGGTCCCGCACCCGATTGGGTGTGCCGGTATCGGTAGCCTGCAACCCACCACAAAGAAACAGGGCGCCCAAAGGGCGCCCTGCTCAACTCTTCCGATCGCCGGGCGGGCCATGGACCGCCGGCGGTTCGGCAAGGACCAGTTGTTACTGACCCTTGTTGTAGGTGCCGTGCGGCTGCACCAGCAGGTCCACGCGACGGTTCGCCTGGTCCTTGGTGTTGTTCGGCGCACCCGGCTGTTCGCCGACGGCGACAATCTTGGTGTTGGCCGAGAGCGGCACACCGAGCTTGCGGAAGGCCTCGGCCACCGCCGCAGCGCGACGACGGGCGAGTTCCTTGTTGGCGCCAGCCGAACCCTGGGTATCGGTGTAGCCATCGATCTCCACATTGGCGATCGGGTACTGGCTGAGGAAGTTGGCCGCCTCTTCCAGCTTCGGCTTGTCTTCGGCGCGGATACGGCTGCTGCCGGTGTCGAAGAACAGCGAAACCTTCTGCGGGCCGACGCTCTGCGGCACGTGCAGCGATTCGAGGTAGGCGAGACGCGCACGGATCGGATCGAGGATGCGGTTGAACGCTTCCTCGGCCTTGCGGCGATGCTCGACAGCTTCCTCAGACAGCTTCACGCCCTTTTGGCGCAGCGGCAGGTCGGTGTAGAGGTAAGGCGCGGCGGAATCGATATTCGCCTTAATGTCCTCAGCCTGCTGAGCCTTGTTCTCGGCTTCAACGAGGTTGTAGAGGAACTGGCCGAAGTCACCTTCGCGCGTCTTGTCGACATTGGTTTGGATCGTGGTCAGATCCGGCTCGCGGTTCGGCGCGGCGCAAGCCGCGACGGCCAACAAGCAGGAGCCGAGGAGTGCCAACTTAAAATGGCGATTCATGGTAGTAACCCCCTGGGACAGTCAGAAAAATGCGGTTCCATGGAATGCACTTGCCTGGCGATTTCCCGCCAAGCGGGTGTCAAGATAAGATGAATCTATTGGTTGAATCCATGTGGAATTCACCCACGCATGGAGACTGTGTTGAAAATCCCGCAACTGTTGCGGCGTTGCAACAAAGGGCCTGTGTATAAGCTGAGGATTTTTTTCAATCTCACACTTAGGTGGGCTTTTAGTCCCGTAATTGCGAAAAATCCAAAATGATACTTATGTTTCGCCGATTTTCTGGCCGGGCCGAAGCCAACCAAATCAGGTCCATCCAAGGGATAAAATCACAGTAAATTGCAAACTAGGACTGGAAAAAGGGGCCATCCGGGCCTTTCCCGCTTTTCCCGGTCATCCTGGCGATCAACCCGAAGTTAGGCCGCCCGATCCAAGCTCTCACCACACCGTCAGGTGACGGCCTGGCGCAAGGCCGCTGCGGTCGCCCAGGGAGTCAGGGCGAGGCATGCCAGCGCCATGGCCAGCAGGATGAGCAGGAAATTCTCCTGGCCGCCGAAACCGAGGCGCGCGGCATCGATCGCCGCCACCGCGAAAATCAGCACCGGCACATAAAGCGGCAGGATGATGAGGGTGAGCAGCACGCCGCCGCGCCGGCTCCCCAGGGTCAAGGCGGCGCCCAATCCGCCTAGCAGGCTGAGGATCGGCGTCGCCAGGCCAAGCGCCGCCAGCATCGGCAGATAGACCGTCCCCGGCAGGTTCAGCATCAGCCCCAGCAGGGGTGCCGCCACGATCAACGGCAGGCCGGTGCTGAGCCAATGCGCCAGGGCCTTGATCAGCGCGACCACTTCCAAGGGCAGCGGCGCCAGGACCAGGCCATCCAGGCTGCCATCCTCGTAATCCGGCTGATAGAGCCGGTCGAGCGAGAGCAAGGCGGCCAGGGCCGCCATCACCAGGACGACACCGCCGGCGATCTGCGCCAGCAGAGCGGGTTCGGGGCCGATGGCGAAAGGAAAAAGAATGCCCGCCACCAGGAAGAACAGCACCACGATGACGACATCGATGCTTTGCCGGAGGCCGAGCCGAAGGTCGCGGGCAAGCAGGGCAAAAGCCGCTCTCATGCCGCCCCCGGCATCCATGCCGTTTCCGGCAGGGCCGCATCGACCTGCAGGCGCTGGCCGTCGAGCTCGGCAAGGGCGTCGTGGCTGGCGAGGAGCGCGAGGCCGCCGGCCGCGAGATGGTCCCGGATCAGGCCGAGCAGCAGCGCCTGGCCGGCCTTGTCCAAGGCGGTGGTCGGTTCATCCAGCAGCCACAGGGCCGGCGCGCGGATGTCCTGCAATGCGAGACGCGCCAGAGCCGTGCGGCGACGCTGGCCGGCGGACAGGAAGCGGGCCGGCAGATCCGCGAGCAGCAGGAGATCGAAAAGCTCGAGCGCCGCGTCAACCTTGGCTGCATCGCCCGTCAACGCCGCCCAGAAAGCGAGATTTTCCCGCACGCTGAGCCCGGCCTTCAGGCCGTCGGCATGGCCGAGATAGATCAGGCGCCGGTGGTGGGCCTCGGCCTCCCGCTCGATCGGTCGGCCGTCCCAATAGAGCGCGCCGGCAGCGGGGCGCGACAGGCCGGCGGCCAGGCGCAGCAGGCTGGATTTGCCGCTGCCATTGGCCCCTTCCAGGATCAGGACACAGCCGGCATCCAGGGCAAAATCGAGATTCTGGAACAGCAGGCGTTCGCCGCGCTGGCAGGCAAGCTCCCGACCTTCGAATAACGCCATTTTGGTCCCCGGTACTCGCCCCGATTGCCATTCCATGTTCGGCTGACCGGTCTTACGACCAGCGGCGCACCTTACGGCATGCCTAAAGCGATAGGAAGCGGGGACGGCGCCAGGACGGGGGAGCTGAAAAAGGGGGACCGAAAAAGTGGGTGGCGCCGCGATCCTCGGGGATGGGGGTTCGGATCGCGGCGCCAAGGCCCTGATACGATGTGCCGCTCGGGGGTATCACAGCACATCGAAATCGACCGTTACCCAATTCTTCGTCCGATGAAGCCGGAAGCTCTCTGGACGAGGGGCTGGGCAAACTTAGAGGTGGGTCGGTCACCTCGAGACAACAGAGGGGATGATCTCTGTTGAACGCATCTTTGTGCGTCGCAGTGTTCTCAATAAGACGAGAAGATGGCAAAATTGTGTTTCTGCCTGTCCCCCGGCTGACCGGCCGGGTCGCGTTAACGAGCCTCGGCCTGAATCTGCTGACTTTTCGCGTGGCGCCCGCGCGATGCCCTCGAAGCGCCATCACGAACATGTTATACAGCTCGCCGAACAAGATCCGGGTCGCTGCCTTGTGACCGTCACTCACAAGCGGCACGCCGAAAATTCGGTTGTGGGAGAAGCCTCTTTCGGCGACGTTCCGATTGAGGCAGCAACCCTGCCGCGACATGAAGAACAGCCGGCGCGCCACCGCCTCGACCAGGCAAACCGAGCTGTCGCATAGTACCAAACTGATTGCCAGATCGGGAGAATCCTCGTGACCGCTGCCCTGAACAGCTTCAAAGCCCGCAAGACCCTGAAAGTCGGGACCAAGTCCTACGACTATTTCAGCCTGAAAGCCGCCGAAAAGGCGGGCCTCGGCGATATCAGCCGCCTGCCCTTCTCGATGAAGGTGCTGCTGGAAAACCTGCTGCGCTACGAAGACGGCCGCACCGTCACCAAGGACGATGTCAAGGCCATGGCGAAGTGGCTGAAGGCCAAGCGTTCCGACCGTGAGATCGCCTATCGCCCCGCCCGCGTCCTGATGCAGGACTTCACCGGCGTCCCCGCCGTGGTCGATCTTGCCGCGATGCGCGGCGCGATGACCAAGATGGGCGGCGATCCGGAGAAGATCAATCCGCTCTCCCCGGTCGATCTCGTCATCGACCACTCGGTGATGGTCGACTATTTCGCCGGCGCCGGCGCCTTCAAGAAGAATGTCGAGCTGGAATACGAACGCAATGGCGAGCGCTATGCTTTCCTGCGCTGGGGCCAGACAGGCTTCGACAATTTCCGCGTCGTGCCGCCGGGAACCGGCATCTGCCACCAGGTGAATATCGAACATCTGGCCCAGGTGGTCTGGACGAAGAAGGAACCGACCGTCACGGTGAAGGGCAAGAAGACCGGCGGCAAGACCGTCGCCTATCCCGATACCCTGGTCGGCACCGACAGCCATACCACCATGGTCAATGCCCTCGCCGTGCTCGGCTGGGGTGTCGGCGGCATCGAGGCCGAGGCCGCGATGCTCGGCCAGCCGATCTCCATGCTGATCCCCGAAGTGGTCGGCTTCAAGCTGACCGGCAAGCTGAAGGAAGGCACCACGGCCACCGACCTCGTGCTGACCGTCACCCAGATGCTGCGCAAGAAGGGTGTCGTCAACAAGTTCGTCGAATTCTACGGTCCCGGCCTTGAAGACCTGGCGCTGCCCGACCGCGCCACCATCGCCAATATGGCGCCGGAATATGGCGCGACCTGCGGCTTCTTCCCGGTCGATGCCGAGACTCTGCGCTATCTCAAGCTGACCGGCCGCAAGGCGGACCGCATCGCGCTGGTCGAGAAATACGCCAAGGCCCAGGGCATGTGGCGCGACAAGAAGACCGTGGATCCCGTCTTCACCGATACGCTGGAACTGGATATCGGCACGGTCGAGCCGTCGCTCGCCGGTCCGAAACGTCCGCAGGACCGCGTGCCGCTGAGCCAGGCCGCAGAGGCCTTCACCAAGGCGCTGACCGAAACCTTCGGCCGCAAGGGCAATGAATCGCGCCTGTCGGTCAAAGGCGAGAAATTCACCGTCGGCGATGGCGACGTGATGATCGCGGCGATCACCAGTTGCACCAACACCTCCAATCCCAGCGTCATGCTGGGCGCCGGCCTGGTCGCCAAGAAGGCGGTCGAGCTCGGCCTCACCAGCAAGCCCTGGGTGAAGACCTCGCTCGCCCCCGGCTCGCAGGTGGTGACCGACTATCTGAAGAAATCCGGGCTGCAGAAGTATCTCGACAAGATCGGCTTCAATCTGGTCGGCTATGGCTGCACCACCTGCATCGGCAATTCCGGCCCGCTGCCGGAAGCGATCGGCGATGCCGTCACCAAGGGCGATCTCGTGGCCGCCGCCGTGCTCAGCGGCAACCGCAACTTCGAGGGCCGCGTCAATCCGCTGGTGAAGGCGAACTATCTCGCCTCGCCGATGCTTTGCGTGGTCTACGCTTTGGCCGGCAGCATGAAGCTCGACGTCATGAAAGAGCCGATCGGCTACGGCAAGAAGGGCAAGCCGGTCTATCTCAAGGATATCTGGCCGACCAATCAGGAGATCGCCGAGGCGGTGCGCAAGTCGGTGACGACCGGCGCCTTCAAGAGCCGCTATGCCGACGTCTTCACCGGCGATGCCAAGTGGAAGAAGATCAAGACGGCGAAGGGCCTCACCTATCAGTGGGATGGCCAGTCGACCTATGTGCAGGATCCACCCTACTTCACCCATATGGCGACCGAACCGGGCACCTTCTCCGATGTCCACCATGCGCGGCCGCTGGCCCTGCTCGGCGATTCCATCACCACCGACCACATCTCGCCCGCCGGCTCGATCAAGAAGGACGGCCCCGCCGGCCGCTATCTGATGGAGCACGGCGTGCAGCCGGTGGATTTCAACTCCTATGGCGCGCGGCGCGGCAATCACGAAGTGATGATGCGCGGCACCTTCGCCAATATCCGCCTGAAGAACGAGATGGTGCCGGGAACCGAAGGCGGCATCACCAAGTTCATGCCGGCCGGCGAGGTCATGTCGATCTACGACGCGGCGATGAAGTACCAGGCGGAGAAGACCCCGCTGGTGGTCATCGCCGGCAAGGAATACGGCACCGGCTCGTCCCGCGACTGGGCGGCCAAGGGCACCCTGCTGCTCGGCGTCAAGGCGGTGATCGCCGAAAGCTTCGAGCGCATCCATCGCTCCAACCTGGTCGGCATGGGCGTCCTGCCCCTGCAGTTCAAGGAAGGCATGGACCGCAAGACCCTGAAGCTGGACGGCACGGAAGTGTTCGACGTCACCGGTCTGGCCGGCGGCATCAAGCCGCGCATGGATGTCGCGGTGAAGATCACCCGCGCCAATGGCCGCAGCGAGGAAATCCACGCCGTCTGCCGCATCGATACGCTGGACGAAGTGGAATATTTCCGCCATGGCGGCATCCTGCCTTATGTCCTGCGCAACCTGATGAAGGCGGCCTGATCGCCGGACGATCCGTCCCGGCCGACTGGCCGGCCGGGTGTCGATAACCCTGGGAAACCCGTCTTCCGGCCTCGGAAGGCGGGTTTCTTCTTGGATCGGATCGGGGAAGCGTCCGATACCGGAGGCGCCGGCTATCCGACGACGACGGGACATCGATGCAACCGGGCATCGATGCAGCCGGGCGTCGATGCAGACGTGCCATGCCGCAATTGCGGCGGTACGGCACGGACCTCCATGCTACATCCCGCGCTGACATCACCGCCGCGATCGGCGCGGCGCGGAAGACTTGGTTTTATCGATTAAATGCAGCTCACCCTTCGTTCCCCGCGGCCCCAGGATCTGGCGGCTATTGCCGGGTTGATCTCCCAACAGCTCTGGCGCTACGGGCGCTTCAACTTCACCGCCGAGGGCCGGCGTCACGCCTTGCGCGATCAGGCCGCCGGCGCTGTCGGTAACCGTGCCGCGCGCAACGGCATCTCGCTGGCCGCCCTGGACGGCGACCACCTCGCGGGCTTCGTCGAGATCCGCGACGAGATGCATCTCTCGCGCCTGTCGCAGCTTTTCGTGCAGGATGCCTATCGCCATCGCGGCATCGATCAGGCCTTGCTGCGGGAAGCGGTGCGGCAATTGCGCCAGCGCCATCCCGACCGTCATCGCCTGATCCTGCAGGCGCTGCCCAATGACGTGCCCCGCTATGTGCCGTTGGGTTTCGTCTGCACCGGCGGCCGGGTGACGCAGCCCAATGGCGTCACCTATCAGCCGATGGCGCTGGCCCTGACGGCAACGACGCTGAACTGACCTTTGCGCCGCTTATTGAACGGCGATCACCTTCACCCGGGCCTCGCGGTCGCCGGGCTTATAGGGATGCGATGTGTCGTTGATGAAGCGCAGCTTGCCGTCTTCGGTGATCCGCACCTGGAACGCGCAGCTTAACTGATCCGGCCGGCAGCTTCCGAGATCCGCCCTGGCGGTATCCAGCATGACGGTGAGCTGGCGCACCTTGCCGGCAAAAACGAGCTGGTTCGTCGCCAGGATGCGCATCGGCGCGTCCTGCAGCGCCACATCGGCAAGACTGAGCTGCAGGGTTGCCGCCTGATCGAAACGCACCGTGTCCGGCAACTCGACGGTGACCCGGATGCCGCTTTCCTGAGCCTCGGCGGGATGCGCCGCGACGAAACTGCCGGTCAGGCCGAGCAGGCAAGCCCCGGCCGCAGCAAGAACCAAAGGACCGGCGTTGCGCAATGCCGATGCGATCCGCGTCGAAGTCATGGCATACCTCCCGCTGTGGCGATCAGGGATTCTCTTTGCGGTCCGAATGGCCGAGCGGCTTTTCCGGCACGATCACGTCGCGCAGCCGCTGCTTGATGTCCTTCAGTTCGGGAAACCGCCCTTCCGCTTTGCGCGACCAGATCAGTTGGCGCCCGATCCCGGTGCCACCCACACGGATCTCGAAGATGCCGCCGGTGCCGGGAATGAGCGCCACCTCGCCGATCTCGTCCTGGAAAGTGGTCAACAGTTCCTGCGCCATCCAGCCGGCACGCAACAGCCAGCGGCATTGCGTGCAGAATTCGATCTCGACGCGCGGCAGGGACGATTGCGCGGCAGGAATCGAGGCGGATGCGGTCTCGGTGCTCATGCGGAACTCCTCGCCACGGCGCGGTCCTCGCTGGGATAGAGCCGGATCAGCCAGACCAGCAGCAGCAGGCCCGGCACCGCCAGCAGGGCGGTCAGACCGAAGAAGCTCGCCCAGTCCATGTGATCCGCCAACCAGCCGCCGCCCGACGACATGACCGTCCGGCCATAGGCCATGAAGGACGTCAGGAGCGCATACTGGGTGGCCGTGAAGGCGATGTTGGTGAGGCGCGACAGATAGGCCACCATGGCGGCGCCGGCCGCACCGCCCGCGAGATTGTCGATGGTGATGGCACCGGTCAGCGCCCAGAGGTCATGCCCGCGCCAGGCGACCACGCAAAAGGCGAAATTGGTCAGGGCCTGCAGCACGCCGCCGATCATCAAGGCGCGGAAGACGCCGATCCGCGCCACCAGGACGCCGCCGACCAGCCCGCCCAACACCGTCATCCAGACGCCCCACAATTTGCTGACCAGGGCGATCTCGGTCCCGCTGAAACCCATCGCCGCATAGAACGGATTGGCCATGATGCCGCCGATCGCATCGCCGAACTTGTACATCAGGATGAAGACCAGGATGACGGCCCAGCCGCGCCGCTGACCGAAATCCGACAGCGGCAGGACCACGGCATCGGTGAACCATTCCCGGTAGCTGCGTTTCGTCTGCCGCACCGCCGGCTCCGGCGCACGCGGCGCAATCAGCGTCACCACGGCACAGGCCAGCATGGCCACCGCCAGCACGACAAAGACCAGATGCCAGGCAACATAATCCGAGAGCGCCAGGGCACCGGCACCGGCCAGCAACAGCCCGAGGCGATAACCGGTCTGCGTCGCCCCGGCCCCGGCTCCTTGTTCCTCATCCTTCAGGATCTCGATGCGATAGGCGTCGATGACGATGTCCTGACTGGCGGAGAGGAAGGCCACCACCAGGGCAGCCAAGGCAGTGGCGAGCGGCGACACGGCGGGATCCGTCAGGCCCATGGCGAAGATGGCACCAGCCAGGAGAAGCTGGATCACCAAGAGCCATGCCCGGCGGCGGCCGAGCCAGCGCCCCAGCACCGGCAGGGATATCTGGTCGATCACCGGCGACCAGAGGAACTTGAAGGTATAGGGCGTCCCGGTCAGGGCGAAGAGACCGATCGTGGTCTTGTCGACCCCGACCTTGGCCAGCCAATAGCTGAGGGTCGAGAGGGTGAGCAACAGCGGCATGCCGCTGGCGAAGCCCTGGGCCAGAATCAACAGCAGGCGCGGCCGGCGGTAAATCGCCATGGCCTGCAGCCAGCCCGGTCGTCGCGGCGGTCTTGTAATGGCTTCCATATGCTCTTCAGTCCCTGGCCAGCACCTGCCTCAAGGCATAAAAGCCCAGGCGACAGATCATGACGAATCAAATAGTTAACGCCCAAGTTTGGCAAAGGTGCCGTGGCGCTGTCGATGGAATTCGTGTAAGTTGTATTCGATTTGCCCCTTATTTGCGGGGCTTACTCGAGATTTAGGGGATATCTGCGGCAGCCCGGCTCGACCATCGGACGAATGTCTGATGCAGACAATGCGCCCGCCGTGCGATTAACGCTCGATTAACCAAAAAAATATCGCGATGCCGGAGAACCGGCTCGTGTCGGGGACAGGGCAATCGGAAGGCCGGAGCAGCCGAATCAAGATCGGCTGACGGTTCGGGGTGAAAGAGCATGACGAGAGTTACGGGGGGCACGCCGCGGCGGGCGGCGTCGCATCGGATTGTGCCATGGCGCATCCGAACCAGGGGACAAACCTGCAATACGCAGGAAATTGGCGGACGTGAAACTCCCGGGCGTGAAACTCCCGGGCGTGAAACTCCCAGGCGCGAGACTCCCGGGCGGGGAATTACCGGAGAACCGGAAGCCGGCGGACTGCGGAAGCGCCTTCAGGCGGCCGCAGTGGCAAGCCTGCTGGTCGCCGCAGGACTTGCCGCCGCGCCGCATCCGGCAGCGGCGACGGGTTCCGCCAGCGGCCTGGCCTATGATGCGCTGCTGCGCGACCCCGGCGATCTCGGCAAGACCTTCGCCTATGCCGAAAAGCTGATCGCGGAGCGCAATTTCGAAAGCGCCGCGGCCGTCCTCGAGCGCCTCGCCATCCTTTACCCGCAACAGGCCGAGATCCGCCTGGAACTCGGCGTCATGTATTACCGCCTGAATTCGCCGCAGATGGCGACGGATCAGTTCAAGCGCGTCCTGACGATGCCGACGGCCGGGCCCGAGATCCGGCGGAAGGCGGAAGAATTCCTGCGCCATGCCGAACCGCAGACCAAGCGCAATCAGTTCACCGGCAATATCAGCTTCGGCATGCGCTATCAGAGCAATGCCAATGCCGGTGCGAGCAAGAGCACCTTCGAGATCGACGGCGCCCGTGTGCGGGGACCCAAGAAGGCCGAGGATGCCAACGGTGTCGTCAGTTTCGGCGTGACCCATTCCTACGATTTCGACAGCCAATGGGGCACCGCGCTGGAAAGCAGCCTGAGCGGTGCCGGCTATTTCTATGTCGATAACGGCTATCTGGACGAGATCGATCTGCGCGGCCGGACCGGCATCGGCTTTACCCCGCCCTTCCTTGCCAATGGCGAGGGCCGCATCCAGCCCCATGCCACGGTGGATCTTGCGGTCAAGGATGGCGAGTTGCTGGAAGTCGGCGGCGGCCCCGGTATCGAGAGCTGGTACAAGCCGGTCGATCAATGGACCCTGACGCTGGGCTATGATGCGATGTTCCGGGACTATGACCGGGTGCCGCGGATCGGCGATACCGAACTGCTCTCCGGCACGGATCAGACCGTCGGGCTGAGCTCGACCTGGGAAATCGTGCCCCGCACCTACCTGATCAACGATATCGGCGGACGTTTCTTCAATGCCCGGCGTGACTATCTCGATTTCCAGGCGATCACCGTCGGCATGGCCCTGCTGCAGGCCTACAGCTCGCCGATCGATGTCCTGCCCTTCGACTGGTGGGTGCGCCTCGGCGGCAGCTATGAGCACCGCTGGTTCGACGGCGCCAATCCGAATGTCGATTCCGATAAGTCGCGCCGCGACAATGTCTGGCGGGTGGGAATCAGCAATGTGATCCCGGTCACGCAGGATTGGCGGATCACGCAACAAGTACAATACGAGAGGGTCGATTCCAACCTGAAGACCTTCAGCTACGACAATGTCAGCGCCTCGCTGCTGGCCACCTGGTCGTTCTGAGAGGTACGGAATGACAAACACCGGATTCGACCAGGCCGAAGCGGCGCGTGCCGAGCGCCGCCGGCCGTATTATCCTATCACTGCCGGCTTTCCTGCGCGTTGGCGCGCGGACCGGCCCATCGCCGGGAGGTAACGGCCATGATCAAGCGCGAATGGTTGCTGGGTGTCGGACTGGTTTCCGGCGGCATGCTGTTGGGCGCCGCGTCGCCTCAGCTCTTGATATCGCCGGCCGAGGCCCAGAATGCGGAGACCAAGATCGGAGCCGTCGGCGCCGTCAACACGGCCGCCACCGGCCAGGTGCCGGGCAATGCCAGCCAGACCCTGTTCGTCGGCGCCGATGTCTTTCAGAACCAGACCGTACGTACCGATGCAAGCGGCCTCGCGGAAATCATGTTCGCCGACCAGTCCACCATCACCGTCGGCCATGGCTCGGAAGTGGTGCTGGACAATTTCGTCTATGATCCGAAGAACGAGGTCGGCCATATTGCGGTCGGCCTCGGCCAGGGTACCATGCGCTTCATCGGCGGGCGCATCAGCAAAACCACGCCGGTGCAGATCAAGGCGCCCACCGCCACCCTGACGATTCGCGGCGGTGTCGGCCTGTTCAGCTTTCCGACCAACCAGCCCGGACTGGTCGTCTTCGTCTATGGCATCGAGCTGACGGCGACCGGCAGCGACGGCGTCACCCAGGTGATCCGCCGGCCGGGCTTCGCCGTGGAGATCGACCGGGACGGCCATGTTTCCGCACCTTTCCGGATCGGCGATGAACAACTGGCGGCGCTGCTCAGCCAGCTCGACAATCCCAATCTCAATCAGCAGGGCAGCGTCCCGATCGATCCCTTGAAGCCGGTGCAGAAATTCGGCTCACAGGATACCTTCCGGCCGACCATACCGTCCCTGGGCAATGAGGCGACCAATCCGTCGATCCTCAACAACACCGATGTGACGCAGCCCGCCCCGCCTCCCCCGCCGCCGGTCACGACGCCGCCCGTCAGCGGCGGTGGCAGCGGCGGTACGACATGACGGGCTGACGCCGGTCATGATCGCGATTTCGGGGTGAGTTAAACGAGCCGGGATGCGGATTCTTTTTGGCACGATCCTGCCCTATCTGCCGGTTTCAACAGGTGGCGTGCAACGGACGCTTCATGCCTTGGCCAAGGCACTGACGGCGCGCGGTCACGATGTGCTGGTGCTCGGCGCCGCTTCGATGGCGACAGACCCGGCGCGGGTGAATGCCGTCTTCCCCTATGATGGCTTTAGCTACGGTGTCGCCCATGCCGGCGATCCGCTCGCGGCCCTGCCCGGCATCCTGTCCGGCTGGCAACCCGACATTGCGGTATTGTCCTTCGCCGGCGAAGCCGCCGTCACCATGACGATGCGCTGCCTGCGGGCCGGCGTGCCGGTGGCGCAGATCGTCCACAATATCGATTCGGCCTTCGTCACGACGGTCGTGCCGGATCATCCGCTGCTGTGCCGGATAGCGAATTCCCACTTCACCGCCAGGCGTATCGCCACCTTGTTCGGTGTCGACCTGCCGGTCATTCCGCCGCTGATCGATCCCGCGGATTGCGTCTTCGATCCGCGCCATCGTGGTCAGGGCGACAGCGTTCTGCTGGTCAATCCCTCGATCATCAAGGGCAGCGAGATCTTCTTCCAACTGGCGGCGGCGCGCCCGGACCTGCGCTTCCGCACCATCGAAAGCTGGAGCATCGATCCCAACTGGCGCCTGATCCTGCACAATCGCGCCGCCGCCCTGGGCAATGTCGAGATCATGACTGCCACTGACGATATGCGCGAAATCTATCGCCGCGCCCGGATCATCCTGATGCCGAGCGTTCACGAGGAGACCTGGGGCCGGGTCGCATCCGAGGCGCAGTTGAACGGCATTCCCGTGATCGCGGCGGATCGCGGCGCCTTGCCGGAAACAGTTGGCGAGGGCGGCCTGCTGGTGCCGATCGACCAGGGCATCAGCCCTTGGGTCGACGCCTTGGACAGGTTGACCAATGATGACGATCTCTATCGGCGCCTGGCCGCCGCCGCTCTGGCCCATGCCGCCCGGCCGGAGCAGTCCGCCGACATCCTTGTTCCCCGCTTCATCGCTCTCCTGCGGGATCATCTTTCTGCCGCTGGCGCTGTGATGACCGGCGGGGCGCCCCGTCCAGCATGACGGACCGGAACAGAGCCGACAGATATGACTGGCTGCTGGCTGCCGGCGAGGCCGTCCAGCACGGACCGCAATTCCTGGCGGCCTCTACCATCCTGGCGATCGCCCAGGCCCTGACCGATCTCGGGCATCGGGCCGCGATCCTGGCGAGCGATCCCGGTCACGATCCGATGCTGGTTGGCCGGGAAACGATCGATCGGGAGACGATCGGCCGGGAAACGATGAGTGGCGAGGCGGCTGGCGAGGTCACGGTTTTCCGAAGCGCCCGACCGGCCGCCACCCTGCCGGCCTTGCAGGTCGCTCTGGGCGGGCCGCAAGTCCTTTGCCTGCCGAACCAGCTTGAAGCGCATGGCTTGACCAGGACGCCGGGCCTGCCGCTCGTGGCTTGGCTGGGCGAGGACGACCTGCCGCATCTGGCGATGCGGCGGCTGCCGGGCCGGCCGGTTTTGCTGGCCGATAGCCGGCCGGTTGCCAAGGTGACGGAAACACTGACACAGCAGCAGGTACCGGTCCTGACCCCGCCTTTGACGCAAACCGGAATCGATTGCGCCTCTGTCGCTTCCGCCGGCGGCACACCGCCGAGTATCGCAACAATCGGCGCGCGGCCGCGGGATGGCATCGAATTGGTGTTGCAACTGGCCGCGCTGCGGCGGGATCTGCGGTTCATCATCTGCGAATGGCCGCTGCTGGAGGATGATGTCCGCGCCACCTTGTTCGCCGCCGCCCATGCCAGCGGCAATGTCGATTGGCGGCGCCCGGCCAATCCCTCGGCCTTGACCACCGTCCTGGCGGAAGCGGACCTGATCCTCGCCCCCGCAGCCCAGCTCACCGGCCATCGGGACTGGCTGATGCAGGCCGCTCGACTCGGCCGGCCGGTCCTGCGCAGCGACCTGATCGAGACCGGCGGAGCAATCGCCCAGAATGAGCATATCGTCCCAGCGGGCGCCCCTGTCGCCGCTTGGCTGGAAGCTCTGCAACGGCCGCTGGCGGACGCCGCGCATGCCCCAATCCGTCTGGAGCATCAGGGGCGGAGTCTTCAGGGGAATCAGGGTCTTCAGGAGAATCACAGGGAAGGTCACCCGGGACCGGTACCAACTGGAAACCTGCCAACGGCACTGGAAACCGTCACCCGGTTGCTCGCTCACCTGGAAGGAATGTTTCCCACGAGCGGTCGAGACAGGTAACTGCTACATTCCTCCTCGCTGTTACACGCGATTCCGGTTTCGGTCAGAAAAGGATAACACCATGCAAGGCCTGTATAACCTCGCAGCACTCCTCGGACGCATCCTGATCGCCGCCATCTTCTTATGGAGCGGCTTCGGCAAGGTCATGAATTTCGACGGCACGGTCGCCTATATCGCTTCGGCAGGCCTGCCGGCGCCTTACGCCGCCGCGATCGTCGCCATCGTCGTCGAGGTAATCGGCGGGTTGTGCGTCCTGGTCGGGTTCCAGGCCCGTTTCTCCGCCCTGGTGGTCGCCATTTTCTCGGTCGCCGCGGCCTTTTCTTTCCACAGCGATTTCGCCGACCCGATGCAGAAGGTCAATTTCTTCAAGAATCTGGCGATCGCCGGCGGCCTGTTGCAGATCGTCGCCTCCGGCCCCGGCGGCATCAGCATCGACCGGCGGAGCTGACCGGCCGGAAACGGGATCTGAAGACAAGATTCAAAAATGACAACGGCGGCCTTTCGGCCGCCGTTCTCTTTTAGGTAAGGCGCATCCAGACTTAGATTGCTTCCGCCTGGCGGCTTGCCTTCTTGCGGTCATGCGGGCTGAGCAGGGCCTTGCGCAGGCGCACCGATTTCGGCGTCACTTCGACCAGCTCGTCATCCTCGATATAGGCGATGGCCTTTTCCAGCGTCATCTGGCGCGGCGGGGTCAGGCGCACCGCTTCGTCCTTCGAGGTGGTGCGGATGTTGGTGAGCTGCTTCGACTTCAGCGGATTGACCTCGAGGTCGTTGCCCCGGCTGTGCTCGCCGATGATCATGCCCTCATAGGTATCGACGCCGCCGCCGACGAAGAGCGGGCCGCGCTCCTCGAGATACCACAGCGCATAAGCGACCGTGGTGCCCTGGGAGTTGGAGATGAGGACGCCGTTGCGGCGGCCTTCGATCGGCCCCTTATAGGGCGCGAAGGAATGGAACAGGCGGCTCATCACGCCGGTGCCGCGGGTATCGGTCAGGAATTCGCCGTGATAGCCGATCAGGCCGCGCGCCGGGCAATGGAAAATGAGACGGGTCTTGCCGCCGCCCGAGGGCTTCATCTCGGTCATTTCGCCTTTGCGCTGGCCGAGCTTGTCGATGACGACGCCGGTGAATTCCTCATCGACGTCGATCACCACTTCCTCGATCGGCTCCAGGCGCTGACCGGTCGCGGGATCGGTCTGGAAGAGGACGCGCGGGCGGCTGATCGACAACTCGAAGCCCTCGCGGCGCATCTGCTCGATCAGGACGCCGAGCTGCAATTCGCCACGGCCCGCCACCTGGAAGGCATCGGCGCCCGCCGTTTCCGTGATGCGGATCGCCACATTGCCCTCGGCCTCGCGCATCAGGCGCGAGCGGATCATGCGGCTCGTCACCTTGTCGCCTTCGCGGCCGGCGAGCGGGCTGTCATTGACCGAGAAGGTCATGGCCAGTGTCGGCGGATCGATCTCCTTCGAGGGGATTGGCGCCTCGACTTCCGGCACGCAGATGGTGTCGGCGACGGTCGTGTCCTCGAGACCGGCGATGGCGATGATGTCGCCCGCTTCCGCCTCTTCCACCGGCACGCGCTCGATGCCGCGGAAGGCGAGCAACTTGGTCAGGCGCGAGGTCTGCACCACGGTACCGTCCTGGCGCACCGCCTTGACGTTCAGGTTCAACGTCGCCTTGCCGGTATAAATGCGCCCGGTGAGCACGCGGCCGAGATAGTTGTCGTATTCCAGCGTGGTGACCAGCATCGAGAACGGCTTGTCGGCCTCGACCTTCGGCGCCGGCACGTGTTTGACGATGAGGTCGAACAGCGGCGTCAGGTCGGTGCGCTCCGCTTCCAGGCTCTCCGCCGCCCAACCCTGGCGCGACGAGGCGAACAGGGTGGGGAAATCGAGCTGTTCGTCGGTGGCGCCCAGAGCCGAGAACAGGTCGAAGACCTGGTCATGGACTTCGTGCGGCTGGGCATCGGGACGGTCGCATTTGTTGATGACGACGATCGGGCGCAGGCCGAGGGCCAAGGCCTTCGAGGTCACGAACTTGGTCTGCGGCAGCGGACCTTCGGCGGAATCGACCAGGACGACCACGCCATCGACCATGCTGAGGATACGCTCGACCTCGCCGCCGAAATCGGCGTGGCCCGGCGTATCGACGATGTTGAGGCGGGTCTCCTTCCACTGCACCGAGGTGCATTTGGCGAGAATGGTGATGCCGCGTTCGCGTTCCAGGTCGTTGGAGTCCATGACGCGCTCGGCGACCTGCTGGTTGGCGCGGAACGAGCCGGATTGCTTGAGGAGCTGGTCGACCAGGGTGGTCTTGCCGTGGTCGACGTGCGCGATGATGGCGATGTTGCGTAACTGCATGACAGCGGTATCCAAATTCGAAGAAGCATGAAAAGCGTCACGGCCGAGACTTTACAGGCCGGCTGTGACAGTCAGTCGAGCGATGGCAATGAAGCAGGCTCAGCGAGCCTGGGCTTCGGGAGGCCGGGGCCTTACAGGGTCGGCGGCGTTCCCGACAGCCGGTCCGAGGCGTAGCGCATCTCTGGTCGCTCCCTACTTCCTCAACCGAGCTTGCTCAGCAGCAATTCGCTGAGCGGCGTTTCCGGACGCGCGCCGAAATGCGAGATCACTTCGGCGGCGGCCAAGGCGGCGATGCGGCCGCAATCGGCGAAATCGCGGCCCTGGGTATAACCATAAAGGAAGCCGGCGGCATAGAGATCGCCGGCTCCGGTGACATCGACCACCCGTTCCACCGGGAAGGCGGCGACTTCCACCACCTGGTCGCCGGCGATGATCAGCGAGCCTTTTTCGCTGCGCGTCAGCGCGGCGACATCGCAGGCCTCGCGGGTCAGGCGCACGGCTTCGTCGTAATTATCGGTCTGCCACAAGGCCTTGATCTCGGATTCATTGGCGAAGAGCACATCGACATGCTCGCGGACCAGGTTCTGGAATTCCGCGAGATGGCGGTTGACGCAGAAGGAATCCGACAGCGACAGCGAGACCTCGCGGCCGGCGTCATGGGCGATGCGCGATGCTTTCAGGAAAGCTTCCTTGGCGAGCGGCGGATCCCAGAGATAGCCCTCGAGATAAGTCACCTTGCTGCGGCTGATCAGGTCCGGATCGACATCCTCCGGCGTCAGCTCGATACAGGCACCGAGATAGGTGTTCATGGTGCGCTCGGCATCCGGCGTCACCAGGATCATGCAGCGCGCGGTCGACGTCAGCGACTTGGCGCTGGGGGTTTCGAAATAGACGCCGTTGGCGTGAATATCGTGACGGAAGATGCCGCCCAACTGGTCATTGCCGACCTTGCCGATATAGGCCGCCTTGCCGCCCAGGCTGGCGACACCGGCAATGGTATTGGCCGCCGAGCCGCCCGACACCTCGACAGCGGGGCCCATGGCTTCATAAAGCGCCGCCGAGCGTTCGGCGTCGACCAGCATCATGGCGCCCTTGGTCAGGCCGAGACGGGACAGGGCTTCTTCCTCGGTATTGGCGAGTACATCGACAATCGCATTGCCGATACCGACGACGTCCAGAATCTTGTCGGACATGAAGCCACTTTCCCTAGGTAACAAAAAACCCTCGGCGCCGACACATTGCCGGCCCGATCTGGCGGCGCAGTATAGTGCGGTGCAACCAAGGCACAAGAGCGCAGGCGGCAGGGGGGCACCGCGATTTCCTCAGAACGCCGGCAGGAACACAGGATACGACCACCGCACCGCCCAACATCGGTTCCGGTGCAACCGGTCCGCTATTGCTCGGTTCCCTCTTGCACGGTTCCCTATTGCGCCCTGGCCGAGGCTTCCGTACAGTCGACCAACCAACTGACAAGATTGGAAAAATCAGTGTTCAGTGCCGTTTCCAGAGCGCTTTCGCAGCTCAGCGACCCGCCGATCCGGGGGGTCATCATGAAAACCTTGTTCCTTGCCATCCTAGCGATCGCGCTGCTGCTGGCTTTGGCCTGGTGGCTGGTCGGCTGGCTCAGCGGGCTGCATGGCTGGTGGGGTGATGCCGCCCAGATCGGCGGCGTCTTCGCCACCGTCCTGGTCGCCTGGTTCACCTTTCCGGCCTTGGCCGCCACCATCGCCAGCCTGTTCTCCGATACCGTCGCCGATGCGGTCGAGGCCCGATACTATCCGGGCCGGCCGCCGGCCAAACCGGTGCCGATCCTGGCCTCGGTGCTGGACGGGCTGAAACTGGCGGGCCTCTCGCTGCTGATTAACCTTTTCGCCCTGCCCTTCCTCTTCGTTCCGCCGCTTTACGCGGTGATTTCCTGGGGGCTCGGCGGTTATCTCCTGGGGCGGGAGTATTTCGAGATGGTCGCCTCCCGCCGCCTCGACCGGCAGATCGCCCATGAAATGCTGCGCCAGCACCGCGCCTATTACACCCTGGCCGGTATCCTGATCGCGGTCGTGCTGACCATTCCTATCCTCAATCTGATTGCCCCGGTAATTGCCACAGCTTTTATGGTGCATCTGGTCGAATCTATGGTAAATCAAAGAGCTATACGGTCAGTCTGACTATCGGATCGGCCGGTCGGTGGCAGGGATGAATATGGGGTGCCGCCGCCCGTCTCTGACGTCATCCAGGGGATATCCTCACAGGTGAAGCAGGTTCGGGCAGTCCTGAAGGGCATGGCCAGGAGGCCGTCCCGGTAACCGTTCCTCCAGGGCGTTTCTGGGGGCGTTTCCGGGCCAGTCTCGGGGACACGCAAGGGGGACACTCTGACGAGAAGGTTAAGACATGTTTGGTAAAAAGAAGGATTCAGATACCGTGACGCAGCCGACGAACGAATCCGGCCAGGACACGGCCGCCCGCCACCTGAAGCCCGATGCCGGTGCCGGTGTCAGCCGTCCGGCGCCGAATCCCGAAATCACCCGCCGTCCGCCTGACCTCAGCGCTTTCGCGCCGCGTCGTGCCGATGGGGCCGCCCCGGCGGCAGCTAGCGCGGCCGCACCGGCTGCCAAGGAAAGCGCCACCGGCGGCGAGATCAAGAAGCTGATCGTCGGCCGCGAGATCAACCTCAATGGCGAGGTCCGCAATTGCGACAGCCTCGTGGTGGAAGGCACGGTCGAGGCCGTCCTCAGCGACTGCCGCAGCATCGAGCTGGCACCCAGCGGCCAGTTCAAGGGCTCGGCCAATGTCGAATCCGCCGATGTCAGCGGTCGTTTCGACGGCGAGCTGACCGTCAACGGTCGCCTGACCGTGCGATCCACCGGCAAGGTGCTGGGCAAGGTCTTCTACGGCCAGCTCGAGATCGAGCGCGGCGGCATTCTGTCGGGCACGGTCGAAGCTCTGCCGGAAACGGCGCGGGCTGCCGGCATCAGCAGCGATAAGCTGGTCTGACGGACGCATCGGTCTAAGGCGGACCAGCGGCGAAGCGGGTGGGGCCGCATCGCCGCGGTCATGTCTGGCGGATCAAGATTGACCGGGCAACGGTCGGTCGGATCGGCCGGAAACAGAATAAGCGTACGGGGTTCAGGGGAAGCCGTTAGACGCCAGTCGGCGCCGCATATCTTCCGTCCCAGTGATTTCCAAAAGGCTGCGATTTCCAGAAGGCTGCCACGGACGAAGCCGAGGATGGCCCGTCTTGTGGCGGGGCTGCGATTAACGCTGCCGCCCGGACGCGAGATTCCGGAGGCAGTAGTAACGATACGTTAGTAAAAGCCGGTTAACCTCGGGATGGTTGATCGCTCGGCGGCAGATCGATGGTCGAATGCCGCAATAGATCCGGGAACGGATCCGGTAGGGGCCCAGCGGGATCGGGCCCAAGAAGGGGTGTGTGATGGGTGGGGTTTGCACCTATCGCGGGGTGGTGGAAGAAACCGTATCGTCGCGCCGTGGCCGGGCCGGGTTGCCCAAGTTACCGTCGACGTTCCTCGCTTTATCCCTGATGGCGCTGACCCTCGGCGCCTGCCAGATGCCCGACCAGACGCCCGGCCGCAGCATGGCGTCCGCTTCCGCCGCTGGTATGTCCAGCGTCAATCGTCCACCATCCCTCAATCCGGGCGTCAAATCCTGGACCCCCGGCAATCTCGCCGCCCTCGGCAAGAACGGCAGCATGATCGGCGTCGCCGACCGCGACCTCTCCGCCGCTTTGGGCGAACCGACCCAGGTGCGCCGCGATGACCCGGCGGAAATCTGGCAGTATCGCGGCCAGGAATGCGTGCTGGATTTCTATCTCTACCGTGCCAGCGCCGGGCTGCAGGTCACCTATGTCGAGGCCCGCGACCGCCATGCCCAGGCGGAAGGCACCGATCAATGCGTCAAGTCGATGATGCAGCCGACCACGGCAGCCCTCAGCAAGACCAACGTGCAGAAGACCGCCGACGCCGGCGAGTAGCCGCAATCTTGGCCTGAACTCGCCCGGGCTGTCTTCCCATCAAAATAGGCGCCTTCCCATCAAAGCAATATCGCGCGACCTCGTGCCGGCCGGATCGCCGTCGCAGCCGAGCGTGCTACCGGCTCACGCCGTCACGGCGCCTTCGGCAGATCCGGCGTCAGGACCTTGGCGAGATGCCAGGGTTTCCAGATCACCGAGGCCTGTTGTAGCTGGTCGACGAAATCGTGCCAGAAGGCGGCTTTGCCCGGGACATCATCCGGCCAGGCGCGCTTGAAGAGATCCACCGCCAGATCGGGATAGCCCTGATAGATGAGCTCGAGGAGATGCGACCAGATGACGGCATCCATCTCCGGCCCCTCTTTGCCCTGGTTCTGTTCGGCGACCGGAACGTAAGGCCCCTTCATCGCCCGGATCGCCGCCGTCATTTCCCCCTGCCAGAGGGATCGCTGGGCATCGTCCGGCGCCGGCATCTGCCGTGGATCGGCCAGGCGATAGCGATCCTTTTCCCAGGTAAGGCGGACCTGCCCCGCCGGCGAATCCGCGAAGCTCGCATTCCAATAGCTGAAGGCCATGTCGCTATAGGTGATATCCGGCGCGCCGCCATCGCCCAGCCCGACAAGACTGATCGGTGAATCCGCCGTTTCCAGCCGGTCGACGGCGATGCGCTCGCCCAGGCTGACGATGTCATAGCTGAAGCAGCAATGGGCACCGCCGGAATAACGGCTGATCAGCAGTTGCGGCGCCGGCGCGCCTGGCAGCGGCAATCGCGCCGAGACGATCTCGGCGAAGCGGTCGCCCACCAGCAACTGGCAAACGCCCGCCTTCTCGATCTCGATGAATTCCACCGGCACGTCATCGGCGGCGAGCTGCTCGTCACCCGGGGCCGGCCAGCGCGTCACGCGATAGGGTGCGGCATCCGTGATTTCCGGCGCCGGCCCCTTGGCCTTGCGCCGTGCCGCGAGGTCCTTCAACGTATCGGCCGGGCAGGATGCCTTGTCGAGATGGACGACTGCCTGCGGCGGCGCGGCCTTGGCCGATTCACCTGCGGCCGGCTCATCGGCCGGTGCCGAGATCGACGGCACCATCAAGACGGCGACAGCCGTCACTATGTGCAGGACTCCCCCTCGGGTACCCATTGTCCTCGTCCCTCTTCGTTCTCTGAATTTCTGCGGGCTGAAACAGCCGGGAAGATGCGGCGACCGTCTATGCGTCCCCGACTACGCTTCCAAGCTCTTGCCCTTGAACTGGCAGATCTCGCGGACGACGCAGACCGGGCAATCCGGCTTGCGCGCCTTGCAGACATAACGGCCGTGCAGGATCAGCCAGTGATGGGCATGGCGCATGTATTTCGCCGGCACCTTCTTCTCCAGCCCCAGTTCCACCGCCAGCGGCGTCGTGCCGGGGGCGAGGCCCGTGCGGTTGCAAACGCGGAAGAGATGGGTATCGACGGCGATGGTCGGATGGCCGAAGGCGATGTTCAGCACCACATTGGCGGTCTTGCGGCCGACGCCAGGCAGCTCCTGCAGCGCCTCGCGGTTCTGCGGCACCTCGCCGCCATATTTCTCGATCAGGATTTCCGAGAGGCGGATGACGTTCTTCGCCTTGGTGTTGAAGAGGCCGATGGTCTTGATATAGCCCTTCAGCTTCGCTTCACCGAGCTTGACCATTTTCTGCGGCGTATCGACGATCTTGAACAGGGGCTCGGTCGCCTTGTTGACCGAGACGTCGGTCGCCTGGGCGGAGAGCGCCACGGCCACCAGCAGGGTATAGGGATTGATATAATTCAGCTCGCCCTTCGGCTCCGGATTGGCGGCGGCGAGGCGGGCAAAGAACGCCTCGATCTGGTCCTTTTTCAGCATCTGTTCCCCATTCGGCCCCGCGGGAGAGGAGGCGCGGCGTATGTCGGCGATGGCACATGCCCGCCCTGCAACCCCATCTGGCGCAAGCCACGGCTTCTACCCACGACTTGGCGAGTCTATACTCCTCTCCCATGAACGACCAGAAGCCACATCCGCAGGCGCAGACGCAATCGCCCGAACGGCCCATGCCGGACGCCTCGTTCCAGAATGCCGGCCCCGGAGTTGACGAAGAAGGAGTCGACAAAGAGGGAGTCGACCAAGAGGGAGCGGCTGGTCGGGACACCGGGTCGGATCGGGACACGGCAACGCAGCCGCCGGCGCCACAGGAAATCGAGCATCCGTCTTTCGAGGCAATCCTCTATCCGCGCCGCAGCCTGTCGCCGCGCGGCTTCACCATCCTGCTGGTCGCGACCGGCATCATCGGCTTCGCCTGGGGCTCCGCCTTTCTGATCCTGGGCGCCTGGCCGATCTTCGGCTTCTGCGGCACCGAATGGCTGCTGATGATCTATCTTTTCCGCAAGCATCTGAAGGGCGACCGGCGCTGCGAACGCCTGCGCCTCTATGGCGACCGGCTGATGGTCGAGCAGATCTCCCCCAAGGGGCAGGTGCGCCGCTATCGCTTCCAGCCCTATTGGCTGCAGGTCGTCCTCGACCGCCCCGACGAGCCGGATTGCTCGCTCTATCTGCGCTCCCACGGTAAGCAGTTGGAGATCGGCGCCTTCCTCAGTCCGCAGGAACGGCGCGACATTGCCGGCGAATTGCGCCAGGTCCTGAACCGCTGGCGGACCGCCTGACACTCACCTCGACGCAAGAAGCGATAACCGGCACCGCATGTCTTCCACCATGTCCCCAGCCCATACCGCGCTCCGTCATCCGGGGCTGGCGGAATTCGGCCTGCTGCTGATCCTGTCCCTGGTCTGGGGCTCGTCCTTCATCGCCATCAAGATCGCCGTCGAGAACGGTCTGCCGCCGCTGACCCTGGCGACCTATCGCATCGCCATCGGCGCGGCGATCCTCTGCGGCATTGCCATCGTCAAGGGCCAGGCTTGGCCGCGCAGCGGCGCGCTCTGGGGCCGGCTTGCCTTCCTCGGTGTGATCGGCAATTCGCTGCCCTTCTTCCTGATCGGCTGGGGCGAGCAATACACGCCCTCCAATCTGGCGGCGATCCTGATGGCGGTGATCCCGATCTTGGTCGTGATCCTGGCGCATCTGATGACTCCCGACGAGAAGCTGACCCTCGGCAAGGGAGTCGGCGTCGTCCTGGCGCTGATCGGCGTCATCGTCCTGGTCGGCGTCGATGCCCTGGGCGGTATCGGCCGGTCGGTGATCGGCCAGTTGGCGATCCTCGGCGGGACGGTCAGCTATTCCTTCTATGGCGTCAACACCCGCCGGCTGCCGTCGATGGGACCGGAGATGACGGTGGGGTCGATTTTGCTGATGGCGCTGATCACCATGCTGCCGGTCTGGCTGATCCACGACCGGCCATGGGAGCTGCACCAGACGTCACCGGCATTGCTCGCCGCCCTGTGGCTGGGTCTGCTCTCGACCGCCGCCGGCAATCTGTTGTTCTTTCTGATCCTGCGGCGGGTCGGCGCCGGCTTCGCGGCCTTCAACAATTACCTGGTGCCGTTGATGGGCATCGGCTGGGGCTATCTCTGGCTCGGCGAGACGCCGGGCTGGAACGCCCTGGCGGCCCTGGTCCTGATCCTCGGCGGCCTGGCGTCGGCTCGCTTCCTCAAGCCACGGCCGCGCTGAGACAAACCTTCTCGGACAAAAACGGTAGGGGATGGTGGAACTGGCAGCGGCGCTTACGCGCCGTTGCCGCCATTCCCATTGCCGTTATGGCCGTTGCCCGGAACGGTGCCGCCATTGCCGCCGGACGGGCCGGCGACGCTGAAGCCCAGCACATCGCGCATGTTGTAGAGGCCGGGCTTCTTGCCCGCCGCCCAGAGCACGGCCTTGACCGCGCCACGGGCGAAGATCTCGCGGCTCGACGCCTTGTGGCTGATCTCCACCCGTTCGCCATCGGCGGCGAAGATCACCGTGTGATCGCCGACCACGTCGCCACCCCGCAAGGCGGAGAAGCCGATCTCGCCGCGCGGACGCGGGCCGACCTGACCGTCGCGGGAGCGCCGGGCGACCCGGCGCAGGGCGACATTGCGGCCGCGCGCTGCCGCCTCACCCAGGGCCAGGGCGGTGCCCGATGGCGAATCCACCTTGTGGCGGTGATGCATTTCCACGATCTCGATATCCCATTCGGTATCGAGGATGCGGGCCATCTCCTCCACCACCTGCTGCAGCAGATTGACGCCGAGGCTCATATTGGCCGCCAGCACGATCGCCGTGCGCTGGGCCGAGCGGCCGATCGCCGCCAGTTGGTCCGGATCGAGGCCGGTGGTGCCGACCACATGGGCGCAGCCGAACTTGGCCGCCAAACCGGCATGGACCACGCTCGCCGAGGGATTGGTGAAATCGACCACCACATCGGCGGTTTCGAACATCACTGCCGGGTCCTCGGTGACCGAGATGCCCAGGGGGTCCGCGCCGGCCAGGGCGCCGAGATCCTGGCCCAAAGCCGCCGAGCCGCGCCGCTCGGTGCCGCCGATGACGACGACACCCGGCGCATTGATCAGCAGTTTCAGGAGCATCTGGCCCATCCGGCCGGCGCAACCGACGATGCCGACCCTGATCGCGCCATTGCTCGGCCGCCGGGTCATCGGTTGCTTCGCCGGGGCGGCCTTCACGGGCGCCGGCTTGGCGGCCGGTGCCGGCTTCGGCGCAACCGGTTTGGCAGCGGTGGGCGCCGGGGATGGGACCGGAGTCGGGGCCGGTGCGGCCTTGGCAACCGGTGTCTTCTCGGCCGGTTTCGGTGCCGTTTTCTCCGCCATCCGGGCAGCCGGGCGCGTTGCCTCCGGAGCCGCAGCGGGTTTCGATTTCGCTGGCTCTTTCAAGGGTTTAGATGACTTCACCGCCGGCTTCGGGGCCGGTTTCTTGGGACTGGACTTCGCCGCCGGCTGGGCCTTCTGCGGCTTCGATGCTTTCTTCGCTGCCATACATCCCCCGGAAAATCATTTCGCGTATCTAAGCCAGTTCCGGGCAGTTGGGCAACAGGCGGTTGGATCGACGGCTAGGAAAACCCCCCTCTATGAGGCTCTTGCCGGGCCCGGCTCCAGCGTCGTCTGAGCTGAGGGTGGCGCCGGCTTTCAGGACTGCCGGTCACCCTTACTGACCCGTCTCACTGATCTTGGCCGGTGTCAGCCCTCAGCGACCTTGACCAGCAGCTTGCCGAAATTCCGGCCCTGCAGCAGGCCGATCAGGGCTTCCGGGGCCCGTTCCAGCCCCGCCACTACATCCTCGCGGTAGACGATCTTGCCGTCACGCAGCCAGGCCGCGACATCGCGGCGGAAATCGGCCGCCTGAGCGGCAAAGTCACTGACGATGAAGCCTTGCAGATGCAGGCGCTTGAAGAGAACCTGCAGCATCAGTTGCGCCGTGCGATCGGGACGCTGCGTGGCCTCGGCGGACGGCCGGCCCTGGTCATTGTAATGGGCGATCACGCCGCAGACCGGCACCCGGGCGAAATCGTTGAGAAGCGGCAGGACCGCGTCCCAGACCTTCCCGCCGACATTTTCCCAATAGATGTCGATGCCCTTCGGGCAGGCTTTCGCCAGTTGGGCGGCAAGATCGGCCGCATGGTGGTCGAGGGCTGCATCGAACCCCAGCACCTCGGTCGCATAGCGGCATTTCTCCGCACCGCCGGCAATGGCGACGGTGCGGCAGCCCTGCAGCTTGGCGATCTGGCCGACCAGCGATCCGACCGGGCCGGTGGCGGCGCCGACCACCAAGGTCTCCCCTGCTTTCGGCCGGCCGATATTCAGAAGCCCCGTATAGGCCGTCATGCCCGGCATGCCGAGAACGCCCAAAGCGGTGGAGATCGGCGCCAAAGCGGGATCGACCTTGACCAAGCCGGTCCCGTCGCTGATCGCATGCGTCTGCCAGCCGGTATAGCCGGAGACGATCTCCCCCACCGCATAATCGGGATGGCGCGAGGCCAGCACCTTGCCGACCGTGCCGCCGACCATGACATCGCCGATCTCGAGCTGCGCGGCATAGGATTTCGCAGCACTCATGCGGGTGCGCATATAGGGATCCAGCGACAGCCACAGCGCCTGCAACAGGATTTCGCCCACGCCGGGCACCGGCACCGGGACTTCCTCCAGGCGGAAATCGCCGGGAACGGGCATGCCGTTCGGCCGGGCGGCCAGGACGATCCGACGATTGAGTTCTGACATGACGGCCCGTTCCCCCACAGGTGGATAATGCCAGGAAATGTAACTTTATCGATAACAGTTAACAGCGATTATTTCTCGCGACGCCCGATGTCGATGCAGCCCCTTGAAGCCAATCCGGCTCGCCCCTAGGCTGGGCCGGAATTACACCACTTTGACGCTAAAGACTGCCGATGAAACGTCTGATTGTCCTTGTCGCCTGCCTCTTCTCCCTGTCGGCCTGCTCCCTTTGGCCCTGGGGCGGGGACGACACCTCGTCGGCGCCCGCCCAGGAGGAGCCGGCGGGGCCGAAGACAATCGGCGTCATCAGTGCGCTCAGCGAGAGCATCACCCTGGCCGATATCGACAGTCTTGGCTGGGAAAAAGGCAGCATCAGCTTCCCGATCGGCGACTGGCGGATCGACGATCAGGCAACCGAACAGGCGACGCGGCTGCTGCGCGACGCAGGCTACGATGTACGGCCGCTGCATTACGCGGCGAGCAAATTCCGTGCGCCGGCGATCGACGGGCCGGTCATGCGCGGCGGCGTCTTCAATCGTGAGCGGCCCAATCTGGGACCGATCATCCGCCGCGCGGTGGAGCCGAACAATCTCGATTACTATCTGGTGCTGGTCGAGGCGGGCGCCACGTCGGGCGCCTATACGCTCCGCGGCATCGGCCTCTTGCGGCAGCATGCCGTGCCGACGGCCTATATCCTCTATCATGCTTTCCTGATCGATGGGCATAGCGGCGAGGCCGTGGCCGACTTCCATGCCGACCCCCTGGGCAATGGCTGGTATGAACTCGCGAAAATCGACGGGCCGTTCACCGACCTCGGCAAGGATGCCTGGCCGAAACCCATCGCCAGTTGGTCGGCCGTGCAGCGCCAGATGCTGCAGGAAGCCGCCAACAAGCTGCTGCAAGAGAGCCTGCCGAACACCATCCGCCAAGTGGCACCGCAGCCCTAACGCACAATGAAAGCGCGCGCGGAGAGAACACTCCGCCTTTCGCGCCCAGCCACGATTATTGCTCGAACGTAATTATTCCAACGTCATTATTCCAGAGGCCGCTTCGGCGCGGCTTTCTTTCCAGCCGCCCTGATTTTAGAGTGACCAGCCTTGGGCTTGGCACTGCTGGCTTTGTCGACCTTGGCCCGTTTGCCGGCTGCCGCCCGTTTGGCCGCCGCCAAAGCGGCAGTCGCCCATTGCGCCAGTTCCTCAGGATCATCATAGAGACGCTCCGGAAGCCGCCAGTACGACGCGACCGTTACCTCCTTGGTACGTGTCGCATATTTGAACGGCTCCGACCCTTCATCCTGGAACGGGGCGATGTTCTGATCATCGACCCTGAAGTAAAGCGCGCCGCGCAGCACCAGCGCGAAATTGACCCCGGCCGCGGACACGCCATAGCCGCTGAACATGCGGCGCAGGCTGACCTCACCAAACTCGGAAAACAGATCGATGAGAAAATCCCGATCCATCACGCCCAGCCCATCACGCCCGGTCCGTTAAGCCCAGTCCGCTAAAACTGTGCCGTTGCGGGAGACAACCCCCGATGCCGTCGCCGGACGATCAATCGCGGCTGGTATCGAAGAACTCCTTCACCCGGGCGAAGAAGCCATCGGATTCCGGTGACTGCTTGCCGGACTTCTCGCTTTCGGCGGCGAACTGCTCCAGCAGTTCCTTCTGCTTCTTGGTGAGATGAACCGGCGTCTCCACCAGGATCTCGGCATACATGTCGCCCCGGCTCGGCGAGCGCAGCACCGACATGCCCTTGCCCTTGAGACGGAATTGCTGGCCGTTCTGGGCACCGGCCGGAATGCCGACCTTGGCGCGACCGCCATCGACGGTGGGGATTTCGATCTGGCCACCCAAGGCCGCCGTGGTCATCGGGATCGGCACACGGCAATGGACATCGGCGCCGTCGCGCTGGAACAGGCGATGCGGCTTCACGGTGAGGAAGATATAGAGATCGCCCGCCGGCGCGCCCCGCATGCCGGCTTCGCCCTCGCCTGCCAGACGGATCCGCGTGCCGTCCTCGACACCCGCCGGGATCGAGACCTGCAGGGTCTTTTCCTTGGCGATGCGACCCTGGCCGTGACAGGTCTTGCAGGCCTTTTCGATCACCTTGCCGCCACCGCCGCAGGTCTGGCAGGTGCGCTCGATGGTGAAGAAGCCCTGGGTCGCCCGCACCCGGCCATGGCCGTGACAGGCCGGGCAGGTGATCGGCTGCGCGCCCTTTTCGCCGCCCGATCCCTGGCAATCGTCGCATTGGATCGAGGTCGGGACGCGGATCGTCGCCTGCTTGCCGTGGAAGGCTTCTTCCAGGCTGATTTCCATGTTGTAGCGGAGATCGCCGCCACGGCCGCGAGCCTGGCCGCCGCCGCCCCGCCGACCGCCCATGAACTCGCCGAACATCTCGTCGAAGATGTCGGCGAAACCCGAGCCGGTGAAATCGAAGCCGGCGCCATTGCCGAAGGGATTGCCGCCCCGGCCGCCGCCATGGCCATTCTCGAAAGCGGCATGGCCGAAGCGGTCATAGGCCGCGCGCTTCTGCTCGTCCTTCAGGACGTCATAGGCCTCGCTGACTTCCTTGAACTTCTGTTCGGCCGATTTGTCGCCGGGATTGCGGTCCGGATGATACTGCATGGCCATCTTGCGATAGGCCTTCTTCAGGTCATCGGCGGAGGCGGATTTCTGCACGCCCAGGAGATCGTAATAGTCTTGCTTCGACATCGGCTTAAAGAATCACAAAATCGGTTGCACATCGTCCCATGCGTGGTCCCAAGCGGGCATGGACATATGTTGATCGATGCTCGGCCCCGTAAATGAGTGATGGCCCCTCACCGACCCGCAACCGGACCGATCGAGGGGCCATCGCACTCAGTTCAGTGGATGCCCATGCATCTCATGCCGCTCCTCAGGCCGACTTGCCCTTGCGCTCGTCGACTTCCTCGAAATCGGCATCGACCACTTTCTCGTCGCCGCCGCTCGAGCCAGCTTCGGCCTGGGCGCCCGCATCGGCGCCCGGCGCGCCCTCGCCTGCCGCCTGGCCGGCCTTGTAGAGGGCTTCGCCAACCTTCATGACGGCCTGGGTCAGGGCATTGATCTTGGCTTCGATCGCCTCGACATCCTCGCCGTCCTTGACGCTCTTCAGCTCGGCCACCGCCGCCTCGACCACCGCCTTGTCGGCCGGTGCGATCTTGTCGCCGGATTCGGCAAGCTGCTTCTCGGCGCTGTGGATCAGGGCTTCCGCCTGGTTGCGGGCCTCGACCAGCGCCTTGCGCTTCTTGTCCTCGGCGGCATGCGCCTCGGCATCCTTCACCATCTTCTCGATATCGGCGTCGTTCAAGCCGCCCGAGGCCTGGATGCGGATCTGCTGTTCCTTGCCCGTGGCCTTGTCCTTGGCCGAGACGTTGACGATGCCGTTGGCGTCGATGTCGAAGGTGACCTCGATCTGCGGCACGCCGCGCGGGGCGGCCGGAATGCCCATCAGGTCGAACTGGCCGAGGATCTTGTTATCCGCCGCCATTTCGCGCTCGCCCTGGAAGACGCGGATGGTGACCGCGGTCTGGCCATCCTCGGCGGTCGAGAAGACCTGCGACTTCTTGGTCGGGATCGTGGTGTTGCGATCGATCAGACGGGTGAAGACGCCGCCCAGCGTTTCGATACCCAGCGACAGCGGGGTCACGTCGAGCAGCAGCACGTCCTTGACGTCGCCCTTCAAGACGCCGCCCTGAATGGCCGCGCCGACCGCCACGACTTCGTCCGGATTGACGCCGCGATGCGGATCGCGACCGAAGAACTCCTTCACCTTCTCGATGATCTTCGGCATGCGGGTCATGCCGCCGACCAGGATCACTTCATTGATGTCGCTCGCCTTCAGGCCGGCATCCTTCAGCGCCTTGCGGCACGGCTCGATGGTGCGCTCGACCAGCTCTTCCACCAGGGCTTCCAGCTTGGCGCGGGTCAGCTTGATGTTGAGATGCTTCGGGCCCGACTGGTCGGCCGTGATGAAGGGCAGGTTGACCTCGGTCTGCATCGCGCTGGAAAGCTCGATCTTGGCCTTTTCCGCAGCTTCCTTCAGGCGCTGCAGGGCGAGCTTGTCCTTGCGCAGGTCGATGCCCTGCTCCTTTTTGAACTCATCGGCCAGGTAATCGATGATGCGGGCGTCGAAATCTTCACCGCCGAGGAAGGTGTCGCCGTTGGTCGACTTCACCTCGAACACGCCGTCGCCGATTTCCAGGACCGAGATATCGAAGGTACCGCCGCCGAGGTCATAGACCGCGATGGTGCCGGTGCCCTTGCGCTCCATGCCGTAGGCGAGCGCCGCGGCCGTCGGTTCGTTGATGATACGCAGCACTTCGAGGCCGGCGATCTTGCCGGCATCCTTGGTGGCCTGGCGCTGGCTGTCGTTGAAATAAGCCGGCACGGTGATGACCGCCTGGGTCACCTTCTCGCCGAGATAGTTCTCGGCGGTTTCCTTCATCTTCTGCAGGATGAAGGCCGAGACCTGCGAGGGCGAATAGTTCTTGCCGTGGGAATTGACCCAGGCGTCGCCATTGTCGCCGGAGACGATCTTATAGGGAACGAGACCCATGTCCTTCTGCGTCAGCGGATCGTCGAAACGACGGCCGATCAGACGCTTGATCGCGAACAGGGTGTTTTCCGGATTGGTCACCGCCTGGCGCTTCGCAGCCTGACCCACCAGGCGCTCGCCGGAATCGGTGAAAGCGACCATCGACGGCGTCGTGCGCGCGCCTTCGGCATTCTCGATCACCCGCACATCCTTGCCGTCCATGACGGCGACGCAGGAATTGGTGGTGCCGAGATCGATACCGATAACTTTGCTCATGTCATCCTCTTCAGTTCAGCAAACCCCATCGCGGCCTTCCCAATGAAGCACCACGGAGGTCCCCGTCTTAGGTTGGTTCTGTCTGATATGCCCCGGATCGCGGAGCGGGCCCATGCTGCAGGAGGAAGCCTGGGCGGAAAGACCCGCCGTAATCTGGGGAAATCTCATAATCCGATGGGATATATAGGGCCTTTTCAAGGCTTTGCAAGCACCGCGCGGCAAATCCTAGCCGGCACGGCCGGCTCCCCCTCCAATACCGCCGCCCGACCCGGCGGACCCCCCGGCCGCAACCGGTGCCAGCAACGCCTTGATCCGGCTCAGGACAAGCTGCCGCTCGGCCGCCAGGCGGCCCGCCAGGGCGGCGGATTTCGCGGCATCGCCGCTGAGAGCCCCGCCTCTTAAAGCCTCGCCCCCGCCCGGCCCCAGCAGCCAGGCGATCAGGGTCGGCACATCGCGGCCCGGCCGGACCCGGCCGTGCCGGATGGCGGCATCATAGACCCGGTCGATGAGGTCCAGCCGCTTGCCGGCGGCGAAGCGCCGGCGCCGGCGCCGGCGCCAATATTCCTTGTAATCGGGCTTCGGCGGGATCGCCGGCAGATCGAACAGGGTGACGGGTTTCCCCGTGGCGCAGGCATCGGCCAGCATGGAGACGCTGTCGGCGGTCACGACGAAACGGTCTGCCGCCGCCAGGATCGCCCGGTAAGGATTATCTTCCGGCGCCGCGAAACCGTCCTTCGGAAAGGCGATCAGGCGATGCCTGTCAGGAACCTGATCGGCCACCTGGCGCAGCATCGCGACCACCTCGTTCGGCGTGCGCCGGCCGGTGGCGATCAGCAGCGAGCCGCCGGTCCCCTCTGCAAGGCCGGCGATCTCGCCGGCAAGCTTGGCGCCCTCGGCCGCACCGAGCAGCAGCGGATCGGAGGGGCCGCCGACCAGCACCCCGATCAGCGGCCGCGCGAGCAGTGCGAACTCGCCGGCCCAGCGGGCCAGGGAAGGGTCGTCGGCCGGAGGCCGGGGCGTGAGGGGCAAGGTCAGGCGGATGAGATGGGGATGATCGGGAAAACCGTATTGCGCGGTACTGACGATCAGGTCGCAATCGTCCATCGGCCCGTCCACCCGGCCGAGCAGGACGATCCGCGTCCGGCCGCCGGATTGTCGCTTGATCCAGGCCGCCAGGCGCTGGCCGCCCCGGCCGATGCCGATCACGAGATCCGGCCAGGGACCGCTATAGCCGGCCGTCGCCGGATCGTCCCGCCGGTCGAAGAAGGGCTTGAACTCGATCCGCCAGCCATAGGCCTGTTCCAACGCCGCCGCCAGGGCCGCGACCTGGGCATGATCTCCCGCCCGCCAGGCACCGATCGCCCAGATGACGGGGGCGGCGGGTCGGCTGTCGGTAGCGGCGGCTTGTGCAGTCCCAGGCAAATGTATGGCCTCTGGCAAGATCGTCATCGGAAACGGGTCAAATGGCGTGCCACCTTAACCGAAAGCCCCTACCGGGATAAGGGCATCAGGCGAAGCGCAATTGCTGGCCGATCCCCAGGCGCTGCGCCTTCTCCAGCAAGGCGGCGCCGAGGGCGATATCGCTGAGGCTAAGGCCGCGATGCCAGAGGAGATTGGTCTCGTCCGGGCTTTCGCGGCCGGGCTTCAGGCCGGCGACGATCTGCCCGAGCTCGGCATGCAGATTGGCCTCGCTCAGCCGGTCGCTGTCGACATGGGCGCGCAGGGCACCGAACGGCAGGCCCTTGCGGCACTGGCCCCAATCGTCCACCACCATCTTGTCCATGATATCCGTCAGCGACAGCTCGACCGCACTCATCGTGCCATAGGGCACAACAAAGGCACCCTTCTTGATCCAGGCCGTTTTCAGCATCGGTTCCGGGCGCGGCAGGCGCGAGGCCTCGACGATGATATCGGCCCCTCGCACGCAACTCTCCCAGTCATCTGTCGCCACGACTTTCTTGCCGAGATCGCGGCTGAGCCGCTCGGCGAAGGCCTGGCGGCTTTCCGGGCGCCTTGAATGCACGCGGATCTCGTCGAAGCCGAAGAGATGGTCGAGCAGCCGCACGTTCCAATAGGCCGTGCCCCGGGCGCCGACATGACCGAGCACTTTCGCATCCTTGCGGGCGAGATGCTTGGCGCCGATCGCCGTCAGGGCGCCGGTGCGCATATCGGTGATGCCAGTCGCATCCAGGATCGCCCTCGGCATGCCGGTCTCGGGATCGAACAGATTGAGCAGCGCCATTTCCGAGGGCAGGCCGCGCTGATAATTGTCGACGAAATCGCCGACCACCTTGACCCCGGCAAAGCCGAGCGGCTTGACCACGCCGCGCAGCACGTTGAAATGGCCCTTGTCGGAACTTTCCGGTACCAGATGGACGCGCGGCTCGATCACCGTCTGGCCGAGCCCCTGGGCTTTCAGCCCCGCCTCCACCGCCGCCAGGATCTCGTCATTGCTAAGGGCAAGCTGCGCCACATCCGGGCCATTCAGATAAGTGAGATGGATCGGCGACGGATCGGCTTGCGACATGATCGTGAACCTCCATATGACGAGGTGGGCGACGAGACGGCGGGAGACGCGATGGCGGTAGCAGGATCAGGCTGCCGCCCGCCCTGGCGCTCTGTGTCCCGCCAACCTGTATAGACAGGACCGCGGCCGATATGCAATTGCAGCAGGAACGATGATGCGCGAGGCAGGCTCCATCATGTCCGATCCCCGAAATTCCCCGGCATCCGAGACAGCATCCGAAGAGACCTTTCCGGCCACCATTACCCTCGGCAGCACGGCCGACCTGACCCCGGCAGTTTATGACGCGGTGATCCGGGACGGTGCCCGGATAGAGGTTGCGCCGGCCGCCTTGGAACATGTGGCCCGGTACCGGCAGCGTTTCCTGCGGCATCTGGAAACCGGGGTCGTTTGCTACGGCGTCACCACCGGCCTCGGCGCTTTGGCGAAGCAGGATCTCGATGCCGAGGACCGGGCGCTGCTGCCGCGCCAGATTCTGCTGGGCCGGGCCGCCGCCATCGGTGCGCCGTTTGCGGCGGAGATCGTGCGCGGCGCGCTGCTGATCAAGCTGGCGCAGTTCCTGGACGGCGCCTGCGCGGTGACGCCGGCGCTCTGCAGCTTTCTCGCCGACCGCCTCAATGACGGCCTGACGCCCTATGTGCCTTCGGCCGGGCTCGGCATGGCCGGCGAGATCATTCCGCTCTGCCATCTCGCCCAGGTATTGACCGGCGAAGGCTTCGTCCTGGATACGGCCGGCAATCCCCAACCGGCCGATTTGTGGTACCGCGCCCAGGGTGCGGCACCCTATGAGCCGCAGCCCAAGGAAGGCCTGTCGCTGATCAACGGCACGGCGATGGCGCCCGCCGTCGCGCATCATCTGCTGCGGTCGCTGGATCGCACCTTGAGCACCGCCGATCTGGTCGCCGCCTGCAGCATCGAGGGCCTGGCCGCACCCCTGGAGCCCTATGATCCGATGGTCGGCAGATTGCGCCGCGATCCCGGGCTGGATGATGCCACGGCGAGACTGCGCGACTTGCTGCGCGACAGCGAGATCACGCGGCAGGCGAAACAGGGACCGGTCTCCTTCCGCGTCATCCCGCAGATCCATGCCGCCGCGCGCCGCGCCCTGGACGATCTCGCCGCCGCCACGGCGGCCGAGATGATTTCGATCGGCGACAATCCGGCCTTCATCGCCGATGAAGCCGATCCGGCCAAGGATCACCTTCTTCACTGCGGCAATTTCCACGCCGCCGCCCTGACCCAGACAGTGGAGGCCGCGTCCCTCGCGACCATGCAGGTCGGCCTCCTTGCGGAGCGGCGGCTGCATCGCCTGCTGGATGCGCGGCTGAGCGGCCTCGCGCCGCAGCTCGCGAAGCGCCCCGGTCTCGATGCCGGCCTCATCACCCTCCATAAGGCGGCGCTCGGCCTGACGGCGGAACTGCGCAGCCTCGCCATCGCTCCGTCGTTGATGCATGGCGAAAGCTCCTTCGGCCAGGAGGATGCGATGACCATGATCTTCCCGGCACTCGACCGCCTCGGCCGCATCGACCGGCTCAACCGGCAGATTCTCGGCTACGAGCTTTACACGGCCCTGGTCGCGGTGGACGCCGTAACGGATGGGCGCGGCATGCGGCCGGCCCCGGCCGTCGCCGCGTTGCGCGACCGGATCCGCGGCGTCATCCCGGCCTATGGCGGCGACCGCAGCTACGGACCGGAAATCGAACGCCTGCTCGCACTGCTGTTCGACTGACGCACGACGCACCGACCCACAGCGATCTCGCGACGCTGTACGCTCACAACGGCGGTTCGATGATCGATTTGCTCTGATCGACGGTCACCCGGTCGATCTTGGCCGGGGCGTCGCTATGGGGCAGCCCCGGCAAGGGCTTGCCCTGGGTGATGAAAGCGTCAATATCCGCCGCCACCTCTTTCGGCGCGCCCCATTGGACATTGTGGCCGATATCGCTTTCCTGGGCACCCGAGGCCGGCAGCGGCAAGCTGCCATATTGCTTCCAGTACCAGGTGATGTGCTGCGCCGCCGCCGCTTGCCGCAGCGCCGCCTTGATCGCGATCTGGTCGGGGTCCTTCAGGAAGATGTTGTCCTGCGAGCCCCAGAGCACCAGGGTCGGCACGGAGAGCTTTTTCAGCCGGTCGGTATTGTCGGTCGCCAGCAGGGCCTTGGTGGCGCCGATCCAGGTCCCCAGCCGGACGGCGGCGGTTTCCGGCACATAGGGTTTCAGGAAGGCGGGATTGGCGACCGGATCGACCACCCAGTTCTTGGCGATCCAATCCACCGTGTCATAGCCGACATCGAGCGGCCGCAGGGTGTAGAAGTCCTCAGGATACACCTTGCCCTTGGCCTCCAGCCGCTTACGCCAGGTCCCTTCCACGGGTTCCTTCAGCACATAATCGCGCAAGGCGACATTATCGACACCCCTGGTCGAGGTGGCGACGAGGATCGCGCGCTCGACCAGCTCTGGATGCTGCAGGGCCACTTCCTGCACAACGAAGCTGCCGAGCGAATGCCCGGCCAATGTCGCCTTGCGGATCTTCTTCGCCTGCATGAAGGCGACGAGGTCGTCGGCGAAATCGCTCATGCGGAAGCATTTCTCCGGCGCCGGCGCGCAGGCGGCATTGGGTGGCATCGAACTCGCGCCATGACCGCGCTGATCGATCGCCAGGATGTGCAGCTTCGGATTGTCGGCATGCAGCGCCTGCATCGCCGGCGCCCAGGAGCGCACGCTGTCGGTCAGGCCATGGATCAGGATCACGGCATCGCCGCTTTCCGGCCCGGTTTCGAGATAGGTCATGCTGATGCCGGTCATGAGCTGGATGCGGCATTTCGATTTGCCGATATCGCTGCAGGATGCGGCGGCGGCCGGGCCGCTGGCGAAGCCGGCCAGGGCCAAGATTGACGCCGAGATCGTCACCCAGATCGTCACAGTGGCAAAGATCGCCTTTGCCAGCATCATCTGTCGCAAGGTCATCATGGATCTCCCCCGATCGCGTGGCGGGACCGATGCCGAGCATTGTCTGAACGAAGGCGGTTCCATGAACCGCAATCGGCGGATCGGTCCAGCGTCCGCCCAGTATGGAAAGCGCGATCCTGGCCGTCAATTCCGGCCGGCCCCGCGCATCCGGAAGCGATGGAGCCGTTTATGCTGTTGGTGCGGTCCATCACTCCGTGCGGCGATATGGCGAGATTTGACCGGCGCTGTCCGGCTGCCTAGCGTGAGGCTGGCGACGGAGATGCGGAAATGAGCGGAAGGCCGAATGATGGGGAAGCGGGAATGACCGGAGAGATCGAATTCTGGTTCGATTTCAGCTCACCCTATGCCTATTTCGCCGCCTTGGAGATCGAGGCCCTGGCGGCACGTCATCGACGGCCGCTGATCTGGCGCCCCTTCCTGCTCGGCACCGCCTTCGCCGCGACCGGCATGCAGCCGCTGGCGAACATGCCGGTCCGGGGCGACTACGCCCGGCACGACTGGATGCGCCTCGCCCGCCGCGCCGGCATCCCCTTCACCCTGCCGGCCGGCTTTCCGGCGGCGACACTCGCCGCCGCACGGGCCTTCTATTGGCTGGAAGCCGCCCGTCCCGATCTCACAGCTCCCTTCGTTCTCGCCGTCTTCCGGACCTATTTCAGCGAGGGCCGCGCGATACACGAGCCGGAGGAGATCCTGACCCTCGCCGCCGGTCTCGGCGCCGATCGCGATCACTTGCGGCCGGCACTGGCCGATCCGATGCTGAAGGCGAAATTGCGGGCCATAAACGACGAAGCGATGCGGCGCGGCATCTTCGGCTCGCCCTTCATCATCGCCGATGGCGAGCCCTTCTGGGGCGCCGACCGCCTGCCGATGGTGGAAGACTGGCTGCATCGCGGCGGCTGGTAGCACCGCATCGATCACAACCGTAATCCTCAAATTTACTGAACTCGGGAGGGGACCAGACGACCCGCAGCATATCTCTGTGGTTACAGTCAAGTTCTTGCAAGGGATTGTTAACCAAACTCACTTCTAATCGACCGTCTACTCATGTCGCATAACGAGGTAGCGAGAACACTCTTATCATGATCTCAGCAGCGATCAGCACACTGACTCGGCCACTCATCATAAAAGAGCCGCTCGCTGTCGACTGGCGCGCTTATCTAGTGCTCATAGCCCTGATATTGGCCATCGCTGTCGTAGACGTTGTCTGGCTAATGCAGATTCCAATTGTCGTGGATACCCGATCGCTATTTGCTGCGCTGGTATGCCCCCCCCGGATTGTTGGGTATTCTTGCCGTTATTTATATAACGCTGCGACCGGCTCCCCGTCTTTCTACCACGCTGCTATCGCTGTCCATATTGGGTGGCTTTCCCGTTGCTGCTGGTATCCTCAATTATCTTGCAATCGGGTTGGCATATCCAATGCAGGATCAGCTGTTTGCTTCATGGGACCAATGGCTCGGCTTCAACTGGGCCGCTTATGTGGAAATGCTCAGCCGGCATCCTAACATCGTCATAACCATGAGCTGGCTCTACAGATCACCAATTATACAGATCGGGTTTCTGGCACTCTTTCTCGGGCTTTCCGGCAGATTTCGCGCTTTGAGTGACATGATGGCCGTGATCGTAATTGCAGGAATTTTCACGGTACTCGTAGGGTCGATATTGCCTGCGCTGGGCCCCTATCACCATTATCAGATACCCGATCACGGCGTCGCGTTCTATGTTGACGAGATCAAGGCTGCCCACGACGGTCTCATCGCCGTGCTACACCCCAATCAATTCACCGGACTCGTAATTTTTCCATCTTACCACACCGTCCTTAGCGTCATTTTGATTTTGACGGCGTGGCAAATCATCTATCTGCGTTATCCAGTACTAATCGCTAATTTGATACTGATCGCAGGCATACCTACTTTCGGCGGGCACTATCTGGTCGATCTTATTGCCGGCGGGCTTCTCGCGGTGACTGTTTATTGGAGCTGGCGATACGCCATGCGCCCCAAACCAATATTGAGTCAGGGCACATAAGCTAAAATATATTCACAAATCCTTGGCGAACTGATCCAGCACCCAGGCGCGGAAGGCGGCGATGCGGGGAATCTCGATTTCCTCGGCGCGGCTGACCAGGAAGTAGTTGCGGCCCGACACCACCGAGCGGTCGAAGGGCACGATCAGCTTGCCGGAAGCAAGCTCCTCCGGGCACATCCGGATATCGACCACGGCGATGCCGCCATCATTCATCGCCAGTTGCACCGCCTGGTCAGCGGTTTCCACCACCAGGCCGCGTTTCACCGAGACGCCGTCGAGACCCGCCTGGCGCACGAAGATCGACCAGCAGTGATGCAGCTCCTCGCCCTGACGGATATGCAGCAGCGGCCCCTTCTTCAACAGGGCGGCGAGATCGCTGGCGCCCGCCGCCACGGCGGGGCTGCAGACCGGCGTCATCTCTTCCTGCATCAGGAGATCGACGATCATGTCGTCGATCTTCACGTCGCCGAAATAGATCGCGAGATCCACCGGCGCCGCGTCGAAATCGATATTGCTGGGCGGCGTCTCGATGCGGATTTCCAGATCCGGGTGAGTACGCTGAAAGCCGGCCAGGCGCGGCAGCATCATCCGATGCGCGAAGGTTGGCGGGATCGAGAGGATCAGCGGCGGCTTGCTACGGGCCTGGCGGAAGCCGGCGATGACATCGGCGATGCGGTCGAAGCTGTCGGTCAGGATCGGCAGCAGCCGCTTTCCCTCCTCGGTCAGTTCCAACGTGCCCTTGCGCTTCAGCAGGGCGACACCGAGGATATCTTCCAGATTCTTCACCTGGCGGCTCACGGCACTCTGGGTGACCAGGAGCTGATCCGCCGCCTTGGTGAAGCTCAGCGAGCGCGCCACGGCTTCGAAGGCACGCAGGGCATTGAGGGGCGGCAGTTGCCGTCGGTATTGTCGTTCAGCCACGCCGGTCATCCCAAAGCGGTCATCCCAAAGCCACCTCGCCGGCTGCGATCAGCGGTGCCGACGGTTGTTCTGCGGTCTCGCGGCAATTTAATCGGTTGCCGGCGCTTTGGGAATCCGCAAGCTGTCACCGCCGCGAAATATCGCCACCCCTCACCGGCCCAACCCGGAAATCCAGTCGACGGCAGCCGCTCAGGCGGTCGTGTCGACTCGGCCGGCGGCCCCCTCCTCGCCGGCCGGCTGAGTGCCGGCGGCAGGCTGAGCCTTGGCGACACCCACCATGGCGGGCCGCAGCAGCCGGTCGTTCAGCGTATAGCCGGCCTGCAACACCTGGACGACGGTGCCGCCCGGTTGATCGGTGCCCGGCACCTCGAACATGGCCTGATGCAGATTGCTGTCGAATTTCTCGCCGAGCGGCGTGATCTTCTTGATCGCCTGCTTCTCGAAGGCGGTGTCGAGCTGCCGTGCCGTCGCCTGCACGCCGTCATAGAGGCTCTTCAGCGCCTCGTCCTTTTCCAGGGCCTCCGGCGAAATCGCCTCCAGCGCCCGGCCGAGATTGTCCGCCACGGCGAGCATTTCGCGGGCGAAACCGGCCATGGCGAATTTGGCTGCGTCCTCCTTGTCGCGGGCCGCCCGGCGGCGCACGTTCTCGGTTTCCGCCAAGGCGCGCAGCAACTGATCCTTCAGCGACGCGGCTTCCTGCTGGGCAAGCGTCAGCGCGTCTTCAGCGCCCGGATTCTGCGCGGCCGCATTTTCCGTGGCCGAATTCTCATTGCCATTGGCGCTCTGGTCGCCGGGCTGCGTGATCTTGTCATCGGTCATCATGGTGACCTTATTCTCCTTCGAAACGATCGATACGGGTGAAACGGATCGATCAGCCGAGAATACGGCTGATCACCTTGGCGGTGTAATCCACCATGGGAATGATACGGGCGTAATTCAGCCGGCTGGGGCCGATCACACCGATGGCGCCAATTAGCTGGCGGTTGCTGTCGCGATAGGGCGAGATCACCGCCGAACAGCCGGCCAAGCCGAAAAGCTGGCTTTCGGCGCCGATGAAGATCTGCACCCCATCGGCATCGTCGGCGGTTTCCAGCAGCTTCAGGAGCTGCTCCTTGGTCTCCAGCGCGGCGAACAACCCGCGCAGGCGCTCGAGATCGGCGACCTCGGTCACCTCATCCAGGAGATGCGCCTGGCCGCGCACGATCAGCGCGCCGTCCTTGGAGCCGTTGGCCCAGGTGGCGAGGCCCGCCTCCACCACCTTGCGGGAGAGCAGGTCGAGCTCCGCCCGGGCGCTTTCCAGTTCGCGCAGGATCTCGTCATGGGCCATGCCGATGGTGCGGCCGACCAGGCGGCTGTTGAGGTAGTTGGTGGCCTCCATCAGGCTGGAGGCCGGCAGGCCGAGCGGCAGGTCGATCAGGCGGTTTTCCACCATGCCGCCTTCGGTCACCAGCACCACCAGGGCACGGCCGGGGCCGAGATAGACGAATTCGATATGCTTGAGCGGCCGCTCGCTCTTCGGCGCCACCACCAGGCCGGCACAGCGGCCGAGGCCCGAGAGCATGGTGGTCGCCTGCTCCAGCACCTCCGGCAAGCTGCGGCCGACGACATTGCATTTGCCGTCGATGGCGGCGCGGTCGGCCTCGGTCAGGCCGCCCACTTCCATCAGCCCGTCGACGAAGAGCCGCAATCCGAGATCGGTCGGCAGGCGTCCCGCCGAGGTATGGGGCGAGAACAGAAGCCCCACTTCCTCGAGATCCGACATAACGTTGCGGATGGTCGCCGGCGACAGGCTGGAGCCGAGCAGGCGCGAGAGCGTGCGCGAGCCCACGGGCTCGCCCGTCTCGACATAGGCGTCGACCACCAGCCGGAAGATTTCGCGCGAGCGATCCGAAAGCTCGCTCAAGACCGGCCGATGCGCGCCAGAATTGGGCAGTGGCTTATGCAGCATCCCGCTCCCGAAGTTCTGACAAATCGCCCAATTCCATCAATATGTTGGCGGATACCGAGATGGCTGGCGGGCGGTCACATTCCTGTTCCGAATCTAGGTAAGCCCCGCCGCCCGGTCAACCATCGCCGGCAATTTTCTTGCCAAGGTCTTTCGCCAAGGCCTTTCTTACCGGGATTATCTTCGGTGAGTGCAGTTAGGTGAATTGGTGTACGGCGATACCGATTCTTGGCCTTTCACCCCGGCTGCGGCAGGATCGCGCCATGCGCGCGACCCGAAACCCGATTGGATGGAGAGACGCCAGGGGCCCGGCTGGTGCCGGGTGCGATCCTATGCGTGACGCAGGGCGGTCGGCCACCTGCCCACTTTGCGGCCGGAACCTCGTCCCCGGCCCCAGCATCGACCAGCATCACCTGATGCCGCGCAGCCATGGCGGGAAAATCACCGTGCCGATGCACCGGATCTGCCATCGGACCATCCATGCCCTGCTGAGCGAACGGGAACTGGCGGAGCGATATCACACGATTGAGGCCCTGCTGGACCATCCCGGCATCCGTCGT
This sequence comes from uncultured Rhodospirillaceae bacterium, assembly GCA_964406155.1. Taxonomy (GTDB): domain Bacteria; phylum Pseudomonadota; class Alphaproteobacteria; order Dongiales; family Dongiaceae; genus Dongia_B. Next base: position 61,392 of record CAYOQR010000009.1, on the reverse strand, counting down.
TTCGTCGCCTGGGTGCGGAAACGCCCGGCCGATTATACCGACCGCAGCCGCTGGTCGCGGGAGCGGCGGCGGTTCTAAGCGCCCCCTATCCTGGAGCCTGCCGGCGCGAACCTTGCTGGCACGTAACCCTTGCTGGCACTGGCGGAGCGGCGGCGCCCGGTGTAGGTTCCGCCCCGAAACCAAGGATTTGAGGAATAATATCATGCGTCCATCCGGCCGGGCCGCCGACCAGTTGCGCGAAATCGCGCTGGAGATCAATGTCAACAAATACGCCGAAGGCTCCTGCCTGGTGAAATTCGGCAATACCCATGTGCTCTGCACCGCCTCGATCGACGAGAAGGTGCCGCCCTTCCTGCGCAATACCGGCAAGGGCTGGGTGACGGCGGAATACGGCATGCTGCCGCGCTCGACCCATACCCGCACCGATCGTGAAGCAGCCAAGGGCAAGCAATCGGGCCGCACCCAGGAAATCCAGCGCCTGATCGGCCGCGCCCTGCGCGCCGTCACCAAGCTGGACGGTTTCGGTGAACGGCAGATCAAGATCGACTGCGACGTCATCCAGGCCGATGGCGGCACCCGCACCGCCGCCATCACCGGCAGCTATGTGGCACTGCATCAGGCCTTCCGCCTGATGAAGGACATGGGCGCCATCGCCGCCATCCCCTTGAGCGGCCAGGTGGCGGCGGTCTCCTGCGGCATCTATCAGGGCCAGACCGTGCTCGACCTCGACTATCCGGAAGATTCCGCGGCCGAGGCAGACGCCAATTTCGTCCTCACCAGCACCGGCGGTATCGTCGAGATCCAGGGCACGGCGGAGAAGGACCCGTTCTCGGAAGAACAGTTCCTCAGCCTGCTGAAGCTGGCGCGCAAGGGTGTGGGCGAATTGACCGCCCTGCAGCGCCAGGCCCTGGGCTTGATGTAATTGGGCCTGATGTAATGGACCTGATGTAATCGGGAAGCGATCGATGGCACGACATTTCAGCGGCGGACGCCTCGTCATCGCCAGCCATAATCCCGGCAAGATCCGGGAGATCGGCGACCTGCTGGCACCCTATGGCGCCGATGTCGTCTCGGCCGGCGCCCTCGGTCTGCCGGAGCCGGAAGAGACCGAGAACAGCTTCATCGGCAATGCCCGGCTGAAAGCCCTGGCGGCCGCGACCGCCAGCGGCCTGCCGGCGCTCGCCGATGATTCCGGTCTTGCCGTGAACGCGCTGGACGGTGCGCCCGGCATCTATTCGGCGCGCTGGGCCGGCCCGTCGAAGGATTTCGACATGGCCATGGCCAAGGTGATCGAGCTGCTGAAACCCTCGGCCGACAAGTCGGCGCAATTCGTCTGTGCCCTCACCCTGGCCTGGCCGGACGGCCACAGCGAAAGCTTCGAAGGCATCGTCGAGGGCCGCATCATCGACCAGAAGCGCGGTCCCCACGGTTTCGGCTACGACCCGATCTTCCTGCCCGATGGCGGCAGTGAGACCTACGGCGAAATGGACCCCGTCGCCAAACACGCCACCAGCCACCGGGCCAAGGCCTTCCACCAACTGGTGGCCGCCTGCTTCGCGGATGGCAAAACGGATGGTGGGCAATAGGCCGCGTCACCTGCGGCACGAAGCGACGGATGCGGAACGTCGCTTGTGGTCAGTGCTGTGCGACCGGCAACTGCGGAATTGGAAATTTCGGCGGCAAGTACCACTCGGGCCATATGTTGCCGACTTCTACTGCGCAGCGGCCAAACTGATTGTCGAGATCGATGGCGGCCAACATACAGAGCAGGCCGACAAGAAACGAACGCAGTGGCTCGAAACGCAAGGTTACCGTGTCATCCGATTCTGGAATAATGACGTCCTGGCAAACACCGGCGGTGTTTTGAGCAATCTCTTGAGCATACTTCAGTCATCCCCCCTCACCCCAACCCTCTCCAGCGAGGGGAGAGGGAGTCAAATACAGAGTGGCTACCCTCAAGCCGATTGCGTCGCGGGTAAGGGTGAGCTGAGTATTAGCGACAGCGCCCCCTCTCCCCTCGCGGGAAAGGGTTGGGGTGAGGGGGTACGTGCGCCGATGCCAAACAAAACCGACCCCGGCTTTGCCATCTATGTGCACTGGCCGTTCTGCAAGGCGAAGTGCCCGTATTGCGACTTCAACAGCCATGTACGCGCGGCCATCGACGAGGAACGCTGGCGCAAGGGCCTCCTGCGGGAGCTTGCGCATTACGCGGCGCTGACGCCGGGTCGGCGGGTTACCAGTCTGTTCTTCGGCGGCGGCACGCCCTCGCTGATGGCGCCGGCGACCGTGGAAGCACTGATCGATGCCCTGGCGAAACACTGGCAGGTCGATCCCGCGATCGAGATCACGCTGGAGGCCAATCCGACCTCGGTCGAGGCGGAGAAATTCCGCGCCTTCGCCGCCGCCGGGGTCAACCGCCTGTCGCTCGGCATCCAGTCGCTGAAGGATGCCGATCTGAAATTCCTCGGCCGCCAGCACGATGCGGCCCAGGCCCTGGCCGCGCTGGATTTGGCCGGCCGCACCTTCCCGCGTTTCTCCTTCGACCTGATCTATGCCCGGCCGGGCCAGACCGAAGCAGGCTGGTCGGCGGAACTCGCCCAGGCCCTGGCCCTTGCCGGCGATCATCTCTCGCTCTACCAGCTCACCATCGAGACCGGCACGGTCTTCGAGCAAGCCTATGCCCGGGGCGATTTCAAATTGCCCGAGGAAGAGGTGCAGGCGGCGCTGTACGAGCTGACCACGGAACGGCTGGCCGAAGCCGGGCTCCTTGCCTATGAAGTCTCGAATTATGCCCGGCCCGGCCAGGAATCGCGCCACAACCTCACTTATTGGCGCTATGGCGATTATCTCGGTATCGGTCCCGGCGCCCATGGCCGCCTGACGTTAGCCGGCGACAAGATCGCCACCCGCCAGCACCGGGCACCCGAGGCCTGGCTCGACCTGGTGGAGCGCGATGGGCACGCCACCCGGCAGTGCGATCCTGTTTCCCCCGAGGCACGGCTGGAGGAAATGCTGATGATGGGGTTGCGTCTCGCGGAAGGGATCGATCTTGCGCGTCTCCAGGCGGAAACCGGCCGGGCTTTGACCGACTGGCTGGCGGCATCCCGGCTTCAGCGCCTGATCGACGGCGGCTTTCTCGCCTTGGATGCGGCGACGCTGCGCGCAACGGAGGCCGGCCGCCATCGCCTCGACAGCGTGCTCGCCGCCTTACTGTAGCGCCTGGGGCTCCCGCAACAGGCGCTGGCCCGGCCAGCGGATACGGATACAGGTGCCCTGGCCCAGGATGCTTTCGACCGACAAGGCCGCCTGATGCGCCTCCGCCAGCCGGCTCACAATGGACAGGCCGAGGCCGAGGCCGTCGTGATGACGGGTGCTGGCATGAGCCGCCTGGGTGAAAGGCTCCAGGATCCGGCGCTGATCGGTTTCGTGAATGCCGATGCCTTCATCGGCAACCGCCAGGATCAACCCGTCGCCGCCAGGCGCCATCACCGCCGAGACATCGATCGTTCCCTTGGGATGCGAGAACTTGATGGCATTGTCGACCAGATTGATGACGATCTGGCGCAGGGCCACGGGGTCGCAGTGCAGATGCGGCAGACCGGCCGCCGAGGATTGCCGCAGGATGATCTGGCGCTGCCGCGCCTTGTCGCTCAACATGCGGCAGCTCGCGGCAATGGCGATCCCCACATCCACCGGTTCGGCGGCCGGCGTCCAGTTGCCATTCTCCAGACGCGCGTAATTGAGGATGCCGTTGATCAGGGTCAGGAGATGCCGGCCGCTCGCTTCGATATCGCCGACGTAATCGATCTGCCGGAGATTGAGATCGCCGAAGAGCCGCAGCCGCAGGGTCTCGGCGAAGCCGATCACCGCATTCAGCGGCGTGCGCAGCTCATGGCTCATATTGGCGAGAAATTCGTTCTTCGCCCGGATCGCCAATTGCGCCTCGCGCAAGGCATCGCGCAGGGCGATTTCCTTCTGCTCGAAACCGGTCAGATCGCGGATGGCGATGACACCCGAGATGACGTCGTCGGTCCGGATGCGCGCCAGGGCGGCGAGCGCATTGAACTCGCTGCCGTCCTTGCGGCGATAGGTGATCTGCTGGAAGCGGTCCATTTTCAGCGGCTCGTCGCCGTGATCGAAGAACGCCTCGAAACGCTGCAGATGGGTCTTGAACACATGCTCCGGAACGAGGCGTGCGACCGGCTGGCCGATGACATCGGTCAGATCATAACCGAAGAGCGTGCTGGCGGCGCTGTTGAAGGACGTCACCTGGCGTTGCGCATTGATGGTGATGATGGCATCGCCCGACAATTCGTTGATGGCCGTCAGCCGCGCCCGCATGCGGCGCTGTTCCTGTACCTCGCGCTGCAATCCGGCGAGGGCTCGGCGATGACTGGCCGCCGACGCACTGAGATAGAGGGCGATGATGGCGATCACCGCCAGATAGCCATGCAGGAAGACATAGCCTTCCTCGACGCCCTCGGCACGGATGAACGGGCCGAGGCCTCGCGCCGTCGCGCCGATCGCCGCGAGGATCAGCACAAGGCCGGTCACCACCACCATCGGCTGGTCGAACCGCAGCGCCACCCAGATCACCAGGGGAATGACGGCGTAGGAAAGCGGCAGGGCCGCCTCATGGCCGAGAATCTCAGCGAACAGCAGATACCAGATAATGGCGAATCCGCTGGCCAGCGAGAGAAGTTCAATGACCTGGCGCGGCCGCTTGAAGCACTGCAATTGGCCCAATGCGAACAAGGCCGGCGTCACCACCAGGACACCCATCGCATCCCCGGCCCACCACGTGCCGAAAACCGTCAGCCAACTGGCGGACACCGCGGTGCCCAGGGTCTTGACCGTCGTCGCCCCGACCAGGGCGGCCACCAGAGGGCCGGCGAGAGCACCGAAAATCAGGAAACGGCTGACGCTGACCGTGTCGCCGAACAGGCTGTCAAAGTCGCGGACCCGCAAAAGGCGGGCGGCGATCAGCACCGACATCACATTGCCGACCATGGATGTCAGGCCGAAAGCCAGGCTTTGCCCCAGGAATGTGTCGACGATGACGACGCCGAGCATGACGCCGACCGCCGCCGGCCCGCGCCAGCGCAGGACGGCATAAAGCGCAATCCCGCTGGGCGCCCAGATCAGGCTTGCGAAAGTTGCACTGAACGGAATCAGCAGGCTGATACAGCCGGCCAGGCTGTAGCCTGCCGTCACGCCAAGCATGATGGCGAATTGCCGCCACAGCGGCGGGGATCGCCTTCCCGCGGCGCCACTGCCGAGCTGTGCTGAGCCCTTCATCGCGGCCGCGGCGGCGGATCAGTTGATCGCCGGCTGGAAGGTGGTCGGAGCCGGATCCCGTGTCGTATCGCCCGGCGGCGTGATTTCGACCACGGCCAGGCCGCGCTCCACGATCCCCGTCGGCAGCAGGCGGAACAGGCCGTCGACGCCGCTGAAGCCATTGGCATTGGTCAGCGCCGCCTGGCTGTAATCGGCGCCGTTCGGCCCCTTGCCCAGGGCCACCGCCAGCATCACCGCGTCATAGACGAGTGCCGCCCGCTGATCCGGCGCGGCCCCGTAATTGTCGTTGTAGCGGGCGACGAATTTCCGCCAGCTATCCGGCGCTGTGGTGGCATACCAGCCGCCGGCCAGGGCCTGTTCCTGCGTTAGGCCGGCTTCGGCCCAAAGCGATGTGCCGAGCAGATGCACCTGTTGCGGCCCGATCTCGAAAGCCGGCAGCAACGGGGCGATCTGGCGCAGTTTCGCGGCTCCTTCCGGGATCATCAGGGCATCGAAACCTGTCGTCTTGTGGGCATCGGCGATACGCTGCACCGCCGGTGTGAAATCGATGCTGGTGGGATCGTAGAACTCGATCTGCGTCACCTGGCCGCCATTTTTCGTGACCTGCTCCTGGAAGCTGGTCAGCACCAGGCGGCCATAGGGCGAATTCGGCGCCAGGATGGCATAGCGCTTGATCCCCTGGCTGCCGGCATAGCCGATCACCCGCTGCACCTGGGCCTGCGGCGTCACGCCGAAGACATAGACCCCGTTCTGCGCCAGCGAGGTGTCGTTGGTGAAGGCGATCAGCGGCACATGCGCGCCCTGGGCGATCGGTGCCACCCGTTTGACCTCGGGGCCGAAAAGCGGGCCGAGCAGGATATTGGCGCCGCTCGCCAGCAATTTGCGGACGGCGGCATCCGGGCCGGCCGGTGTCGCGGTATCCTCGACCAGCAAGGTGAAATTATTGTCGCCGACATCGAACAGGCCCATTTCCGCCGCCTGCAGCAGCGAGCGCCCGAGATTGGCGTTCTGCCCGGAGAGCGGCAGGAGCAGGCCGATCTTCGCGCCAGGTGCCGGCGCTACCGGCTGGGGCGCCGGCGCGGGAGCCGGCTGCGGCGCCTGCACGGCCGATGGCTGGGTCGGCTTGGGCGCCGGCGCCGGATTGCTGTTGCCGGCACAGCCGGCCAGGGCCAGGCTTGCCACGAAAGGCGCCACCAGGAGGGTCTTCGCCGAGAGAATGTCGCGGGATGATGACGCCAGCTCAATCAGAAGCCGTTTCACCCTTGCACCCAATGCTGACATCGTCCATCCCATTAAAGTTCGATATGCTGACAGTTCCACAGGCCGAACCGGTCGACCGCGCGATCGAGATCGCTGCGGCAGCCGGAACGGTTCCCCAGACCGGACCGGAGAAGAGCGCGTGAAGGGTAGCCATAGCGGCCAACGAAGTAAACCGAGAGCCGGTACGAAGGCCATTCTTCAGGACGATTTGCCGCCTTCTTCCGAAACCGGGGCCGCCGGCCGGTTTCTTGCTGCCCCTGCATCCGATGCCGAGCCGGTGGATGCCAGCCTGATGGATGCGGGACCAATGGATGACGGAAAAGATGACAGCGATATGTCCGAAGCCGGCGCCGCCGGCGAGGCGCCGCTGGCCGGCATCCCGGCCGGGGCCTGCCTGGCGCTGATCGCCACCCCGATCGGCAATCTGCGCGATATCTCGCCGCGCGCGCTCGACTGGCTGCGCGCCGCCGATGCGATCGCCTGCGAGGACAGCCGGGTCAGCGGCAAGCTGCTGCGCCATTTCGCCATCGAAAAGCCGCTCATTCCCTATCACGATCACAATGCCGACAAGGTGCGGCCCGATCTGCTGCGGCGCTTGCAGGGCGGAGCACGGATCGCCCTGATCAGCGATGCCGGCACGCCGTTGATCTCCGATCCCGGCTACAAGCTGGTCCGCGAGGTGACGGCGGCGGGGATCCGGGTCACCGCCCTGCCCGGCCCGGCCGCGCCGGTCATGGCCCTGATCCTGTCCGGCCTGCCCACCGACCGTTTTCTTTTCGCCGGATTCCTGCCGGCGAAATCGACCGCGCGCCGCCAGACGGCGGCCGAGCTGGCGACGGTGCCGGCCAGCCTGATCTTCTTCGAAACGGCGCCGCGCCTCGCCGACAGCCTGGCCGATCTCGCCGCCGTGCTGGGCGACCGCCCCGCCGCCGTGGCCCGCGAATTGACCAAGCTCTATGAGGAAGTGCGGCGCGACCGGCTCTCGGCCCTGGCGGCGCATTACCGCGAGGCCGGACCGCCGCGCGGCGAGATCGTTCTCGTGGTCGGTCCGCCGGAAGCGGACGAAGCCGCCTTCGATCTCGACGCGGCCTTGCAGGATGCCCTGGCGCGGTTGAGCGTCAAGGATGCCGCCGCCACGGTCGCCGCCATCAGCGGCCAGCCGAAGCGCCTGGTCTATGCCCGCGCCCTGGAACTGAGCCAGGCGAAACGGGCCGGCCGATCCGATGCCGGCGCGGATGCCGATGACTGAACCGCCGAAGACCGGCATCAGTCACCGGCGCGGCCATCAGATGCGCGGCAGGCAGGCGAGCGGCAGGCAGGCGCGCGGCAAGCAAGCACAGGCGGATGGCCGCTGGGCGGAAACGATCGCGGTCTGGCGCCTGCGCTTCGCCGGCTACCGCATTCTCGCCCGCAACTGGCGCAGCCCGGTCGGCGAGATCGATATCGTCGCCCGCAAGGGCAATATCCTGGCGATCGTCGAAGTGAAAAGCCGGACGGCCCTGGCCGGCGCCCTGGCGGCGCTGAGCCCGCGCCAGCAAGCGCGGCTGACACGGGCCGCTTTGGCCTTCCAGGCCCAGCGCCGCGACTGCCTCGGCCTGCAATTGCGCTTCGATGTCATCGCCATCGGCGGCGGTGAAGATGGAGGTGCGCGGCGTCACATCTGGCCGCATCACATCAAGCAGGCATGGCGCCCGGCAGCCGATTGAGGCATGATTCCGGCATGATGAACCGGTATCGTGATCGATGACCTCATGACCGAGGCAGCAGACACCGCCGCAAACACCGCCGCCCGCCTTGCGCCGCGCGATTTCCTCCGCGCCATCGGCGCCGCGCCGGAACAGCCGATCGATGTCGCCGAAACGGCCCTGGCCTTCGCTGCGCTGGATTGCCCGGCGGCCGATCCGGCGGCTTATCGCCGGCATCTCGCGGTGATCGCCGAGGATCTGCGGCAGTTGGCGCGGCTCGACGATCTGCCGGACGACGATCCCGGCGCCGTGCTGGCGGTCCGGGTCGACATGCTGCGCAACGTCCTGGCGGCACGGCATGGCTATCGCGGCGACCAGGCCACCTATGACGATCTGCAGAACGCCAATCTGATGCATGTCATCGACCGGCGGCGCGGCCTGCCGGTGGCGCTTTCCATCCTCTATATCCATGCCGCGCGGTCGCTGGACTGGCAGATCGAGGGGGTCAATTTTCCCGGCCATTTCCTGATCCGCCTGCGGGTCGGCAACCGCGCCGCGATCCTCGATCCCTTCGATCAGGGCGCCACCTGCAACATCACCGATCTGCGCGAGAAACTGAAGGCGATGGCCGGCGAGCAGGCCGAGCTGAAGCCGGATCATTCCCTGGCCGTCAGCGACCGCGACATCCTGCTGCGGCTGCAGAACAACATCAAATTGCGCCTGGTACAGGAGGGCGAGCTGCGGCGGGCGGCCGAGGTGGTGGAGCGCATGCTCTGGATCGCCCCCGATCAGGCGGCGCTGTGGCGCGAGGCCGGGCTGATCCAGCATCGCCTCGGCCATCTGGCGGCGGCACGCTTCGCCCTGCAACGCTTCCTGACATTCGAGGGCAGCCCCAACCACCGCCATCAGGCGGCGCGCCTGCTGCAGGAAATCGACCGCGTTTTGCAGTAGCGGTCCCTCTGATCGGGATCGCTGCCTGGTCGGATCGCTGCCCGCCGGCCTTACGCCTCATGCGCGCCGGGCGGCTTGACGCCTTTCCCGCCGCCCGCTATGCCCGCTGATCGGATGCCGCCATCGTCGGACGGATGACGGCGGGCATATTTTTAAAGTGTCGAGGAGCCGGGAACGCCATGTCGTTGACTGTCGCCATTCAGATGGACCCGATCGAGAGCATCAATATCGACGGTGATTCCACCTTCGTCATGGGTCTTTCGGCCGAGCGGCGGGGACATAAGCTCTATTACTACCTGCCGCGCGATCTCTCCTTCCGTGACGGTCGTGTGACGGCCTGGGCCAAGCCCCTGACCCTGCGGCGCGAAAAGGGCAATCACTTCACCGCCGGCGCGGCGGAGGTGATCGACCTCGCCAAGGTCGATGTGGTGCTGATGCGCCAGGATCCGCCTTTCGACATGGCCTATATCACCGCCACCCATATCCTGGAGCATATCCACCCGAAGACCCTGGTGGTGAACGATCCCGTCCATGTGCGCAACGCGCCGGAGAAGCTGTTCGTCACCCGCTTCCCCGATCTCATGCCGCCCAGCCTGATCACCTCTGACCGGCGCGAGATCCTGGAGTTCCGCGCCGAGCACAAGGACATCATCGTCAAGCCGCTTTACGGCAATGGCGGCGCCGGCGTCTTCCATATCCGCCCCGATGACGAAAACCTGACGGCGCTGCTGGAGCTGTTCACCCAGCTCTACCGCGAACCGGTGATCGTCCAGCGCTATCTGCCGGAAGTGCGCCTGGGCGACAAGCGCATCATCCTGATCGACGGCGAGGCGGTGGGCGCCATCAACCGCGTGCCGGCCCAGGGCGAGGCACGCTCCAACATGCATGTCGGCGGCCAGGCGATGAAGGTGGCGCTGACCAAGCGCGACCAGGAAATCTGCGCCGCGATCGGTCCGGCGCTGAAGGAACGCGGCCTGATCTTCGTCGGCATCGATGTCATCGGCGACTATCTGACCGAGATCAACGTCACCTCGCCGACCGGCCTGCAGGAAGTCAACCGCTTCGACGGCACCGTGCTGGAAGACAAGATCTGGGACGCCATCGAAGCGCGGCTCGGTTGATCCGGCCGGCAGGCGATCTGGCGGCAGGCGATCCGGTGACAATCGGTCAGGTGACAATCGGTCAGGGTGACAGCGGGCGTGCCGACAGCCTGCGGTCAGCTCGCCCGCGTCATTGCTGTCCGATCGGCGGCAATGCGGTGATCGCCGCCTTGCGGCGCTGGCGCGCCGTCACGGTTTCCCGGTGGATGATATAGATGCCGCTGGCCACCACGGTCAGGCCGCCGGTGATCAGGTAGGCGTCCGGCACTTCGTTGAACCAGAAATAGCCGAGGATGAAGGCATAAACGAGGGCGGTGTAGTCGAAGGGCGCCACCACCGCCATCGGTGCCGAGCGGAAGGCATTGGTCAGCAGGATCTGGCCGATGCCGCCGATGATGCCGATCACCACCAGCAAGGCCATGTCGCGGGGGTTGGGCCAGATCCAGGGGCCGAGGCCGAGATGCGCGAGATCGGGCGAGCCGATCGGAATGGTGCCGAGCCCGGCGAGACAGGCGAAAGCGGTGAAATAGAAGACCACCGTGCCCGATCGTTCCTGGTTCAGCTTGCGCACCGTCACCATGGCAAGATCGTAAAAGACGGCGGCGATCAACGGCACGGTCGCCGCGAGTTGGAACACCCCCGAGCCCGGCCGCGTCATGATGAGGACGCCGACGAAGCCGACCAGCACGGCGATCCAGCGGCGGATGCCGACTTTCTCGCCGAGCAGCGGGATCGCCATCACCGTCATGAAGATCGGGCTGGAAAGGCTTAACGCCACCGCATCCGACAGCGGCAGCAATTTGTAGCTGAGAAAATAGAGATACATCGAACAGACGCCGAACAGGCCACGCAGCAGATGGCCCGACAGCCGCGCCGTCCGCAGCGAGATCCCGCCGCTGCGCCACAGGAAGATCAGGATCGGCAGAAAAGCGAAGAAATTACGGCAGAACATGATCTGCCCGGTCGGATACGCGTCCGACACATATTTCACCGTCGCGTCCATGACGGTGAAGACGAAGACCGCGCCATTCATGAACAAGATTGCCCGTAACGGTCGATCCTGCGGGGCGCCCGCCGGACGCGCCCGGATCGTGGCGGCTATTGCGGCGGAGGCGGTGTCGGTCTGGGTCACGTCGGGATCAATCGCTGCAGGGAAATGAGGCGGCACGGCTTGCGGCGAAACTTCCGGACAGCACTCCTAGTTTCGGGCATCGAAAGCCGGGCCGGCGGCGACACTAGCTGAAATTGAACACAGGCTCAAATTGTCGCTGAGCGTTTGGCATCGCGAAATGTATTTGCCCGGATCGAAATATTTTATGTCGTTTTCAGATGCTCACTATTGTCGGCAACGATGCCGTTGCATATGCTGCGAAAAATTTTCTTAGCCGAGGCGGATTTCCCGCTCACAGGGGGCATATGGTGGCTGGCGCAGCAGCGATTGAAGCGCGCAATGTCGTTAAAACATTCGGTAGCGGTTCGGAGGCCTTCCAGGCTCTGGACAATGTCTCGGTCACCATTCGACAGAACGAGTTCTTTACCCTGCTGGGACCCTCCGGCTGCGGCAAGACCACGCTGCTGCGGATGATCGCCGGCTTCGAGCTGCCCACCGCCGGCGAAATCATGCTGGACGGCCAGGCGGTGGCCCATCTGCCGCCCTTCAAGCGGCAAGTGAATACCGTCTTCCAATCCTATGCGCTGTTTCCGCATTTGACGGTAGCGCAGAATATCGGCTTCGGCCTGGAAATGCTCGGCAAGAAGAAAGCCGAGATCGAGCAGCAGGTCAGCAAGATGCTGAAGCTGGTGCAGATGGAGCCGATGCGCAACCGCAAGACCAACCAGCTTTCGGGCGGTCAGCAGCAGCGTGTCGCCCTGGCCCGGGCTCTCGCCCCCCACCCGAAAGTGTTGTTGCTGGACGAGCCGCTCTCCGCGCTCGATCTCAAGCTCCGCAAGGGCATGCAGATCGAATTGAAGCGCCTGCAGCTCGAAACCGGCATTACCTTCATTTTCGTGACCCACGACCAGGAAGAAGCCCTGACCATGTCGGACCGCATCGCGGTCATGAGCAAGGGCAAGATCCTGCAGGTCGGCTCGCCGACGGAAATCTATGAGCGGCCGAGCGACCGCTTCGTCGCCGATTTCATCGGTGAAACCAATTTCACGCAGGCCGACGTTCTCGGGCGCGATGGCGATCAGGGCCGGCTGCGGCTCTGCTCCGGTGTCGAGATCACGCTGCCGCTGCCGGCCACGACGCAAAGCGGCGGCAAGGTGACCCTGGCGATCCGGCCGGAACGGGTCGAACTGGCGCCGGCCGATGGCGACTGCCTCTTCACCGGCACGATCAAGAACATCGTCTATTTCGGCACCGACACGACCTTCCACCTGGAAATCCAGGGCGGCGGCGAGATGACGGTGCGCATGCAGAACCGCTGGGGCAATCAATCCGTCCTGCAGAACGGCGATGTCGTCGGCATCAAGGTCGAGCCCGACGCCATGCAAGTGCTGAAGGACTGAGCCGTCATGGCCGCGACATCGAGCGATACCGTGCCGGCTTCAGGCCCGGATCTCACGCAGAATGCAGGCCCGAGCCGGCCGGAACTGGCGGCCCGGGCCAATGACCGCCGCGCCGTCCGCAGCCGGCTTTTCCTGCTCGCCCCGGCCATGCTGGTGATCGGCATCTGCGGCCTGCTGCCGCTGACCGTGGTTCTCGCCTATTCCTGGATGCAGCCGGCGGAATATGCCGGCGTGGTGCCGGGCTTCACCCCCGATGCCTGGATCAACCTCATCTATGAACGCGATCTCTTCTCCGACGAGCTGACGCCGAACTTCGCCTATTATTCGGTCTATGCCCGGTCGATTTTCATGGCGGGGATGACGACGCTTCTCGCCCTCATCGTCGGCTTTCCGACCTCCTATTTCATCGCCACGCGCTCGCCCCAGACCCGGAACTACTGGCTGTTCCTGATCACCATCCCGTTCTGGACCAATCTGCTGATCCGCACCTTCGCGATCATGCTGATCCTGCGCGACGAAGGCACGCTCAACTACATCCTGCAGAGCCTCGGCATCATCGACCAGCCGCTGCAGATCCTCTTCACCAACTGGGCGGTCGGCTACGGCCTGGCCTATGCCTATCTGCCGCTGATGGTGATGCCGCTTTATGCCAGCATGGAAAAACTCGACTTCCGCCTGGTCGAGGCCGGCTATGATCTCTATGCCAGCCGCTTCCAGGTGCTGAAGCGTGTCATCATTCCGCTGGTCAAGCCCGGCCTGATCGCCGGCTGCATCCTGGTCTTCATTCCCGCGATCGGCGATTACGTCATCACCAGCCAGCTCGGCGGCGGCAAGAAGATGATGCTCGGCACCCTGATCGCTATGCAATTCGGACCGGCCCGCAACTGGCCGCAGGGTTCGGCCATCGCCCTCGGCCTGATGACCATCGTTTTGCTCGCCCTCTTCATCTATGCCAAGAAGGCTGTGGCGCGGAGTTCGGTGCGATGAGCGAGACAACTGCCAATGCCGGCCCGGTCGACAACCAGACCGGCGCGACCACTCGCAGCCGCAAGGCGCGCTTCGACGTCAAGCATCAGCCGGGCTTCGCCGTCATGGCCTGCCTCTGCCTGCTGATGCTCTACGGGCCGATCGTCCTGCTGGTGACCTATTCCTTCAACCAGAACCCGTCGATCACGATCTGGACCAAGTTTTCCTTCGACTGGTATGTGAAGGCCTTCCATAACGAGGCCATCCAGAACGCCGCCTTCTTGTCGTTGCGCATCGCCCTCACCGCCTCGGTGGTGGCGACGTCGATCGCCACCATGGCGGCCCTGGCGACCACCCGGGTCAAGCCCTATCGCGGCCTGACGCTGGCCTATACCATCATCAACCAGCCGCTGATGGTGCCGGAAATCGTCACCGGCATCGCCACCCTGGTCTTCTTCGCCCTGATCAAGCAGATCACCGGCATTTACGGCCTCGGCTATCTGATCACCGCCCATATCGTCTTCTGCATCCCCTTCGCCTATATGCCGATCCGAGCGCGGTTGGAGGATATGGACCTGACCTATGAGAATGCAGCCGCCGATCTCTATGCGACGCCGTGGCAGACCTTCAAGCGTGTCACCTTCCCGATGATGCTGCCCGGTATTCTCGGCGGCGCCATGCTGGCTTTCGTCATCTCGCTGGATGACGTGGTGATCACCGTGCTGGTCTCCGGTCCCGGCGAGGAAACTTTCCCGCTCTATATGATCGGCGCCATCCGCCGCGGCGTCACGCCGGAGCTGAATGCCGTCGCGACGGCCTTCCTCTGCCTCTCGGCGTTGCTGGTCACCATGTTCTTCCTGGTCACGCGCAAGAAAAAGAAGTGAAAGGCGCCAGCCAGGGATAGCTGTCACATAACAGAACGTGAACGCGCATCAAACCAAAGGGAGGTAAGAGATGAGTCGTTTGTTGCAGGCCGCGCTGATCGGTCTCGGCGTTGTCGCCGGTGCCGGGAGCGCCATGGCCGATGGCGAATTGCATATCTATAACTGGGGCAACTATACGAGCCCCGACGCCATCGCCAAGTTCGAGAAGCAGTACAACGTCAAGGTCTCGATCGATAGTTATGACAGCAACGACCAGATGCTGGCGAAGGTAAAGGCCGGCGGCTCCGGCTACGACATCGTCGTGCCGTCGAGCTTCGTCATCGAGCAGATGGTGAAGGACGATCTGCTGGCCAAGACCGAGCCGAACCAGATGCCGAATTTCAAGAACATGCGGCCTGAATTCATCGACGTCTACTGGGACAAGGGACGTCATTACTCCGTTCCCTGGCAATGGGGCACCACCGGCATCACGGTGAATACCGATGCCTATAAGGGCGACATCAATACCTGGGCGCTGATTTTCGACACGCCGCCCGAGCTGAAGGGCAAGGTCAATGTCGTGCCCGAGCTGTCCGACGTGATCAACGCCGCCAGTTTCTACCTGCATATCCCGCTTTGCAGCGACAAGAAGGAAGATCTGAAGAAGATCAACGATCTCCTGCTGAAGGCCAAGAAGGATTGGCGGGCGATGGAATACAGCACCATCGAGAATCTGACCGCCAAGAATTTCATGGCCTCGATGGACTGGAACGGCGCCGCCATGCGGACCCGCCTGCAGCTGCCCAGCGCGAAATATGCCTATCCGAAGGAAGGCATGGCGAGCTTCATGGATAACGTGGTCGTGCTGAAGGATGCGAAGAATCTGGAGAACGCCAAGCTGTTCCAGAACTTCATCATGGATCCCGAGAACGCCGCCATGCTCTCGGCCTTTGCCCGTTACGACAACGGCATCAAAGGCAGCGAGAAGTATCTGCCGAAGGACATGATCGGCGCGCCGGAAATCACCCCACCCCAGGGCTTCAAGGTGTTCTTCCCGCCGGCCTGCCCGCAGAAGGTCGTCGAGCTTCAGGGCAAGATCTGGAACAATCTGCTGAAGTAAGGAATGTCTTTGGAAAGCCCGGACGGTTACGTCCGGGCTTTCTTTTTGCCGATGGCATGTGACTATATTGCTGAATAACAATGTCGGGGAAAAAGGCCGCGACGGCGCGGCCGCAGAATAAACAAGGGAACTGCCTCCGCGACGCGCGCAAAGGGGGATGCCACAGGCGGCGCGGGGAATAATCAATCATCAAACGAGGGGTATTCACATTATGAATCGTTTCATGCGGGCCGCGCTGACCGGCCTCGGTGTCGCCGCCAGTGCCGGTGCGGGGGCCGGTGCAGCCATGGCCGACGGCGACTTGCATATCTACAACTTCGGCAATTACACCAGCCCGGAAATGGTGGCGAAGTTCGAGAAGACCTATAACGTCAAGGTCACGGTCGACAGCTATGACAGCAACGACCAGATGCTGGCCAAGGTGAAGGCCGGCGGCTCGAATTACGACATCGTCGTGCCGTCCAGCTTCATCGTTCCGTCGATGATCAAGGAAGGGCTGCTGGCGAAGATCGAGCCGAACCAGATGCCGAATTTCAAGAACATGCGGCCGGAATTCGTCAATGTCTATTGGGACGAGGGCCGGCATTATTCCGTGCCCTGGCTCTGGGGCACCACCGGCGTCACAGTCAATACCGATGCCTATAAGGGCGATATCGATACCTGGAAAATCGTCTTCGACACCCCGGCCGAACTGAAGGGCAAAGTCAACGTTCTGCCCGAACTGGCCGACGTCATGAATGCCGCCAGCTTCTATCTCGGCCAGAAGACCTGCAGCGACAAGAAGGAAGACCTGAAGAAGATCAGCGACATGCTGATGAAAGCCAAGGGCGACTGGCGAGCGATGGAATACAGCACCATCGAGAATCTGAGCTCGAAGAACTTCCTTGCCTCGATGGATTACAACGGCTCGGCCCTGAAGGCGAAGCGTCAGCTCGCCTCGCTGAAATACGGCTATCCGAAGGAAGGCGTGGCGAGCTGGATGGACAACATGGTCATCCTGAAGGATGCCAAGAACATCGAGAACGCGAAGCTGTTCCTGAACTTCATCATGGATCCGGAAAACGCCGCCCTGATGTCGGCTTTTTCGGGCTATGACAACGCCATCCAGGGCAGCCAGAAGTTCTTCCCGAAGGACATGGTCGATGCCCCGGAACTGACGCCGCCCCAGGGCTTCAAGTACAACTTCGTCCCCGCCTGCTCGCAGAAGGTGGCCGAGGTCTATGCCAAGATCTGGAACAACCTGCTGAAATAAACAGTAGACCGACTGAGGGCCCGGGCGGCGACGCCTGGGCCTTTTCCATCATGGAAGCCCGCCGGGATTTCAGTTCCCGATTTCAAGTCCGGGTTTCAATCTCAGATTTCAGCCACGGCCGGCAAGGCCGCATCGACAAGCCAGTTATATGGGAGTGAAGGAATGAGCAACGCCGATCTCTGCTATCTCAGCGCGACCGAGGCCCAGAAGCTGTTCCGCAAGCGCAAATTGTCGCCGGTGGAGCTGATGCAGGCGGTGATCGATCAGGCCGGGAAGGTGGATCGCCGGATCAATGCCTTCACCTATAAGCATTTCGACGAGGCGATGGATCTGGCCCAGGCGGCGGAAGCCAAGTTCATGTCGAAGAGCGCCCGCGTCGGCGCCCTGGAAGGCCTGCCCGTCGCCGCCAAGGACGAAAGCTGGATCGCCGGCAAGCCGACTTCTTATGGCTCGCTGATCACCAAGGATTACGTGCCGAAGAGCACCTCGCCCAATAACGAGCGCATCATGAAGGCCGGCGGCATCATCCATGCCCGCACGGCAACCCCGGAATTCTCCTGCGCCTCCGTCACCCATTCGCGGCTTTGGGGCGTGACCCGCAATCCCTGGAACACGCGCTATACGCCGGGCGGTTCCTCCGGCGGTTCGGGCGCCTCGCTCGCGGCCGGCACCACGGCGCTCGCCACCGGGTCCGATATCGGCGGCTCGATCCGCATTCCCGCCGGCGCAACCGGCGTCGTCGGCTATAAGCCGCCTTACGGCCGCAATCCCGACGACGCGCCCTTCAACCTCGATCCCTATTGCCATACCGGCCCGATGGCGCGGACCGTGCAAGACGCGATCCTCCTCCAGAACGTGATCTGCGGCCCGAGCCCGACCGATATCGCCAGCCTGCGCCCGAAGCTGCGCCTGCCGACCGACTACAAGCCGATCAAGGGCTGGAAGATCGCCTATTCCCTGGATCTCGGTTTCTTCGAGGTCGACAAGGACGTCATCGCCAATACGAAGAAGGCGCTCAGCGTCTTCCGCAGCCTCGGCGCCACGGTCGAGGAGGTCGATCTCGGCTGGGGGCCGGAGGTCTTGAAGGCCGGCCTTGATCACCTCGATCATCTCTTCGGCACGCTGATGGCCAATCATGCCAAGAAGCATGCTAAGATCATGACCAAATACGCCGTGCGCTTCGGCCGAGCCGCCAGCAAGTCGACGCCGGCGAAGTTCCTGGCGGCGATGGAGACAGCCGGCAAGATGTACGATACCTTCGGCCCGATGATGGAGAGATACGATGTCTTCATCTGCCCGACCAATGCGCTACCGGCGGTGAAGGCGGATTACGAGCCTGGTATCGATACCCTGCGCATCAACGGCAAGATCAGTCCGCTCCATCCGATGCTCGGCTGGTGCATGACATCGCCCTTCAACACGCTCAGCCGCTGCCCGGTCCTCTCCGTGCCGACCGGCCGCGCCGCCAATGGCGTGCCGACCGGCATGCAGATCATCGGCCGCACCTATAGCGATGCCGATGTGTTCCGCGCCGGCCTCGCCTATGAGACGGCGGTCGGCGGCTGGTATGGTGACAAGCGGCGGCGGCCCGCATTGTAAGAGCCGGTGCTGTAAGTGCCGGAAGGGATCGGAAAAGAGAGGAACAGGAATGCGGACCGTTTATAGCGAGCGCCATCGCCATCAGGACGCCAATATGGAACTGATCGAGGGCAAGCTTGTGAAGGCCCATGAGATGCCGCGCCGGGCCGATATCGTGCTTGACCGCATCAAGGACCAGAAGCTCGGCGAGATCGTCGCACCCCAGGAAGCCGGCCTGGCGCCGATCCTCAGGGTCCATGACGAGGGCTTCGTGCATTTCCTGCGCGATGCCTGGAGCGACTGGCTGAAGAGCGGCCGCGATTTCGATGCCCTGCCCCATGTCTGGCCGGTACCCGGCCTGCTGGAGCCGGGACGCAAGCGTGGCTCGCGTATTTCAAAATCGATCGACGGCAAGATGGGCCATTACGCCATCGATGCCGGCACGCCGATCACCGCCGGCACCTGGCAGGCGATCACCGGCGCTGTTGATGTCGCCATGACCGGGCAGAAATTGGTGGCCAGCGGCGAACGCGCCGTCTTCGCCCTCTGCCGGCCGCCGGGACATCATGCCGGTTCGGATTTCTATGGCGGCTACTGCTTCTTCAACAATGCGGCGATCGCCGCCCAGGGCTTCCTCGATGCCGGCGCGAAGCGCATCGCCATCCTCGATGTCGACTACCATCACGGCAACGGCACGCAGCAGATCTTCTATGACCGGGACGATGTCCTGACCATCTCGCTGCACAGCGATCCGGACCAGGAGTTCCCCTATTATCTCGGCTATGCCGACGAGATCGGCCAGGGTCCGGGCGAGGGCTATCACCTCAATCTGCCTTTGCCCTGGGGCACCGCCTGGAACACCTATGAGCAGGCACTCGAAAAGGCGATGGCCCGCATCCGCGCCTACAAGCCCGATGCCCTGGTCATTTCCCTCGGCCTCGACACCTTCGAGCACGACCCCATCTCGCGCTTCAAGCTGACCCATGCGGATTACCTGACCATGGGCGGAATCATCGCCAAGGCCGACCTGCCGACCTTGTTCGTGTTCGAAGGCGGTTATGCGGTGGAGGCTCTGGGGGTCAATACCGTCAACGTGCTGACCGGCTTCGACCGGACGGCTTAATTCATGTCAGTGGCGTCGATCGCATCGGCCAAGCCATCGCGATCGACGTCTCACTGCCCCATCAGACCGAGATCGGCCTTGGCGATGTCGAATTCCATGAATTCGCGCAGGCCGCTCTTGACCACCGCCTGCAGCCGCTGGCCGCCCTCCGTCTTGTTGCCGCTCAGCAGCGCCCATTGGCCGAGATAGAAATCGACGTCGAAGCGCTGATCGGCCTGAAGCTGGGCATCTCCCTTCGCCGCCGCTGCCGCCACCTGATCGCGATCAATCCGGCCGAGGAAGAAATCGATCACCGGACGCGGCCATTCCTCGCGGCCACTGGCCGCCGCCGCACCGCTGGTCGCGAGATGCGTGCCGGCCAGCTTCTGTGGATGGTCGGCCGCATCTTTTACCGTGTTCGCCTTTCCGGAGACGTCGGTTCCCGTTGAGCCATTCGCGGTCACGCCGTTTTCGACCGCTTCCGTTGCCACCGATTCGGCCGCGTCAGTGCTGTTCGCCCCGGCATCGTCCACCTGCGGCGCCGGCGCCGGCCAGCGCGCCGCGAAGGCCGCCAGCTTTTCCCGGGCGGCGGAGGTTGCACCGCTGCGCGCCTCGGCGAGATAAAGCAGCAACTGATTGAACGGCTCATCCGGATCGAGCTGGGCCGCCTTCTGGAAGTCCGGCACGGCGGCGGCGGCATCGCCGGCAATCATCCGGGCCGTGGCGCGATTGGCGTAATAGACACCGACATCGGGCGCCATCTTGATCACCCGGTCGAAACCCTTGACCGCATCGGCAACCTGGCCGCTGGAGAGATCGCAAAGTGCCAGGCCATTTGCCGCCTCGGCATCGGTCGGGTCCAGCACCAAGGCACGCCGGAAATCCGCCCGGGCGAGATCGTAGCGGGCCAGGCGGTGATAGAGATAGCCTCGGTCCCGCAGGGCCTCGGGCCATTGCCCGTTGAGCTGGATCGCGCGGGTATAGTCGGCCAGGGCAAGATCGTCCCGCCGCTGATCGCGATAGGCATCGCCCCGTTCGTTGGTGGCCACCGCGCTGGTCGGCTGGACCGCCAGCGTCGCCGTCAGATCGGCGATCGCCGCGTCGTTGCGCTTCATCGCGCGGAGGGCGAAGGCGCGGTAGAGCAGCACATCGGGCGAACGCGGGAAACTGTCCAGCACCTGGGTGAAGGCCGCGGCCGCCTGATCGAGATAGCCGGGATTGTCGTCGCCCCGCTGCAGCAGGGCGCGGCCATAGAGATAGCGGGCCGGAGCATAGCTGGGATCGACCGTCACCGCCTCACGGTAATCCGCCAGGGCCTGGTCCGCCTGGTCGAGCGAATCCCGCCAGCCGGCCCGCAGAATGTAGAGCTCCGAGCGGTTGGGATAACGGGCGACGGCGGCGTTGAGATCGGTGATCGCCAGTTGCCCCTGATCGACGCCGTAATGCTCGTCGCTCTGATGCTCGGCCAGGAAGGCGCTGACCGTCGGATCGGGCGGCAGATAGGCCTGGATCTTGTCGATCAGGGCCGAGACCGGCACGGCGGTGCCGAGCAGGTCGTAGTAATTCGGATCGTTCTTGGCGAGATCGAGCTCATCGGACTGGGCATTGTCCAGGCCGTCGACGCCGGTGATGGCGATGGTGATGGCAACCACCCGGGGCCGGGCTCCATGCTCCGCTTCACTGGGCGGTGCCGGCGGCTGGTAGGGTTCCGGCGCCAGCAGCAGCGGACCGCCGGAATTGCCCGGCACCGTTACGCAATCATGCTGCCAGCCGGAATTATGGACCTGGCCGACGATACGGCAATCGGGATCGCGCCACAGCCGGTCCATCGATTTGTCGCCCGGCAGGCCGACACTGCTGACCCTGAGGCCGAGCCCGTCGCGGGTCAGGTCGCGGGTGGTGATCGGTGCGAGCTGGAAATAGCCGTAATCGTAATCCGGCCCGCCAAGGCAGCGGTCGAGCTTGAGCAGCGCCCAATCCTGCCAACCGTTCTCCAGCATGGCGCGGGCGCGCTGCGCCGCCGGCCCGTCGTCATCCGACGGCACGTATTTACCCCAGACGACAGGATGGGCGGCGGATTGATCGGCGAAGTGCTGGGCATCGTCGAAATCCGGCCCGATCGATCCCTGGCCGAGATAGAAGCTCGCGGTGGTCTTGGCGTTGATCTCCTTGCCACCGCCGGCGACGTGATAGGCCGTCAGCACATGGCAAGGTGAGACCAGGAAGGCCGTGCCGGCAACGGCGTCGCTCTGGCCTTCGTCCAGCACCATCAGCCCGATCGGCCCGAAGGCCGTGCCCTTGATATGGCGGACCGGCTGCCGGTCGTCGCCGCCGAGCGCTACCGCCGATGCCGGCCGCAACGGCAGCAGCAGCAGCAAAGCGAGGCAAGACAACAAAACGGACAGGGAAAGCAACGTGGCGACGATGCGATGCGCCGAAAGCGGGACACTCCCGGCGCGAAACGCCGCCGAGGCGACAGGAGAAAGGGGCGCGACAAGCAAGAGAGACGGCCGCGGCGCAAGACTCGTCGATCGATGAGATGTCATGCTCCCATCGAACACCGCCGCCGGCCGTTCCGCAAGAGGCCGCAGCATGGTCGCCGTCATGTCATTCCCGCCCACATGCCCCCTGCCTGGATTACACGGATCGTCGCCCTGTTATCGATACGTCCGGGCCGGCCGATTACCTGTGCTCTCCAGTGAGACGCGGCCAAGTACAGGGGAGGCGGACAGGATTATTCCATCTCGCCGTTCAGCCGGTCACGCAGCGCGCTCAGGTCGGCCTTCAGCTCGGTCAGGGCCTTGGCCGATCGGCCGCTGGCGCAGACGATCCCCTCCGGCACCACTTGGGCTTTGTCATAGAGCGCCTGACCGGCCTCCGTCAGATGGATATTGACCTGGCGTTCATCCTCGGCCGCCCGCTTCCGGCGCAGCAGGCCGGCCGTTTCCAGCCGCTTCAGGAGCGGCGTCAGGGTACCGGAATCGAGATGCAGCCGCCGGCCGATCTCCTTCACCGAGAGCCCGTCCCCTTCCCACAATACCAGCATCACCAGGTATTGCGGATAGGTCAGGCCGAGCGCCTCCAACAGCGGCTTATAGGTGCGGGTCAGGGCATGGGCGGTGGAATAGATGGCGAAGCATACCTGGTTGTCCAGTTTCAGCGCCGGATTATCGCGGACAGGTTTCTGCATGGCCTTTCTTCCCGGCCGGCTCGTCCAACCGGCCTCTTTTCCTGAAAGCTCACCGGCAAAGCGCCGGTGGAAACATCTCCTTACATCAAATAGGCCATCATTCAATTGCACACAATCGATTTGCGCATGCCGGTCATGCCGAAATATGAATTGTTGAAAATTAAATTGTACGCAATCTTTATTTCACCGAGCAGCCCAGAGGTTCGGGGAAGCGTCGGACAAGTGACACTGAAGAGGGCTAGAGTGGCCGATCCCCGACCGGCCGACAGCCATCGATTTTCCAACCCGGATTCCCAGCCCGGCCGCCCACGCGGCCGAAAGATGAAGAGGAGAACGATCATGAAGGTTCTGTATTCGACCGAAGCCACCACCACTGGCGGCCGCGATGGCGGCCACGCAGCAACCAGGGACAAGGCGCTCGACGTCAAATTGTCGATGCCGAAGGAACTGGGCGGCCCGGGCGGCAGCGGCACCAATCCCGAGCAGCTTTTCGCCTCCGGCTATTCCGCCTGTTTCCTGAGCGCGATCAAATTCGTCGCCGGCCAGCAGAAGGTCCAGGTGCCGAATGATGCCACCGTCACCGCGACCGTGGGCATCGGCCAGATCGAGGGCGGTTTCGGCCTCGAGGTCGCGCTGAAAGTGGCGCTGCCGGGGATCGAGCGTGCCAAGGCCGAGGAACTGGTTCATGCGGCCCATAAGGTCTGCCCCTATTCCAATGCCACCCGGGGCAATATCGACGTCAAGCTGAGCGTCGCCTGACGCCGGAACCCGTTACGCGGGCGTGATATCCATCCGCCACGACTTCCCTAGCGCCCCCAGCAAAGCGCCGCGCTCGTCACCTTGAGCGCGGCGCTTCCGCTTTCCGCGCATGCGCCTGCGGCGGCCCTATGCATTGTCGCCCGCCGCCGAGGGTATTAGCCTGTCTCCCAACTGCAATAAGATCACTGTAGTCAGATTGGGGATGACGGGTGGCAATACCGGGTTATACGAGCTTCATCCGCGATGACTGGGCCAGGCTGCGGTCGAACACGCCGCTGACCCTGTCCGAGGAGGACCTCGCTGTCCTGCGCGGGACCAATGAACGGACCTCGCTGGACGAGGTCGTCGACATCTATCTGCCGCTCTCGCGCCTGCTGAATTTGCAGGTCCGGGCGGCGCGCAATCTGAACGGCGTCAAGGACGCCTTTCTCGGCCGCCTGGCCGGCAACCGGCCCTATATCATCGCCATCGCCGGTAGCGTCGCCGTCGGCAAGTCGACACTCGCCCGTATCCTGCAGGCGCTGATGGCGCGCTGGCCGGATCATCCCCGCGTCGCCCTGGTCACCACCGACGGCTTCCTGCATCCC
The DNA here is from genome assembly GCA_964406155.1 of uncultured Rhodospirillaceae bacterium. GTDB lineage: Bacteria > Pseudomonadota > Alphaproteobacteria > Dongiales > Dongiaceae > Dongia_B. The sequence continues at coordinate 37,170 of CAYOQR010000009.1, read as the reverse complement.
AACCAGGTGCTGCAGGAGCGCGGAATCATGCATCGCAAGGGTTTCCCCGAGAGCTACGACCTGAAGCGCATGGTGCAGTTCCTGGCCGATCTCAAGGCCGGCGTGCCGGAAGTGACGGCGCCGGTCTATTCGCACCATGCCTATGACATCCTGCCCGGCGAAGGGCAGGTGGTGGCGCAACCCGATGTGCTGATCTTCGAGGGGCTCAACGTGCTGCAGACCGGCGTGGCTGCGATTGGCGGGACAGCCGCAGGCGCCACGACCGCAAATGCAACGACCGGCGGCGACCAGAAGGCCCCGTTGCGGCGGCCGGCGGTGATCGTTTCCGATTTCTTCGATTTCTCGCTCTATATCGATGCCGCCGAGGCCGATATCGAATCCTGGTATATCGACCGCTTCCGCCTGTTGCAGCGCACAGCCTTCCGCAATCCCTCCTCCTATTTCCATCACTACCGTGACTTGTCGCCCGAGGAGACCACGGTGACCGCGAAGCGGATCTGGAGCGAGATCAATCTCGTCAATCTGCGCGAGAATATTCAGCCGACCCGCGAACGCGCCCATCTCATCCTCGACAAGCGCTCCGACCACGCGATCGGCGAGATTCACCTGCGCCATCTTTGAAACCGTGCCTGCTCCCCGCGATCAATATCTCGGCGGCATGCCGCAGCGGTACCATGCTTCCGCCACGCCCCGGCCCTATCCCGGCCCAAGTTCCGCCGTCTTCTTTCGCCACCTTTCCATCATCCGTGCGGGTACGGAAGAGTCGCATGGAATGATCCAAGGGGAGACGACATGGGCGCGCTCAAGATCGGTGTGATCGTCCTCGCTTTAGCGGCGGCGGGCTGTACCGGCACGCGACCGATTTCCAGCCCTGGCTATCCAGAGGCACCGGTCGATCCCAGTGTGGCCTCTTCCGATACGGCGGACGATGCCGGAGCCAAGGCTGGCCGCAGCGGCGCAGATGGGCACGACGGAGGCAGGTACGATGATGCCGGCCCGCTCGTTCCCGCGACCGAAGAGGACGGATGCAGCGGATAACAATCCGCAAGGGCGGCGACCGGAACCCGCGTTGAACGTCGTCACGCCTATCAAGAAACGGTCAACTATCCTTGGCAGAACTGCCCCTGGTAATCTTTCCGGGCCGGTGACATTTCCGGGCAGTGACTTTCGCGGCATGGACGGACCACAGCCAGTCAGGCGACAGACAGGCAATCAGCAGGAGGCGTGATGACCGCCATCGACAATATTCAGCGCTACACCAGGACCGCGCGCTTCTTTCACTGGTTCATCGCTTTGCTGATGGTGGGCATGTATGCGACCGATTGGACGCGCGGTGCCCTGGAACGCGGCTCGGCGGCGAGCGCCTTTCTCCTCGCCACGCATATGTCCTTCGGCCTGCTGGTCTTCGCCCTGACGGTGCTGCGCCTGTTCTGGCGCCTCGCGAAGGGTGCTCCAGCACCCGTCCCCGCCTCGCCGCTGATGCAATTCGGCGCCAAGGCCGGGCATCTCGTGCTCTATCTCTTCACCTTGGGCTTGCCGGTCAGCGGCGCCCTGCGGGCCATGGCGGGCGGCAAGCAGATCTTCTTCTTCGGCCTGTCGGTGCCGGCGATGATCGCCCCGGACCAGACGCTGCAGGCCGCCGTGCGGCCCCTCCATGGCGGCCTGCTGATGAACCTGCTGCTCGCTTTGATCATCGCCCATGTCCTGGCGGCACTCTGGCATCAGCTCGTCCTGAAGGACGGCACCCTCAACCGCATGGCCTGACCGCCACCGTATCCGGCATCCGGCTCAACACGTTTACCGCGAATGAGTCTTGTTGCCCGCCAGCCTTGCCTGTAGCTTGTCATCTGAACAGCACGCGGGGTTGGGGGAAGAAATGGCATCGTGCCGTAAGTCTGCCACGGGCAGGCCTGTCGCCGGCAAGCTTATCGCCCAAAGACTTGTCGTCGGTCTGGCGGCCCTGGCCCTGCCGCTGGCTGTTGCCGCCTGCAACTCGGCGACCGTGCAGCGGGCCGACGCCGATGCCGGCACCGCGCGCAGCTTCAACGCCCCCTATGAGCAGGTGAAGCAGGCGGCGCTCGACGGCCTGGTCGCGCTGAAAGTGCCGCCCTCGCAGACCACCGACCAGCCGAAGGCCTTCATGATCCTGGTCTCCCGCGCACCGCACGGCATGAGCTGGGGCGAGGTCGGCCGCATCCTGGTGGAGAAGAACGCCGCCCCGCCCACCATCGTCCGCGTGGTCTATGAAAAGCGCATGCCATTCCAGTTCCCCGGATCGGAATCGCGCTTCGCCCGCAACCTCTTCGCCAAGATGGACGCCGCCCTCGGCACCAAGCCGGCGGAGTGAATGATGTTCTTGGTCGTACACTTCGTTCCTGATGTGAGTCCGTGATGGTTGCGCGTGTTCGCACCGTTGCTTTTCAGGGCATCGAGGTGCTGCCTGTCGACGTACAGGTCCAGGTAGCCGGCGGGCTGCCGGCTTTCAGCGTGGTCGGCTTGCCCGACAAGGCGGTGGGCGAGAGCCGCGAGCGGGTGCGCGCGGCCCTCGTCGCCATCGGCCTCGCTTTGCCGCCGCAGCGCATCACCGTCAATCTGGCGCCGGCCGATCTCCTGAAGGAAGGCAGCCATTTCGACCTGCCCATCGCGCTCGGTTTGCTGGCGGCGATGGGCGTCATCGCGGCCGACGACATCGCCGGCCATGTGGTGCTGGGCGAGCTCGGCCTCGATGGCGGCATCGCGCCGGTCGCCGGCGTGCTCCCCGCCGCCACCTATGCGGCGCGCGAGGAGCTGAGCCTGATCTGTCCGGCGAAGCAAGGCGGCGAGGCCGCCTGGGCCGGCGAGATCGAGGTGGTCGCCCCGCCCAATCTCATCGCCCTGATGAATCACCTGAAGGGCACCCAGATCCTCGCCGCGCCGGTGCCGCGCATCGCCGAGGATGACGGCCCGGTTCTCGATCTCCGCGACATCAAAGGCCAGGAAAGCGCCAAGCGAGCCGTGGAGATCGCCGCCGCCGGGAATCACAACCTGCTGATGATCGGCCCACCCGGTTCCGGCAAATCGATGCTGGCGGCGCGCCTGCCCGGCCTGCTGCCGCCCCTCGAACCAGCGGAGGCACTGGAGGTCAGCATGATCCACAGCCTCGCCGGGCAGTTGACCGACGGCAAGCTGCTGCGCCGCCGCCCCTTCCGCGACCCGCATCATTCCGCCACCCTGCCGGCCCTGGTCGGCGGCGGCACCAAGGCCCGGCCCGGTGAAATGTCGCTGGCCCATCAGGGTGTGCTCTTCCTCGACGAATTGCCGGAGTTTCAGCGCGCGACGCTTGAGGCCCTGCGCCAACCGCTGGAGGCCGGCCGCGTCTCCATCGCCCGCGCCAATGCCCATGTCACCTATCCCGCACGGGTGCAATTGGTGGCGGCGATGAATCCCTGCCGCTGCGGCCATCTCGGCGATCCCACGCTCGGCTGCGGCAAGGCCCCGCGCTGCGGCCAGGATTATCAGGCGAAGCTCTCCGGCCCCCTGCTCGACCGCATCGATCTCCATGTCGATGTGCCGGCCGTCAGTGCCGCCGATCTCAGCCTGCCGCCCCCAACCGAGGGGAGCGCCGAGGTCGCCGGCCGCATCGCCCGGGCCCGCGAACTCCAGCGCGAGCGCTACGTCGCCTTGATCCGGAGCGGCGTCATCGCCAACAACTCGGGCACGACCAATGCCGAGGCCGACGGCGAGATCCTGGAAAAGATCGCCGCACCCGACCAGGCCGGCCGCGCACTGCTGACCCGCGCCGTCGAGAATTTCAAACTATCGGCGCGCGGCTATCACCGCGTGCTCCGCGTCGCCCGCACGCTTGCCGATCTCGCCAGCAAGGACACGATTGGCCAAACCCAGATTGCCGAGGCGCTGACGTATCGAAGGGTCGGCGTCGGACACTAGATAGCGTTACTGCCGCAAGACAAGGAGCCGACGCACAAATGGATGCTCGTTGTCCGCGTCGATTTTCGCAAGACGCCGTCTTCCACAGCGGGTATCGAGAACCGCAAGGCCACGGATGAAGGGATGCACGCTCGCGAGCATGTCTTCGATAGGCTGATTGAGCGAGTCAAAAGCAGCTTTCGTCAGGACCCGATGGGGGATCACACCTTCCGCCGTCAATAGGTCTTCGATTTCCTGCTCTCGCAGCTTAGGGTCTGCAGCTTCTGTTTGAACATTGGCGCACTTAATGGCTCTTTCGTTCCAGTAAGTATACTGGGCAGCGCCATAGATTTTCTGGCCGTCCAGTGTAACGAACAGCTCTCCTTCGTCGTCATGCGCCCGCCGGTAACACGTGGTATAGACTTCTACGCGTCCCTTAAGCTCCGGGATGAATCTCGACTCAATGCGCTGCTTCAGCTTTGTCCAGTTCAATGCGGCCGGTCTCCACTCGTTATCCGCGAAGTTAGCCGAAAGTGATATGCGAATCCAGGAAGACCGCCCCCGCTTGTACCGCTCTGCCTCCGCCAGCGATGCTGTGTCGGCGAAGATATCGCACGGGCGATTGCCGTAGCCGAGCACCGAGCCACCCCAGCGCATACCAAGATAGTCCGCTTGAGATCGTTGGCTGCGATCCCTCAGAACCGCGTCACCACGGTGATGCCGATGCCGCCGAACTTGTTCATCTCCATCAAGGCCGTCGGTGCCTCCTCGAGGCCGATATGGCGGCCGATCAGTTTCTGCGGCTGCAATCTGCCGGCGGCGATCATGTTCATCATCGCATCGTAGCGATAGGCCTGCATGCCATGGCTGCCATAGATCTCCAGCTCATGGCCGATCACCTGGGCCATGGGGATCTGCGGCGTCGATTCATCCGCCAGCATCAGGCCGATCTGCACATGCCGGCCGCGCCGCCGCAGATTGGCGATCGAGTTGAAGCAGGTGGTGGGGTGTCCCAGCGCATCGACCGAGACATGGGCGCCGCCTTTGGTGATCTCGCGCACGGCACCGACGACGTCGCCGGTTTCCTTGCCGTTGATGGTCGCGACGGCGCCGATCGATTTTGCGAAATCCAGCTTTTCCTTGGTCATGTCGATGGCGATGACATTGGCGCCCATGGCGGCGGCGATCATGATGGCGGAGAGGCCGACCCCGCCGCTGCCATGCACCGCCACCCACTCGCCGGGCCTGACCCGCGCCTGATCGACCACGGCGCGGAACGAGGTGGCGAAGCGGCAGCCGAGACTGGCCGCCGTGGCGAAATCGAGCTCTTCGGGCAGGCGCACCAGATTCGTATCGGCGAAATCCAGCGCCACATATTCGGCGAAAGAGCCCCAGGCGGTGAAGCCCGGCTGGAACTGATGCTCGCAGACCTGGTGATGGCCGGCATGGCATTCGCCGCAGCGGCCGCAACCGGCGACGAAAGGCACCGTCACGCGGTCGCCGATCTTCCAGTTCCGGACGCCGCTGCCCGCCGCCGTGACGATGCCGGCCAACTCATGCCCCGGCACATGCGGGAGCACGATATCGGGATCGTGCCCCATCCAGCCATGCCAGTCGCTGCGGCAGAGCCCCGTCGCCTCGACCTTGACCACGACCCCGTCGGGGCTTGGCGTCGGATCGGGTACCGTCGTGAAGCGGGGCGGTTCGTGGAACTTTTCGATCAGAACGGCTTTCATGACGGCTTTACCTTCTGTTGGCGCGGAATTGAGGAAAAATAAAACAGCCCGGGCCCCCCGGCTACCGCGATCTGCCGCATCCGACCTGCATCTTCCGCATTCCACCGGTTGCCGGCCGGGTGCTAGACTCAATCATTGTCGGGCCGCTTCCGGGAGCGGCAGGTCCCATATCGGCAGGCCCTCACCTCATCGGCAGGATCGCATGACCGAGAAACGCCAATGAATGAAAAACGCCAGCGTATCGAACGCATCATCGACCAGGGCATGGGCCGGGCCGAGGCGGATCTCGTCCTGAGGAACGGGCGCTTCCTCAATGTCGTCACCGCCGAGATCGCCAAGGGCGACATCGCCATCTGCGGCGACCGCATCGTCGGCACCTATGACGCGTATCGCGGCCGGCGCGAGATCGACATGCAGGGCCGCATCGCCGTGCCGGGCTTCGTCGATTGCCACCTGCATGTGGAATCGAGCCTGATCGCCCCGGCGGAATTCGACGCCTGCGTCCTGCCGCGCGGCACCACCACGGCGGTTTGCGATCCGCACGAGCTCAGCAATGTGCTGGGCGTCGCCGGGCTGAAATTCTTCCTCGACAGTGCCGTCGAGACGGCGATGGATCTGCGCGTGCAGCTCTCCTCCTGCGTGCCGGCGACGCATCTGGAAACAGCGGGCGGGCGGCTCGATGCAGCCGATCTGCTGCCCTTCCGCGATCACCCGAAGACGCTCGGCCTCGCCGAATTCATGAACGTGCCGGGCCTCCTCCACAAGGACCCCAAAGTGCTCGATAAGATCGAGGCCTTCTGGGACGGTCATATCGACGGCCATGCGCCGCTGCTGGGCGGCCACGCCCTCAACGCCTATCTCGCCTGCGGCATCCGCAACTGCCACGAGACCACCAATGTCAACGAGGCCTGGGAGAAACTGCGCAAGGGCATGCAGGTCTTCATCCGCGAAGGCAGCGCCTGCAAGGACCTCCATGCCCTGCACAGCATCATCTCGACGACGACCGCGCCCTTCCTCGGCTTCTGCACCGATGACCGCAACCCCCTCGACATCGCCGAGGAAGGCCATATCGACTACCTGATCCGCGAGGCGATCCGGCTTGGCGCCAAGCCCGCCGATGTCTACCGCCTGGCGAGCTGGTCGGCGGCGCGCGGTTTCGGCCTGCGCGATCGCGGCCTGATCGCGCCGGGCCAGCGCGCCGACATCGTCCTGCTGGACGATCTTGAAAGCTGTGCCATTCACAGCGTCATCGCCGCCGGCCGCCTCGTGGACGACGAGCTGTTCGCGACGCGGCGCATGCCCGAGGCGATCGGTCGCCAGTCGATCAAGCTCGCGCCGGTTTCGGCGGATCTCTTCCGCGTCGCCGCCGGCGGCCCCAGCGGCCCGGTGATCGGCTTGCGCGAGGGCCAGGTGCTGACCGACTTCCTCACCTTGTCGCTGCCTTATCGCCAGGGTGAGCGCCAAGTCGATATCGCCAATGACGTCCTCAAGGTCTGCGTGCTGGAGCGCCACGGCCGGACCGGCAGCAAGGGCCGCAACAGCGCGGTCGGACGCGGTTTCGTGCGCGGTCTGAAGCTGCCGCGCGGTGCCATGGCCTCCTCGGTCGGCCATGACAGCCACAATGTCTGCGTCGCCGGCGCCAGCGATGCCGACATGGCGCTGGCGGTCAATCGCCTGATCGAGCTCGGTGGCGGCTTCGTCGCCGCCGAGGGCGGCCGTGTCGTCGCCGAGATGCCGCTGCCCTTGGCCGGGCTGATGAGCGATCGTGACTTCACGACGGTCGCCGAGCAGATCCGCGCCTTGCGCCAGGGTGTCCGCGATCTCGGCTGCCCGCTGGCCGAACCCTTCCTGCAGATGGCCTTCCTGCCCTTGCCGGTCATTCCGCATCTCAAGATCACCGATCAGGGCCTGGTCGATGTCGATCGCTTCGAACTGGTCGCCGCCTGACCGGATCCAATCGGTAAGACGAGAGCAATGCGGGTGACGGTTACGCTTCGCATCGCGCGAGGATGGGCGTAACCTGGGGATGACGGCGCCAACAAACGAGCGCCGATCAGAAGCAATGGATCCAAGGGCGATGGTTTGGGGAGGCGGCATGACGACGTCGCGGTTGATCGACGGTCTCACTGCCTATAACACGGGCCGCGTGCCGGCCTTGCTCGCCCGCAAATATCAGCGCATGGCGGCCGATCCCTTCGCCTTCTTCCGTGGCACCGTCCATCTGTTCCATGCCGATTTCCCGAAGGGACTCGGGCGCTTTCCTGCTGTCTGGCTGAACGGCGATCTGCATCTGGAGAATTTCGGCACCTATCGCGGTGATAATCGTCTCACCTATTTCGATCTCGGCGATTTCGATGAGGGCGCCTTGGGTCCCGCCAGCCGCGATCTGCTGCGTTTCCTGGCCGGGCTGCATCTGGCGATGCCGCTGCTGCATCTGCCGGCGCGGATGGCGGAGCGGCTGGCCGGCACCTATCTCGCCGCCTATGTCGAGGCACTCGCCGCCGGCAAGGCCTATTGGCTGGAACGGCGTCTCGCCGGCGGGCTGATCGGCGACCTCATGTTCAATCTCGAGCGCCGGCAGATCGACGACGGCCATGGCAGCCCCTGGCTGCGCAGCCGCGTCGGCGGTGGAGACAGCGGCGGAAAGAATAGCGGCGGGAAGAATAGCGGCGGGACCGGCGAGGACTATCGCTTCCTGCGCCTCGACAGCGGCAAATTCCTGACACCCCCACCCGATTGGCGCCGGCAGGTCGAGCGTGCCGTCACCCGGATCGGCCGGCAGCATGCACAGGATGGCGGCGGTCATTGGACGATTCTCGATATCGCCTGGCGGGTAGCCGGGCTGGGAACGCTGGGTCTGCCGCGTTTCTGCACGCTGATCCGGGTGGCCCCGCCGAAGGGCACGGCCCGCCACGGCAAGCGCGCCAGAACGCGCGCCAGAACGCACGCCAGAACGCACGACGGGGAGCGCCCAGGGGGAGCACCGGGGGCACCTCCGGGGGAGCATCGGCGGGATCAGCCGATCACCACCGAGGGCGATCTGCTGCTGCTCGATCTGAAGGCACAGCCAGGCTCGGCCCTGTCACCGTATCTCCGCGAGAAGCAGCCGCGTTTCGCCAGCGAGGCCGAGCGCATCGTCGCGATCGAGACCCGGCTGCAGGCGGTGCCCCCGGCACTGCTGACGGCCGTGGAGATCGGCGGTCGAAGCTTCACCTTGCGGGAGTTGCAGCCGGAGGCGGACAAGCTCGACCTCGCGAAGATCCTGGAAGACCGGGGCCGGCTCGATCCCGAGGCCTTGCTGGAAAGCATCGTCGCCATGGGACGGCTGACCGCCTGGGCGCATCTGCGCTCCGCCGGCCGGCAGGGATCGGCCACGGCGGACGACCTGATCGCCTTTGCCGGGAAGGGTACCTGGGCACAGCCCCTGCGCGCCGCTGCCATCGCCGCCGCCCGCCGAACTACCGGGGACTGGCGGCAATGCCGGGATTGGTTGACGGCAGAGGCCCGGCGGCTGACCTCGGATAAACTGACCTCGGATAACCTGCCGTGAGCCACCACGACGGCATCCGGCTATCGCCGATCCCCGCACAGCCCAGCCGCGTCATATTTTCCTGCTAATTATCCGTTAATTTTGTCCTGTTACGGGGATTTCCGTGTGAGAATTCGTCCGCAATACTGCGTCGCCGCCGGATGGTGGCGCGAGCACGGGACGGAAAGCGGTGATACGGCGTTGGATCGGCGCGGATGACTGAATTGGTGAAAGAGCTGAGCCGGTGACCCCCGATCTCCTCACGCCCCATCTCGGCGCGGCGCCGGTCGCGGCTTGGCTCGACCCGGTCCGCCTGCTGCTCGACCTGACCCTCGGCCTCGCTGCCATCGCCGCCTATCGCGGCTTCGGCGGCCGGCGGCTGGAGGGTTATGGACGGCTGGGGCGCAGCCTCTGCGGCGGCGTCTTCGGCCTCGCGGCCCTCCTCCTTTTCGTCGCCGGCCATTATAGCTTGGCCGCCTCAATGCCAGGGATCCCGATGCCAGGAACACCCGGCATCGGCTGGTGGGGCACGGCCTGGGCCCGCGCTTTGCCCTTGCACGGCGCCGCCCTGCTGGTCCTCGGCGTCGCCTTCTATGACCGCCTCATCGGCCTCGCCGCCGGCGCCTTGCTGCTGCTGGGAGCCCTGCCCTTCCTCGGTCTCTCGGCCTGGAGCGCCGTCCTGCTGTTGCTGCCGGTCTGGCTGCTGTCGGCCCAGCGGTTCTGGCTGCCGCGCATCGATCTGCCGCCGGCCTGGCAGCGCGCTTTCGGCCGCCGCGGCCTGGCGGCTTTGTGGCCGGCCCTGCCGCTTCTCTGCCTCGCCGGCAGCGCCCTGGCCCAGGGCGCCTATGCCGCCGCCTGGCCGGCGGTGGTCATCGCCGCTTTGCATATCCCAACCTGCCTGGGGATCATCCATCTCCTGCGCCTGGAGGAGCGCCCGACAGCCAATCGGCGCCAGGACAAGCCCAGCGAGACATTGTCGATCGCCAGCGAAGGCAAGATCGCCCCGGTCAGCCACGCCTCTGAGATGCCGTTTCAGGCCAGCGCCAAGCCCAATCCCGCCATCCTGCAGCGCACCATCGCCGATCTGCCGGAAGGCATCGCGGTGTTTGACGCGGCCGACCGCCTCGTCGCGGTCAATGCGGTTTATCGCGACCTGCATGCCGAGTTCGCCGAGGCGTTGAAGCCGGGCGCCGCTTATGCCGATCTCATGCGGCTGGACGTATTGCGGCGCGGCGCCACGGCCGCATCGAGGGCGCCGGCGGCATCACCCGATGCCGTTATCGCCGGTTCCGCTGCTCCCGATGCCGGGGCGCCCGGCGATCCGGAAGCGACCATCGCCGATCTGCTGGACCGGCACCGGCATCTGCCCTGGCGCCAGGAGATACGGCGCACCAACGGACAATGGCTGCGGCTGATCGAATCCCGTGCCAGCGATGGCGGCACGTTGCGCATCGTCAGCGATATCACCGCCATGAAGACACGCGAATTGCGCCTGACCGAACTGGCGGAACGCAACGCGGTCCTCGCCACCGCCATCGCCTCGGTGGCGAGCGGCGTGCTGATCTGCGACGCTTTGGCCGAGGATCAGCCGATCACCTTCGTCAATGCCGCCTTCTGCCGGATCACCGGCTACAGCGCCGACGAGGCGATCGGCCGCAATTGCCGCTTCCTGCAGGGCCGCGACAGCGATCCCGGCACGCTGGAACGCATCCGCCGGGCCATCGAGCAACGTCGGCCGGTTCAGGTGACGCTGCGGAACTACCGCAAGGACGGCAAGCTGTTCTGGAACGACCTGCATATCAGCCCGGTGGTCGAAGCCGATGGCAGCGTGCGGCAGTTCATCGGCATCATCAGCGACGTCACCGCACGCATCCGCACCGAAGAATCGCTGCGCGACGCAAAGAACCAGGCCGAGCTCGCCAACCGCTCGAAGACGGAGTTCCTGGCCAATATCAGCCATGAGCTGCGCACGCCACTGAATGCCATCATCGGCTTCTCCCAGGTGATGCGGATGGGTCTGTTCGGTCAGTTAGGGGCGCCGCAATACGAAGGCTATGCCAGCGACATTCATGACAGCGGCCAGCTTCTGCTGTCCTTGATCAACGACCTCCTCGATCTGTCGAAGATCGAGGCCGGGCATTACACCCTGGCGCCGGAACGCTGCGCCGCGGCCGGACTGGTCGATGCCTGCCTGCGGCTGGTGCGCGACCGCGCCGTCATCGGCGGCCTGCGCCTGACCAGCGATATCGCACACCAGGTGCCGGATCTCTTCGTCGATCGCCGCGCCGCCATGCAGATCGTCACCAATCTGCTGACCAATGCCGTCAAGTTCACGCCATCGGGCGGCGCCGTCACCCTGAGCGTCACGCCGGTCGATCCCGGCCTGCACAAGCTTGCCGCGCCTTTCGTGGAAATCGCCGTGCGCGATACCGGCATCGGCATCGCCAAGGCGGATATACCGAAAGTGCTGGCGGCCTTCGGCCAGGTCGACAACGCCATGACCCGCAAGCATCAGGGTACCGGCCTCGGCCTGCCCATCGTCAAGGCGTTGACCGAGCGCCATGGCGGGCAGCTTCTCATTGAGGGCGAGCCGGGCAAGGGCACCACGGTGCGCGTCACCCTGCCCGCCGTTTCGGACATGACGACAACCGCCGCACCGGCTCTGGCCGGATCCGATTAAAGCGCCGGCCGGCCGGGATTAGGCCAGCTCCTCGACCACCTGCATCCCGCAACGGCGATAGAAGGCGAGCGCGGTTGCATTATCCGCTTCGACCTTCAGCTCAACGGCCGGTGCGCCGCGTGCCCGGAAGACCTGAAAGGCCTCCAGCAGCAAAGCACGGCCGAGACCGCGCCGGCGCCATGCGGCATCGACGGCAAGATCCTTGATGAAGGCACTGCTCCAGCATTGCGCGACGCCGATCACCGCGCCGTCGTCATCGCAGGCGAGGAAACAAAGATCGGGTTCGTATTCGGAATCCTGCAGCAGCTTCGCGCGCCAGATCGGGAAATCCGCGACCGAACCGCCGCCATTGGCATAGGATCTCGCGAGAAGATCGTGAATTCCGGCCGCATGCAGATCGGGATCAAAAGCCGATCGCCGGATTGCCGCCGGCCAGCCCGGCTTCGGCAAGGGCACATCCAACCGGCGGCGCAGGCGGAAGGCAAAGGGAACTGGCATCGTCGTCAGCCGATCACGGCGTCAGGATCATCCCTTCGCGCGCCACCAGAGTGCCGGGGCGATGCTCCTCCGCCTCGCGGGCGATGCGGTCCATGGTTTCGTCGGTGTGATCGGGATCGTGATGGAACAGCACGAAGGTCCGCACGCCGGCGAGATCGGCGAGGCGCGCACCTTCCTGCCAGGTCGAATGGCCCCAGCCGGCATGGGCCGGATATTCCTCATCCGTATAGGTGCTGTCGTAGACGAAGATCTCGGTGCCACGGATGAGGTCGATGATGCCTTGGTCGGGCTGTCCGATCCGGTGCTCGCAATCGGTCACGTAGCAGATCGACCTGCCCTGCCATTCGACGCGATAGCCGGTCGCGCCATTGGGATGATTGAGCGGCGTGGTCCTGATCTGCAGGCCGGGATAAAGCTGCAAGGTCTCGCCGGCCTTGAAATCGTGATAGCTGGGATTGGAGACGAAAACATCCGGCGGCACCGGGAACAGCGGCTCTACCATCATGCCGCAGAAGGCGTCGCGCAATGTCAGCGGCTGCTCGAGATGACCAGCCCAGAGCCGCAGGGTGCTGTCCTGCTTGAACAGGGGCGCGAAGAACGGCACGCCGACCACGTGATCGAGGTGGGTGTGGGTGAAGAAGAGATCGGCATCGACAGGTCCGCATTGCGGGCATTGCGCCAACAGATGCTGCCCCAGCGGACGCAATCCCGTGCCGCCGTCGAAAATCAGCAGATGCGGGCCGCAGCGCACTTCCAGGCATGACGTATTGCCGCCATAGCGCGTGTAATCCGGACCCGGACAGGACAGCGATCCGCGAACGCCCCAAAAGCGCAGCGAAAAATCATTGGCTGTCGTCACTGCACATCACCCCCGTACAGCGTCCCCGGTTGAACGGCGGCCGATCCCAGCGGCGAGAGACGGCTCCTGTCGTGTTCCGGAAGACCAATATCCCCGTTGGTCCTGCCGGCAAGAATGCCGTTTCCGCTAGGCGGCTGTGGCGGATGATGGCATTGTTTCCTGCCCTTGAAAACGATTATCGCCATATTTTGCCAAGATAATTTCCATGTCGGAACATTCTACGCCCAGCCCGGCGGCAGCCGCCAGCCCGGTTCCTGCGGAGCTGCCAGACGGTGAACGCAGGCATACCGATTGGCCACAAGTCTGGTTCGGCCTGGCCTTGAGCTGCTTCGTCGCCTTCCAGCAGTTCAAACTGCCGCCGCTTCTGCCGGGCCTGCTCGCGGAGTTCCATTATGACCGCACGCTGGCGGCGGGTTTCATGTCGGTCTATGCCCTGGTCGGATTGCTGGTGTCGGTACCGATGGGCGGCTGGCTGCGCCGCTACGGCTATCGGCGCGGTCTCGTCGGCGGCGTCCTGGCGACCATCTGCGGCTTGATCGTTGCGCTGGGCCTGGCGCGCTTCGCCGGCGCCATGCTGCTGGCGCGGGGTTTGGAGGGCATCACCTATGCGGTCTTCGCCATCGCCGGACCGGTAATCGCTACCTCGGCCGCGCGGTTGCGCGATCTGCCGATCGTCACCGGCCTGCTTTCGGGCTGGATTCCGATCGGCCAGATCGGCGCCGGCCTGCTCGCCCTGGCCCTGCCCGATTGGCGCCTGATCTGGCTGATCGCCCTCGGCCTGACTGTATTGCTGGCCATTCCGAGCTGGCGCTACCGGGACCGGCTCTCATCTGCGGCAACTCAAGGCGCCGCATCATCTCGAGCCACACCATCATTGGGGGCCGCCAAGCGCGGCCTGCATCTGCCGGATCTGCTGTCGGCGGCGATTTTCCTGCTGTGGTCGGGGCAGTACTTCGCCTTCATGACCTGGCTGACGCAGTTCCTGATTGAGCGCCATCATCTCGATCCGCACCGCGCCGTGGTGATCTATCTCATTCCCGTTGTGGTGCTGCTCGGCTTCAATCTCATTACCGGCTGGGCATTGGGACGCGGCCTCAGACTGGTGCCGGCCTTGCTGATCTGTCTTCTCCTGCAAGCGGCGGTCTGGGCGTTGATGCCGGTATTGGATGGTATTCCCGGCATGATCGCCTTGGTGATCTATGGCATCTGCGCCGGCGTAACGCCGACTTGCCTCTTTCACCTGCCGCATATCATCGCCGCGCGGCGTAGCGCCAACGGTCAAGGCGTGAATGGACACGGCCGGGCGGGGCCTGAAGCCTTCGCGACGCTGATGACGGGACGCAATATCGGCGTCTTCCTCGGCCCCATTCTGCTGGCCTGGATCATGTCGGCGATGGGTGACTGGAACGCCGCCGCTTATGTGATCGCGGCTCTGACCGGTTTGGCGGTCTTCGTCACGGCATTGCTGGGACGCAGCCTGCGCTGACGTCCCGGCAATGCGTGATGATCAGACGATCAGGCGATAGCCGCCCTGATCGGTGATGAGGATCTCCGCCTTCGAGGGATCGCGCTCGATCTTCTGGCGCAGGCGGTAGACATGGGTCTCCAGCGTATGCGTGGTGACGCCGGCATTGTAACCCCAGACCTCGCCCAGCAGCGTATCGCGGCCGACCGCATCGCCGGCGCGGTAGAGGTATTTGAGGATCGCCGTTTCCTTCTCGGTCAGGCGGATCTTCTTGTTGGCCGCCTCATCGATCAGCATCTTCACATTCGGCCGGAAGGTATAGGGGCCGATATTGAGCACGGCATCTTCGCTGTGCTCGTGCTGGCGCAGATGGGCGCGCAACCGCGCCAACAGGACGCCGAGACGGAACGGCTTGGTGACATAGTCATTGGCGCCGGATTCCAGTCCCTGGATTGTATCGGCCTCGCCATCCACCGCCGTCAGCATGATGATGGGGACGGTGACGCCGGCCTCGCGCATATCGGCACAGAGCTGGCGGCCATCGATATCGGGCAAGCCGACATCGAGCAGGATCGCATCCAGTTTTTCGCTCTTCGCCAGCGCCAGCCCCGCCGCGCCTGTCGCCGCTTCAACGGTGCTGAAATCGCCCTCCAGCACGAGCTGCTCCGCCAAGGTGCGGCGCAAGGTATCGTCGTCATCGACCAGCAGGACGCGTTTGACGGCGCTGCCGGCCGGCTTGGTGGCGGTGTTCGACGGCCCGGAAGCTGGCCCGGAAGTGGGGAGGGACATTCATTTTCTCCAAGCTTTGCTCGTCAGATAACATCCATACCGGCCAGTGGCAAGCTGGCGGCCCGCATGGCATTTTATCGATGGCGGCGGCTTTTGGGCAGCGTCGTGGCTGGGTCCGGTCCGCGGCACCCGGTGATCGCGTTGTGGGCTTGACCTGCGCTCGGCGGCTCTGCCAAATGCCCGAAAGCGGCGCCCGCTTGGGTGCCGGAATTGCCGCCATCATCCGGTGTGAGCCGGCCAAGCCGCTGAAACGGCTGGATATTCTAGAAACATGATTGCCGATGACAACAGCCGACCTCACTGCCCGAACCGCCACGTCGCAAGCCACGGTGGAACGCTGCCTGGCGGAATTGCGCCGCGGCGGCGCGATCGCCCTGGTCGAGGGTGAGACAGCGATCCTGGCGGTCGCCGCCGAGGCCCTGGAAGAACCGGTTTTCGCCTGGCTCGGCACCGCCGCCGGACCCGAGGGCGTGCGCCTGCTGCTGACCGCCGAGCGGGCCTCCCGCCTGGGTCTGGCGGTACCGCCCGGAACTGGCGTCTGCATCTGCCATCTGACCGCCGATCTGACTGCCCAGGCGGTCAAGACCGTGATGACCCGGATCGCCGTGATCCAGCATGCCGCCGATCCGACCAGCCCGCCGCCGCCCCTCTCCGCGCCGACCACGGGCCGGCTCGACCTCGCGCTGGATGCCGATCCCGATCGCAGCCTGTCGCCGGCCTTGCGCCAGGGCGCCATCGATCTCGCTAAGACCGCCCGGCTGCTGCCGGCCATGGTGGTGGCCAAGGTGCCGACCGCCGCCGTCGCCTATTGGGTCGCGGCACCCTTCACGCTGGATTGCGCCGATCTCGCCACCCATCGCCGGACCCTGGCCAGCCAGCTCCGCCGGGTGGGATCGGCCCGGGTGCCCCTGGCCGGCGCCGAGCAGACCGAGATCATCGCCTTCCGCCCGGCCGACGGCGGCAAGGAGCATCTCGCCATCGTCATCGGCAATCCCGATCCGGAGCAGCCGGTGCTGATCCGGCTGCATTCGGAATGCTTCACCGGCGATCTCCTGGGCTCGCTGCGCTGCGATTGCGGCGATCAACTGCGAGGCGCCATCGAACAGATCGCCAAGAGCGGCAGCGGCATCGTGCTCTATCTCGCCCAGGAAGGGCGCGGCATCGGCCTGATCAACAAGCTGCGCGCCTATCGGCTGCAGGATGCGGGGGCTGATACGCTGGACGCCAATCTGCAGCTCGGCTTCGGCGCCGATGAACGGGTCTATCAGCCGGCGGCGGAAATGCTGCGCCAGCTCGGCATCGGCAGCGTGCGGCTGCTGACCAACAACCCCGACAAGGTCCGGGGCCTGGAGCATTGCGGCGTCAGCGTCGCCGAGCGCGTGCCCCACGCCTTCCCCTCCAACGACCATAACGCCCAGTATCTCTCCACCAAGGCGACCCGCTTCGGACATATGTTCTGATCCGGCTGCCCCAGTGATCTAGTTATCCTGGTAATCCAGTTATCCCGGCGGTTGGTTAAAATCCTGGCACGGAGCTTGCGTAGCTGAAGGCGGATCCCCAAAGGAGACGCCCGCGTGGCCAGTCCGACCTATAGCAGCAACATTGCCGGAGGCGCCTTCCTGCCCACGCAGGGGATGAGCTTTTCGGGCGCCGGCAATGTGCGGGTCTATGACTGGAAGACCTTCCGCGCCCTCAAGGGCGGCGCCCAGCATCCGGTTTCGACGCAACTGCCCGCCAGGACACCGGCAGCGCTTGCCGAGGATGCGGCCGCAATAGCGGCTCCCACCCAGACCATGAGTAAGGCAGCCAGCGCCGCCACTAGCAGTGGTGGGTTGCTGCGGCCCGGCGCCATCGACCAGAGCCAGTTCAAGGCGATGCTGGCGGCCGCCTCGGTCGGTGCACCAAGTGCCATGGGAGGCCCCTCCATGCCCGGGACGGGCCGCTCGCCGCTGGCTCCGATGCCGGCCCAGATGCTGGCCCAGATGCCGGTCCAGGCCACCGGTCAGATGCCGGCGCTCGCGCCGGCCACGGCCCTGGCGGCGCAGCAGGCGGCGCCGGCCAATGACGGGATTCCCACCCTGACGGCGGCACAATTTGCCGCCCTGACCGGCGGTCCGAGCGACGCCGGGCCTGGGCCCGCTGCCGCGACCGCCGCACAAGCTGCCGTTCAGGCTGCCGCGCAGCCGGCAGCCGATCCGACGATCCCGCCTGATGCCCTGACCATGACCGATGCGGCGATCCCGCCCGACGAGCCGGGCGGAACCGTCGCGCCGGCCGGCAACAGCCAGACGGCAGACGCGGCGGTGCGGAAGAAACCCAAGCAGATCCATGGCACCAAGGACGAGAACGGCGTCCTGCTGGTGACCCATATCGACCGCGATACCCGGCGCGAATACGCCGCCAAGGGGATCAAATGGAAGCTGGTGGACGACCCCGAGGCGGACCGGCTGTTCTTCGGACCGGACGGCAAGCCGGGCTGGCATGATCTCGTCGATCTGATCAATCCGCTGCAGCATATTCCCCTGGTCAATGTGATCTATCGCCGCCTGACCGGCGACAACATCAACGGGGCGGCGGAACTGCTGGGCGCCATTCCCTTCGGTCCGCTCAGCACCCTGAGCGCCATCGCCAATCTCGCGGTGCGTGACGCGAGCGGCCGGGATATCGGCAGCAATGTCATCGCCATGATCACCGGCGAGGACGGCAAGAGCGGCGACAGCACGAAGGATCTGGCGGCGCGGGACGCAACACCCGATGCCGATCCGTCGCAGGTCTCGGCGGCACTGGATCCGGCGGCGCTGCAGGGCGCCAGCCTGCCGGCGATCCAGGAGCGACTGCACGGGCGCTGATGCGGGAGGCGAAAGTCGGCGGAACGGAGGGCCGGCGCGAAAGATTGGCGCGGTCTTGCGGAATCGGCGCGGCACAGTAAGCTGCGCGCCATGGATCTGATCGTCAGGGGAAAGCCGGGGGAGACCACCGGTTTCGCGGAACTCGATGGGCAGCGCTATCCTTGCGCCCTCGGCCGCAGCGGCATCTTCAGGGAAAAGCGAGAAGGCGACGGCGCGACGCCGGTCGGGCAATTCGCGCTGCGGCGCCTGCTCTACCGGCCGGACCGGCTGGCCGGATCACGCGTCGAGACAGAGCTGCCGCAACAGGCGCTGACGCAACAGGACGGCTGGTGCGACGATCCCGCCGATCCGGCCTATAACCGGCCGGTTGCCTTGCCCTATGCGGGACGTCACGAGGTCATGTGGCTGGAGAGCCATCTCTACGACCTGGTGGTGGTGATCGGTCATAACGACGACCCGGTGGTGCCGCAGGCCGGCAGCGCCGTCTTCATTCATCTGGCGCAGCCGGATTACGGCCCGACGGAAGGCTGCATCGCCTTCGCCCGGCCGGATCTGGAAGCGATCCTCGCCCGCCTCGGCCCGAGCGACCGGATTCGGATCGAGCTGCTTTAAGGGCGTCGCTTCGTTTAAGGGTGAGCCGCGAGCGGTGGGCGGCTGCCGAAGATCGCCGTCCCGACACGCACATAGGTGGCGCCGAATTGCAGCGCCGTCTCGTAATCGCTGCTCATTCCCATGCTGAGCTCGCTCAGGTCATGGCGGCGGGCGATCTCGCGCAGCAGGGCGAAATGCGGCGCCGGGTGCTGATCGGCCGGCGGGATGCACATGAGGCCGATCACCGGCAGGTTCAACTCGTCGCGGCAATGGCGGATGAAGGCGTCGGCGTCGCGCGGCGCGATTCCCGCCTTCTGTTCCTCCTCGCCGGTATTGACCTGGATGAAGAGATCCGGCCGCTTGCCCTGGCGCTGCATTTCAGCGGCCAGGGCGGTCGCCAGCTTCTCCCGGTCGAGGGTCTGGATGACGTCGAACAGCGTCACCGCCTCTTTCACCTTGTTGGTCTGCAACGGCCCGATCAGATGCAATTGCAACGGGCGGTCCGCCGGCTGCGCCGCCCGTAGCGCCGGGAATTTACCGGCCGCCTCCTGCACCCGGTTTTCACCGAAGACGAGCTGTCCGGCGGCAATCGCCTCGGCCACGGCCTCGGCCGGATTGGTCTTCGAGACGGCGATCAGCCGGATGCCGGCGGGATCGCGCTGCCAATCCGCCGCGACGGCGCGGATGCGCTGGTGAATCTGGGCGAGGTTTTCGGCGATCGTCATTCGGGTACCGCGTCCGCTGTTATCCGCCTTCTTTCTTAAGGGCTTGGCTGGACCGGTGCAAATGAAGACGGCGCGCGTGAAGACCGGTGCGAATGAAGGCGGGCGCAAATGGACCGGGCAAAAGAAAAGGGAGCGGAAAACCGCTCCCTTTCCCTAACGTTTCTTCCTGAAACCGTGTCGTTACGACACCGGGTTTCTTAGAAGGTGAACGCGGTACCCAGGCCGATGCCGAAGGAATGATAGCCACCGTGAGCGGCATCACCCGTCTGGCCACTGGCCCAGTTGTACTGCAGGGTGCCGTCGAGCGCGATGCCCGGGCCCATGTCGTACTTGCCGGTCAGCGCAACGGTGTTGATGTTGCGGTCGCGGTCAGCCGTGGTCAGGCCAGTGTACTTGGCATGGCTGTACTGCAGGCCAACGGTCCAGGCGTCGATGTTATACGCAACGCCACCACCGGCAACCCAGGCATCCTGGCCGCCCTGAAGGGTGCCATTGACGTCCGTCGCCAGCTGGTAGTTCTTGTAGTATTCGAACGCACCGCCGACCGAGAAGTTGCCGAAGGTCAGGTTCAGACCGGTCTGGTACTGCTGCGACTTGTTATCGCTCGGATAGTTCTTGCCACCTTCGCTGGCGGTGATCGAAGCGCCGCCGCTCCAGGCGAGGCCCCAGCCGTTGAAGTCGCGGGTGTAGTTCACGGCCGCGTCGATGATGTTACGCTGCTCGCCGTTCTGCACCGTCGGCATGCCGGAGTGGAAATCGCCCACGCCGTCATCGGCGCTCTTACGATTGCCATTGGCCTTCCAGGAAACGCCCAACTGGAAACCGCCGAAGTTCGGGGTCAGGTAGGTGATGCCCTGGGCGCGGTCGCCGAGGCCGGCGCCGGTCTTGGCGCTGACGCTGCGGAAGGACGCGACGCCGTTGCAAACGCCGGCCGAAAAACCGGAGAAGGCGTTGTTGATGACCTGGTTCTGCGAGAAGGCGCCGAAATTGGCGGTGCCGCCGACCGGGGTCACGCAGAGGGTCTGCAGCGCGCCGTCGGAAGCGCCGAGACGCAGTTCACCGAAGCCGCCCTGGAAGAAGGCGTAAGCGCGCTTCCACTGGTTGCCGCTCTTGTTTTCTGCGTAGAGGTCGAAACGGGCGCCGACCGTGATGCCGTTATCCAGCGTGGTCTGGCCCTTGAAGATGATGTTGCCGTCGGTGAAGACACCGTCGGCATAGTGATTGTGGCCAAGATCCGGCGCACGGTTGCTGCTGCTGTGATGCGAGCTGCTGTCGTCGAAGTTGACGAGAACGGCGGTGTTCAAATAGCCGCCGAGCGACAGCTTGATACCATCGGCCGCGAATGCCGGGCTGGCGATGAGGCCAGCGCCCAGCAGGGCCGAGGTTCCCAGGAGAACTTTCTTCATCTCGAGATTCCCTAAGTTTGCGATTGCCACCGGCGCAGACGAGCCGCGCCGAGTGCCCCTCGTCCACAAGCCTCCACGTTTGGCAGCCATCACCGAGAAAACATGCGCGTAATCAGGTGATGCAATCGAACCAAACGGCCTCAGGAGCCGGTGAACAGCGCTAACTTTGCGGAAAGGCCCCGGACTGTCAAACCAATTGCAAGTCGAATTGTGGCATTTTTCCCCGACTGTGGCAGTGATGACACAGATCAGGAATCTGACTTTGAATCATTAGGTTGGCAAAAACAGCTAAAGTTTTACCTGGAGAATGAGTGACTTAGAATCGACCCGAACAGTGCTCCAATGCCCCGGCCGGGCACCCCATCCGGCATGGCGCGGGAGCATGGTTAATCCCTGCAGAATCCCCCCTGAGTCGGGTCGACACCCGGAGGAGAGCCGGTCTGGCCGGCCCTGAAGCCGGCATATGCCCGTACCGGCAATGCTCTCCGGCCGCCTGCGGGAAGCGAGCTTGTCCGGAGATGACGGACCCGGCGTATCGGGGGGCTGGGGGCAACCTGGGGGCAACGGGCCGGAGATTCGAGGCGGGGAAGGCGTCAGCCGGAAAAGGGGCGGAGCCGAACTGAGGATCCGGCTCCGACAATTCGCAAACTTAGAAACCGTCGGTCAGCCCATCTCCCCCAGGCGGGGGAGATGGGCCGCCATCAGCCATTTTTTATGATTATTCAGACTCTTGCTGTCAGAACGTGAACGCCGTGCCCAGACCGATGCCGAAAGAATGGTAGTCGCCATGGGCCTGGTCGCCCTGGTCGCCATTCGCCCAGACATATTGCAAGGTGCTGTCCAGCGCGATGCCGGGGCCCATATCGTATTTGCCGGTCAGCGCAACGGTATTGATGTTGCGATCCTTGTTGGCAAGCGTCAGGCCTTCGTATTTGGCGTGGCTATATTGCAGGCCAACGGTCCAGGCATCGACGTTGTAGGCGATGCCGCCGCCGGCGACCCAGGCATCCTGGCCGTTGACGATCGAGCCGGCACTATTCACGGTCGTGCCGTAGTTCTTGTAGTATTCGAACGCACCGCCGACCGACAGGCTGCCGAAGGTCAGGTTCAGACCGGTCTGGTAGAACTGCGACTTGTTATCGCTCGGATTGTTCTTGCCGCCCTGGCTGGCCGTGATCGACGCGCCGCCGCTCCAGGCGATGCCCCAGCCGCTGAAGTCGTGGGTGTAATTGAGAGCGGCATCGATGATGTTGCGCTGCTCGCCATTTTCCACGGTCGGCATGCCGGAATGGAAATCGCCCACGCCGTCATCGGCGCTCTTGCGATTGCCATTGGCCTTCCAGGAAACGCCCAACTGGAAACCGCCGAAATTCGGGGTCAGGTAGGTGATGCCCTGGGCGCGGTCGCCGAGGCCGGCGCCGGTCTTGGCGCTGACGGCCCGGAAACTGGAGACACCGTTACAGACACCGGCCGAAAAACCGGAGAAGGCATTGTTGATGACCTGGTTCTGCGAGAAGGCGCCGAAATTGGCGGTGCCGCCGACCGGGGTCACGCAGAGGGTCTGCAGCGCGCCGTCGGAAGCGCCGAGACGCAGTTCACCGAAGCCGCCCTGGAAGAAGGCGTAAGCGCGCTTCCACTGGTTGCCGCTCTTGTTTTCTGCGTAGAGGTCGAAACGGGCGCCGACCGTGATGCCGTTATCCAGCGTGGTCTGGCCTTTGAAGATGATGTTGCCGTCGGCAAAGATGCCATCGGCATAGTGATTGTGGCCGAGGTCCGGCTGACGGTTGCTGCTGCTGACATGCTTGTTGCTGTCGTCGATATTCACGAGAACGGCGGTGTTCAAATAGCCGCCGAGCGACAGTTTAATCCCGTCGGCCGCGAAGGCCGGGCTGGCGACAAGGCCGGCGCCCAGCAGGGCCGAGGTTCCCAGGAGAACTTTCTTCATCTCAAGATTCCCTCAGTTTGAGACTGTCACCGATGCCGTGATCCGCATCGCGTGCCCCTTATCCATGAGCTCCCGTGCTTGGCGATCGTCATCGACAACATGCGCGTCATCAAATGACGGTAATCGGGTGATGGTAGTCGGGCTGAATGGCCCTGATAAATGTGAGGGCGACTGACCCTTCAGATGGAAGCAAGCCCGCTTTCATCTGAAAGCACCGCGCTCCGGGAGTCGATGAACTTCAACACTCTGTGCGGGCCCTGTAGGGCAGTCAAAACAATTAACCAAATATTAGTGATATTTTTCCCCGACTGTAGCCGGAAAAACACGGATATTTTACATTTATAAATCAACTACCTGACATAAATAGCCGAGTTGAAAGGTAGGAAACAAAAAAGCAATGGCGCGGGACCGGATGCGGCCCGTTGAGGAGCCGCCTCATTCCGGCAGACCGGCTGCGCGCAGCGCTTTGCCAAGTTTCACCGCCAGCCCAGGCGCACAGGCCACGCCGGCGAATTGACTGTTGATGCGGAAGGTCGGCTGCAATTCCAGCACGCAGGCGGCCGTCGCCCTCGCCTCCTCGAGCCGCCCAAGTGCCGCAAGAGATGCGGTGAGCTGCACCCAGGTGATGCTGTGGGCCGGATTGGCAAGGTTGGATTTGTAGGCTGCGCTCGCGGCCTCCGCATAGCGGTCGCGGCAGAAATGGCCAAGCGCCTGCGCGTCATAGGCGGCAAAGGCCCACGGATCGAACGGGCTCAGGCGAATGCCGCGCTCGCTCCAGTCGATTGCCCGCTCCGCATCGCCGGCCCAACCGGCGACGACGCTGCCGAGGATCCAGGCCAGCGCCGTTGACGGGCTTAGCGCGAGCGCCGCTTCGAACGCGGCAAAGGCGGCCGGCCGGTCATGGGCGTCCATTCCAAGCGAAAAACCGGCAAAGGTCAGGGCCAGCGCGTCGTCGCGCCCGTGTTCGATTGCCAGACGCGCATGGCGCACCGACGCCGACCGATCCTCTTCCTTCAATCCCGCGCGCAGAAAGCGATTATGATGGCTCATGGCGGCAAGGCCATGGGCGAGCGCGTAAGTCGGCTCGAGCACCAGGGCCTGCTGGAGTTGCGGCAGCGCCATCGCGGCGCGGTCGGGCATGCCTGAGTCGACGTCCGGCTGGGCGCGCAGAACGAGCTCATAGGCATCGAGATTGTCGGGACGCTTGCGGCGGATACGCTCGAGCTCGGCGCGGCGCAGACTGGGCTCAATGGCGCCCACCACGGCGAGGGCGATCTCGTCCTGCAAGGCGAACAGATCGCCCATGATGCGGTCGTAGCGCTCGGCCCAGATATGTCTGCCGGTTGTCGCATCCGCGAGCTGCGCGTTGATGCGGACGCGATCATCCGCGCGCCGCACGCTGCCCTGTAGGACATAACGCACGCCGAGATCGCGGCCGATCTGTTTCACGTCAGCGACGCGGTCGCGCCAGACGAAACTGGAATTGCGCGCAATCACGAACAGCCATCTGATGCGCGACAGTCCGGTGATGATATCGTCGACCATGCCGTCCGCCAGCCAGGCGGCTTCGCCGGAATGCTCGAACGGCGCCACGGCGATCGAAGGCTTTGCCGGAACCAGCAACGCGGTCGCGTGCATGGCCTCGTCCGCAGTTGTATCGATCCGTGTCACCGCCGGGCCGACATAGCGATAGCCGCGACGCGGGAGCGTTTCGATCCAGCGTCCGCCGCCGTCCTGTTCGAGCGCGCGGCGCAGTGCGGCGATCTGCACGGTGAGATTGCTTTCCTCGACAGCGAGCCCCGGCCAGGCCGCTTCGATCAGCACATCCTTGCCGACGGGGGATGCGGCGCGTTCCAGGAGGAGTCGGAGCAGCGCAGCGCCTCGGCGGCCGAGCACGGTCGGCGCATTGCCGCACAATAGCGAGCCCGTCTCGGCATCGAGGACAAAAGAGCCGAATTTGTAGGTGCGCGGCGGGAGCTGCTGGGTCATTTCGGCGATATTTTGCAACAATTTCGGCGTTGTTTCACGACTTTTAGGCGACGGAAGGCCAGGATCAGGCTCCCCGACCGTTTTGGCTTGGAGAGATGGACATGAGTGGAAAAGCGATCATCCGCAGACCGGGCGAAGGCAGGTCCGTCAGGCTTGCCGGCTATCCCATGACATTTCTGGTCACCGGCAACGACACCCGGCACTGCTCGATGTTCGACTGGACGATTCCGCCGGGCTTCTCCACCGGACTGCACGTCCATCGCGTGCAGGAAGAGACGTTCTACATGCTGGAAGGCGAATGCGACTGGCAGGTCGGCAAAGAATGCGTGCGTGCCACGCCCGGCATGTACCTGTTCCTCCCGCCGGGCGTCCCGCACAATATCGGCAATGCTTCAGACAAGGTCGCGCGCGTGCTCATGACCGTGTCGCCGCCTGGCCACGAGCGGTATTTTGAGGAATTGGCCGAGACAGTGGCGCGCGGCGGCGCGGCTGACCCTGGAACGATCGCCGAGCTGCGGGCCCGCTATGACACAAATCAGCTATCCGCGCTCAAAGGCTAGAGCGCGATGGTTTCAGGTTGAAGCAAGCCTGCTTCAACCTGAAAGCTGAATCGCCCTCTAATTTGTTGAATAGAGCCGGATGCATTGATCCCTCTGGAGGGGGCATTCAGCGGCGGCAAAAGAAGGCCGGAGCCAGACTGAGGGACCGGCTCCGGCAATATCGCAAACTTAGGAATCTCCAGCGGAGCCCTACCCGCGCATGAGCGGTGCTCCGCCGCTGGTGTTTTTTTATTATTTAGGAACGCGGTATCAGAAAGTGAAGGCGGTACCCAGGCCGATGCCGAAGGAATGATAGCCGCCGTGCGCCTGGTCACCCTGATCGCCATTCGCCCAGACATATTGCAGGGTACCGTCGAGCGCGATACCCGGGCCCATATCGTATTTGCCGGTCAGCGCGGCCGTGTTGATGTTGCGGTCGGCATTGGCGACCGTCAGGCCTTCATACATGGCATGGCTATACTGCACGCCGAAGGTCCAGGCGTCCATGTTGTAGGCGACGCCACCGCCGGCGACCCAGGCATCCTGGCCGCCTGCCGTGGCGTTGACACCGGATGCGCCGCCGGCGATCTCGGCGAACTCACTCTTGGTGAGAGCCAGGCCGTAATTCTTGTAGTATTCGAAAGCACCGCCGAACGACAGATTGCCGAAGGTCAGGTTCAGGCCGGTCTGGTAGAACTGCGATTTGTTATTGCTGGGATAGCCGCTGCCGCCTTCGCTGGCGGTGATCGAGGCGCCGCCGCTCCAGGCGACGCTCCAGCCGCTGAAGTCATGGGTGAAGTTCAGAGCGGCATCGATGATGTTGCGCTGCTCGCCGTCTTCCACCAGCGGCATGCCGGAGTGGAAATCGCCCACACCATCATCGGCGCTTTTCTTGTTGCCATTGGCCTTCCAGGACAGGCCAAGCTGGAAGCCGCCGAAATTCGGAGTGAGATAAGTGATGCCTTGAGCGCGGTCGCCGAGACCGGCACCGGTCTTGGCACTGACCCCGCGGAAGCTGGAGACACCGTTGCAAACGCCGGCGGAGAAACCGGAGAAGGCATTGTTGATCACCTGGTTCTGCGAGAAGGCGCCGAAGTTCGAGGTGCCGCCGACCGGCGTCACGCAGAGGCTCTGCAGGGCACCGTCATTGGCGCCGATGCGCAATTCGCCGAAGCCGCCCTGGAAGAAGGCATAAGCGCGTTTCCACTGATTGCCGCTTTTGTTTTCGGCATACATGTCGAAGCGGGCGCCGACGGTGATGCCGTTATCCAGCGTGGTCTGGCCCTTGAAGATGATGTTGCCGTCGGCGAAGACACCATCGGCATAGTGATTGTAGCCGAGATCCGACTGGCCGCTGCTGCCGTGCTTGCTGTTATCGTCGATGTTGACGAGAACGGCGGTATTCAAGTAACCGCCGAGCGACAGCTTGATACCATCGGCCGCGAAGGCCGGGCTGGCAATAAGGCCAGTACCCAGCAGGGCTGAGGTACCCAGGAGTACTTTCTTCATCTCGAGATTCCCTAAGGTTGAGACCATCACCGATGCAGCTATTCGGCATCGCGTGCCCCTTGCACGGGTCTTCAGGTTTAACTGCCGGTCGCGGGGAAACATGTGGGCGATCGGGTGATGCCCGAGATGAGGTCGAATCGCTTGGAAGCCAGGAGATCCGCCGGTGTCGCGTGGATTTTTGGTGGGGAAGCGGCAAAGATCATCAACGGAAAATGAGCTTTATTTTTCCGTCTGTAGCATTCCCGCAACAGATTGCTTATCGATACCTGGAAGGAATTCAGCGCCGCTAGCTGTCCTTCGCCGGATGACAAAGAATTCCTCAGCCGATGCGCCAAATGGAATCGCTTGGGCGATCGTATCAATTTGCGCCGGGCTTGAATTTACGCTGGGCTTGAATTTGCGCCGGACTTGAATTTGCGGGGGCTTGCTTGTCATCTCCGCAGCGCGGGGGCCGGGGCCGGACTGAGGATCCAGCCCCGGTATTGTGGCAAACTATTTTGACAAACTTAGAGGAAGGCAGCACCGGATTGAGGCCTCCCGCGCCGCGTTCTTATGCAAGTTCCGGCCGCCGCCGATGGGATGCGTTGCGATATGTCCCGCAAGGCTCGGCAGCGGCCGATCAGATGCAGACTGCGATGAACAACACGCTCTGCCTTTGTTTGAACAGAGACGGATTCAGCTCATCGGTGTAATCGCATTCGCGACTACACCGATGACCATCCGGCTTTAGAAGGTGAAGGCCGTGCCGAGGCCGATGCCGAAGGAATCATAGCCGCCATGGGCCTGATCGCCCTTCTGGCCATTGGCCCAGGTATATTGCAGCGTGCCGTCGAGGGCGATGCCCGGGCCCATCGCATATTTGCCGGTGAGCGCAACGGTGTTGATGTTGCGGTCCTGGCCGGCGATCGTCAGGCCCTCATACTTCGAATGGCTGTACTGCAGGCCAACGGTCCAGGCATCGACGTTGTAGGCGATGCCGCCGCCGGCAACCCAGGCATCCTGGCCACCGGTCGTGCCCGAGCGACCGCCGGCGATATCCGCGAGGGTCTGGGACAGGTTGTAGTTCTTGTAGTATTCGAACGCGCCGCCGACCGAGAGGTTGCCGAAGGTGAGGTTCAGGCCGGTGTGGTAGAACTGCGACTTGTTCTTGTCCGGATAGTTCTTGCCGCCCTGGCTGGCCGCGATCGACGCGGCACCGCTCCAGGCGATGCCCCAGCCGTCGAAGTCACGGGTGTAGTTCGCGGCGACGTCGATGATGTTGCGCTGTTCGCCGTTGGTCACTTTCGGCATGCCGGAATGGAAATCGGCGACGCCGTCATTGGCGGTCTTCTTGTCGCCATTCGGCTTCCAGGACAGGCCGAGCTGGAACCCGCCGAAATTCGGGGTCATGTAGGTGATGCCCTGGGCACGGTCGCCACGGGCGCCGCGCACGCTGGCGACGCCGTTGCAGACGCCGGCCGAGAAGCCGGAGAAGGCATTGTTGATGACCTGGTTCTGCGAGAAGGCGCCGAAATTGGCGGTGCCGCCGACCGGGGTCACGCAGAGGGTCTGCAGCGCACCGTCGGAAGCGCCGAGACGCAGTTCACCGAAGCCGCCCTGGAAGAAGGCATAGGCGCGCTTCCACTGGTTGTTGTTCTTGTTTTCGGCGTAGAGGTCGAAGCGGGCACCGACCGTGAGGCCGTTATCCAACGTGGTCTGGCCCTTGAAGATGATGTTGCCATCGGCGAACACGCCGTCGGCATAGCGCTTGTCACCGAGATCAGGGACGGTGAAGCCGCTGTCGTTGTGGTTGCCATGGTCGTCAATGTTGACCAGCACGGCGGTGCGCATATAGCCGCCGAGCGAGAGCTTAATGCCATCGGCCGCGAAGGCCGGGCTGGCGATAAGACCAGCGCCCAGCAGGGCCGAGGTTCCCAAGAGTACTTTCTTCATCAGATCGATTTCCCTAGATTCCAGTTATTGACCGCCGCCGTTTTCGGCTGGCGATGCCCCCAGGAGCCGACCAGCCACGGATGGAATCGCCAAGGCGATGTCATCCGGGTATCGAGATCGGCTCCGCTCACATCACTTGAAGGGCGATCCGCGTTTCGGGCTGGTGCCTAACTGCCTCGGCCCGAAATCACTGCACCCTTCGCGATTGCCACGCGGCGCCGGTTTCCATTGGAGCCGGAACACCTGTATGCAACCACAGGTGAAGTTCTTGGCAATCGAGGGTTGATTGTCAAAAGACGCTATTGCGTCATTTCTGGATTTCCGGCGATCTGTTGCATATCCGCAACTTTTTGAAATTATTCCGTAATATATTGTTTTATTTGATGTATTTATCCACAACTCGGCGGCACGGAATGACAATTTTCGGCAATGCCACGCCATATCCCGAAAGCAGGAGTAATCTTTTAAGTTGTAACATAGTTGTCATAAGACCGCGAGTCGGGAGCCGAATGGAGACCCGGCTTGCGTCACCTTCCGGCAGGATGGTTGCGGAGATGAAGCGAAGGCCTGGCTGAAATGGGGCGCGGGCGAAATGATGCCAGGGCGAAATGAGGCCAGGGCAAAACGGGGAGTGGGCGAAACGGGGGTAGGCGAAACGTGGAGTGGGCAAAATCGGCGGCAGACCAAACGGAGGAGAGCCGAAATGGAGCGGAGCCGGACGGGTAAGCGATGGAAGCAATGAGACCGTCATCCCCCGCCATGAATCCTTGGCAGGGTGACGGATCGAGCCGATGACGACCCGGACAGGCATGGGATTGAACAGGCGCGTGGGATTG
The DNA here is from genome assembly GCA_964406155.1 of uncultured Rhodospirillaceae bacterium. Classification (GTDB taxonomy): domain Bacteria; phylum Pseudomonadota; class Alphaproteobacteria; order Dongiales; family Dongiaceae; genus Dongia_B. The sequence continues at coordinate 7,387 of CAYOQR010000009.1, read as the reverse complement.
GACAGGCCTGGAATCCGCAGCAAGCCGATCAAAGGAAGATGCGGCCGCAATGGGTCGGGGCAGCAGGATCGGAAAAGAAAGGAGATCGGAAATCAGGGCAGGAAGAACCGGGAACCCTGAGAAGGGTCAGCCCCAAATGGGGCGGAGCCGGACTGAGGATCCGGCTCCGACATCTCGCAAACTTAGTAGAATGCTCGATGTGAGCCGTCACCCGCGCATGGGTGACGGCGCACCTTGGTAATTAGAACGTGAAGCTCGTGCCGAGGCCGATGCCGAAGGAGTCATAGCCGCCATGGGCCTGATCACCCTTGTCGCCATTGGCCCAGTTGTACTGCAGGGTGCCATCGAGCGAGATGCCCGGGCCCATGTCGTACTTGCCGGTCAGAGCAACGGTGTTGATGTTGCGGTCCTTGCCAGCAACAGTCAGGCCTTCATACTTGGCATGGCTGTACTGCAGGCCAACGGTCCAGGCGTCGATGTTGTAGGCGATACCACCGCCAGCAACCCAAGCGTCCTGGCCACCGGTGGTGCCAGAGAGATCATTCGCGATGTCCGCGGCAGACTGGGACAGGGCGAAGTTCTTGTAGTATTCGAACGCGCCGCCAACCGACAGGTTGCCGAAGGTCAGGTTCAGGCCGGTCTGGTACTGCTGGCTCTTGTTCTTGCTCGGATAACGGCTGCCACCTTCGCTGGCCGCGATCGAGGCGGCGCCGCTCCAGGCGATGCCCCAGCCATTGAAGTCGCGGGTGTAGTTCAGCGCGACGTCGATGACATTGCGCTGCTCGCCGTCGGTCTTCTTGGGCATACCGGAGTGGAAATCGGCCACGCCGTCATCCGCACCCTTGCGGTCGGCGCTGGGCTTCCAGGACAGACCGAGCTGGAAACCACCGAAATTCGGGGTCAGGTAGGTCAGGCCCTGGGCGCGATCGCCATGGGCGCCGCGGAAGGAGGCCACGCCGTTGCAGACGCCGGCCGAGAAGCCGGAGAAGGCGTTGTTGATGACCTGGTTCTGCGAGAAGGCGCCGAAATTGGCGGTGCCGCCGACCGGGGTCACGCAGAGGGTCTGCAGCGCGCCGTCGGAAGCGCCGAGACGCAGTTCACCGAAGCCGCCCTGGAAGAAGGCGTAAGCGCGCTTCCACTGGTTGCCGCTCTTGTTTTCTGCGTAGAGGTCGAAACGGGCGCCGACCGTGATGCCGTTATCCAGCGTGGTCTGGCCCTTGAAAATGATGTTGCCGTCGGCGAAGACGCCATCGCCGTAGCGGCCATGGCCGAGGTCCGGCGCACGATTGCTGTTGCTGACATGCTTGCTGTTGTCGTCGATGTTGACGAGAACGGCGGTGTTCAAGTAGCCGCCGAGCGACAGCTTGATCCCGTCGGCCGCGAAGGCCGGGCTGGCGATGAGACCAGCGCCCAGCAGGGCCGAGGTTCCCAGGAGAACTTTCTTCATAAGATCGATTTCCCTAAATTTGTCATGTCACCAATGGCCGGACTGGCCATCGGATCCCCCAGCGCCCGCATCCCGATAAAACTCTGAGCCCGTTTCCGGACCGCGTGGCCGCGGTGATCGGCAACCACAAGGTATCGGGAGTACAACCGCCGATGTATTTCTGACGAATAGGCAGGGAGCTGTCAAATTAATGACAGACATGTTGCTTTCTTTTCGCAACGGCGTGACAAATCAGCAACAATCTCAAAATGTTCGGCTAATGCGCCGATATATATGATTTATTTCTTATATAGGAACAACACAACCTGTCAGTGATCGTAAGGTATGGTGATCGACCTTATATGTATCGATATTAAAAGAAGAATTTTATAGCGGGATATCGCCAGCCGAGTTGGGCGAAGCGATTTTCCGACGCCCCGGACCTGCCCGGCAGAAAAGAGAACCGAGGGGACGGGATGAACTCGGTCATGGGCACGACTCGAGCCTTGCCAGGCCTCGCCGCTGACCGGAAGTCTCCGGATGTCTTTTGCCGACCGGTATCAGGAAGGGGCGGAGCCGGACTGAGGATCCGGCTCCGACATTTCGCAAACTTGAGAGAGCCGCCGCGCTCAAAAAAGAACCGGGCCAGCGCGGCCCGGTCCCCGATCGATGGAAAGCCCCCGGCCCCAGCCGCAACGGCCGTGGCCGGGAAGCGATCCGGCTTTAGAACTTGAAGGCGGTGCCGAGGCCGAGGGACAAGGCGTTGTAGCCGCCATGCGCCGCATCGCCTGAGTCGCCATTGGCCCAGGTATATTGCACCGTACCGTCGATATTGATGCCGGGGCCCATGGCGTAATTCGCCGTCACGGCCATGGTGTTGGTGCGGCGCTGGGCGCCTTCCTTGTCGTAATCGCCCTGATTGTGGCTGTACTGCAGGCCGAGGGTCCAGGCGTCCAGGGTATAGGCGATGCCGCCGCCGGCCACCCAGTAGCTGTCATGATAGGTCGACTTCTGGATCACGTTGTCCAGGTAGCTGAACGCGCCGCCGATGGCGAATTTGCCGAAGGTGAAGTTCAGGCCGGTCTGGTAGATCGACGCCTTCTTCTGGTTGCTGGTGGGCGAACCGCCGAGGCTCGCCGCCCAGGAACCGCCGCCGCCCCAGGTCACGCCCCAGCCGTCGAAGTCATGCTTGTAGACGGCATAGGCGTCGATGACGTTGCGCTGCTCGCCGTCCTGCACCTTGGGCATGCCGGAGTGGAAATCGCCCACGCCGTCATCGGCGGTCAGGTGGTTGCCGTTCGGCGCCCAGGAGACGCCGAGCTGGAAGCCGCCGAAATTCGGGCTGATATAGACCAGCTTCTGGCTCTTCTTGCCGATCATGTCGTCGACGTCGCGGCAAATCGGCGCCTTGCCGCTGCCCGGCAAATCGACATTGGCGTTGTTGATCACCTGGTTCGTCGTGAAGGCACTGAAATTGGCGGTGCCGCCGACCGGCGTCACGCACATGACTTCCAGGCTGCCCTTCTGGCCGCCGAAGCGCAGCTCGCCGAGCCCGCCCTGCATATAGCCATAGGCCTGATAGATCTGGTTGCCGGTCTTGGTCTCGGCCAGGAGCTCGACCTTCGCGCCGACCGTGATGCCGTTATCCAGCGTGGTCTTGCCGCTGAAATAGATGCGGGCGTCCTGGGTGATCGCGTCGGCATAACGCTTGTCGCCCAGCGAACCCGTGCCGTGATTGTCGAAATTGACCAGAAGGGCGGAGCGGAAATAGCCGCCGAGATTGAGTTTGATGCCATCCGCGGCCAGCGCAGGACTGGTCGCCGCGGTCATAGCCAGCAATGCGCTGCCGGCCAAGAGAGCTTTCTTCATCGTGAGATTCCCCAGTTTACAGTCGCGACCGGACCCCAAGCCGGGACTGCGGAGCGCCATCGCCCCAGCAATCCGGTTGCCCGTTCCGGCCGCGGGCAAACTCGGCAAAATCACACGCTGTGTCAAAGCCGATATTGGCCTGATTGCGACAATTATGCCCACTGTGGCAAATCAGCAACTTTTTGTAATATATCGTAAATATTTGTAGAACTGGTTCGTTAATAACGATTGTTACAATTTGATGTCGCTAGGAAGATATTTTAACGACATATGACGCATCGCCAAATAACAACAACCTGACATTGAGCGCCGACGAGCTTTTTCAGGCAGGTGTCGCGAAAACGGGCAGCCGCGATCGGCCCGCCGGACGGCAGCGTCCAAGCGGTTGATTTTAGCTGATTGATGCTAACTGGCGAGCCCGCCGGGACAGCCGGGCCGAGCCACGGCGGACCATGCGGCGGAAACATTACGGGCGGCGGCTCATGCGCCGCCGCCCGCCATCCCCCTCATGCCGTCCCAAGGCCAGAGCCCGCGGGCAGAAGCCCCAGGGTGCCCCAATCCCCCCTGCCACGCGCCCGGGCCACGCGCCCGGCCACGCAGCGGCTTCGTCACCCTCAGAAGGTGAAAGCCGTGCCGATGCCGATGCCGAAGGAATGGTAATCGCCATGGGCCTGGTCGCCCTGGTCGCCATTCGCCCAGACATATTGCAGCGTGCCTTCGAGATTGATCCCCGTCCCCATCGCATATTTGCTCGACAGGGCGACGGTGTTGATGTCGCGGTCCCGATCGGCCTCGGTCAGGCCGCTCAGCATGGCATGGCTGTATTGCAGGCCGAAGGTCCAGATATTGTCCGGGCTGTAGGCGAGGCCGGCGCCGGCAACCCAGGCATCCTGCCCGCTTACCGTGTTACCGGCCGCATCCGTCGCCAGGGTATAGTTCCTATAGTATTCGACGGCGGCGCCCGCCGACCATTGGCCCAAGGTCAGGTTGAAGCCGGTCTGATAGAACTGCGCCTTGTTGTCGTCGGGATAATTCTTGCCGCCCGAACTGGCGGTGATGGACGCGCCGCCGCCCCAGGACAGGCTCCAGCCGGTGAAGTCGTGGCTGTAGGTCGCATAGGCGTCGAAGATATTGCGCTGCTCGCCGTCGCTCACTTTCGGCATGCCGCTGTGGAAATCGCCGACGCCCTGATCGGCGCTCTTCTTGTCGCCATTGGGGGCCCAGGACAGGCCGAGCTGGAAGCCGCTGAAATTGGGGGTCAGATAGACCAGTTTCTGCACTTCTTCGCTATGGGCGCCGCGGAAGCTGGCGACACCGTTGCAGACGCCGGCCGAGAAACCGGAGAAGGCGTTGTTGATCACCTGATACTGCGAGAAGGCGCCGAAATTGGCGGTGCCGCCGACCGGGGTGATGCAGAGGCTCTGCAGCGCGCCGTCCTGGGCGCCGAAGCGCAGCTCGCCGAAACCGCCACGCATATAGCCATAGACGGCGCGGAACTGGTCGGTGCTCTTGGTTTCCGCATACATGATGGCGGTGACGCCGGCGGTGATGCCGTTATCCAGCGTGGTCTCGCCGTTGAATTTGATGCGGGCGTCCTGGAACACGCCATCGCTGTAATGGCCGTGGCCGAGATCGGGCTGGCGGTTGCTGCCACTGACATGCTTGCCGCTGTCGTCGATATTGACGAGCACGGCGGTGTTCAAATACCCGCCAAGCGACAGCTTGATCGAGTCAGCCGCCAAGGCCGGTCCGCAGAGCACGGCATTTCCCAGGCCGAATACACCGAGGGCCGAACCCGCCAACAGGACGCGCTTCATGAGAGATCTCCCCTGTTTGTCGATAAGCCGGTGTATGGACCGACCGGCTGTACTCATGAGACTGCAAGTTGTGGAGCCGAGAACCGGCAGGACACGATGCCCGACGCGGGCGTTAATACATGGTAGGAATATGTGACGGAAAGATTAAGTCGTATTTTGTCGGGCTTGCAACTTTCGGCCACACTTGTTGCAAGATAGACACGGTCCGATAGCTATCTGTCGGAGACAGACAGCTATCGGTCACGCGGATGCGATGACGGTGTCGCGGGTAAGGCGACGGGCAGGCCTTACTTCACGGGCCAGTAGCCGAATTTCTTCATTGAGATCTTATTGGCCTCGACCACCCGCTCGATCTGTTCCGGCGTCAGGAGGCCGCGCCACTGATCGGCCTTGCCGACGCGGAAGAAGCGTTCCGCATTGGCCGGGCGCTCGACGAAGCCTTTCTCGTCCTCCTGGCTGCGCAGCTTGTCGAAGGAGGAATTGGCGATCGCCCGCTGCAGCCGCTCGGCGGTCGGCTTCACGCCGAGGAATTTCGTCACCTTGCCGAAGGTCTGGCGCGGCTGGGCCAGCATGTCCTCGTAGCGCACCACCATCATGCCGGGCACCACCCGGTTGGTCCAGCTTTCGACATGGAGATCCCAGCTCCGATGGATTTCATAGACCATGCGGCTGTCGCCGGCGGTGCCGTTATCCGGATTGTTCAGGATGGTGATGGCGTCGTCGATCGGCACCACATAATGGTGCGAGAGCGAGATCACCACATCCAGCGGGTTGCGCACGATATAGATCGCCCCGGCGGTGAATTCCGGATAGATCAGCGGCTTGTCCATATATTCGATGAGCGCGTTATGGGTCTTGACGAAGGTGTCGTCGAGCCGCAGCGAGCAGACATAACGCTGCGCCTGCCAGCGCGTATTGGCGATCTCGCCGATGGTCCATTCGTCCCAGGACTTGGTGAGGAAGGGTTTGTAGATTTCGATCGTTGAATCGCTGAACGAGAAATCGTTGATCTTGTTGATGTCATATCCCTCAGTGGGATCGCGCAGCAGGTTGTGCAGGAAGGTCCGCATCCAGGTGTTGCCGGATTTCGGATAGCTGGCGAGCCAGATGATCTTACCCATGAATATACAACCCGATTGCTTCCATTGCCCTACGCGTCCCGACCCCGGATCCGGCCGGTTTCCCGGCCGGTATTCTCCCGGTCCGATTACATGGCCGGATCGGCCCGGCCGGCCGGGCCGCAGGGCCGTTTGACCGGTCCGTGAACCAGCCGCTTGACCGATGCGCTTGATTTCGCGTACCTGTTTGGCCAGTTTTTTGCCGCGCTGGTCGCGGGGCAAATGTCCGGGGGAAATATTGTGCCTGTTCGGCGTCTTATGGGTAAGCTTGGGAAAGCCGTCAATATGAATTTTCACTCCGGATCAGCCGTCAAGCGGCTCGTTCTGTTTGCTCTCTTGGGTGCCTTCGGCCTGGCTCTGGCCGCCTGCAACGCCGATCTCGGCGGTGAGCAGAAATACCCCGATCAACGCCAGCCCGGCGACAACCAGCCGGTCTATGGTGAACGCGCCTCGGTCTTCGGCGAAGGCGGTCTGTTCAGCAGCAACGGCAAGAAGGATGACGGCACCGGCGCCAGCGGCGGTATCGGCGTCAACAACCTGCTGTGGCGCGCGTCGCTCGACACCATCTCCTTCATGCCGCTGGTCTCCGCCGATCCCTTCGGCGGCGTGATCATCACCGACTGGTATACCCCGCCCGCGACCCCGGACGAGCGCTTCAAGGTCAATGTTTATATCCTCGGCCGCGCACTGCGCGCCGACGGCCTGCGCGCCTCGGTGTTCCGCCAGCAGAACCAAGGCGGCCAATGGGTTGATGCCCCGGTGGCGCTGAATACCGCCACCGATCTCGAGAACGCTATCCTCACCAAGGCGCGCGAGCTGCGCCAGGCGAGCAAGCAGTAACGCGTATCCGAATGCGCGCATAAAGCATCGCCGGCGCCAATCCGGCGCCAGGCACGAGAAACAGCCGCCGGAACCCCGTGTTCCGGCGGCTTTCTCTTGATCAAGTGCCGGGCAGGCTCTATTGAGGCTGCGACCCTTATTTTGATCCGCAGCGCGATTGAGCGACCATGTCCCGTTACAATTTCCAAGAAACCGAGAAGAAGTGGCAGCAGGCCTGGGCCGAGCACGACTGCTTCGCCGCCGGCACGGATAAATCCAAGCCGAAATACTACGTTCTCGAGATGTTCCCGTATCCGTCCGGGCGCATCCATATGGGC
>CAYOQR010000008.1:0-120702 GCA_964406155.1 uncultured Rhodospirillaceae bacterium | reverse complement strand
GTTCATGGGGGGGGCCGGGGGCAGCCTGCGGGCTGGGGTGACGGAGAATCCGATCCGCCTCACCAATTCCGTGCGCCATGCCTTGACCCGGGTCACCAGCGGCGGTGCGCCGGTCTATGTGTGGCCGGGCGGTGGCATCACCGTCATGGTGGATGTCACGACCATGCCGGACAATGCCTTCGGCTATGTCCCGACGCCGGCCTTGGTGGCGCCGATCGAATTCACCATGCGCCGTGCGGATTATCAGCGGATGGGCGGGCATATGGGTTATGTCCGGCCTGTCACGTCACTTGGGCAACAGGCTGCGACGGTGAAGTCCATCGCCTGGACGGATGAGCATCCTTGGCCGTTGCAGCCATTGAACGGCAAGGGGGCTGCGTGACCATTCAGGCCGCCATGCTCCCGGATGGCCGCCGGCTGCATCTGCAGCACGGCCCGATCGATCTGGTGATCGAGGCCTGGGGCGAGACCGGCGAGGTGCGGGCTGCTTATGGACAGGCCATGACCTGTTTCCGGACAGTGTTGTCGACCCTGGTCGAGGAGCTGGCGATGTTGCGCCACCCGCTCGGTCCGGCGGAGCCCGATCTGACCGGGCCGGTCGCCCGGCGCATGCTGGAGGCCTGCCGGCCTTACCGTGACAGCTTCATCACGCCGATGGCGGCGGTTGCCGGCGCCGTCGCCGATCATGTGCTGGCGGCCATGCTGGCCGGCCGGCGATTGGCCCGGGCCTATGTGAACGACGGCGGCGACATCGCGCTGCATCTGGCGGCGGGTGAAAGTTTCGATTGCGGCGTCGTGGCCGATCCAATGATGCCGGCCTTACTGGGTAAGCTTCATATCACACCGGATATGCGGGTCGGCGGCATCGCCACGTCCGGCGCGGCGACCAAGGGACGCGGGGGACGCAGCTTCTCCTTCGGCATCGCCGATGCGGTGACGGTCCTGGCGAGAAACGCGGCGATGGCGGATGCGGCGGCAACGATGATTGCGAATAGCGTCGATCTGCCCGATCATCCCGCTATCGAGCGGGTTCCCGCCTCTTCGCTGGATCCCGACAGCGATCTCGGTGACCGCGCGGTGACCTTGAGCGTGCCCGAGCTGACATCGGAAGAGATTTCCCGGTCTTTGGAACAGGGCAGGGCAAGCGCGGAAGCATTTCACCGGCGCGGATTGATCTCGGCGGCTGTGCTGGCGCTGCGAGGTCAGGTCGAACTCATCGGGGCCGACCAATATCTACGGCTGGTCGCGTGACAAGGGGGGTAACAGGAGGACAGATGATCGAGGTTCGCAAGATACAGACGGTGGTGGAAGAGGTCTTCCACGAAGGCGGGCCGGTGGCGGCGAAGCCGTTGCGACAAGGATCCGTGGTGGCGGTCATCCGCAATCCCTATGCCGGCCGCTATGTCGAGGACATCCTGCCGATGATGGAGGCACTGAAGCCGCTCGGCCTTGCGATGTCGCAGCGCCTCGTGGCGGCCATGGGTGTCGCGCCGAGCGAGATCGAAGGTTTCGGTAAGGGTGCCATTGTCGGCGCGGGCGGCGAGTTGGAGCATGGAGCGCTGTGGCATGTGCCCGGTGGTTATGCCATGCGCGAATTGCTGGGCAATGCCAAGGCCATCGTTCCCTCGACCAAGAAGGTCGGCGGACCGGGCACACGGATCGATATTCCGGTCACCCATATTAACGCATCCTATGTCCGCAGCCATTTTTCCGCCTTGGAGGTCGGTGTCGTCGATGGACCGAAGGCCGATGAGATCGCCGTTATCCTGGTGATGACGACGGGCGCGCGCATCCATGAACGGGTCGGCGGGCTGAAGGTATCGGAGATCAAGGGAGAGGATGGGCTGAGATGAGCGCGAAGATTCGCAAACTGGTGATCCAGATCGAGGAAACCCGCAGTGAGGCCGGTAAGGACGTGACCCCGCCGGTACGCAAGGCGGCGGCCATCGCCGTGATCGAGAATCCCTTCGCCGGCCGCTATCAGGAAGATCTGGCCTCCCTCATGGATATCGGCGAGGAACTGGGCGATCTCCTGGGGCGCCGGGCGGTGGCGGCACTCGGCATCCAGCCGGCACAGGCGGAAAGCTACGGCAAGGCGGCGATCGTTGGCGAAGCCGGTGAGCTGGAACATGCGGCCGCCATTCTGCATCCGAAACTCGGCAAGCCGCTGCGTGCGGCGGTGGAAAAGGGTGCGGCCTTGGTGCCCTCGGCCAAGAAACGTGGTGGGCTCGGCGCACCGATCGACGTGCCGTTGGGGCATAAGGATGCGGCCTTCGTGCGCTCGCATTTCGATGCCATGGAGATACGCATCTCGGATGCGCCACGGGCCAATGAAATTGTGGTTGCCGTGGTGGTCACCGATAGCGGCCGCCCCCTGCCGCGTGTGGGCGGGCTGCAGGTCAGCGAAATCGAAGGCAAGGACGGCCTGCGCTGAGACCGGGCCGATAGAGATGGGGAGATAGATCATGGCTGAAGCAGCAGCTTCCGGCGCCCCCAGCGGCAAGCTGGTGATCCGCAATATCGGCCTGCTCCTGAGCGGCGATATCGAAAAGCCGATCCTGGCGGCCGATACGGTCGTCGCCGTCGATGGGCGCATAACGGCGGTCGGCAAGGAAAAGGATGTCGATACGGCAAACGCCAAGACGGTGATCGATGCCAAGGGCACGACCCTGGCGCCGGGTTTGATCGACAGCCATGTGCATCCGGTCTTCGGCGACTGGACGCCGCGCCAGAGCCAGCTCAACTGGATCGACTCTTTCCTGAATGGTGGCGTCACCACCATGATCTCCGCCGGCGAGGTGCATCTGCCGGGACGTCCGAAGGATGTGATCGGCGTCAAGGCGCTGGCGATCACCGCACAGCGCGCTTTCAGCGCCTTCCGCCCCGGCGGGGTCAAGGTGCATGCCGGCGCGCCGGTGATCGAGAAGGGAATGGTGGAAGAGGATTTCGCCGAATTGGCCAAGGCCGGCGTTACCCTGCTCGGCGAGGTCGGCCTCGGCTCGGTGAAGGCTGGCGAAGAGGCCGGACGCATGGTGCAATGGGCACGCAAATACGGCATTCAGTCGACGATCCATACGGGCGGCCCCTCGGTGCCGGGTTCCGGCTATATCGATAAGGACGTCATCCTCGAAGCCGACGCCGATGTGATTGGCCATATCAATGGCGGCCACACGGCTCTGCCGCTGTCACAGATCGAATGCCTGTGCAGTCAATGCAGCCGGGCGATCGAGATCGTCCATAACGGTAACGAGCTGGCCGGCCTGCATGCTCTGCGTATCGCCAAGGAGATCAAGCAACTGCCACGTGTCATCCTAGGAACGGATTCGCCCGCCGGGTCCGGCGTGCAGCCGCTCGGTATCCTGCGGATGATCGCGCTGCTGTCATCGGTCGGCGATACACCGGCGGAGATCGCCTTCTGTTTCGCTACCGGCAACACGGCACGCATTCGCGATCTCGATTGCGGCCTGATCGAAGTGGGACGGGTGGCGGATTTCGTACTGATGGACCGGGCGCAGCATTCCAGCGGCAGCGATCTGCTGGATTCCGTGCGCAAGGGCGATTTGCCGGGGATCGGCATGGTGGTGATCGACGGGATCGTGCGGGTCGGCCGGTCGCGCAATACGCCGCCGGCCGAGCGCATGGCGGAGGTCGTGGCACATTAGGGTGAGTACCCGGCCTGGCCGGAGCGGCGCTGGTCGAAGTCTATCGACATCGCCGGGGGAAGCATGTTTTATGCGATACAACAAAGTGTTGTGGAAAAAGGGAGGTCTTCAATGTCTGCGTATGACGATTCCAACGGCCGGCTGAAACCGGGCGTCAGCCGTCGCCGCTTCCTGAGCGGTTCGGCTCTGGGTCTGGCTGCGGTGGCGACCGGCACCGTGGCGGCACCGCGTTTGCTGCGGGCCGATGGCGGCAAGATCACGGTCTTGAACTGGCAGGGTTACGGCACGGACGAGGCCTGGGCGCTGGCGGAGTTCAAGAAGAAGACTGGGATCGAAGTGGTCCATGACTATTTCAATTCCGAGCCGGAGATGATCACCAAGTTGCGCACCAATCCGGGCGCCTATGACGTCGTCCTGACCAATTGTGCCTGGAACGGCGTTGCGTCGAAGGAAGGGTTGGTCCAGCCGATCGAGACAGCGAAAATTTCAGCCTTTAAAACACTTACGCCGACTTTTCGTGATTCCCCACTGCTGAATGACGGCGGTAAGACATATGGTATTGCATGGGTCTGGGGCATGACGGCTCTTGCCTACAATACTGAGATATTTAAGCATAGGCCTGACAGTCTTGAGATACTGTGGGACACCAAGGAGGCTAAGCGTGTTGCCTTCCGAGATGATGGCATTGAGGCGGTCTCCTTTGCTGCCATTGCCACAGGTCAGGATATGAACCATCCTAAGGACTTGGCAAAGATCAAAGAAAAATTGCTTGGATTAAAGGGCCAGATAACAACCCTGTGGTCCTCGGAAGACGAGTTTAACAAGCTGTTCTCTGCTAAGACGTTCGATCTCTCACCGTATTGGAGTGGCTCGGCAGCTCGTAGCAAGATCACTTTCAAGCAGTCCATTGGGTATGTGGTGCCAAAAGAAGGTGCTATCGGCTGGTTCGATGGACTGGCGATTGCCAACAAGGCGCCGAATCCAGATGGGGCCGCAAAATTTATTGATTATATGGTGAGTCCTGGTTTCTATACGCGGTGGTCCGAAATGGGCAACGCGGCTTCCGCTAATGAGGCAGCTAACAAGGCTCTTCCAGCGGATAATTTTGGTCGCAAGATACACAGCGATAAAGCTGCGGTTGCACGGCTGAAATTTATGGCGCCGCTCTCGGATGAAGAGCGTCAGAGCTATTCTGATCTCTGGACCGAAGTGAAGGCTGAATTCGCGAAGTAAGCTATCGCGATGGTGAACTGGATCAGGCCCCGCAAGGGGCCTGATCTGTTTTCGGGCGATTACTGGATGAGCTGGCGCAGCCGCTTGATCGTACGGCTGAAGACTTTGGGATCATCCAAAGCACGGGCGAGCACCAGAGCACCTTGGATGCCGCCGAGAATATCCTCGGTCAAAGCACGTGCTTCAGCGGCACTATACCCTGCACGGCTTAGTGCCTTGGCAAGTGCCGTCGCCCAATCGGCGAAATAGCTTCGTATCTGATCGGTGAAGCGGTCGCGCGTGTTGTTGAGGGCGAAGACGCCGACCAGGCAGACGCGGCGGCCGGACCGGAAATAATCTTCGACCGCCGTGAACATATGGTCGATGCTGGCATGTGGATCGGCGCCGTCACGCAAGGGCAGATAGACATTGCGCTGGAACCAGCCGTCGATCTCGGCGAGTACGGCTGTGGCCATCTCCTCTTTTCCGCCGGGAAAGAAGTGATAGAGGCTGCCCTTGCCGAGGCCGGTTGCCTCGGTAATCACCGAGAGGCTGGCGCCGTCGAAGCCATGCTCGCGGAAGATCTCACCGAGAACCGGCAGGACATCCTCCCGTTCCGCGACCAGCCGCGCCATGTCAGAGGCCGAGTTCGCTGAGACCCGGATGATCGGCCGGCCGGGGGCTGTTGTGGTCCCAATGATATTTGCGCTCCGTCTCCTTGATCGGCAGATCGTTGATGCTGGCGAAGCGCCGCCGCATCAGGCCGTGCTCGTCGAATTCCCAATTCTCATTGCCGTAGGAGCGGAACCAGTTGCGGGAATCGTCATGCCATTCATAGGCGAAGCGGACGGCGATCCGGTTGCCTTCCCAGGCCCAGACTTCCTTGATCAGCCGGTAATCCAGTTCGCGCGCCCATTTGCGTTTGAGGAAGGCGACGATTTCCACTCGGCCCTGCACGAATTCGGCGCGGTTCCGCCAGTAACTATCCACCGTATAGGCGAGGGAGACGCGCTCGGGATCGCGGGAATTCCAGGCATCTTCCGCCATGCGGACTTTTTGAATGGCGGTTTCCCGTGTAAAGGGCGGCAGGGGCGGGCGGGCGCTCATGCTGAATTCCTTTCAAATGTACTGATCGGAAATGTATGTACCAAACGGTACAATTACGGATAAGGCAAGTCAAGCCGTGCATGGGGGCATGGCATGGGGTAACTGATTCTGCGCGGCAACACGCCATCGCGCGATACAATCGGCTCTGCCGCTTCCGAGGATGAGCAGTACGCCTGCTCAGAAGATCACGTTCTTGATGAAGCGCAGCAACGTGCTGCCTTGATTGACATAGGCGTAGAGTTGATCCGAGGCGAAGCTGATGGACTCTCCCGCCGGCAGCGAATGGGTTGCCTCGGCCAGTTCCAGGGTCAGGGTCCCGCTGATCACATAGATGAATTCACGCATTCCCCGCGGATCCGGCTCGGCCTGATAGCGTTCGGACGGGGCGAGGCTCCATTCCCACAATTCGACGGATCGGTGTGCCGAGGCGCTTTGCAGCAGGCTGGCCTGGCTCTTGGGGTGCAGTCCCTGCCAGGTCTTGACCGGCGGGATATGGGCGGCGTCCTCCGGCGGCGCCGGCCGGACCAGATCCGCGAAAGGCATGCCGAGTGCCTGGGCGATCCGGTCCAGCGTGGTGAGGCTGGCATTGCCCAGTGCGTTTTCGATCAGCGTGATCATGCGGCGGCTGAGATCGGCCCGGTCTGCCAGTTCCTGCTGACTGAGACCTAGCCGTTGGCGTGCTTGGCGAATATTGACCGAGACCTGTTCCAGCAATACGGACAAGGGTACCTCTCAAATGAGAAATATATTGCTCATCTTCAAAGTGAGAACTATTTTTCTCAAATGCTGCCATTTGCAACTAATATGCACATTTTACAGAGAGATGTAATGCGTGTTCAGATGAGAAACGATGCTGGCTTTCAAAATTTCGAACTCGAGCATTATCAGTCGCTTTATGAACACGAGGTGGAGATTAATCTCGCCGATAGCAGTGTGAAATGCCTTGGTGTCCGCGATTGGCTGACGCCGGCGGAGCAGGAGGAACTGCTGTCCACCGGCCTGTTCTACCCGGAAGTCAATGGAACCAAGATCCTGCGCCGCCGTATCGCCGATCTTTATCCCGGTGCAGGCCCGGAAAATATCCTGGTGACCGTCGGCGCGTCGCAGGCCAACAGCATGATTTGCGGCACTGTGCTGCGCCCTGGCGATGAAATCGTCGTGCTGTCGCCGGGCTACCGGCAGATCTGGGGGCTGGCGCGCAATCTCGGTTGCACCGTCAAGGAACTGCGCCTGGATCCCGAGCGCGGCTGGCGTCCCGACCTCGACGAGTTGGATCGCCTGGTCACGCCCCGCACGCGCCTGGTCGCCATCGTCAATCCCAATAACCCGACGGGAACGATCCTGAGCGACGAGGAATGCGACCGCATCATCGCGGCCTGCACCCGCGTCGGCGCCTGGCTGCATGCCGACGAAGTCTATGCTGGCACCGAGATCGATGGCGGCAGCGAGACCCGCAGTTTCTGGGGGCGCTATGACCGCCTGATCTGCACCAGCAGCCTCTCCAAGGCCTATGGTTTGAGCGGCTTGCGGATCGGCTGGGCAGTGGCCGCGCGGGAGACCATCGAGGATCTCTGGCGCCGGCATGAATATGCGGTCATTGCCGCCGCCGCGCCCAGCATGACCTTGGCGGCAATCGCCTTGCAGCCGGAGAAACGTGTGGAATTGCTGCGGCGCCAGCGCGATCTGTCCTTGGCGGGCCGGCGGGTCCTGGAGCAATGGCTGCCGAGCCAGGGCAATGTGTTCAGCGTCCTGCCCTCACGCGCCACCAGTCTCGGCTTCATCCGGTTCGATCTACCGCTGACATCCTATGAGTTGGCCGAACAGATCCGACTCAAGGCCAATGTACTGGTGGCGCCCGGCAGCTTCCTCGGCGCCGAACAGCATCTGCGTGTCACGCTCGGCTATGAGCCGCAGAAGATCGCGACAGCCTTGGACCGCATCGGCGCGGTGGTGAGCGCCATCCGTCGCGGCTGAGAATCATTATTCCTCGCGCAAGGCGCGCGCCAACAGGCGTGCCGCCTTGGGCGCGTTCTCGGCCGGGATGTTGGTGAAGTTTAGCAGCAGGCCGCTGCCGCAATCCCGTTCGAGTCGGAAGGTCGATAGGGGTGTCGGTGCGAGGCCATGGGCCTGCGCACGTTGCACCAGCAGGCGATCGCTCTCGCGCTTCCTCGGCCGCATGAGCAGATGCAGGCCGCCTGCTGTCAGGTGAAGCTGGAAGCGGTCACCCAACTGCTCCGTCAGGGCCTCGGCCAGGGCGCTGCGGCGTTCGGCATAGAGTTGCCGCATGCGCCGGATATGCCGGGCGAAATGACCCTGGGTCATGAAATCGGCAATGACCGTTTCGCCGAAGGCGTTCTGGTTCGGATGTAGCAGTCGGCAGGTCTCGTCGAACTGCCGCGTCAGGCTTTCCGGAACGACGAGATAACCGAGGCGCAGCGCGGGGAGCAGCACCTTGCTGAAGGTGCCTACATAGAGGACACGGTCTTCCTGATCGAGGCTCTTCAGGGCCGGCAGAGGACGGCCGACATAGCGGTATTCGCTGTCGTAATCGTCCTCGATGACCCAGGCATCGTGCTGCTGCGCCCAGTCGAGCAGGTCGAGGCGCCGATGCAGGGAGAGGGAAACGCCAAGCGGCGATTGATGCGAAGGCGTGACGACCGCAAAGCGGGCAGAGGCCTGCCGTCGCAACCCGGCATCGACATCGAGGCCTTCGTCGTCGACCGGTACTGGTATGATCTTGGCTTTCGCAGCCTGGAAAGCGAGACGTGACAGGAAGTAGCCGGGATCCTCCAGCCAGACGGCATCGCCGGGCTGTAGGAGGGTACGGGTGATCAGGCCGAGCGCGCCCTGATAGCCGCCGGTGATGATGATCTGTCCAGCATGGCAGCGGATGCCGCGGGCGATGGCGAGATAGGCTGCGATGGCATCCCGCAAGCCCGGATCGCCTTGTGGATCGGGATACCCCATCATGGCGGTCGTCAGCGTGCGGGCCCGGCGCGCCGCGAGACGTGTCCAGAGTTTACGCGGGAAGGCATCGAAGGCGGGGATGCCCATTTGAAACAAGCGGGGTTCGACCTGGTTGCCGCGGCCAACTGGCTCGCTGTCGCGTTCTCGACGACCGGTGTCAGGACCCGATCTTGCCGGCGCGGTCTTGGCGGCTCTCTGCCGGACCGATCGTGGCTGCCGGTGTTTGCCTTCACGGCCATTGGTGGCTTGAACAGCCGCAATGGCGATACCCGACGTTGCGATGCCCGATGTCACAATACCGGGGGCGACGACGGTGCCGGCAGCACCCTGACCGATGACATAGCCTTCGCCGGCCAGCATATTATAGGCGACATCGATGGTGCCCCGGGCGGTGCCCAACTGGCTGGCCAGGCTGCGGGTCGAGGGCAGGCGGTCGCCCGGCGCCAACTGGCCGGCCGCGATGGCGTCGCGGAAACGGTCATAAATCTGGCGATAGAATGGGATCTTGCTGCGGCGGTCCAGTTTCATGTCGATAGGTCGAGGATCTGTCCGGATGGCCCAGCAAAATTATCGATTCTTGGACCTGTGTTCTAGGCCAAAGCGGGCCTATCTCCGTCCTATCCAAAATAAGGAGTTCTTCGATGCATAAAGCCCGTCTCAACGCCTATAGCGCCGCGCCAGATGCTGCCAAGGCGATCATGCAGGTGGAGACCTATATCCAGAATTGCGGCCTCGAGAAGCCGCTGATCGAACTGGTGAAAATGCGCGCATCCCAGATCAACGGCTGTGCCTATTGCCTGGACATGCACAGCAAGGATGCGCGGAAGGCCGGCGAAACCGAACAGCGGCTCTATCTGCTGAATGCCTGGGCGGAATCGCCGCTCTACAGCGATCGGGAGCGTGCCGCCCTGGCCTGGACGGATGCGGTCACCCTGATCGCTGAGACCCATGCGCCGGATCATCTGTATGAGCAGTTGCGTGCGCAGTTCACCGAGGCCGAGATCGTCAATCTGACCACACTGATCGGTCTGATCAATCTGTGGAACCGCTTTGCGATCAGCTTCCGGACCCAGCATCCCGTGCCGGCCGGCAAGAGCGTAGCCGCGTCGTGATCCCGGCTCGGTGAGGTGATGCTCTTATAATGCGCGCGGGACGGGGCGCGGCTCGCCGAGGCGACCGCGCTTCGCCCGGACGCGGGCACCGCGCGCTTCCGCAAGATTCTGTGTCAGGGAGTTTTGCCGGGCGCAGTCTTCAAGCCGCAGGCCGCTGGTTTGCGGGCCCGGCTTGCCTGCCAGTGCTATTCCCTTGAGGCGTGCCCAGACGGCACGTTTCTTTCGCACCTGATGCGGCTGAAAAATGTCGAAATCGCTGAAAGTTGCATCCCGCTCGATGGCCAGGATGCCGGCGGCACAGGCTGCGTCATAGAGTTCCGCCCCGCGCTGGGTACGCACGATGATGCCGTTATAGCCGGCATCCTCTCCGGTCGGTCCGCCGCCCGGCCAGGTATCCGAGGCGGCCAGATCGGCGCCTTCTCCAATGGCATCGGGGCAGATCTTGCAGCGCGGCTGGATCATCCACTTCGCTTCGTCTTCCCACATCTCCTGATAGGTGATCTCCACGGCGCGGCCATTGCGGGTTTCCATTCGCGTCGGCCCGGGATTGCCGTTGCCGCGATAGCGGAAGAGGGTGAGTTCTTCTTCACGGAGGCCGAAGCGTTCCAGGACCTCTTCGGACTTGCTGAGATCCGATGCGCCGCCGCAGACCAAGGTCAAGGCATAGCGCATCAAGTGGTCCACGCGCGGATCGAGCCGGGCTAAATTACGAACGGCGGTGATATCGCAAGGCTTGGCGATGAGGACGAAAGGTTCGCCACGATCGAGGATTTCGGTGAAATCCACCAGCACCGCCGCCGGACCGTAGCGCGATCCGGCACCTTCCAGGACCGATACGCTATCGAAGCTGAGACGCCGCTCGCTACGCATGGGATATTGCTGCGATGCGCCGACATGCAGGATGAATTTGACGCGCCCGCTGGCGAGGAGGAATTGCCCTAAAGCGGTGAGCACGCCGCCGGTGGAAGCGCGATACCGCACGGCCGGATCGGCAGCATAGCCGATTGCGAGGCGTTCGGCTGAACCCCAGACAGTGTCGTGCTTGGCATCGGGGCTTTGCGTCGCCGGGTCGGCGCCGTCGATACGGGTGCCGGGGCAGATGGCGTTGATCTTCGCGTGATCCGCCGTGCCGAGCGGCTGGCAGGCGAGGGGGCGCTCGCGTCCTTCCGGCGTCATCACCAGCTTGATACGGTCGCCGCCGATAACGGCGCGGCACAGGCCGCAACCGATGCAAAGTCCGTTCTCGACGATCTCCTCAAGTGTCAACGTCATGTTCCCCAAGATCCTTCCTAGATGCGGGCCTTTCCCAGATGCCGGCCGCAGTCAGGCTGCATTGATAAGCGATCCGATGGTGCATGATTGAGGTTTTTGGTCAAAATCTGTCGGTTCTGCCTGCCGCATGTTCTTTTTGCCGAAATGACAGGTAGATAGAAATAATTTGACAAGTGTACAAAATCTAGAAAATGATCGCCGCAAGCCGATGAGGCGATGTGAAAAGTTGGCGTAAGAAGAGGAAACGCAATGTTCAAAAAGGGGCTGATTGCGAGCGCGTTGCTGGGGCTCGTCATGATGATCGGCACACCGGCCGCCCAGGCCGGAGAGACCCTCAAGGTCGGTTTCTCGCCGGAACCCTATCCGCCGTTCTACAGCAAGGATGCATCCGGCGCCTGGAGTGGTTTCGAGGTCGAATTGCTGACGGCGATCTGCGGCGAGATGAAGGCGAAATGCGAGCTGACCCCCATCGCCTGGGACGGCATCATCCCGGCCCTGACCGAGAAGAAGATCGACATGATCTTCAATTCCATGTCGATCACCGATGACCGCAAGAAGGTGATCGATTTTTCGGACAAGTACTACCAGACCCCGGCGATCTTCATCGGCCCGAAAAACGTCGATATCAAGATTGACGTCAACAATCCCGACACGCTGAAAGGCAAGGTCATCGGCGTGCAGAGCGCGACCACGCATGCCAATTACGCGCAGGAGAAATTCGGCAAGTCCGTCGATATCAAGCTCTACGATACCCAGGACAATGCCAATGCGGACCTGGTCGCGGGCCGTATCGATCTCATTCTGGCCGATTCCATCGGCCTCGATCCGTTCCTGAAATCGGATCAGGGCAAGGATTATGAGATCAAGGCGACCGCGCCGCAGGATCCGCTGTTCGGCGAAGGAGTGGGGGCGGGTCTGCGTAAAGGCGACACAGCCTTGAAGGATCAGGTCAATACGGCGATCAAGGCCATTCGCGCCAACGGGACCTATGACAAGATCGCGAAGAAGTATTTCAGCTTCGATGTCTATGGTAGCTGAGCACTCACGCGCCGCTCAATGCCTTGTAAAAGAGACGCCGCCGGTCCAACCGGCGGCGTTTTCTATTGCTCAATGCCGCAGCCGGCCAATCAGGTGATCTTGCGCGAGGCGGCTTGGGCCATGACCTCGGTGAGGCTGTGCTGCAGCTTGTCGACGATTTCCGTCAGTTCAGTGCGTGTGGCGATATAGGGTGGCGAGAGAATGATGATATCGCCGCGATGTCCGTTTACATTGCCGCCGACGGGATAGCAGATGAGGCCGTTTTCGAAGGCGCGATCCCGTAACCGGGCATGCAGCTTGAGTTCTGCGGGGAAAGGTTCCTTCCGGGCGCGGTCCCGCACCAGCTCGATGCCGACGAAGAAGCCACGGCCACGGATATCCCCGACATAATCGCGGTTGCCGATGGCGTCCTGCAGCAGGCCTTGCAGGTAGAGACCGTCCAGCCGCACCTTCTCGAGCAACGCATCGCGTTGGACGATTTTCTGCACGGCCACACCGGCGGCGCAGCCAGTCGTATGGCCTGTGAAGGTATGACCCGTCATGAGCCCGGCATGGGCCTTGAACATCGGCTCCCGCAGCTTCTCGTGATAGATCGCGGCGGAAAGCGGGATATAGCCGCCAGCCAGGCCCTTGGCGACAGACATGATATCCGGCTCCACGCCGTCATGTTCCAGGGCCCGCCAGGTGCCGCAACGACCGCTGCCGCACATCACCTCATCGGCGATCATCAATACGCCATAGCGATCGCAGATCTCGCGGATGGCACGGGCATAGCCCGGCGGCGCGGGTACGCAGCCGCCGGCGGCGCCGACCACCGGCTCGAAGATGAAAGCGGCGATTTGATCCGGCCCGCAGCGCTGGATTTCTTTTTCCAGTTCCTCGGCGCAGGTTTTGGCGACATCTTCCGGCGCCACGCCGACGGGCGGGCGATAGACATTGACCGGGGAAAGCAGGCTGGCCGGCATCAATGCTCCCTCGAAGGCATGGCGCCGGTCGTAGAAGCCGGATATGCCGAGGGCACCCAAGGTATTGCCATGCCAGGACCGTTGCCGCGCGATGAAACGATGGCGGCTCGGTTCGCCGCGTGCCGCATGATATTGCAAGGCGATCTTCAGACAGGATTCGACCGCTTCCGAGCCACTGGAACAGAAGGTCATGTGGCGCAGCCCGCCGCCGCAGGCGGCGGCGACCATCGCTGTCAGTTCCTCCAGCGGATCGCTGGTGAAGGTGTAGCGGTAGCCATGGGCAATGCGGTCAAGCTGATCCTTGATCGCGGCATTGACTTCGTCATGGCCATGTCCAAGGCAGAAGACGGACGGCCCGCCGGAGCCATCGATATATTGCTTGCCCGCCGTGTCATAGACATAGCAACCCTTGCCCCAGGCAACTTTGGGAAGGGCAGGCGCCTGCCAGTCCAGGGCGCCGGTGGTGTCGTATTGAGGCACAGCCATTTGTCTAACCACAGATATTTAACCACAAAAAAACGCGCTGATGCGCGGCAGCCCCGATCCCTCATATTTCAACGCGGGGGCGGCACGTTGAATAGATTCTTGATCAGTATGGCCGGGATCCGCGTATCGGATTCCGAGATTTGAAGCTCGATCGAAGAAGCGAATAAAGCTAAGCCGATTTCCTGCAACAGTACCACCAGCTCCCAGCGAGTGGTGCTGTATAACATGGGTAATCTGCTGTACGCAGTTAACAAAATATACTGATGGCAATCAATTTTTGCCCTGAACAAAGTATTCAATCGAATAATGTGTCACTAATACATCAGGATATGAAGGTGTGGGGCTGGAAATCGCGCTCACATGGAACCACAGTGATAACTCGCCGTAGACGGCGGCAATGGGAAGCAACGGCAGCGGCACGTCGCCGGGAGGGAAGCGTGTTTATCGGTCTGGATCTTGGGACATCATCGATCAAGGCCGTATTGCTCGACGAGGCGGAAGATCCGATCGCGACCGCGCAAGCCCCCTTGACCGTTTCGCGGCCGCGCCCCGGTTTTGCCGAACAAGATCCCGAGGCCTGGTGGCAGGCCGTCCTGTCGGCGCTCGACCATCTGCACCGTTCCGCCCCGCGCGAGATGGCGGCAGTAAGGGGTATCGGTTTTTCCGGCCAGATGCATGGCGCGACCCTGCTGGATCGCCAGGGCAAGGTCCTGCGTCCCTGTATCCTGTGGAATGACGGCCGGTCCGTGGCGGAATGCCGGGAGCTGGAACAGGTCCATCCGCAATTGCATGCCGTGAGCGGCAATCTCGCCATGCCGGGTTTCACGGCGCCGAAGCTGCTCTGGGTGCGGAAACATGAGCCGGAGATTTTTCGTCGGGTCGACAAGGTGCTGCTGCCCAAGGCCTATCTCCGGTACCGTTTGAGCGGTGAGGTCGCCGAGGATATGTCGGATGCGGCCGGAACGTTGTGGCTCGATGTCGGTCGTCGCGACTGGTCCGATCCGCTGCTCGCGGCGACAGGATTGACACGGGATCACATGCCGCGCCTGGTCGAAGGGACGGCGCCGGCGGGCCAGCTCAATGCCGCTCTCGCGGCGCGATGGGGTATGACACGGCCGCCGGTTCTGTCCGGTGGGGCAGGGGACAATGCCGCCGGCGCCATCGGCCTTGGCGCCATCCAGCCGGGCGATGCCTTCGTCTCGCTGGGCACCTCCGGTGTCGTTTGGGCGACCACGGCAGGCTTCGCTCCCAATCCGGCTTCAGCCGTTCATGCTTTCTGTCACGCCGTCCCGGAGATGTGGCATCAGATGGGCGTCATCCTCTCGGCTGCTTCCTGCCTCAGTTGGTTCGCGGGTGTGATGGGGATGAGCGAAGCAGCCTTGTTGGGGGAGCTCGGCGAGCGGCCCGAGGCGCCTTCGCGGGTGGTCTTCCTGCCCTATCTTTCCGGCGAGCGCACGCCGCATAACGAAGCCGGGATCCGCGGGCTGTTCCAGGGATTGTCCCACGAAACCCAGCGCTGCGATCTGACCCAGGCGGTCTTGGAAGGCGTCGCTTTTGCCGTGCGCGATTGCATCGTGGCCTTGGCGGAGGCCGGCACACATATCGTGACGGCCGATGTCATCGGGGGCGGGAGCCGTTCCCCGTTCTGGATCACGCTTCTTGCCAATATCCTGAACTTGCCGCTCAACCGGGTGACGGAAAGTGACGTCGGCGCTGCCCTGGGCGCCGCGCGGCTCGGCCGCCTGGCGGCGACCGGTGAAGGGCCGGCGGATGTTTGCCGCAGGCCCCGGCGCCTTGAGACGGTCTTGCCGGAAGCCGCATTGGTCGATGCTTATGCTTCATCCTATCGGCGCTACCGGTCGTTGTATCCGCTCGTAAAAGGAGTTGGCCCATGACTGCTTCGCATCAGAGCTTTTTCCCGATCACTGACGCGATCCGATATGAAGGGCCGGAAACGGCGGCGCCTCTGGCCTATCGCTGGTATGATCCGGATCGGCAGGTTCTGGGCAAGCGCATGGAGGATCATCTGCGCTTCGCCGTCTGCTACTGGCACAGCTTCTGCTGGCCGGGCGGTGATCCCTTCGGTGTTGAGACCTTCCAGCGTCCCTGGATGGCGCATAGCGCCGCATCGGGCAGTACGCCGATGGCCCTGGCGAGATTCAAGGCCGATGTGGCTTTCGAGATGTTCCGTCTGTTGAATGTTCCGTTCTTCACGTTCCATGACCGGGATATCGCGCCCGAGGGAGCGTCTCTTGCGGAATCGAACAAGAATGTCCGCGTCATCGGCGAGCTGTTTGCCCGCAAAATGGAGGCGGCCAAGGTGCGGTTGCTCTGGGGGACGGCCAATCTCTTTTCCCATCGGCGCTACATGGCCGGTGCCGCCACCAATCCGGACCCCGATGTCTTCGCCTATGCGGCCGCGCAAGTGAAGAATGCCCTCGACCTCACTCACGACCTAAATGGGGCAAATTACGTCCTATGGGGTGGGCGAGAGGGGTATGAAACCCTGCTCAATACCGATATGAAGCGCGAGCTGGACCAGATGGGGCGCTTCCTTTCGCTGGTGGTCGAGCACAAGCACAAGATTGGGTTTCGCGGCACCATCCTGGTCGAGCCGAAGCCACGCGAGCCAACCAAGCATCAATATGATTTCGATACGGCGACGGTCTATGGCTTCCTGAAACGATACGGACTGGATCAGGAAGTGCGCGTCAATATCGAGGCTAATCACGCGACGCTCGCCGGCCATAGTTTCGAGCACGAGATCGCCACCGCATTGGCCCTGGGTATCTTCGGCTCGATCGATATGAATCGGGGCGATGCACAGCTCGGTTGGGATACCGATCAATTCCCCAACAATCTATCGGACACTGCCTTGGCCCTGTATTACATCCTGCAGGGGGGCGGGTTTACCACGGGTGGGCTCAATTTCGATGCGAAGATCCGGCGGCAATCGATCGATCCGGCGGATTTGCTATATGGCCATGTGGGGGGAATGGATACCGTGGCGCGTGCCTTGCTGGCCGCCGAACGGATGATCGCGGACGGAGCCCTGCAGCGGCATCTTGATAAACGCTATGCCGGCTGGAATTCACTGGAGGGCAAGGCGATCCTGGCCGGGCAAAGATCGCTCGCCGATCTTGCGGCCCTGGCTGAAGCCGGCAGGCTTGACCCGCAACCCCGATCCGGGCGACAGGAATATCTCGAAAACCTGGTGAATGGATATCTTTGAGAAGAAACTTTGAGAAGAAACACCATACATGGCTTTGACGGCAACACCGATAGCCGGCATGGTTCTTTCTTCACCTGAGGATGCACTCTGGATGACTCGCAAGATTTTCTGGCAGGATCCCTATCTGGCGCGACTTGATACTTGTATCGCCCATGTCGATGGCGACGAGATCATCGTCGCTGAAACCGTTTTCTATGCTCTGTCCGGTGGACAGGAGAGCGACTACGGCACGATCGGCGGGCGTAACGTCCTGGAAGCTCGGAAGGATGGGGAAGAGATCATCTACCGGCTGGAGGCGGGGCATGGGTTGCAGGTGGGTGATCCGGTCGCGATGGTTATCGACTGGCCACGCCGATACCGGTTGATGCGGCTGCATTTCGCGGCGGAAATCGTTCTGGAGTTGGCCTACCGGCACCTTGTCGGGATCGAGAAGATCGGGGCCCATATCGCCGCCGACAAGGCACGGATCGACTTCAATTGGCCGGAAAGTATCGCCCAGGCCTTTCCGGTTCTGCAATCGGCGGCGAACGATATCGTCGCGGGTGACCAGCCGATCATCAGCGCCTTCTCGGATGAGGCGATCGGGCGTCGTTATTGGAAGATCCGTGAATTTTCCCAGGTACCCTGTGGCGGAACCCATCTGCGGCGCACCGGCGAGATCGGGGCAATCGGACTCAAGCGCAAGAATATCGGCAAGGGCAAGGAGCGGATCGAGATATTTGTCGAGGATCGCGATCCGCCGACTGCGACCTGATACCTAGCTAGACACGCCGCTCACGCCAGAAGTCCTGGAACTGATAGGCCCAATAGGTCATCTGGGCGGCGGCGATTCCGAAGGGGCCACCATTCCAGTCCAGGCCGAAGGGCGTGAACAGGCGATATCGGTCGGAGTCACCGTTGATCGCTTCGGCAATCAGGCGGCCACCGATCGATGAGGTATTCATACCATGGCCACCGAAGGCCGTGCAGTACCAAGCGCCCGGCGAGAGTTGCCCGATTTGCGGCATGAGATGGCGGGCATAGGCCATCAATCCCGACCAGGCCAATTCCACCTTGAGCCCGGCCAATTGCGGATAGGTCGAAACCATTTCCTTCCGCAGGAGCGCGGCCAGATTATTGGGATCGCTGGTTCGGGTGGTGATGCGTCCACCCCAGAGCAGGCGCTCACCGTCGACAACGCGATAATAGTCACCGGCGCGGCGGTCATCGCCGATCGCGGCGGTGGTCCGAATGGTCTCGCCGAGCAGGTCACCAGCCGCCTCGGTCAGCAGGACATAGGTCGCGATGGGCAGAACGGCGCGCTTCAGGGCGGGGCAGAGGGCATCGGTATAGCCGCCGCCGGCGAAAACAATATCACTCGCGGAGATCCGCGCTTGGGGCGTGGTTGCTGTTTTGATGGGTCGCGACAGGTCGACGGCCGTGACCGGCGATTGTTCGTGAATCCGACCACCGAGGCGGGAGATTTCCCGGGCCAGGGCACGGCAGTAGTTCAGTGGATGGAAATGAAACCCGTCATCGGCAAAGAGAGCCTGATGGTATTTGGGTGAGTGCAGAACCGTCCGCACTTCGTCGGTCGGCATGAAGCGCAGATGGCGCCCGACATCCTCGGCCAGATGATCGCGATAGGCCTGGAGCCCGGTCGCATCGTCGTAGCGGATGACGCTGATGATACCCGGAACGGCGGCGGCATCTTGTATGGCGAGATCGCGGATATTGTCGGAGACGATCCTGACGCCTTCGATCGAGAGACGGTAGAGCTCCTTGGCTTGATCAGGGCCGGCCCGACGGGCGATCTTATCGAGATCTGTCGCATAACCCGGCGCGACGAAACCGCCATTGCGCCCGGAGGCACCCCAGCCGACACGCCGGCCTTCCAGCAGGGTGACACGGCGTCCTCGCCGGCAGAGCTCAAGTGCCGTGGTCAGCCCGGCGAGGCCACCACCGATGATGCAAATTTCCGTCTCGATATTGCCCTCGGCGGGGAAGTAACTCTCCGTGCTGCTCAGGGATCGCCGATAGTAGGTGTCGATATAACTTGCGGTCATGCGGGGGGGCCGGGATAGCGGATGGTGAGGATTTCCAGCATCTCGCTGCCGGCTGGCGTGCGCACGGTCACCGTATCGCCGATCCGACCTTTCATCAGTGCGCGGGCCACCGGCGAGATCCAGCTAATCCGGCCGGGTCCGGCATCGGTCTCGTCGATCCCGACAATGGTGACGGTTTCCTCGCTATCGTCCTCGCGGATATAGGTGACCGTGGCGCCGAAGAAAATCTGGTCACGGCGTGTCTGGCGGGTCGGATCCACCGCTTCGGCATTGGCGAGGCGCTTGTCGAGGAACCGCAGGCGCCGGTCGATCTCACGCAGGCGCTTCTTGCCGTAGATATAGTCGCCATTCTCGGAGCGATCGCCGTTGCCGGCCGCCCATTCCACCACGCGGACGATTTCCGGGCGGTCCTCCGTCCAGAGCTTGTGGCGCTCGGCCTTCAAGCGCGCGAGGCCTTCCGGCGTGATGTAGTTCTTGCTGCCGGCGGGTACGGCGGGAGCGTCATCTTCCTCGTCATCCGCCCGATAGCCAAGATCTTCGCCAGCCATGCAATCCGTCCACTTCTCCGAGTTGTGCAGTAAACGCAGGAGGCCATGTCCGAGAAAGGATAGCCTCAGCGCGATGGCCCGTTATATCAAAGACATGGCTGCGACGGGTAGCCGTCAATGTGTGTCAGGTGCCGCCATTGCCCGGCAATCGCCTGATACGTCTTTAGTCTGGCATATGCCTTTAGCCTGGCACATGGGGTTTCGGAATGGGTTATTATACGCTGCCATTGCTTGCGGTTCTGATCTGGTCCGGCAATACCGTGGTTACCCGCCTCTCGGCCGGTGTCATTGCGCCGGAGGCCATTGCCTTCTATCGCTGGCTGCTTGCGGGTTTGCTGCTGACGCCCTTCCTGCTGCGTCCAGTCTGGCGCGAGCGTCGCCGTATCCTGCCGCTGCTGCCGAAACTGGCGGTATTGGGGCTGCTCGGCATGGTGCTCTATCAGGGGCTGGCCTATGTCGCCGCGAAAACCACGCCGGCAACCAATATGGGCATCATTGCTTCACTCATCCCCTTGATCACCCTGCTGCTGAGTATCCCCTTGCTGCGGGAAACGCCGACAATCGGGATGCTGTTCGGTGGCACGGTGTCGCTTATCGGGCTCGGCATTTTGATCGGGCATGGCGATCCGGCCAGTCTGCTCGATCAGGGGATCGGGCAGGGCGATGTCATCATGCTGCTGGCGGCGCTTTCCTATGCGGGCTATGGCGTCTTGCTGCGACGATGGTCGCTGCCGATAACGACCTGGCAATCGCTTTATGTGCAGATCTGGTTCGGCGTTCTTTTACTGCTGCCCTTCTTCCTGCATGGATCGGCGGCGCCGATTACGTCGCGGAACCTGCCACTTATTCTTTACGCCACGATTCCGACCTCGATCGGGGCGCCTTATATCTGGATGCTCGCGCTGAAGTATCTGGGGCCGAGCCGGGCCAGCATCTTCCTCAATCTGGTGCCAGTTTTCACCGCTCTGCTGGCAATCCTGCTGGCCGGCGAGCAACTGGAGCACTATCACCTCGTCGGGGGTGTCCTGGTGCTGGCCGGGATTATCCTGGCGCAGCGCTTGAAGCGCCCATTGGTTAGGGCGTCAGCCTTGCACCGAGGATGAAGCCGACTCCCGGCACCGGCGGCAACGTTAAGAAAAGATTGCCGGCGCGACCGGATGTCACGGGAAATCTGCCGTAATCTCAATATATTACGCTGTTCGATTGTGACCCTCGCCGCTATAGTGTGGCACCATGACAGACGCCACGGATCCAAGAGGCCTTGACGATGGCCCCTAAGCTCCGGCAGGAGGTTTGTATGCAGTTTGGAAGCGAGCGCTGGGATGCCTGACAGATCGTTGCTGACCCATGATGCCTTTGAAGAGGCATTGGACCGCTACGGCCATCATCTGGAAGATTGGCCAGCGCATCTGCGTCCACGGGCAGAAAGCTTACTTGCAACTTCTGATCGAGCGCAGCGGATGATGGCGGAAGCGAAGTTCATCGCCGATGCCCTGTCCGAACCGGTGCAGGTCCGCGCCAATCCCGATCTGATCGGTCGCATTCTGCAGGAAGCCGGTGTCGGGCAAGGCGACGTCCGCCGGGAATTCACGGCTTCCGCGGAAATCATCCGACCCGACTGGACGTTCCGCCGGCAGGAACCGACCGCGCTTCCCGTTGAGGCTATCCATGCCATCGATGATGAGGCACCGGTTGTTGCAGCGGGGAGCGGGCAGCGGACCGCGTCCCGGATGTTCGGGGCCTTCGGTAAACGACGTTACCTGGCTGCGGCGGCAATCGTCCTGATCGGCATGTTGCTGGGATGGTCCAGCGCGCCGCTGACGGTTCAGGAAGGTGTCGCGGCCGGGACGACCCCAGCGGGTCTGGCGGCAT
This sequence comes from uncultured Rhodospirillaceae bacterium, assembly GCA_964406155.1. Classification (GTDB taxonomy): domain Bacteria; phylum Pseudomonadota; class Alphaproteobacteria; order Dongiales; family Dongiaceae; genus Dongia_B. Next base: position 99,184 of record CAYOQR010000008.1, on the reverse strand, counting down.
ATCTCTCGCTTTAGGATTATCCGATGCCTGCCCAAGAAGGGACACACGGCAAGGACCGTGCAGGGAAGTCTCGGTATCGCTGGTTGCTGCTATCCCTGGCCGTGAATCTCTTCCTGCTTTCCTTCGTCGTCTCGCATGAGGCGTGGCACTTTTTGAAACGGTACGAACAACCACCTGGGCCGCCGCCACCGCCGAGTGAGATGCTGCTGGAAGCCGCACACACGCTGTCGCCGGACGGGCAGAAGGTAGTCGAGCAGGCTGTGGCTGCGGATGAGAGCAAGTTGCTCGGTTTGCACGATGCCCTGGTTCACGCACATCAAGCCGCCGAGAAGATTTACAAAGCAGAGTCCTTCGACACAGAAGCCTATCGCCAGGCAATCGCCGTACAGCTTGATAGTGGCCGCCAGCTTTTCGGTGAGATCAGTCAGCTTCTTCTGCAAGTCGGCCCGCTCCTTTCGCAGAACGACCGAGAGCTGCTCATGCAGCATATGAAGGGACCCCGGCGTCCGGGTGAGAAACGCTAGGGGGACAAACGCCTGAGCCGACCCTATTCGCGGCGTCAGTGCAGCGACACCAGGATGGAGGCGATAATGGCGGTGGACGACAAAGTTCTGCAGTCCTTCCGTGATCAGAGCCGGTGGTGTCAGGAGCTGGGCTCTCCCTTCACCGCATCCCTGTTGACGCAAGCGGTATCGGACTTGGAGCAGGGCGGCCCACTGGTCGCGCTGCTCGGGCATTGGGATGGTAATCCGACTGCCGATGCGCTGCCGTTACGATTTGCCGGTGCGTTGCATGCGCTGGTGCTTGCCGGCATCGATGCCGACCTGGCGGCATGCTATCCGCCGCAAGGCGCTGCTGTTGCGATGCAGAGGGTATGGCCGGCAGTGCTGCGTGCGATCGACCGTCATCGGGCGGTGATCGACGCCTATCTGGCGGCGCCGCCGCAAACCAATGAGATACGCCGCTCCGCCGTTTTGCTGGGCGGTTTCCTCACGGTCCAACAAACGACCGGATTGCCGCTGGTTCTCCTGGAAATCGGCGCCAGTGCCGGCCTCAATTCGATCTGGGACCGCTATCGGTACCGGTTGGGAGAGACCGACTGGGGAGATCCCGAGAGCCCGGTCGTGATCGAGACGGCCTGGAGCGGCGGATTGCCGCCACTCTCACAGCCAGAGATCCGTGAGCGTGCCGCCTGTGATCGGTCGCCGGTCGATCTCAGCGCGGCCGCGCAGCGATTACGGCTGCGTGCTTATGTCTGGGCTGACCAACGGGATCGTTTGGCGCGGCTGGACGGCGCCATTGCCCTCGCGCTGAAGACGGGCTGCCGTGTCGAGCAGGCCGATGCAGCCGACTGGCTTGAGGGCCAGCTTGGAAAGGCGAGACCAGGGGCGGCGACAGTCGTTTATCATTCGATCATGTGGCAATACATGCCGGCAGCCACGCGGCGGCGCATCGAGGGCTTGCTCCAACAGGCAAGTACCCGGTCGGACCGGCAGGCGCCGCTCGCCTGGCTGCGTTTCGAACCGGGCCCTGAAAAAGCTTTCGAGCTGCGACTGACCTTATGGCCGGATGGCGCCGACTATTTGCTGGCGACGGCGCATCCTCATGGCGCTGAGGTGCAATGGCTGGGTGCTGCGGTTCGGCCGTTGGTCTGAATCCAACTGCCTGCTGCCAAGTTCAGGCCGCTGCGTCCGGATGCAATTTGGCGACGATACGACCGTCCGCCGTGCGGCCGGCATGGACCGAATTGGCCATCAGCTCCTGCCACCCGCTGGTGGCATTGCTCTTCTTGTGTTCGGCCAGCCAGGCGTCGCGATATTCGCTGCCGGTGGTTTCTTCATAAATCGGCATGCCCTGGGTGTAATGAACCAGCTTGGCATCCGGGCGCGGCGCATCGTAGCCGACCAGATGGTTCCATTCACCCGGCACCCCGCCCACCAGGTCAGGCGACAGCCAGTCCATGGTATGCGGCGACCGGCAGCGCTGCGGGTCGTCAACATAATCCGGTGTCAGCACGCGATTGGCGGGATGGCCGCAATTGAACAGGATCATGCTGGCCCATTCGAAGGTCTTCACATTCTTCGAGACCATGGCGGCATAGCGATCATCGGTCAGGGCGAAGAGCTCGGCCACATCGGCGAGCGCCAGGAAATCGATGTCGAGGAACAGTGCCCAGCCCTGGTAATCGCACAGCCAGGGCACCAGGAAGCGGCTGAAGGTGAAGGGGGTCAGCCCCTGACGCGACATCGGCAGGGTCGGCAGAACCAACGGGGAGATCGCCAGCGGCTTCGAGCTGCGACGATACAGGCTGAACTGCAGCACATTGTAAGCCACCGCTTGGCGGTGGTCATAACCGATGAAGATCCGCAGCGGCTGATTGCTGTTGACCGCTTGATGATTCATGGCAACGGCGGCTTTCTTTTAGAAAAGGCTGTTGATCAGAACGCCGTTCAGCTTGTCCGTTGCCGATGTCCCGATCGGCGGCAGCGACTGCAGGAAGGTGACGGCAGAACCTAAGGAAGCCGTCAATGAATCGGTGCTGGAATTGGCATCAAGGCCAAAGGGATCGGCGCCCTTCTGAGGGTCCTTTGCGATGGTGTCGAAATCCTTCGTGTAGGTCCCTTGCGTGAGCTGGACAGCGTAATTGTACGAGGTATTGCGGTTCGCCACACTGTCGTCCTGACGCGATATGCGCAGAACGTAATTTCCCGACTGCAACTGGTAGGTACCGTTCTTCAACTGATCATATGTTTTCTTGGCATCACCCGCGTCAGCCGCTGAATCGGCCACGACGGTGCCACTATCGCGATTCAGGATCTGAAACCGGAGATTCTGTTCTTCGCTCTGGTCAGCCGTTAAGACGGAAAAGTGAGTCTGGCCGGTGGTCGCGACTTTGAAGCTGAAGAAGTCGGCGGTATTGCCCTGCGCGAGCGAACTGAAGACATTGAGACGTGAATCGTTTTGCCGCAGGGTTCCGACATCCCGGGCCGTCATACGATTTTGGATCTGCGGCTTATAGACTGTCTTCTGAAAGTCCTGCACATTGGTGATCTTCGCCTGATCAGCCTTTTGCTGCAGCAGTGCGACTTGTGCCGAGATGTCATCCAACGTGCTGGATGCCGCGTTCGAACTGGACGTCGAGGAAGAGCCGATATTCCCGCCGAACAAGGAGTCGCCAGGGGACAACATGCTGGCGGAGGCTGGCAGGATGCTGGTGCTCATGGCGATCTCCTCGCGATGTTAGATCGAAACCCGCATGATCGGCCGGCTCGGCTCGTTCATCGCCGTGGCCGGCGGCACAGGCGCTGCCGAGCGCGTGGCGCTGTCCACTGGTTTCTGCGCCAAGCCTTCGGCGATGGCACGGTTGATATCGAGAATGGGCTGAATCTTGCTGCTGTCGAGATCGCCCAGACGCTGCATGATATGGCGATCAACCATGACCGACAGGGCCAGTACGTTCTGGCGCAGATCTTGGGGAAGAGGGCAGCTCGGTTCCATCAAAGCCGCCTGGAAGATCGACCAAAGGCGCTGGTTGAGACGCAGAGCCTCGCGCAGCGAGGCACCTTGATCCTCTGCCTTGGCAGCCAGCGCCAGTCGCCGCGACGCTTCGCCCAAGGCCCATGCCTCGGTGCTCCGCGAATCAGCGGCTTGCGGCTTGCTGGTATAACCGATCGGTTGCTTCATCCCGTTTCTCCATCGGGCCGGATCGACCCCTCTGTCCATCTCCGCGACAGCGGATCAGAACAGCTTCGATGTCAATTTAAGTGCCCGGTAGTAATCCTGGTTAAGCACGAACTGTGCCACTTGATCCAGTTCTGCGGCGGATTCGGGCCGTGTCCCCTTAGTTTCCGCCAGAATTGCTTCAAATTTCCTTAAGCTGTCTTTGGCGTCTTCGGGAAACAAATAGATTAACTGAATGATTAGATAGAGTTTTTTCTCGAGCGTATCCGCCGCTTCCTCTTTCATGACCTCGCGGCCACGCAGGAAATTAGCCTTGTTGTAGAGGTAAAAGGTCCCTGGTTCTTCGCCCCGGCCGATAACGGCGCCGTTCACGATGACCTTCTCTCCCGGGCGGAGTGAGAACTTAAGCGGCAAAATGCTTCTCCTTCATATTGAAACCCCACTTCTCTGCGGCGGTGCCCGAAAGACCAGTCTCCTGAGGAAACATTTACCCAGGACGGGAAACCGAACGCCAAGCCATGTGAGGGGAGAAGCGGGCGACGGCGTTGCCGCCGCCGCCCAACTCTATCCGATCCGATCGGCTTAGAACAGCCGCAGGATCGCCTGCTGCGCCTGGTTGGCCAGGCTGAGGGAGATCGTACCCAACTGCTGGCGCGTCTGCAGCGTCAGCATGTTGGCGCCTTCCTCGTTCTGGTCGGCCAGGGTCAGCTTGCCGGCACCTTCCTTCAACACATTCGAGAAGGCCGCGGTGTAGGTTTCGCGGGTCTGAATGACGTTCAGGTTGGTGCTGAGGTTCGACGACGCCGAACGCAGGGTCAACTTGGCCGCATCGAGCTGCTTCTGGGCATTTTCGATGTCGGCGCGGTCGTTCCAGCCGTTCTGCGCGAAGTCCAGTTTCAGGCCTTGACCGTCCGTCTGGACGTTCTGGCTGACCACCGTGACGTTGCTGGTGTTGGTTTCGTTCAACTGCACCGCCATGTTGTTGGCATCGGTGCCGTCGACCAGCTGCTTGGTCTGCAGCTTCGCGGTCTGGCCGGTATGAGCGGCGCGGACATCGAAGCTGGCGCTCACCGCCTTGCCGGTCGCATCTGTGCCGTCGAAGGCGCCGCGGACCTTGAAGCTGCCGCTGGTGGAGTCACCAGAAGCAACCGTGGCGGAACCCAGGGTCAGCTGGACATGGGCGCCATTATTGGCACCGCCACTGATCGTGGCGCTGACCGCACCACCCGTCGCCGGGTTGTAGTTGACCGTGGCGGTACCGCCCTGGCCATCGTCGAAGGTGACGGTAGCCGTATTGGCCCCGGTCGCCTTGATGGTGTAGTTGACGTTCGTGACCGTGTTTTTGGCGAACCCGGTCGCATCCGTCGCACCAGCGCCACCATTGACTGCAACAGCGGCAGAAGTACCGCCGAAGCCGCCTGTGGCGGTACCCTTCACCAATGTACCCTGCACCTCGGCTGCATTCGCTGCGGCCGCCGTGGCGACACGACCCAAGGCATTCAGGTTGAGGCCGACGGTGAAGTCCGTGGTATTGCCCGTGCCAGTCGTCAGTTTGACACTGCTGGCATTGCCAGCCGAGACCGTCGTGGCAGTACCGGCGTTGCCATGGTTGTCGCCCAATTGGGTCGAGAACTTATCGAAGGTGTTCGTCGAGTAGTTGAAGTTGCTGGCCGCCGCCTTGACCGAATAGGTCGTATCGGACGTCACGGCGCTGGCGGTCGTCGGCGAACCGACAATGGCGCCCGAGCCTGTGCCATAGGAGCTGCTGATCGACTGGGTATAGGTCGAACCCTGCAGGACCTGACGCTGGTCGACCGTCACACGGGCGGTGCCAGAATCGAAGGCGAAGGCATTCTCGCCATTCGACGCCTTGCCCTGGCCGAGGGCGTTCAAACCATCGCGGACGATGGTTTCACCGGCGCTGTTGGTCGCCTTGACTTGCAGATTGACATTCTTCTCGATGACCGAGGTACCGACGCCGGCGGTATCCGGGACGTTCTCGATATCCTTGAAGTTGATGTCGAAGCCGACCTTGGTGCCGCTGTTGAAGGCCACCGAGGCATGCAGGACCTGGCCGTTGGAATTGGCCTGGGACCACTGGGCCTGGGTGAAGGTCAAGGTCGTGGACTGGTCGCCTTCGGTGATGGTGAAGGTCTTGTCCTTGCCCGTGCCGCCCGACAGCTTGATCGAGATGTTGCTGAAGTTGCCGGTGGTGGTGGAGTCGAAGCCGGTAATGTTCAGATTGCTGATGCCGCGCAGCTGCTCGGCGTCAGAAATATCCTTCGAGTTACCGGAGATCGCGCCATCGCCGGTGATCGCGATGGTATAGGTGTCGGCCTTGGTGACGTTGGAGGCCGTGGCACCACTGACGCCGATGATCGAGTTGACGGAGGTCTTGCTGTCCGACGTCGCGTCGATACGCAGGCCGCTGCCGACCAGCAGGTTCTTACCGGCATAGCCGCTGTCCTGGGCCAGCTTGTCGATCTGGCGCAGCACGTTGTTGTACTGGTTGGCCAGATTGTTACGCAGCTGCACCGAATTGGCGTCGGTGCCCAAGGAACCCAGCGCCTGGGTGGTCAGGCCTTTCGCCTGATCCAGCAAGCTCTGGATCTGGGTGATACCCTGGTCGGCGGCTTTCAGCGTGCTGATCGCCTGGCCGATGCCGTCCTTCAGGCCGTCGAGGTCGCCCGCGCGCTGGTTGAGGCTCTTGGCGGCGAAGAAGGAGGTGGGGCCATCCAAGGCCGAGTTGATCTTATTGCCGGTTGCCAGTTTGGACTGGGTGTTCTGCAGGCTCGCTGCGGTCTGCTGCAGGGTCAGCAGGTTGTTCCGCATACCGGCGCTAAGGGAGATAGAGTCAGCCATAATTCAGAAGCTCCTTTGGAGACATATGTAACGGCCGCTTTTGCGTGCCGCGCCGTCTTCGGAATGAAGGGGCCCCAGGTAGGAAGCAATGATCATGCCAACTGCGAAAAACTTGCCGAGCCTAGGAAATCCCTGCCCATCGGCCACGGGATGGACCGAAAATGGGTGGGCAATTTTTGCCGGAGCGGCAGAAATTGCCTGGTTCAGGCTCACGCGCTCGGCAAGAATTGCTGCCCTGTCGGCAAGCTAACCTGTTGATATATGTGTTAAAGTCTTATTAACCACAAATTCGTAGACTGCGCCGTTCCCACTACGGCGCAGGTTTCATGTCAATCCCCGCTACCGATGGAAAAAATGCCCCTCATCTGGGTGATGCCGCCGAGCTCGGATCGGCGGTGGGTTCCGGTTTTACAGCGGAATTGAATTGCCTCGTCATCGGCGAGGGGGACAGTGAGGACGTTCCGTTCCACCAAGCCGGCGAGAAATCCGGCATCGCACATAGCTCCCATATCGACTCCGACATCCTTCGGCTCATGGAGGCCGCGCAGAAGGATTTTCGGGACGGGCATCTGCAGGAAATGCGCGGTCGTTTTGAGCAGATACTCGCTCTCCAACCCGATCATGCGCAGGCGAATTTCAACATCGGCATCATTGAGCGCGATGCGAACCGGTTGCAGGAGGCCGAGCGCCGCATGCGCTTGGCGTTGACCCGGGATCCGACAAACGTCACTTTTCGTCAGGGACTTGGGGACCTTCTCCTGACGATGCGACACCTTCTGTTTGCCGCATCCATCTATGAGGAGGGACTGTCCCTCGCGCCAAATAACAAGGCGATGCTGGGGAACCTGATCTTTGTCAGGCAAAGACAGCGCATGCCCGATCAGGTGATTGATCTGAGCCGCCGTTATCTCGCCCTTGATCCTCAATCGGTTGCGGCAATGCTCAGTCTGTCTTGCGGACTCTTATGGCTCGGCGAGACGGAAGAGGCCATGGACGTCGCCAGCCGCGCCTTGGGTTTCGATGCGCAGTCGGTTGCAGCAGCGGCGACGCTGCAGGTTGCGCTCCAACGACAAGGTCGCAAGGACGCCGCTGCCGCCGCATTCGCGGATATTAAGGTAAGGGCCTTGGCTTCCTGGGAAAACTGCTCGGAGGCGGTCAACACCTTATTGCAATTTGACGAGGGACATCTGGCCGAAGATATCCTGCGGTCAGTGATTGATCGGACGCCGAGTTTCGTGCCGGCCCTGCTTCAACTGGGCAGATATAAGATTGTGTCCAGCGAGCAGGAAGAAGGTGAAAGGCTAATGGCCAGGGTGGCTGAGCTCGACCCCGAAGAGGGAGACGCTCAGACATCGGTTGCCTTATCGAAAGTCCGCAACGGCGAGTACGCAGATGGATGGCGTCTTCACCACTGGCGCTGGAAGCGGACAGGCTGTGAACCCCGCTGGGACCTGCCAGTTGCGGAATGGGATGGAAAGGCGGTCGATGACGGTGGCCTCATCCTATGGCGGGAACAGGGTATCGGCGACATGGTCATGTATGTCGCTCCTGCGATCGCCTGCCGAGGCCTGGCACAGCCGATCGTCATCGAAACCAATATCCGCCTGCGTTCGCTGTTGCAGCGCAGCTTTCCGGACATGATTGTCTGCGCGCGCGAGGATTTACCGAGCACATTCCTGTCGGATCGTAAGATTAAGGCCCATTGCCCGATCGGCGATCTTCCACATCTCCTGCAGCTCGATATGGAAGACTATCCCGGCAAGGATGGTTTCCTCGTTGCCAATCCCGATGACGTCAAGAAACTGCGGGAGAGATATGAGCTGCTTTTCCCCGGCAAGAAGCTGATCGGTATTTCTTGGCGCAGTGGCAACAGCGGCGGTGCAATATTGCGGTCGATCGAACTGCCGCATTGGATGCCGATCTTTGAAACGCCGGACTGCGCGTTCATTTCGCTGCAATACGGCGATGTCAGCAAGGACATTACCGAGCTTCGCCAGGCCCACGGCGTGGATGTTTATGTGGATTCCGTTGTCGATCCGATGGATGACATGGACATTTTCGCTGCCCAGATCGCCGCGATGGACTTGGTTGTTTCGGTGGATAACAGCACGGTCCATGTCGCCGGCGCCCTCGGCAAAATGACCTGGGCGCTGATCCCGGCCGCCGCCGACTGGCGCTGGCTGAAATCGGAGCGGACATCGTCGATCTGGTATTCCAGTCTGGAGCTTTTCCGGCGCCAGCCGGATGGTGATTGGGCCACCGAGATCGAGCGTGTCGCCGCAAGATTGCAGGGGCTGGCGTCATCCGACCTGGCACTCCAGCGCCGCGATCTCTATCTGCGTTGTGCGGAGCAGTCGCATCATTTCGGCGATCTCAACACGGCGGAACTCTATTATCGGCTGATCCTTCAGGATGAACCGACGCATCATCGGGCACTGGCCGGGCTGGGCCGTATTGCCGTCGGCACCCATCACGTGGAGGATGCCATCGGGCTGCTGCAGCATGCGGTGGAGAAGGCACCAGAGAGAAGCGATTATTGGCGTGACTATGCCATGGCATTGCAAGCCGGCCGTCGCACCAGCGCCGCTGCACTCGCCATCCGTGAGGCCTTGGCACGGGACGATCGTGATCCAGCGTCGCTGCGCCTGGGTATCGAGATTTACCGGGAGCTGAATAATCCGGATGAGGTACGGAATTTCTGTGCCCGACTGCTCCGGCTCGACCCCGATCACCGTGAGGCGCGGCTGGAACTGGCCCTGCTTCAGGTGGAGGATGGTGACTTCGATGGCGCGGAGGCGAATTTCACCAAGGTTCTGACGGCTCATCCGGAAGATGCGGTCGCCAGTTATTCCCTTGGCTGCCTGGCTTTACGGCGCGGCGATTACGCGTCCGGTTGGCTCGGATATGCCCGGCGTGTCGAGATCAGCGCTAGCCCTTTGCCGCTGATAACCGGGCTGGCCGATCTGACGGAGATGGTGCTGACGGGAGGGAATCTGCAGGGCCGTCATCTCGCCCTCCGTCCGGAAGCGACACTGCGAGATCAGATCATGTTCGTCCGCTGGCTCAAATCGCTGCGGTCGGAGGTCGATTTCATCGCGGCTGAAGTCGATCCTCGGCTGATCCCGCTGCTGGGTGCGCGAATGCCCGGCATTGCCCTGTTCCCGACAGGATCGATCTCGGCGGAGGACGCGGCTGATCTGGAATTGACCGGGCAGGCGATGATGGGGGATCTCGGTGCCCGCTATGGCGATGACGCGGCGAAGCTGGGGCAGGGAGTTCCCTATCTGCAGTTCGACCTGGATAAGGCTGCATCCCTGCGTGAGGATTACCGCGCCGCGTTATCTTGCGAACGGCTGATCGGGCTGTCCTGGCGCGGCAGCGACATTGCCATTCCCCTGGCAGAGTGGGCGCCCATTCTGCGGGAGGCCGGTTACGGCTTCGTCGCCTTGCAGCCTGGACCGGCGCAGCAGGAAATACAGCAGGTCTGTGCCGATCTGGAGATGCAGATGGTGCGCGATCCCTCGATCGACGCACAAAGCAATCTGCGCCTCTATGCGGCCCAACTGGCGGCAATGGATCTTGTCATTGCAGTCGATGACGTGCCGGCACATCTTGCCGGTGCGCTCGGGGTGAAAGTTGCTTGCGTGCTGCCGCAGGTTGCCGATTGGCGCTGGTTGACCGATGATCGCCAGGATACACCCTGGTATCCGTCGATGCGCCTCTATCGTCAGGGCATTGGCGAGGATTGGTCGGCGGTGATGGCCAGGGTGGCAAAGGATATGGACGGGTTGATCGAACGCGGCAAAGGAGGCGTTTGAAGTGAATAGGGCAGACAGGCGGCGTCAGGCCAAGCTGGAAAAGAGCGCGGCCAAGAACGGTCAGAAAACCAATGTGATGGCGATGAGCAAGGTGGATCAGGCGATCGCCGATATGATCCCGCCGATCGTCACCCTGCTGAATGCCCAGCAGTTCGATCAGGCGGAAAGCGGCCTGACCGATCTCCTTGCGGTGCGGGCGGACCATCCCGAAGGCCTACATCTGTATGGTCTTCTCTTGTGCCAGACCGGCCGTGCCGAGCAGGGGATCGCGAAGTTGCGGCAGGCAACTGCTGCGGCACCCGGAATCGCGCTCTACTGGAACAATCTCGCCGCGGCCCTGTCGCATGCGGAGCTTTGGCCGGATAGCCTGACGGCGGCACGGAAGGCAGTGGAATTGGAGCCGGATTACGCGGATGCCCGGCGCAATCTGGCCAATGTCCTGCTATCGACCGGCGACGCTGCAGGTGGCATCGCGGAACTGGAAGCGATCGCCAAGCTGATGCCGGCGGATGCCAGGACCTGGTATCAGTTAGGGCATTGCTATGCCAGCCAGACGCAATTCGAGCCAGCGGAGGCCGCCTATAAGAAGGCGCTCAGCCTGGATCCGGAGAACACAACCGTGATGCGGGAACTGGCGACGCTCTATACGAACAATTGGCAATATGAGGCGGCGCAGCGCCTGCGTCGGCAGGCAGATCAGCTCGACAGGGTTGGTAGCTGAACGTATCCGAAGCGATCGATCCGCTTCAGCCGCCTGGCTGCGCATAAAAGAAAAACCCGCCCGATGGTTTTGACCATCGGGCGGGTTCTTTATTTCGGCTGATCTTAGAACAGCTTGAGGATCGCCTGCTGCGCCTGGTTGGCGAGGCTGAGCGAGATGGTGCCCAATTGCTGCCGGGTCTGGAGCTGCAGCATGTTGGCGCCTTCCTCGTTCTGGTCGGCCAGGGTCAGTTTGCCGGCACCTTCCTTCAAGAGAGTGGTGAAGGACTTGGTGTAGTCGAGCCGGGTGGTGATGATGTCGACGCTGGTGCCGAGCGACGAGGCCGCGCCGCGCAGCCGCAAGGTCGCAGCATCCAACTGTGCCCGGGCGAAGTCGATATCGGCCCGATCGCCCCAACCGTTCTGTGCCTGATCGACCTGCAGTCCCTGACCGTCCGTCTGGACGTTCTGGCTGACCACCGTGATCATGCTGGTATTGGTCTCGTTCATCTGAACGGTCATGTTGTTGGCGTCGGTACCGTTCGTCACCTGCGTCGTCGTCATCGTCGCCGTCTGGCCGGTATTGGCAGCGCGGACGTCGAAGCGGGCCTGGTCGGGGCCGGTGAAGGCGCCGATCGCCTGATAGGTGACCGAGCCTGTGGCTTGCGGCGGAATATTGTAGTTCGCCGCCAGGGTCAGGGTGATCTTGGCACCGTTATTGACGCCGCCGACGACGTTGAAATCGACGCTGGTCGCCGTTGCGCCACCGGTCAATGGCACATTGACCGTCGACTTGCCGCCGTAGCCGTCATCCATGGTGATGACCGCGCCGGTCGGCGATGCCTGGATCGAATAGGTCAGCTTATGCGCGAGGTTATTGGCGAGCCCACCGATCGAGGTCAGCGTGATATCGGCCGCGGGCAGCGCATTGCCCGAGATCGTTTCGGTGGCGTTGGCCTGAGTGGCATCCGAGGCGGAGGCAACGGTGATCTTGTTCAACCCGCCGGGCTGGACGTTCACGGTTGCGGTGCTGCCGCCATTGGTGACACCGGTGAAGGTGGTGTTGCCGCCAGCGGTCACCGCTTGCGTGTTGGCGCCGCCGGGGCCGGTCAGGGTCGTGTTATAGGTGGTGAAGCGGCCGGTCGAGAAGTCGAAGTTCGCCGGATCGGCTTGGGCGGTCAGCGCGTAGCTTGCATCCGTGGTGATCTGGTCGGCGGAGATCGCCGGTGTGCCAACGATCGCGCTGGCGGCACGGCCATAGCTGCTGCCGACAGTAGCCGGATAGTTGGAGGAGCCGAGCAGCTTCTTCTGGTCGACCGAGATGCGGGCGGTACCGCTGTCGAAGCCCCAGGCATTCTGACCGTCGGCCAGTTTCTGCTGTCCCTGCAGATTGGTGCCGCTGCGCACGATGTGCTCGCCAACACCATTCATGTTGGTCACGCCGACATTGAGATCGACCAGTTTTTCGATCGTCGAGGTGCCGACACCGTTGGTGTCGGGGACGTTGTCGATGTTGTCGAAATTGATGTCGAAATTGACATGCGTGCCGCTGGGAAACTGGGTGTCGAAATTCAGCACGTTGCCGGTGGCCTTGGCGTCGTTCCACTGTTGCACGGTGAAGGTCTTGCTGACGGTGACGCCGCCTTCGGTCACGCTGAAGATCTTATCCTTACCCTTGCCACCGATATACTTGATGGTGACCGGATCGAAATTGCCGGTGGTCTTGCTCTCGAAGCCGTTGATGGTGAGGTTGCTGATGCCACGGTCGCGTTCGGCATTGCTGACGTCGCTGGCATTGGCGGAGATCGCGCCGGTACCGGTGACGTCGACGACATAGTTGTCGATCTTCGTCACATTGGTAACCTGGGCGCCGGACATGCCGACGATGGCATTCACCGCGCTCTTCGAGGACGAGGTCGCATCGAGCCGCAGGCCGCTGCCGATCAGCAGGTTCTTGCCCTGATAGGTGCTGTCCTGGGCGAGCTTGTCGATGTTGCGAAGAATGGTGTTGTAGTCATCCGCCAGCTTCTTGCGCAGGGCGACGGAATTGGCGTCGCTGCCGAGATTGTCCTGGGCCTGCTGCACCTTGCCCTTCAACTGGTCGAGCAGATCCTGGATCTTGGTTACCGCCGTATCGGCACTCTTGATGGTGCTGATCGACTGGTCCATCTGGTCCTTGAGCAGGTTCAAATCGTCGGCGCGCTGGGTCAGCCCCCTCGCGGCAAAGAAGCTCACTGGCCCGTCGAGCGCCGAATTGATCTTGTTGCCGGTGGACAGGCGCTGCTGCGTCTGGTTCATCATCGATGAGGTTTGTTGAAGCAACAGCAGGTTGTTGCGAATACCGGCTGTCAGTTGAATATCGTTCGCCATAAGGGTTCTCCCGAATTTGCGTGTCGACGGCAGCCGTCCTTTAACGGCAGGCAACCTAATGTCGCTCGGGAGGCATAGAAGCAAGTTCGATGCCAACTTATAATATATTGAAATATATAGTGTATTTTTAAAATTGCCGCTATTGATCCGGCAAAGTCGTCTGGTGTCGGCGGAAGATTCCACCAAGTGATCGGCGGGAATTGCCGCCCGGCAACCCGGCAAATCCCGCCACCTCGGCGTTGCGCCAAGGGGGGGTAAGTCTTGTACGATCTAAGCTGGGAGAGCGGGCGGAGTTTTGTCGAGCAGTTTCGACGAATTATACGTAATTGCTTAAGCGATTTCCCTTTATAGGCGAAATTCGCATCTTGACTCTAATCTTGAACTCTATAACCATGATTATATGGAGTGGTCTATAGGCCGGAAATTTATTCCGTTGCGGCTGGGTTCACCACCGCGAGGCGTAAATATCCCCGTGAATAGGGCTTGGCCGCGATGAGCGATTTGGATGTGGATATTCGATCTGTCGGGAATGCCGCTTATGGTAGCCGGACAGCCATGGCTGATTTAGGGGCGACGCAGCAATCGGCGCCTGAGCAGGCTGCACCGTCTGCTACCAGCGACAATAATGCAGCGGCGAGCGCGATTTCCGACAGCCTGGTGCAGTTCCGCTATGACAGTTTCCGTTTCGTCTATAAGCCGGATTACGGCCGGATTGTTTTGATCGATCAGAGTCCGATGACGGGCGAGCCGATCGCGCAGATTCCCTCGCAGCGGGTCCTGGAGCTTTATGCTGAACAGCGTCGCTCGGAAGCGAAGGCGGCGCTGATGGCGGGTGAAGGCGGCGAGCAGGTAACCGCCAGCGCCGGTCGCGGGCGCCGGATGACGGCCAGTACCGTTTCGCCGGTTGCGCTGTCTGTGGCTTCGATGCCGGCTCTGCCGGCGGCACAGATCGCCGCCGTGTCGGCGAGTCCCGCAAATCCGGTCAACATCACCATTTGATCGCCAGAGAGAAAATGCCCCGGCAGTTGGACTGCCGGGGCATTTTATTTGCCGTGATCTCGGGGCTGATACCAGGGGTTGATGTCAGGCGCGCTGCTGGACAGCGACGGGGCCGACCGGTTGCTGGCGCCGGCTCTTGGTGAGCAGCCCCTTGTTATTATATCCCGTTACCTGGGCTCGCGGTTCTTCCAGGGCATGCACCATCGCCCGCATGACCCGCTCATTGACATCCCGCATGGCGCGCAGAGCGCGTAGATTGTCCTGTACCGCCGCCTGGAACCGCTCCGTTGCTTCCGTCAATTCCGCGCGCAGGGCCTCATCGACCGCTTCGCCTTCGGGGTCCGGCTCACGCAGGGCCAGGGTGAAGGCGCGATAGGCATCGGCCAGCGCCATCTTGTCGGACTGCAGTTGGCGCAGCTCCTGCGGCCTCAAGGAACGCAACAATTCCACTTCGCGTTCCATGCAGGCGATCAGGCGCGAGGTAATAGCGAGCAGGTCCACAATTCGCGATGACTTGGTCATTTCTTCGGCTGCTCCTGAAGGTTTAGCAGTTCGCGCTGCACGATATTGGCGATGCCGAGGCCCTGGGTCTTTGCGACCATCTTGCCGTATTCGTCGAGCAGGAAGGACCGGAAGACACTTTCGCCTTCGCCGCCGCCGAACATCGGATCCGGCTGGATGTCGGTCATCATTTCCGCGAAGGAATGGGTGACGAAGAAGGCCTCGAAATCCTGCGCCGCAGCCTTCGACGAGGCCAGCAGCTTGGGGTTGACCGACGACAAGGCATCCGTCTGCTGGCCACCGGCCGAGCGCAATTTCGCGGCCTGCTGCAGTGCCGAGGGCCGGTAGGCGACAGCCGACTGGATATCGAGTGCGGGGGCGGTGGCGACACTGTTCATCATCACTGCACCACGATATCGGCTTGCAGGGCGCCGGCCGTGCGGATCGACTGCAGGATCGAGATCATGTCGCGCGGGCCGACGCCCAGGCTGTTGAGGCCGGCAACCAGTTCTTCCAACGACACGCCGGGCTGCAGCACCTCAAGCTTCCGGTTCGGGTCCTGCTGCACGTCGATATTCGTGCGGGGGACCACGGTGGTGACACCGGTCGAGGAGAAGGGGCTCGGCTGCGAGACCTGCGGCGTCTCGGTCACGCGGATCGTCAGATTGCCCTGGGCGATGGCGACCTTACTGATGCGGACATTGTCGCCGATGACGATGACCCCGGTCGTCTCATCGACCACGACGCGGGCCGGTGTGTCCGGTTCGACCGGCAATTGCTCGATACTGGTGATGATGGTCGTCGGATCGCCGCCGCGTTGTGCAACATTCAGTTCCACCGTGCCGGAATCGATCGCCGTCGCGGCACCGGTGCCGATCGAGCCGTTGATCGCATCAGCAATACGGCGGGCAGTGGTGAAATCGGGGTTGCGCAGCGAGATCTTCACGTTCTTCAGCGCGGCGAGATCGAAGGGCACTTCGCGCTCGACGATACCGCCGTTGGAAATCCGGCCGCTGGTCGGCACGCCCTTGACGATCGATTCCGCCTGACCCTGGGCGGAGAAGCCGCCGGTCGTGATCTGGCCCTGGGCGACCGCATAGATTTCGCCATCGGCACCCAACATCGGCGTGACCAGCAGGGTGCCGCCCTGCAGGCTGGTCGCATCGCCCAGCGAGGAAACCGTGACATCGATGCCGGTACCCTGACGGGCAAACGGCGGCAGATTGGCCGTGACCATCACGGCCGCGACGTTCTTCGTCTCCAGATCGGTGCTGCGGGCGTTGACGCCCAGGCGATCCAGCATGCCGATCAGGCTTTCCCGGGTGAAAACGGCCTTTTTCTTCAGATCGTCGCCGGTATGGTTCAAGCCGACAACCAGGCCGTAGCCGACCAACTGGTTCTGACGCACCCCTTCGAAATCGGCGATGTCCTTGATGCGGGAGACGGCCTGCGCCGGGCTGGTCCAGACCGAGACCGGCAGGGCCATCATGATCGCCAGGAACAGCGCGACGATCCCACGACCACGCCGGCTTGCGTGGGTTGAGAAAAATCCGAATGAACGGCCGGCTCGCGACATCGATAGCTCCTGGGCTTCGCCCGTTTCCCTGACCAGTTCTTGGTCATTCGATGGAACGGTATGCGATTATCGTGCCAGAAGTTTCATTTCTGTAATCTGTTGATTTTATGTGGGAAAAAAATATATGTGCCATCCAGGCGAGCTGTTCCCCAAGCAAGTCATGCCGTCCGTCCGGACCGGCGATGCGGCAGAAATTTCCAGCCCGGTCAGGGGGGGCCGGAGTGGACGGATCGGCGGAATTGCTGGGTGGATGATCGTCCGGAATATAATTAATAGATTGTTAGGCGAGGGCAGGGATAAAATGACGATCATGATTCCTGTCTTTCTGCACAGGTCGAGACTCGATGAAAATTGATCCAACCGGCGTGCGGCCGACCACAGCGCGTAAGGTCGGCGGCGCCTCCACCACAGGCAGCGGGGAGTTCGCCAAGAACTTGGCTGAGCCGGATTCCGCCAATGCACCCCGACTGCAGGGGCCGGTCGGGATGAATCCGATGGCCGCCTTGCTGGCGGTACAGGAGACCGACGAAACACTGGAACGCCGGGCGCGCAGCCGGGCGAAGCAGCGGGGCGAGTCGATCCTGGATCAGCTCGAGGAAATCCGTATTGGTCTGCTGTTGGGAACCATTCCCATGGCGAAACTCGAACAGCTTGCCCAGCTCGTCCGGGCGAAGCGCGAGCAGTTCGATGACCCGCATCTGCAGTCGATTTTGGACGACATCGAACTGCGCGCTGCGGTCGAATTGGCCAAGCTTTCTCGTTCGACCTGAACGAGCTTTTTAAGAAATAAGCAATATCAATGTGTTAGGTTGAGCGACGGTTGTTTTTTGCCGCTTGCGGCGCGGATGCATTTTCATATACTCCGCGCCATTCCTGCTCGTCAGCAGGCGCAGGAACGAGTCGTTAGAACCGCATCGAGGAGCGTATGAAACCGCTGCTTTCGCCCGATTACCGTCCTAGCGAAACCGAAACCTTTATGAATCCGATGCAGCTAGAGTACTTCCGCCAGAAGTTGCTGGCCTGGAAGACCGAGTTGTTGAAGGAATCGAACGAAACGCTCAACCATCTCCAGGAAGAGAGCCTTTCGGAGCCGGACATTGCCGACCGCGCATCGCTTGAAACCGACCGCGCCCTGGAACTGCGGACGCGCGACAGAGAGCGCAAGCTGATCTCCAAGATCGACGAGGCGCTGAGCCGGATCGAAGACGGCACCTACGGTTATTGCGAGGAAACCGGCGAGCCGATTGGCATCAAACGCCTGGAAGCCCGCCCGATCGCGACTTTGTCGATCGAGGCCCAAGAGCGGCATGAGCGCATGGAGCGCACGCACCGGGACGATTAAGAGATTTCCCGTCAGTCGCGACCCGACTGACGGGATCAATTTTCCTGCCTCATTTTCAGATATTTCCAAGTCTCTGCCATCTTCACGGCTCCCCTGATGCCGCGTTATTGTCGGCGGCGGCCCGAAGCGGCCGCGATCCAAGATATGACTGCCGAGCGGTAGATGGCCGAGAGCCCGACAAGCGACACGACGACCGATAAGCGGCGACCGGGAAAACGCGGAAGCCGATCGCCGGACGCGTCGTCGCCAGCGGGGTATTCCCCAGTCAAACAAGAATTGGCAGTCGCACAAGAGTTGATCGTAAATCCGGATCCGGGCCGATCGCTACCGGCTCTCGTGCCACGCGATACCAGGCGTCAACGGATCGGCGTCATTCTGGTGCCGCGCTTCGCCTTGATCTCCTTCTCGATGATCATCGAACCGTTGCGCAGTGCCAATCTCGTTACGGGACAGGCGCTTTACGATTGGGTCCTGCTGTCGGCGACCGGTGGCGAGGTGCCGTCGAATAGCGGCGTGACCATTCAAACGACGGCGATCCGGGATGCGGCGGCATCGCTGGATCTGGTCCTGGTTTGCGCAGGGCTCGACCCGGAAAAGTTTCGCAGCCTGCCGGTCGAGAATTTCCTGCGCCGGCAGTTGCGCCATGGCGCGCTGATCGGCGCCGTCAGTACCGGCAGTTTCATCCTGGCGAAAGCAGGTTTGCTCGACGATCATCGCTGCACGGTGCATTGGGATTACAAGGCGGGCTTTCAGGAGAACTATCCGGGGCTCAAGGTCTCGGACGAATTGTTCGTCGTCGATCGCCAGATCGCCACCTGCGCCGGCGGTACTGCCGTTCTCGATATGATGCTGCATCTGATCGCCCAGCATCACAATGACCGCCTCTCGCGGGCAGTGTCGGAACAGTTCATCCATGGTGCCGCGCGGCAGTCGCATGACCAGCAGCGTAACGATCTGCGTTATCGCCTGGGGACGTCGAATGCGGTGGTCGTGAATGCCGTCAAGCTGATGGAGCAACATCTCGACGCGCCTTTGTCGCCGAGCCTCCTCTCGCGCCGCCTGAAGACATCGCAGCGCCAGTTGGAGCGCTTGTTCCAAAAATATCTCGGCTGCACGCCCAGCGGTTATTACCAGGGATTGCGGATGGAGCGAGCACGGTCTCTGCTGAAGCAGACCGATCTCCCGATCACCGAGATTGCCGTGACCTGCGGCTTCGCCTCCGCGTCCTATTTCAGCACGGTCTATCAGCGTTACTTCGGATTGCTGCCGCGCCGCGATCGCCGGTTATGAAACCGGTTGCGAAACCGGCGCTCCACGGGGCCGTCGAATCCGTCGAACTCCTGTCGAAAAATTGATATTTTCCGGCGAAGGCCTGAGGGTCGCGCGGACCGTTCAGGCAGAGCCTTTGGCGGAAAGATTGATTTCATGGAGGGCTCTATGGCGTTGCCATCAAGTATCAAATATGTCGTGATCGGCGCCGGTATTCACGGCCTCAGCACGGCCTGGCATCTGGCGGAAAATCTCCGCAAGGCGGGGAAGGGCAGCGGGGCGGATGTTATCGTTCTCGACAAGAGCGGCATCGCGGCCGGCGCCTCCGGCATCGCCTGCGGCGTGGTGCGTAACAATTACTTCCAGCCGGCCATGCGCCGCCTGATGGCCCACAGCGTCTCGGTCTGGGAAAGCGATATGGAGGCCTTCTCCTATCACCCGGTCGGCTATATGCAGATCAGTCCGGAAGTGATGCATGAGGATGTCGCCTCGATCTATAAGCAGCAGAAAGAGATCGGCTATACCTCCGACTTCATCGAAGGCGAGAAGGACTGCATGAAATACATGCAGACCATTCTCAGCGACTGGCAGGCCAAGGGCATCACCTCGGTCCTGCATGAGAAGAAGGGCGGTTACGCCAACAACACGGCGGCGATCTATGGCTTGGCGAAGAAGGCCGAGGCCGAAGGTGTCCGCATCGTGACCGGCATCCGCGTCACCGGCTTCAAGCGCGACAATGCGGGCGCGATCACGGCGGTCGAGACCGACAAGGGTGCGATCCAGTGCGAACAGGTGATCGTCGGCGTCGGCCCCTGGGTGCGGCAGATCTGGAACATGCTGGATCTTCCCGATGCGATCTCGATCAAGGGCCGCGACGGCAAGGTGCATGAGAATGTGCCGATGTGGGTTTTCTGGTCGCTGCAGGAAGGCACGCTGGGCGTCGACCCGGATTACCAGAAAACCAATGACGGCAAGATGCCGCCGGTCATCCATGTCGATACCGACGCGCCGCTCTACTCGGACGTCGATGGTTCGCTGATCACCGACAAGCTCTGGGGCATCTATTACAAGCCCGACTTCCATTTCGGCGGCATCCAGGGCGGTGCCATGCCCTTCAAGGTGCAGACGCCGATCGACAAGGTGCGGGTCGATCCCTACGGTCCGGAAAGCCCGGAATTCATCGTCGGCGACGACTTCGCCCATATGTGGGTCTCGGCCTTGGCCTTCTGCCAGAAGCGCTTCATGGGCCAGATGCCGAAATACAAGAAGGAGCCCTCGGGCGGTATCGGCTGCTTCACGGCCGACAGCTTTCCGGTCTTCGACCGGTTCGCCAGCAACGCCTATTTCATCGCCGATTCCAACCATGGCTATAAGATGATCGGCGTCGGCAAACTGGTGGCGGACGATATCTGCGGCAAGGGCGATGAATTGCTGCAACCCTTCCGCTTCTCGCGGTTCGCCGAAGGCAAGTTGCATCCGACCTCGAATTCGCCGTTCCCCTGGAGCTAAGCGCGAGGGAACGAACGCGACGAGTTAAGACGGGAAAGCCAGGGACCGCGCGATCGGTACCTGGCTTTTTCAGTTCGGAATATTGACGGATGCGGCCTTGGCGGCGTGCTGCAGCAGCCAGGATTTCAGCGTGGCGACGGCCGGGCTTTCGCGCCGATTGGGCGATTCGATCAGATAGAAATCGAGATCGGTCTTGAAACTGCCCGGGAAGGGGCGGACCAGTTGCCCGCTATTCAGCGGATCATCGACCAGATAGCGCCAGCCGAGTGCCAGGCCCTGGCCGGCGATCGCCGACTGGATCAGCAGCGGATAATTGTTGAAGCGCAGCCGCCGTGCGCCAAGTTTCGGCTTCGTCGGATAGGCTGAGCGCCATTCCTCCCAGGTGGTCCAACTGGGATCGATGATTTCCATTTCGAGGAGCGGCAGTTTCTCGATATCGGCGATGCCATGGGAGATCGGATGACGCTCCAGCAAGCTGGGGCTGCAGACCGGGAAGACCTCGCCGACGAACATGCGGGTGGCGCGGACATCGCTCCAATTTCCCGTACCGTAGCGGATCGCGAGGTCGAGCTGCTCATCGGCAAGCGTACCCAGCGTATCGGAAGAGATCAGCCGCAACTGGATATCCGGATGCTCGGCATTGAATTCGCTGAGGCGCGGCATCAGCCAGAGCGTGGCGAAGCCCAAGGTGGCGCCGATGGAAATGGCGGAACGGTTCTGCGCGGCGGTCAGGCGCTGGACGCAATCGACGATCGCCAGCAGCCCTTGGCTGACGGCCTGATGCAGTGCGATGCCTTCGGTGGTGAGGCGGACCTGGCGATGCTGGCGGTGGAAAAGGGTGACGCCGAGATGGCTTTCCAGGCCGAGGATCTGCCGGCTGACCGCTGCCTGAGTCACGTTGAGTTCCTGCGACGCGGCAGTAAAGTTATTCAGCCGCCCGGCTGCTTCGAAAACAACCAAGCTCGTCACAGGTGGGAGGAAGCGTCTTAACCTATTCATTAATATGTAAAAAATATCCGAAAATGAAGCTGACGGGAATATTGTCGTATTCCCATGGGCATCATGCAACATGATTCCATGTTATGGATAGATTAAATTTAAGCAGCTTCACAGAAAGCCGTGCCAAGCTGAGAGTGCCGTCATAGAACGATCACGTAAAAGGCCGCCGATCATGACGTCATCCAGCCTGTTCTCCGCAGATGCCCTGCCGTTCCAGCCGGGCGCCATCCGCAATGTCTTGCAGCCGATCGAGAGCGCCTCGGGTCTGCCGAACGATGCCTATGCGAGCGCTGACTTCGCCCGCTATGAGCGCGATCAGGTGCTGGCCAAGACCTGGACCTGCATCGGCTTCGGCAAGGATATTCCGAAAGCGGGCGATGCCAAGCCGGTCAGCCTGATGGGTATTCCGCTGATGATGGTGCGTCGGCGCGACAACAGCATCGCGGTCTTCCACAATGTCTGCAGCCATCGCGGTGCGGTCATTCTCGATGCGCCGCGCAATGTGCAGAATTCACTGCGTTGCCCGTATCATTCCTGGATCTACGACCTCGATGGCAAATTGACCGCGACCCCCAATATCGGTGGCGCCAGGGAGCATAGCTGCGAGGGCTTCGACAAGAGCAAGCATGGCTTGAAGGAAGTCCGCTCGGTCCTGTTCTGGGATCTCGTCTTCATCAATCTGTCGGGCGATGCCGAGGACTTCGATCAGTTCAGCGCCAAGATTCGCGAGCGCTGGAAGGATTTCGACATGAGCCTGATCCGTCATGCCGGCGACGATTCCTCGATGAAGCTGGCGGTCAATTGCAACTGGAAGCTGGCCGTCGAGAATTATTGCGAGGCCTATCATCTGCCGGTGGTGCATCCGGCGCTCAACAGCTATTCGAAGCTGGAAGACCACTACAACATCAATGAGGATGGCGCCTTTGCCGGCCAGGGCAGCACGGCCTATACGCCGCTCCTGGTGAAGGACGGGCCGGATCTGCCGCATTTCCCCAATCTGCCGGAGAAATGGGCCAAGGCGGCGGAATATACCGCATTGTTCCCCAATGTGCTGCTCGGCATCCATCAAGACCACTATTTCGCCATCCTGCTGGAAGCCGTGGCCGTCGACCGGACTGTCGAGCATCTGGAAATCTATTATGTCGGTGAGGCGGCGACCGGCGATATTTACGCCGAGACGCGTGCTGCCAATCGCGCGACCTGGAAGATCGTGTTCGACGAGGATGTCGATGTGGTCGAGCGCATGCAGCGCGGCCGTCAGTCGCCGGGCTTCACGGGCGGCGTCTTCTCACCGCGCATGGATCCGCCGACCCATTGCTTCCATCGTTGGCTGGCCGGCAAGCTGGTTGAGGCGAGCCAGCCGCATCCGGCGGCCGGCATCGCGGCTGAATAAGCCTGGGTCAGGCCAGACTTATTCCCTGAACAATTATTCCCTGAGCGACGGGCGGCCGGCGAGCCGCCCGTCGACGTCTCGGGGCTTCACTTCCTGAATTTCGCGCGGCACGCTTATTTTCCCGACGACCTGTGCCTGCTCAGGCATATGCCGGACGATCACCTCGCGCAGCGGATAAGGGATGTTGATCCCATCCTGCCGGAAGGCGTCATCGATGGCGAAATGCAGGTCGCTTTTGACGATCGAGTAGTCGTCGGTATCGGCGACGAAGCAGCGCAGCTCGAAATTCAGGGCGGATTCGCCGAAGGATTTGAAAAGGACGCTGGGCGGTGGAATGCTCATCACCCGGCTATGGGCCTTGGCGCAGGCGATCAGGATATCGTGCACCTGGCGGGTATTGACGTTGTAGTCGACGCCGACATGAATCAGGATCCGCGCGATCCGGTTCTTATGGGTCCAGTTGGTCACCGGATTGGCGATCAGTTCGGAATTCGGCAGGATGATCGAGGCCTTGTCGAAGGTTTCGATCTCCGTCGCCCGCACCGAGATGCTCTTGACGATACCTTCGGTGCCGCCGACCGAGATCCAGTCGCCGGCCTTCACCGGCCGCTCGATCAGCAGCAGGATGCCGGAAACGAAATTCTCCACCACGGTCTTCAGGCCGAAGCCGATGCCGACGGACAGCGCGCCGGCGACCAGGGCGATATTGGAGAGGTCGATCCCCAGCATCATGATGGCGATGATCACGACGATGATGCCGCCGACATAGCCGACGCAGGTCGCGATCGAATTGCGCATGCCGATATCCAGCCGCGTATTCGGCAGGACCCGGTCATTCACCCAATGTTTGACCCAGCCGACGATCAGGAAACCGATGACGAGGGCGATCAGCGAGCTGAGGATATCGATCAGCGACAGCTTGACGCCGCCGATCTTGACGCCGGTCAGTGCCTGGCCGACCCAAACATTCAGCAGAGAGGCCTGCAGGCCGTAACTGATCAGCAGGCCGTAGATCACCGGCGGCCAGAGCAGGAAATCGATCAGCAGGCGGGCCCAGAATGCCATGCGCTTGGCACTGTCCGCCGCCATCGGCGTGAGGCCGGAGAGATAGCGGTTGAGCCGACCGCCCGGCAGGAAGAGTGACGTGACGCCTTCATGGATGACGGCACGGGCGAGGAGGGTAATGCCGATCACCATGACAGTGATGAGAAGCGACCCCATCAGGTAGCGCGACATCTCGGGATAGCCGGCGAGCGCCGCCACCGGCGTGGCGATCGCCACCAGGGTCAGGATGGCGCGCAGGATCAGCGAGATCGGGCGTTGCGGCTGATCCGGCAGGCGCCAATAGCGTGCCCGCAGCAGATCGAGCAGGGAAACCGACACCAGGATCGTCACGATCATGGATTCGAAAGCGGTATAGTTGGCTGGTGGCTCGCCGCCGCGCCCGGCGGCATTATGGGCGATATTGGCGATGGCGAAGGTGCCGGCGATCATGGTGATGCGGTTGACGATTTTCCGCGCGCTGCCATCGGGCAGGGGGATCAGGCTCCATTGCGGATGACGCGGCGCGAAGGCGGCCGTCGCCAGACCCACGATGACGGTGAAGAGCACCAGGCTGACCGCTGCCGAGGCGATGAAGTTGACGAAGAAGATGGTCTGGTCCGGCGGCACCATGAGCTGCAGGACCTTGGAAACGGCGATCAGGGCGACGACCGGCAGGATCACCTGGGCAAGGCCGACGGCGCCGGCCGCCACGATGCGCCGCGTATGCTTAGGTGTCTGTTCGCCGCTGCGGGGCGCCCAATGGTTCATGATCCAGCGGCGCAGCGGGAAGGCGATGATGACCGTCAGGAACAGGGTGATGCCGATCACGATCAGCGTGGCTTGATCGCTTTCCAGGTCCTCGCTCTGTTGCCACCAATCGGCCGGCGAGCGGATCAGCTCCTTGAAGGCGTCGATGCTGATCTCGATGGCGCTTGCCCAGATTACCGGCGAGAGCGGTGAGGGGCCTCGCTGGAACAGGCGTTGCTGCATTTTCTGCTGCTGCTGCAGGCCGATGCTCGAGAGAACGTTCTGGGCCCGGACGATCAGCAGATCCGATTGCTGGATGCGGCCGTTGGTCTGGGCAAGGTCGTCCTGCAGGCGCTGGCGCAGCTTGGCGACGGCGGGGTCTTCCGGTGCGGCATCGGCGGCGGGGGGCGGGCCGAGGCTGGAAAGCTGGGATTTCAGCGGCGCGAGCTGACGCTGCCCTTTGTCCTTCATCTGACGGGCACCCGTCAGAATGGAAAACATCTCGGCCTGCAGACCGTCGAGCTTGTCGCTGGCCAAGGGCTGAGATTGGCCAAGTGCCGCTTCCGCCTTGCCGATCCGATCCTGCCATTTGGCAATCTGTTGATCGTCGTTGGGGCCGGCATTGTCGGCCGCAGCCAGGCCGCTGCCCAGGACGAGAGCGAAGCAGCACAGCAAGAAGGCAAGCACACCGCGCAGATTGCGGGTCATTCCAGTTTCCTATATTTTGGCGCCGGCGCTCAAATACGGCCTGATTCCGTCATGCGCAACCATGGCTAGAGAAGTTAGCGCTGGCGCCAGGATAATCCAGTCGGAAGCCGACGAAAATAAGGCAGATCAGCTCATGGTCGAGCGCCAAAATGCCCAGCCCGCGTCGGGTAGCCAAGCACCGGCTGAACCCCAAACCCCTTTCGATCCCGTCGATTTCCTGCAGGCGCAGGGCCTGCTTCCGACCGGCAGTGCTGTCCGATCCAAGTTACTGACAGGTGGCTATCTGAACCATGTCTATCGGGTGACCGGCGGCTTCGGGGATTGGGTGGTGAAACGCTTCAGGCGTCAGTTCGACTTGGCGTTGTTTCCCAATCTCGCCGATATGGAGGCCCGGGCCTTGGCGTTGTTGGGGCCGCACGACATCGCGCCTCGGTCGATCGGGTTTTACCCGGATGCCGCAGGGGATGTGCTCGTTTACGAATTCTATGGCGGCCGGAGCTGGCCGGGCGCGGCGGCAGTCCCGGATGTCGGGGCGGTGGCCGGGTTGCTGCGACGGTTGCATGCCCTGACGGTCAATGGATTCCGCGAGGTTCCCATCGCGCCGTCGGCAATTCTGGCGCAAGGGGAGGAGTATCTGATCGTGCCGGCGGATCGGCTCGCATTCGATGCCTTGCGCCCCGAGCTGATCGAGATGCCACTGTTGCCGCGCCGGTCCCTGCTGCACACGGATACCGGGCCGGGCAATCTCATCCTGGGCGACGGCGGGCTGCGTCTGATCGACTGGCAATGTCCCGCCTTGGGCGATCCAGCCGAGGATCTGTGCGCCTTCCTGTCGCCGGCCTTCCAGATCCTCTACGATTGTCCGCCCTTGCAGGCGTTGCAACGGCGGGATTTCCTGGCGGCCTATGGCGACACGGAGACGATCCGGCGTTTCCATCTGCTGGAGCCGTTCTTTCACTGGCGCATGGCAACCTATTGCGCGATGCGCCGTCACCAGTATCGCGAGACCCGGCCGGAGGCCTCCGCAGCCTATGACCGGGCGACGATGGCCCTGATCAATCTCCTGCAGCGGTAACGAGGCCATGACACAGCTTCACCTGTTCCAGCAAAGCTATTCCTATCGCTATCACTATCTCCATCAACCGGGCTTCGATGTTTTCCGCTTCCTGGACATCGCGGCGGCGGAAGGCTTCACCGGTGTCAGCATCAATGCCAATGGAGCGAATTACCGGCAGTTGAACGGAACGAGCGACGATCATTTCCGGGCCGTGCGGCAGAGGCTTGAGAACAACCGGCTGCGATGCGACCTGGAGACCAGCGATACCGCGCCGGCGCATATGGCGCGAATGCTCGACGTCTGCCAGGCGCTCGGTGCGCAGCAACTGCGGACCTATATGCGCCATGGCGGGACCGTCCGGGAGACGATCGAGCGGACGATTGCGGATCTGCGGGTCGTGGCCGGACTGGCGGAACAGGCAGGTGTCCGGGTCCTCCTCGAGAACCATGAGGACTTCACCGGTCCGGAACTGGCCGAAATCCTCGCCCGTGTCGATCATCCCTGGATCGCCGCTCTTTTCGATTACGGCAATTCGATGATGGTCGGGGAGGAGCCGATGACGGCGCTGGCCGCCATCCAACCTTATGTGCGATCCGCGCATTTGAAGGATCATGTCTGCCTGATGCAGGGCGATTCGGCTGATGCGCCGTTCTGGATCATCGGCTGCCCGATCGGGCAGGGCGTTTTGCCGATCATCGAGATCACCCGGCGCTTGGCGGGCGCTGGCCTCGATCAGCTCATCATGTCCAGTGTCTGGGGATATAAGGCGCCGATCCGCGACCGCCGTGGCGATGGCAGGTTGGGGGAGGGCGTCTTTCGCGTCACGGCATCGCCGTCGGATGAGCTTCGCTGTCCCTATCATGCGGAGGAACTGGCCGGAACAGATCTCGCCCGCCTGCTTGCTTTGGAGCTGGCTGCCGTGGCCGCTGGGCAGCAATGGTTGCGCTCGGCATTGGCGGAAGCGGGCTTGCAGGTGGTCCACCGGGATTGACCAGCCTGCCGGTTCCGGAACGAGGCCAGCTCCAGCTACAGCGGTAAAGCGTGTTCGCGTACCGTCCGGTTCGGCATGACGGCCGGCGGAAAGATCAGGCGCATGGTCGTGCCGATATCGTTTCGAGGAGCGGCGGCTTCTTTCCGGTTTGCCGTGCGTTCATGCAAGGTTTCGACCTCGATCGACCCGCCATGGGCTTCGATCAGCCCTTTGGTGATCGAGAGGCCGAGGCCGGTCCCCTGATGGCCGCTGGCGATATGTGCGATCTTCGGGCTGAACGGCTCGAACAGGCGGGGCAGCATGGCCGGTGTGATGCCGGGGCCATGATCCCGGACGGCGATCTCGCTGCCGCCATCTTCGGTCCGGCCGGCATAGACTTTGATCTCGCTACCGGTCGGCGCGAATTTGATCGCGTTGGACAGAAGGTTAAGCAACATCTGCGTCACCGCCCGTGAATCGCAGAGTGCCTCCAGTTTCGTCTCGGGAAGATCTGCCGTGATGGCGACCGATTTGTTGTCGGCGGTTGCCCGTACCATCGTAATGCTGGATTGAATGAGCGGCGTCAGGTCCTGTGCGACGAGATCGAGATCGGCCTTGCCGGCTTCGATCCGGGACATATCGAGGACATCGTTGATCAAAGCAAGCAAGTGTTCGCCGCTGCGCTTGATATCGTCCGTATATTCCTTGTAGCGCGCATTGCCGAGCGGGCCGAACAGCTCGGAGCGCATCACATCGGCGAAACCCAGGATGGCGTTCAGCGGCGTGCGGAGCTCGTGCGACATGTTGGCAAGAAAATTTGTCTTGATCCGGCTTGCCCGCAGCAGGTCCCGGTTCTGCCGTTGCAAATCCTGCTGGACCTGGGTGAGGCGGCTATGGCTTTGCCGGATACGGTCGACCATGTCGTTGAAGGCGGCGGCCAGGTGGCCGATTTCATCGTCGCTGCGCACGGGCGCCCGCACATCGGCATTGCCTTCGGCGAATTGATCGACGATCCGGGCGAGGTCGCGGACCGGCCGGATGATGTGCAGACGCAAGGCGGTGTGAAAGGCGATGGCGATCAGCAGCATGGCGGCAATGGCGATCGCGGTCGTCCAGAGGAAACCGGACGTGATGCGGCCGACAATGCTGGAAATCGGGACGACGCGGTAATAGGTCCAACCGGTTTCGGCAACCTTTTCGGTCACGACAATGCTGCTGACATTGGCGATTTTGAAGCGATAGCTATGAACGCCTTCCGTGTCGGCGGGCGCATAGCGGCGGAGCGCGGCAAGGACATGCTGGAGGGCAAGCTTGTCCGCCAGGGACAAGGTGCCGGCTTCCAGCATCGATTGCCAGCGCCCGGCAAGGATCGGCTCTCCATCTGCACCGAGCAGGAAGTGCTCGGTCGTGGCGAAACTGTCATTCTGGGTCAGATGATCCAGCAGGTTCTTGATGAAGATGTCGTGGCCGATTGTGCCGAGCCAAACGCCGTCGCGATCGACCGGCAGAACCGCACTGATCATCCAGGACCAGGTGACGAAGTCGTAGCTGGCCTTGGTCCAGCGCAGACCGCGGTCCTGATTGACCGTCGGATCACCCAGGGTCAACCATTCGGTGGGGTTGTAGTCGTCGCTCGGTTTCGCCTGATAGATCATCGTCGGCACGCGCGGCATATAGACGATCTCCGAGTGCCAGCGGGTGAGCATCCACAGGGAATCGAAAGGTGGGACGACGGCCGAGCCATAGATCGTCATCAGCCGCTGCCCGCGCAGGAGTAGCGTCTTGATGAAGGGCGTCTGCTCTTCACCCGGCGTGATGAAGACACCGGCTTGTTTGCGGCCGTCGAACGTGCGGCGGTCGGAGGCAATCACGCCATTCGGCTGCCGAACGAAATCGTGGGCAAA
This sequence comes from uncultured Rhodospirillaceae bacterium, assembly GCA_964406155.1. GTDB lineage: Bacteria > Pseudomonadota > Alphaproteobacteria > Dongiales > Dongiaceae > Dongia_B. The sequence goes on along the minus strand of CAYOQR010000008.1, from coordinate 69,736 downwards.
GCGGCTTTGCTCCTGATCGTCCGGCGGGGCGGCCAATTCAGCCAACAGGTGATCGCGGAACTTGCCCAGGCTGTCGCGGGCCAGCCGCAATTGCGCTTCCAAGGTGAATATCTTGCTGCTGGTGCTGGCTGAAATCAGTTGCGTGGCGGTATCAATCGTGGTCGCACGACTGAAAAGATAGAAGCCGATCGTCGCCGGGCCACTCGCGAGCAGGACGCACAGCATCACGATCGCGACAAGGCGATAGGTGAGTTTTCCGGTGATGTTTTGGACGATCCCGCGCAATTCTATCCCAACCCGGTCGCCGTTGCTCCGACCGGTAGCCTCCCTGGCAATCACGTGACGGTTATCATGACGGGTGACAGGTAAAGAGCATCTTAATTAAAATAATTATTATTTTTCAGTAGATTACGCGATTCTTTGGGAGTGGACGCGAAAGCTGCCCTGCGGCCGGAAAGGGGCTGTGAAAGGGTTGAAATAAAACGGCAATTCGAGCATTGTGCGGCCAGCTTGCGATATACCGAATGGTTGATTGAACGATGAGCAGTCATGGACTTGCCTCAGCGGCAGCCCCTATTGCTGTCGCGGATCTGATGAAGCGTGTTGAGCAGGGAATCGATGCCGCGGCGGAAGCCCTGGCCGAGCGCCAACACCCGGACGGACACTGGGCCTTCGAGCTGGAGGCCGATGCCACCATCCCGGCGGAATACATTCTGCTGAAGCATTTTCTCGACGAGATCGATCCGGCGATCGAACCGCCGATCGTCAATTATTTGAAGTCGATCCAGGGCGCCCATGGCGGCTGGCCGCTTTTCCATGACGGCGATTTCAACATCTCCGCCAGCGTGAAGGCTTATTATGCCCTGAAGATCTGCGGCGAGGACGTGGATGCGCCGCATATGAAGCGGGCGCGCGAAGCGATTCTCGCCCATGGCGGGGCGCAGACCTCCAATGTCTTCACCCTGATCCAGCTTGCATTGTTCGGCCAGGTGCCGTGGCGGGGCGTGCCGGTGATGCCGGTCGAGATCATGCATCTGCCGCGCTGGTTCCCCTTCCATCTCGACAAGGTCAGCTATTGGTCGCGAACGGTGATCGTGCCGTTGCTGGTCCTGATGGCAGAGAAGCCGCTGGCGAAGAATCCGCGCAAGGTGGATGTCCGCGAGCTGTTCGTGACGCCACCGGAGCAGGTGACCAACTGGTACAATATGAACCGCAAGGGCCCCTGGGCGGTCTTCTTCCGCAATCTCGACCGGGTGCTGCAGCGGCTCGACTGGATGTTTCCGAAGGCCTCGCGCGAGCGGGCCGTCGAGAAGGCGGTTGCCTTCGTCACCGAGCGCCTGAACGGCGAGGACGGCCTGGGCGCCATCTATCCCGCCATGGCCAATAGCGTGATGATGTTCGAGATCCTCGGTTATCCCAAGGATCATCCCGATCTGGTCATCGCCAAGAAATCCATCGAGAAGCTGATGGTGGTGCATGGCAATCGTGCATATTGCCAGCCCTGCCTGTCGCCGGTCTGGGATACCGGCCTCGCCAGCCACGCCATGCTGGAAGTGGGCGGCACCTTCGCCGAACAGGTGAAGCCGGCTGCCGAATGGCTGAAGGGGCGGCAGATTCTCGATGTCGTCGGCGATTGGGCCGTCCGCGCACCGGGTGTCCGGCCGGGCGGCTGGGCCTTCCAGTACAACAATCCGCACTACCCGGATGTCGATGATACCGCCGTCGTGGTGATGGCGCTGGATCGCCTAGACCACGACAAATACAAGGAAGAGATCGACCGTGCCGTCGAATGGATCTTCGGCCTGCAGAGCAAGAATGGCGGCTGGGGTGCTTTCGATGTCGATAACGACTACCAGTATCTGAACCACATTCCCTTCGCCGATCACGGCGCCTTGCTCGATCCGCCGACGGCCGATGTGTCGGCGCGTTGCCTCAGCATGCTGGCGCAGCTCGGCTACAAGGCCGATCACCCCAAGGTGAAGGCGGCCATCGATTATCTGCTCGCGGATCAGGAGGAGGACGGTAGCTGGTTCGGCCGCTGGGGGACGAACTATGTCTACGGCACCTGGTCGGTACTTTGCGCCCTTAATGCTATCGGCCTGCCGAGCGATCATCCGGCCATGCGCAAGGCGGTCGCCTGGCTGGTCTCGAAGCAGCGGGCGGATGGCGGCTGGGGCGAGGATGGTGCCTCCTATTGGGACGACCAGCCGCACGGCGAGGGCAAGGTTTCGACCGCTTCCCAGACAGCCTGGGCCGTGCTCGGCCTGATGGCGGCGGGCGAGGTCGAGCATCCTTCGGTGGAAAGCGGCATCCGCTATCTGACCGATACCCAGACGCCGGAAGGCGAATGGGACGAGGAAGCCTATACGGCGGTCGGCTTCCCCCGCGTCTTCTATCTGCGTTATCACGGCTATCGCGCCTTTTTCCCGGTCTGGGCCATGGCGCGCTACCGCAATCTGAAGCAGGGCAATTCCAAGACCGTCATGCACGGGATGTGACGCTTGCTCGGCGTCGTCACCGGCCTGCAGGCGGAGGCCAAGATCGTTGCCGGCCTGCCGTGCCGTGCCGTTAGCGGCGGCGGGCAGGCCGAGGCGACCCGGCGGAAGGTCGAGCAACTGTTGGCTGCCGGAGCGACCGGCCTGATCAGTTTCGGGATCGCCGGCGCACTGGACCCCGCATTGCGCTGTGGCGATCTCGTGCTGTCGGCGACAGTCTTCGATGGTGATGGCACAGGCTATGTCGGCGATCCCGGCTGGCTGGAGCGGGCGCTCGCATCCCATCCGCAGGCGAGGGCCGGCCATATCTACGCCAGTGACAGCATCGTCTCATCGGCGGCTGACAAAGCATCGATTTTTCAGCAAACATCCGCAATCGCGGCGGATATGGAAAGCCATCACATGGCGCGGGCGGCAGCACGACACGGCTTGCCTTTCCTCGTCATCCGGACAATCGCCGATACTGCCGCTGAGGCCTTGCCGCCGGCCTTTGCCGCCGGGCTCGATGCCGAAGGCCGCTCGCGTCCCTGGCCGATCATTGCGGCACTGCTGACCGGCCGTCTCGGTTTGGGCGAGGTCTTGCGCGTTGCCCGGTCATCCGGCCAGGCCTTGCGAAGCCTCAAATCCTGCCGGCCGCTCGTGACCATGCTGGCGGCGAATCAATCGAAGGTGTCTTAGCGCAGCGCCCCGGCGGTCTGGTCCGCGCCGGCCTTGGCATCGAACGAACTGAGACCCAATTATCCGGTCGCGCCGACAAGACCCTTGCTCAACTGCCTGATCACACTGACGTTTTACCGGCACCGACCTCCATTGAATATTATCAGCGATGTCCGGTTGAGGTTCCTCTAAGAGTTGGCAGGGAAGTGGGTATTTTATTTTTAAAACAATAAATTGGACATAATTTCTAATTTAATTTCTGAGAATGGTTCAGGCAACGAAAAACCCGTCCTCCGATCGTGGAGGACGGGTTTTTCGAACGTGATCGAGATGCGGGCCTTATTCGGCCGCAGCAACGCCCTTGTTCTGATTCGCAACCTTTTCGGCCTTGATCTGGGTCATGGCGTCTTCCACATGCCGCGAGAAGACGAACTCGGCCGGGCGCTGCTTATCGAGTGAAATGTCCGGCGCCATCGTGCCATCGACCTTCACGCCCTTCAGCGACACCATCATCGCCTTCAGCGGATGCATGACCGTGTCCTTCACGGCGGTTCCTTCGAAGCCGCTGTGGACCATGCAGTCGGCGCACTTCTCGTAATTGCCGACGCCGTAATCGTCCCACTCGGTGCTGTTCATCAATTCGGTGAAGCTCTTGGCATAGCCTTCGCCGATCAGATAGCAGGGGCGCTGCCAGCCGAACACATTGCGGGTCGGATTGGCCCAGGGCGTGCACTTGTAGGTTTCGTTGCCAGCCAGGAAGTTGAGGAACAGGGAGGACTGGCTGAAGCGCCACTTCTTGCCCTTGTCGCCGCGGCGGAAGATGTCGCGGAACAACTGGCGGGTCTTCTGGCGGTTCAGGAAATGCTGCTGGTCGGGCGCGCGCTCATAGGCGTAACCCGGCGACACCGTGATGCCGTCGACACCCATGGCCATCACGTCATCGAAGAAGCTGGCGGCGCGGGCCGGATCGGTGCCGTCGAAGAAGGTGCAGTTGATGTTGACGCGGAAGCCGGCGGCCTTCGCCTTGGCGATGGCTTCCACCGCCTTGTCATAGACACCCTGCTGGCAGACCGATTTGTCGTGCTCGTCCTTGCTGCCGTCCAGATGCACCGACCAGGTGAAATAAGGAGATGGCTTGTACTGATCCATCTTCTTTTCCATCAGCAGCGCATTGGTGCAGAGATAGACAAAGCGCTTCTGGGCGATCAGGCCTTCGATGATCTCCGGCATCTCACGATGCAGCAGCGGCTCGCCGCCGGCGATCGAGACCATCGGCGCGCCGCATTCCTCGGCGGCGTGCAGGGCATCCTTCACCGAGATGCGCTGATTGAGGATCTCGTCGGGATAATCGATCTTGCCGCAGCCGGCGCAGGCGAGGTTGCAACGGAACAGGGGTTCCAACATGAGGACGAGCGGATAGCGCTTCCGTCCAGCGAGATGCTGCTTCATGACGTAAGCGCCAACACGCAACGCCTGCCGTAAAGGTACCGCCACGATATGCTCCTTTAGTTTCTCAGCCGCGATGACCGGGTGGGTCAGTGCAATCCGGATCGCAGCTTTTCGTCGGTTTTCCGATTGGAATCAAGCCAATCTAGACATTTTTTCGCTTTTGCGAAAGCGCCGGGGCGCCAAAATATAACCTCAAAAATTTTAGAGACATGCGCGGGACCGCAGCGCGGACTGAGATTTTGGGTCGCTCGACGCAGGTAATCGCATGATTTTGTGACATATTTTTGTCGCAACTCAAGCTGGCGCGTAGTGTCGCCAATTCAGCTTGCGGCTGCCTGTCGCGGTTCTCTCGCGAGACTGTGATACGTGTCATATGTCGATAATGGCACACTCCCTGTAAGGCTTAGCGGTGTACCTTGGGTTGAGTCGTTGGCGTTTCGTCAACTGCCTGACAGGTGAAAGATTAACGTTATCGCGAAGCTGTGCTGGAGATGCCATTGGGCTGGCAATTGAATGCATCTTTGCCTATAAGCTGCGGACTTTGCAGTTGCCCCTGCACGCTGTAGTGAAGTGAAAGCTCCCGGTGGAATCGGTTGCAATCGATCCTGATTCCCCGCGTGGCTGACTCTTTTCCACGAAATTGGGAGAGAGTGCGGTATTGGCGTATTTGAAGAAAAGGTAAGAGACGTGACGGTTGCCAGCAAGACACCGCTTTTGGATCGCGTGACAACGCCGGCGCAGTTGCGCCAGTTGGACCCCGCTGATCTGCGGCAATTGGCTCATGAGCTGCGTCAGGAAACCATCGATGCCGTTTCGGTGACCGGTGGGCATCTCGGCGCCGGGCTCGGTGTGGTCGAACTGACGACCGCGATTCATTACGTGTTCGACACACCCTATGATCGACTGATCTGGGACGTCGGGCATCAGGCCTATCCGCATAAGATTCTGACCGGTCGCCGCGACCGGATCCGCACCCTGCGCCAGGGCGGTGGGCTGAGCGGTTTCACCAAGCGCTCGGAATCCGAATACGATCCGTTTGGCGCGGCCCATAGCTCGACCTCGATCTCGGCCGGCCTCGGCATGGCGGTCGGCAGCGAATTGCAGGGCCGCAAGCGCAATGTCATCGCCGTCATCGGCGACGGCTCGATGAGCGCCGGCATGGCCTATGAGGCGATGAACAATGCCGGGTCGATGGATAACCGTCTGATCGTCATTCTCAACGACAACGACATGTCGATCGCCCCGCCGGTCGGTGCTTTGAGCGCCTATCTGTCGCGCTCGATCTCGTCCTCGTCCTTCCGCTCGTTCCGGCATCTGGCGAAGGATTTCAGCAAGATCCTTCCCTCGGGTCTGCAGCGCGCTGCGCAGCGAGCCGAGGAATATGCCCGTGGCATGATCTCGGGCGGCACCCTGTTCGAGGAATTGGGCTTCTATTACATCGGCCCGATCGACGGTCATAACCTCGACCATCTGCTGCCGGTGCTGCAGAACCTGCGCAATTCCGACGAGCCGGGCCCGGTGCTGGTGCATGTCGTGACCGAGAAGGGGCATGGCTATCCGCCGGCCGAGAAGTCGGCCGACAAGTATCATGGCGTGGTCAAGTTCGATGTCGCGACCGGCATCCAGCAGAAGTCGACGCCCAAGGCGCCGAGCTATACCGGCGTCTTCGCCAAGGCTCTGGTCGCCGAGGCCAAGGCTGACGACAAGATCGTTGCCGTCAACGCGGCGATGCCGTCGGGAACCGGCCTCGATGTCTTCGGCAAGGCTTTCCCGGATCGTTGCTTCGACGTCGCCATCGCCGAGCAGCATGCGGTGACCTTCTGCGCCGGCATGGCCTGCGAAGGGATGAAGCCTTTCGCGGCGATCTATTCGACCTTCCTGCAGCGCGGCTATGACCAGATCGTTCATGACGTCGCCCTGCAGAGCCTGCCGGTACGCTTCGCCATGGACCGGGCCGGTTTGGTCGGTGCCGATGGTGCGACCCATGCCGGCAGCTTCGATATCGCTTATCTCGGCTGCCTGCCGAATTTCGTGCTGATGGCTCCCGCCGATGAAGCGGAGCTGATGCATATGGTGGCGACGGCGGCGGCGATCGACGATCGTCCCAGCGCTTTCCGTTATCCGCGCGGCGAAGGCTACAACGTGCCCCTGCCGGAACGCGGTTCCGTGCTGGAGATCGGCAAGGGCCGAATCATCCGCGAGGGTACCAAGGTCGCGCTGCTCAGCTATGGCACGCGTCTGCAGGAATCGCTCAAGGCGGCGGATGATCTCGCGGCGAAGGGCTTGTCGACCACGGTGGCCGATGCGCGCTTCTGCAAGCCGCTGGACACCGACCTGGTCAACCGACTGGCGCGTGAACACGAAGTCTTGATCACCATCGAGGAAGGTTCGATTGGCGGTTTCGGGAGCCATGTCCTACATCATCTGGCGTCAGCCGGGTTGTTGGACAGCGGGCTGAAGATTCGTCCGATGGTGCTGCCGGATATCTTCATCGACCATGAGACGCCGCAGAAGCAGTATGACATCGCCCGGCTGAACGCGGTTCACATTGTGGAAACGGTATTACAATGCTTGGGTGTTTCTCAGAGCGTCGCTCAGCGATGACCAATCGTCGTCACTTCCTGCTCGCGGCCGTCGGTGCGACGGCCGCCGTGACGCTGGCCGCCGGCTTCAAGGCCGCGCCGGCCTGGGCTGATGCCGACGATCCGAAGGCGAAGGTTCAGGCCTTCTATGACGTGCTGCTGGACTGCATGAAGCAGGGTAAGCAGCTCGGCTTCGACGGCCGGTATCAGAAACTGGCGCCGATCATCGACCAGACCTTCGACGTGCCGATCATGGCGAAGATCGCCGTTGGCCAGGAATGGACCAATATGTCGGCCGATGACCGGTCGGCCGTATTGGAAGTCTTCACCCGCTACATGGTCACGACCTATGCCGCGCGGTTCAAGGATTTCGACGGCCAGAAGTTCGTGGTCGGCGATGAGAAGCAGCCGAGCGCCGATCGGAAACTGATCGAAAGCAAGATCGTCCGTGCGGATGGTGAGCCGGTTCAGCTCAACTATGTCTTCCGCCAGGGCGATAAGGGCTGGAAGATCATCGATATCTATCTCAGCGGGACGATTTCCGAGATGGCCCGCATGCGCTCGGACTTCTCCGATACCGTTCGCAAGGGCGGCGCCAAGGGATTGATTGCGGTCCTTGAGCAGAAGATTGCGGAATTGAAGAAGGGGGCCTGAGGCCCTGTCTTCCTGAAAGAACCAGACACACCCAGGATCGGCTCTGTCCGTCGATCCTGGGTGTTTTGTTCTAAGCTGTCTCTGCTCTACGGTGTCCCGGCGCTTCTCAGCACTGACGAAAATAGCTAGGCTTCATCCCCGATCCATGATCCTGCGCAGAGCGGGGTTGAACCAAGGGTGAGGCTGCCCGTGAGTGATACCCAACCCGATCTTCTGTCGGCCTTGCTGGCGCGGCGACATAGCCAGGCGCCGGTTCCTTGTGCCGTGGTGCATCCCTGCGATGCGGAATCCGTCGCGGGTGCCGTCGAGGCGGCTGAGCAGGGGCTGATCTCTCCCGTGCTGGTGGGACCGCAACGCAAGATCGAAGCCGCCGCCGCTCAGGCCGGTCTGGATATCGGCAAGTATCAGCGCATCGATACCGAGCATAGTCATGCCGCCGCCGCCGCCGCCGTCGCTGCCGCGCGGGCTGGCGAGGTCGCGGGCCTGATGAAGGGCAGCCTGCATACCGATGAATTGATGGGAGCCGCCGTGGCGGCCGATGGATTGCGGACCGCGCGGCGGGCCAGCCATGTCTTCATCATGGCGGTGCCGGCCTATGCCCGCTTGCTGCTGATCACCGATGCGGCGATCAATATTTCTCCCGACCTCGAGGGTAAGCGCGACATCGCGCAGAACGCCATCGATCTGGCGCATATTCTCGGTATTACCCAGCCGCGTCTCGCGGTGCTTGCGGCAGTCGAGACCATCAGTCCCAAGATGCCTTCGACCTTGGATGCGGCGGCGCTCTGCAAGATGGCCGATCGTGGCCAGATTACGGGCGGCCTGATCGACGGGCCGCTCGCCTTCGACAATGCCATCAGCCCGGAGGCCGCAGCCAGCAAAGGGATTGCCTCTGAGGTGGCGGGCCGTGCCGATATCCTGCTCGTGCCGGATCTGGAAGCGGGCAATATGCTGGCGAAGCAGTTAACCTATTTCGCCAATGCCGCCAGTGCCGGGATCGTTCTGGGATGCCGCGTGCCGATTGCTTTGACCAGTCGCGCCGATCATCGAAGTGCGCGTCTTGCATCGGCAGCAGTCCTGGCCTTGATCGCCGATGCACGCGCGCAGCAGGGTGGGGTCGTGTCTTGAGGCGTTGTGCCTGAATCAGAAAGGGGAGCGGTGAACCGCTCCCCTTTCGTGACTCTGCGGTCTTGTGAAAGACTGCTCAGGCCGACTGCAGGTTGGTCGCCGAGGTCTTGCCGCGACGCGGATCGCGTTCCAGCTCGAAGCTGATACGCTGACCGTCGCGCAGCGTGCCGAGACCCGAACGCTCCACCGCCGAGATGTGGACGAAGACGTCTGCCGAGCCATCTTCCGGTTGAATGAAACCGTAGCCCTTGGACGCGTTGAACCACTTCACGGTTCCGATAGCCATTTGATATTCCTTTGACAAGTTTCAGGTGCACAGAACCCTGTGCAGTCGATTTCTTCAGATTGTAGGGCAGGGCAGGTCCGGCGCTCGATCACGAGCTATGGAGAGCATGCCAGACTTGAATCCGTCGACCTTGCCTATATAGCGTGGCCCGGCGGGCTTGGCAAGAAAGCCAACGGCCGGTTGTTAACACGAGTTATCAGGCCGTTTCCAGGGAACCGGGAATGGCTAAGCCCGGTTTTTCGGTCAGGACGAACCACCCCGCGAAAACCGCGCCCAGAAGCCCGACCATACCGAAAAACCCCCAGGTTACAAGCGGATCGGCGGTGAGACTGAGCCAGGTCCCGGCATAGTAACCGGCCGTGCCGGCGACGGCCCAGGCCAGGCTGAGGGCGCCGAAAAAGGTGCTCTGGCTGCCTGCGGATGCGAGCTCGGCGGTCAGCGTCTCCAGTGCTGGCAGCATGAGCGTCTCGACCATCGTATAGAGCGTGACGAAGGCGAGGAACCACCAGACGGCGGAGGAGAGCGGGACGATGGCATAGAGGATCGCCACGGTCAGGTAACCGTAAGGCAGAAGCCTGCTGCCGCGGATCCGCTCGAAAACGGTCATCGAGGCCAACATGAAGAGGAAGCCGGCAATGCCGTTGACCAGGAAAAGGGTTGGTACATCGGCTGCGCCGGCGATCTGGATCATGCGCACGGGAAAAGCGACATAGAGCTGGGTGAAAAGGAACCACCAGGGCAGCGACACGGCGAGAAAGACGAGGAAACGCCGATTGCCGGCGACGCGTTTCAAGCTGAGCAGCATGCCGGTCGGCACGCCGTGATGCCGGTCGATGCCGGACAAGGTGAGCGACCAGATGGCCAAGGCGAGAAAGAGCCCGCCGCTGGCGATGAAGGGCAGATGGATATCGATGGGAGCGACGATATTTGCGAGAAGCGGCCCGAGGACGACGCCGAGATTGAGCATCTGGTTGTTGAGCACGAAGATGCGCGCCGCGAGCGGCTGGGGCTGCCGGCCGAACAGGCCATAAATCCCGGAACCGTAGAGCGAACAGCCGGTTCCCATGAGGAAAGCCAGTGCGGCCAAGACGAGCCAATTCTGCCAGAAGGCAAAGCCGATCATGCCGGCGGCCCGGAGCAGAAGGCCGGCCATCATGAGCGGTCGCGCGCCCAGGCGATCCGCCATCATTCCGGTCAGCAGGGGCAGGGCCTGGGCGGCGATCAGATTCAAGGTCATGACGGTGCCGATCTGCACCGGCCCGAAATGAAGGGTCTTCAGCATGTAGACGGCGAGCAGGGGAATCGCCATGAAATGCGAGGCATTCATCAGGAATTGTGTCGCCAGCAAGGCCCAGAGCGGCGCCGGAATCTGGCGATAATTGCGCAGAACGGTCCGCATCGCGATCTCCTCCCGTTTTGCCGTCGAAATCCCCGTCGGAGCATGCCCGGACATATCCCTCGTTCCCCGAAACGCACGGTGTCGGCGGCGATGGCAATGCTGCAAATCTTGTAACTATCGTATATAATTTGAAGGTTACATAGGTGATTGACTGTGTCAACCGCCTAAATTGATTAGGAGGTTACATGTCGTCTCAACAGGAGGCCCCCGGCGAGCTGGAAGTGGTCCGGCGTTTCATCAATACCTGGGCCATCCCCAATGACACGCGCATGGCGACGGATTATCTGCCGGAACTGATGCTGGATGCGGAGGCTTGGGACGAGGCTTTCCCCGGATATGCCCGTGCCGCCACCGACACGCTGGAACGCCTGCAAGACCTGCGGGCCGATTTGCGGGGCGCCTTGCAGCCGGGGGGCGCGCGGGCAGCGCATTTGAACCGTTGGCTGCGGGAGGTTCCCGCCGGGCTTCATCTCCTGGTGGACGATGCCAGCCTGACACCCGCGGCGTCAGCCCATGATGGTGCGGGTTTCACCGGGCGCCTGGTGGCGATTGTCACGGATGCGCTGATCCAGCAGCACTGGTCGCGGCTGCGTGCCTGCGAGGATTGCCAATGGGTCTTCTATGACTGGACACGGAATCAGAGCAAGAAATGGTGCGGCATGACAAAAGGCCAGCCCGATGGCCGGGCTTGCGGCACCATCGCGAAGGTCCGTCGCTTCCGTGAACGGCAACGCTACGAGGGCAGCAGCTTCTGACTACTTCTTCTTGGGCGGCGGTCCCAGCAGCGAGGGCATGAAGACGAAGATCGTCGCCAGCATGATGGCAAGCGACATCAGGAGGATCAGCCCCATGCCCGCGGTTCCCCGATGGCTGGACAGGGCCAGGCTGCCGAAGGAGGAACCGGTGGTCAGCGCACTGAACAGCACGGCGCGCGCGGTGCTGGTTTGCAGCGGGCCGCTGATGCCCCGGCGCCAGTTGACGACAAAATAGATATTGAAGGCGACGCCGATCCCGAGCAGCAGCGGCAGGGCGATGATATTCGCGAAATTGAGCGATATCTTGAAAAGCACCAGCAGCGCCACGGTCGTGAGCCCCGCCACCAGCAGCGGGCAGAGAACCAGGAAGACGTCCCAGGGGCGGCGCACGATCAGCAGCAGCAGGATCATGATCGCGCCCAGCGCCCAGAGCGTTGCGTCCCGGAAAGCGCGTGCCACGGCCTGGCCCGATTCATAGATCTGGATCGCCGGGCCGGTCGCCTGGGGAGCGACGCTCCGCACTGCATTGACGAAGCGTTCCATCGTGCGATTGCTGTTGGCATCGCCCGACGGCACCACCATGATGCGCACCTCGCCACCCGGCGCGACCCAGTCGCGGTGGATCTCTTCCGGCAAAGTGTCCACCGTCAGCTTCGTCGCCGTCATGGCCAAAGCGAGCGCATCCAGGCGCGGCCCCAGTCCGCCGATCAAGGCCCGGCGCATTTGCGGAAAGACCGAGGGATCTGCACTGGCGGCCTGGTCCAGCAGGCGCGCCAATTGCTGGGCGATATCCGAGGATTCGGCGGTGTCGCGCAGCTTCGTCGCGGTCCGGTGCATGGCGGCGCGATCTTCGTCGATGGTGGGTGGCGTCCTGACGATCGCCGGCGACAGGCTGGGGCCGACGAGCATGTTGAGATCGTCGAGGATCGCCAGCTTCTTATCCTGGTCTTTCGGGATGAAGGAGGTGGCGGTGATGGCGGCATAGACTTCCGGCAGCGCCTTCAGCTTGGTCAGCATCTCAGCGGCGGCGGCCTGGTCGGGGACCAGAACCTCGACTTCGTAGGGCGTACGCAGCGGATCGCGCATCAGGTCATAGATCGTGGCGACGGATTCCGCATTCGGGTCTTTGAGATGCAGCGGATTGAAATCGAATTTGAGCTGAGTGCTGAGAACGGCACCAAGCAAGGCAACGACACCCCAGGCGGCGAGAACCTGCCAGCGGCGACGGAGCAGAACCTGATCAAGCTCGGCGATCCAGGGTGTCTCCATGTCGAGGGGCAGGCCGCGCGGATTGAGCAAGGCGAGCAAGGCGGGCAGCAGGGTGAGATTGAGGATCAGGGTGATCGTCATCCCGGCGCCGGCGATCAGGCCCAGCTCTGAGACACCCCGGTAATCCGTTGGCAGGAAGGACAGGAAGCCGACCGCGATAGCCGCTGCCGCTAACGTCAATGGCCGGGCCATGGCGCGGCCCGTGCGCTCCAGGGCGGTGCCGTCATTGGCTTCGAAGCGCTCCTGGCCGAAGCGGACGCCGAACTGAATCCCGAAATCAATCGACAGGCCGATGAACATGACGGCGAAGGCGACGGAGATCAGATTGAGTGAGCCGATGGCGACAGCGGCAAAGGCGAAGGTCAGGACAAGGCCGAAGAGCAGCGTCACGAAGGTCGCGGCAATAAGTTTCGCCGAGCGCAGGGCCAGGAAGAGCAGGCCCAGCACCAGCATGATCGAAACCACGAGGGCCCAGCCCATGCCTTCGGCCAGGGTTCCGAATTCCTCGTCCGACAAAGCGACGGGGCCGGTCAGGCGGACGGTGATCCCGTTATCGGCTGTCAGGCCGAGATCCTTCACGGTCTGGCGCACGAAGGCGGTTGCCTTGGCGCCCGGCTCCAACGCGCCGAAATCGCGCTTCGGCTGCATGAGGATCAGGTGGCGCAACTCGCGCGGATCGATCTTCCGGTCGATCATCAGGCTGCGCCAGGACAGCGGTGTATTGTCGCCGCTCAAGGTGGCCGAGAGGGTGCTGGCCACGGCGGAAAGAGGTTTTTCGACTTCCTCGATCTTGGCGGCATGCTGGGCAATGCCTTCCAGCGCCAGGTCCAGGACATGCATCAGGCCGCGGATGCTGGGGTCGGCCTTGAGACTGCCGACGAAGGCCTGCGCCTTGATGACGGAATCGGCGACCTTCTGCACATCTTCCGTCGGCAGATACATGAGGCCGTAACGGTCGAAGAAGGGGCCGCTATCGGGGCGCCGCACCGAGGTGAACAGGTCCTCGCGGTCTTTCAGCTTATCGAAGAGGGCGATCGTCGCCTGTTCGGTGAGATCGGGCGTCTTGCCGTCGATGACGGCGATCAGGAGCCCGCTGTTCTCGGGGAAGAGTTGATTGAAATGGGCGTATTCTTTGCGCCAGGGCAAATCCGGCGAAATCATGTTCGCCGTGTCGGAATCCATGCGTAGATGCTGGGCCGTGTAGAAACCCGCTACGACAGTGAGCAAGAGCAGGGCGATGACCATCGCCAGCGGGCGTCGAGCACTGGCGGAAACGATCTTGGCGACAAAATTCTCAAGCATCGGACAATCAAAAGCCTACGGAATTCATAACAGGTGCTGCAGCGGCGGGGTGATTACTAAGCCCCCCGACGGCTCAGGCGCGGCCGGCGCGGCCAAGCGTGCAGCAGCCAGAATCCAAATTTTTCAGCGAATTACAGCCCCCAGAAGGCCGGCTGGCAGGGTCATAGCAGAGTGACGGTTGAAAGTCATGTCAGGATTGTGATCCGTGATCATCCGAACACTCTAATGTGATATGTGCCGCAAATATCGGCCCCTCGTGGAGCGGACGTCATGATCAAGGGGCCGTGCCGCCGGTCGGAGCGTCGTGGCTGAAGGAGCCGCCGAAGGGGGCGGTGGTGCCGAGCAATTGGCCGAGATTGCCAATCTCATCGGGGTGTTCGGCTGCCGCATGCGCAACGGCACTGCGAAGCATGAGGCGCAGGCTGATACCCAGGCAATCGACATCTTCGATTTTCAGGGTGCCGGCTTGTTCGGAGACTTTCCAGGTCAAGGGCAGAACCTTGCCGTTGGGCAGGGCCAGTTCGCTGGCCACCAACCGGACCTGATCATGGTCAACCGTCATATGGAAGATGCTGAGCGTCGGGCGCTTAGGCGGCTTTGCAGATGAGGCAGGTGTTGCCGAGCCCAGTTTCGCAACGGTGGCAGCGGCGAAATCGAGGAAGCCGTCGCCGGGACTGCGTGCCGGCCGATTTGCCGAATTGCTGTTCGCCTGAGATTGGCGAGCGGCATTGGCGTATCGACCGAGGATGAAATGAGCGATTCCATCGGAATCGACCGCAGCAGATAGGATTTGCCGCAGGGCCATGACGCGCGCAGAATAGGTTTGCGTAAGGTTCTGCGACTCTGGAGATGCCGCCAATCCACCGGCACTCGTGCCGCCCATAAGATTATCTGGATAGGCGCCAGCCGATGAGCTGGAACCTGGGGCAATGGGGAACGTTACCTCCATTATCTGGTTGAACAAACCGGTTACGAGGGCGGCTGAAGGCGAACTGTCTATCGCCTCCCGGGCCGCTGCCACCCCGGTTTGAAGGTTGATCGTACTGACAAGGCTGATCCCGAACAGGCCCAACCAAGCCAGACGAGTGCGTATCGTGCGCAAGATCACCACTGGGTTCGTATTTTATGTCAGCAATTTGACAGGTTTGGTAATTTCCGCCAAATCATGCCGGACGAAAGTGAGGATGGAAAGTACAAGACGATGTCGTATCGATCTTTGGTGACAGGGGGATGCGGATTCATCGGCCGGCATCTGGTCGAGGCGCTCCGGGAACGCGGGGATATGGTCCGCGTCCTCGATTTGCGACCCTGGCAAGGATGTACGAAGACCGGTATCGCCGCTGGGATCGACACGATCCGGGGATCGATCACCGATGCGTCGACCGTCAGGAAGGCGATGGACGGGATCGATCGGGTATTCCATCTCGCCGCCGACCCGAATTTGTGGTCGGCCAAGCCGGGGCATTTCAATGAGGTCAATTATCTCGGCACCTGCCGGATGCTCGAAGAGGCCGCCCGTCGGCCGATTGAACGCTTCGTCTATACATCCACGGAATCGATCCTGAAGAGCGCCAGGGCGCACCGGACCTCCAATTGCGCCTTGATCGATGAAACGGTGCGGCTGCAGATCGAGGACATGCCGGGACCGTATTGCCAGTCGAAATTCCGCGCGGAAGAAGCTGCGCACCGGGCCGCCGCAACTGGTCTGCCGCTGGTTATCGTCAACCCGACAATGCCGCTCGGGCCCGGCGACCAATTATTGACACCACCGACCAAGATGACCCTCGGCTTCGTTAACGGCACCACTCCTGCCTATCTCGATTGCGAGTTCAATCTGGTCGATGCACGCGATGCCGCCTACGGTCATGTCCTGGCAGCGGAGCGCGGCCGGATCGGCGAGCGTTATATTCTCGGCAACGAGAATCTCAGCCTGGGTGATCTCCTGCGCGAACTGACCCGCTTGACCGGCGTGCGCATGACCCGCTGGAAAGTTCCCTATAGCCTGGCTTATGTCTCGGCACTGGTCAGCGAGGGCCTCGCGAATCTCACCAAACGGCCGCCGATTGCGCCCCTGACGGGTGTCAGGCTGGCGCGCAGTTCCATGGCTTTCGATTGCAACAAAGCCCGCCGCGAATTGGGATGGCAAGTCAGGCCATTGCGCCAGACGCTCTATGACACGCTTGCCTGGCTGCATGAGAACGGCCTCGTTAAACGCCGTATCAAGCTGCCGAAGGCTGCCGATGTCGCGCGGGAGTCCCTGCCCGCGATCGGCGGGATCGGCAAGAGCATGACGGTCGGCTCACTAGCCGATTGAATTACTGGCCGATTGAGGCAGGGCTGACTGAAACGCCGCTGCCGGAAATCACGATTGTCTGATCGGGTGTGATCGCAGGTGGCTGTGGGGCGGGTGTCTGCGTCTTGCGGGCAACCGGCGTTGCCACGCTGTCTGGCCGGTAGATGAAACCCAAAGCGGCATAGGTATCGCCGAATGTTTTCGCAGGCTGATACCAGAACCGTAAAGCCGTCCAATCATTGTTCTCGGAAATATCGATGACCGGCATGTTGACGATGATGCGGCCGGGGACCCAGTTGGCGTGATCGACCAGGATCTGTCTTGGGCCGATGACTTGGGAGACGATGGCGAGATGCCCGGATTGCAGCCGGCTGGTCTTGCTGAGAACCAGCACGGCGCCGGGGCGGGGCACCTGCCCGCGATCATATGTGCCGGCGGCGCTGTTCCACCAGGTATAGGCATCGCCACGCAGACCGAGACCGGATTCACGACGGGCATAGGGGACGCAGGACATGCCAGGTGCTGCGATCTCGCGATAGTCGCTGGGCGTCGTCGACGGCAGGGCTGACCAACCGGTCGTGTCCGGATGTTTCGTCGCCGCGCATCCGGACAGGAAGCCTAGGCCCAGGAGCACTGCGACAAATTGGCCTAGCAAATGTGCGCTCAGCCGAGGTCGCAGAGCGATTTCATCGGTCTGACAATAGGTTAACGCCATCGGTCCGACAATTTTCCAGCGACTCGAAGAAGAATGTGACGCTTTCGCCCTGATCCTAGTCGAAATTAGAACATCCGAGAAGAGTCAATGAAATAAGATAGATAGTACGTGATCGGGAGGTCACGTTCAGGGCCCGAGTAATAAAAAATAGTGTTTAAGCGTCATTCATCGCGCGACCAGAGTGATCGCGTGCCGGATGATAGGAAGTGGGCAAAGTCAGGGATTGTTTTAGTACACCCCAGGCCGTGCCACACTCACTACATCGTCGCTGTTGAATGACGTGGTAGCCGGCATTTCCGGCTCAAAGGCCAAGCAGCACAATGGCCACCCGACCTACGTCACCAATTCAGCAGCGGCTCGGCAAACGGCTGTGACGATGCCCGGAAAATGCGGGCGGGGAGGGGTGCATGAATATCCATGAATATCAAGCTAAACAAATTCTCCGGCGCTATGGCGTACCGGTACCGCGCGGCGACGTTGCCCACACGCCCGCCGAAGCAGAATCCGTGGCCGAGGAACTCGATGGCCCGGTCTGGGTGGTGAAGGCCCAGATCCATGCCGGCGGCCGCGGCAAGGCCGGCGGCGTCAAGGTCTGCCGCTCCGTGAAGGAAGTGGTCGCGACAGCCGATAAAATGCTGGGCATGCGTCTGGTGACGCATCAGACCGGCCCCGAAGGCAAGGAAGTGAAGCGCGTCTATATCGAGCAGGGCAGCGAAATCGCGCGCGAGCTCTATGTGGCGCAGTTGATCGACCGCAAGACCGGCGGCGTGGCGGTGATCGCCTCGACCGAGGGCGGCATGGATATCGAGGAAGTGGCGGCGAAGACGCCCGAGAAGATCATCAAGGTGCAGTTGCCGCCGGCAACGCCGATGCAGAGCTTCCATGCCCGCAAGGTTGCCTTCTCGCTGGGCCTCAAGGATCGCGAGGTTCACAAATTCGTCCGCCTGCTGGTGGCCATGAACAAGGCTTTCGTCGAGAACGATGCCAGCCTGATCGAGATCAATCCGCTGGTCGTCACCAAGGCCAACAAGCTGATCGCCCTAGATGCGAAGATGACCTTCGATGACAACGCGCTGTTCCGGCATCGCGACATCGAGGATCTGCGCGACAATGACGAGGCCGATCCGCTGGAAGTCGAGGCGGCGCGCCACGACCTCAATTACGTCAAGCTGGAAGGCGATATCGGCTGCATGGTCAATGGTGCGGGCCTCGCCATGTCGACCATGGACATCATCAAGCTCTATGGCGGCAAGCCGGCCAACTTCATGGATATCGCCGGTGCCGCCACCAAGGAACGGGTTGCCTGCGCCTTCAAGCTGATCTTCAGCGACCCAGAGGTGAAGGGCATCCTGGTCAATGTCTTCGGTGGCATGATGCGCTGCAATTCGATCGCCGAAGGGATCGTCGGCGCGGCCCGGGAGGTTGGCCTCGACCGGCCGCTGGTGGTGCGCCTGGAGGGGACCAATGTCGATCTTGGGCGGGAGATCCTGCAGGGATCCGGCCTGCCCATCATCACGGCGAGCACCCTGGCTGATGCGGCCAGCAAGATCGTCGCCGCCGTCAACGGCAAGGAAGGCGTCAATAAAACTGCAGCGGGGAGGGCGTAAGCATGTCGATCCTTGTCGACAAGAACACCAAGGTCATCTGCCAGGGCTTCACCGGCACGCAGGGGACGTTCCACTCGCAGCAGGCGATTGAATATGGCACCCAGATGGTGGGGGGCGTCACGCCGGGCCGTGGCGGCAGCACCCACCTCAACTTGCCGGTCTTCGACACCGTGGCCGAGGCACGGGCCAAGACCGGCGCCAATGCCAGCGCCATCTATGTGCCGCCGATCTATGCCATGGACGCGATCCTGGAAGCGATCGATGCGGGGATCGAGCTGATCGTCGCGATCACCGACGGTATCCCGGTTCAGGACATGGCGCGGGTGCGCAAGGAACTGGTGCATTCCAATTCCCGCGTCATCGGCCCGAACTGCCCTGGTCTCATCACGCCGGGCGGCTGCAAGATCGGCATCATGCCGGGTTATATTCACAAGCCTGGCCGGGTCGGTGTCGTCTCCCGTTCCGGTACCCTGTCTTATGAAGCGGCGACCCAGACGACGGCGGCGGGCCTTGGCCAGTCGACGCTGGTGGGGATCGGTGGCGATCCGGTCAACGGCACCAGCTTTACCGATTGCCTGGAGCTGTTCCTGGCCGATGACGACACCGATGCCATCATCATGATCGGCGAAATCGGCGGTACGCCGGAAAACGAGGCCGCCGAATTCCTGAAACAGTCGAAGCGTAAGAAGCCGGTGGTCGGCTTTATCGCCGGCGTCACCGCGCCTCCGGGCCGCCGCATGGGTCATGCCGGCGCCATTGTGTCGGGTGGTGGCGAAAGTGCGGCGGAAAAAATCGAGGTTCTGCGCTCGGCGGGTATTACCATTGCACCGTCGCCCGCCGAATTGGGCACGACCATGCTGAAAGCCCTCGGCAAAGCTGCCGCCTGATCGGGTTCAACTTGGAAGCCCGGTGCCGGCGCTCAGTTCGCGGCACCGGGCTTTTGTTTTGGACGTCCGGCGGTGATCGTCACGGATCAGTGTTTGAAGAATTGGGGTAGCGCGATGAGCGAGCGGACGAAGGCCGTACGAGAGAAGACCAACCACCAGGGCAAGCCGGCGACCAAGCGCGGCAGCGCAGCACAGGCAAAAGCCCCGAAGCCGGACAACCGGCAGAAACAAAACGGCCAGGCAAGATCGTCGGGCGGCGCGGCGCGGATCGGCTTGCGTGGCAGTTCGAGGAAAAGCCAGTTGGCGGCCGATCCTCAGATACTCTCGACCCTGGGGCCGGACCTGGTGCCCTTGGCCCGGGTCTTTCCCCAGCAGACCGGCCTCGATCCGGCAAAGGTGGGGCAGGAGCTGGAGGCTGCCTTCAACGATCTCGCCTCTTTGCGCGATCGCAATCCTTTCGGCAACTCGGTCAAATTGCTGGCCCTCGATATCAACAAGCGTCTCGATAAAGGCAGCCTGACTTATGGCGGGATCGAGACGCTGGTCCAGGAAATGACGGTCCAGGCCTTCCAGCACCGGGCCGCCCGGCTCGGCGACTATCTGGGCGAGCGCGATGACGCAAAAAATGTCGCCTCGCTCAAGGAGGCGATCCGCCGTCTGGCCACCGGGCCGGGCACAAGCTCAACCGGCGGCAAGCGCGACAGCAAGCCGGCGGTCCGGCCCTTCGCCGAGTTCAAGGCGGTTCTGGAGCGTGAGTTGTTCGGTATCGTCGTGACGGCGCATCCGACCTTCAGCCAGACGACCGGCATGATGCGGGTGATGGCGGAGCTGGCGACCAGCCGGGATATCGACGGTGGCAATCTCGGGGCGACGGAACGCAAGCGCCGCCTCGGCTTCGCCAGGGCCGTCGAGCATCGGGCGCCACAGAAGATCGATCTCGCTTATGAACATGACCTGTCGATCGAGGCCATCCGCAACATGCAGCGGGCCTTGCGCCGGGTTTACGATCTGCTCTTCGACGTTGCCGCCGAGCTTTATCCGCAGGATTGGGAGACATTGTCGCCCAAGCTGCTGACCATCGCCAGTTGGGTCGGCTACGATCTCGATGGACGCTCTGACATCAAATGGAGCGATACCTTCTGCAAGCGCCTGAAATTGCAGGCCCTGCAACTGGAGCAATATCTGACCGATGTCCAGGCCTTGCGCACCGATCTCGGTCGCGACAAGCAGGGTGTCGAGCTGTCCCATCTGCTGGAGCTGCTGGAAAGCCGTCTCGCGCTGGCGATCAAGGAGGTCAGCGATGAGATGGATGTGCTCAGCAGCGACGGCAATTCCGCGAGTCCTGAGCCCTGGCACGAACAGGTGCGGCGTATCGCCAAGCGGATGCATGACGGGCGCGATCTTCGCCTGATCGATTCGACGCAGTTGCTGGAGCTGGTGCAGCGGGCGCTGGACCTGACGAAGAAGCCGGCCGCGCGCCGCCGCCTGTTGATCCTGCGGGCGGAAATCGGCAATCACGGTCTCGGCATGGCGCATACGCATGTGCGCTTGAATTCGGTCCAGATCCATAATGCGATCCGCAAGCTGATCGACATGGAAACCGCGCCGGACGATCCGGCCCGCAAGCGCAGCTATCTGGCATCGCTTTCGCGCCTGCTGACTGAAGTAAAGCCGATGAGCATCAGCTTTGCCTCGATCATGGCGGAACGGACCTCGGCCAAGCGTCTCTTCATGATCGTCGCCCAGATGCTGAAATATATCGACGCGACGACACCGGTCCGCTTTCTGATCGCCGAATGCGAGGCGCCGCTGACCTTGCTGTCGGCGCTCTATTTCGCCAAGCTGTTCGGTGTCGAACACCGTATCGATATCTCGCCGCTTTTCGAAACCACCAAGGCCTTCGAGCGCGGGATCCGGGTAATCGACGAGGCTCTGCAGAATCCGAGCTTTGCCGAATATGTCCGCAAGCGGGGACGGCTCTGCATCCAGACCGGCTTCTCCGATGCCGGCCGCCATCTCGGCCAGACCGTGGCCGCCGTCTCGGTGGAATGGCTGCGACTGAAGATGGCCGATCTGATGCGCGATCGCGGCTTCACCGATGTCGAGGTCGTCATCTTCGACACGCATGGGGAATCGATCGGCCGGGGTGGCCACCCGTCGAGTTTCCGGGCGCGGCTGGAATATGTTGCCTCGCCGGTCAGCCGGCATCAATTCCAGAAGAACAATGTTCGGGCGAAAGAGGAGGTGAGTTTCCAGGGTGGCGACGGCTATCTGCTCTTCATCACGCCCTCCATCGCCTTCACCTCGGTGACACGCATCCTCGAATATATTCTCGAGGAACCGAAGGATGGCGTGGATACCGATCCGCTCTATGTGGCGGAAGAGGACTTCACCAAGGAATTCTTCATCACCATCCGCCATTTCAACGAGCGCGTGATGGACGATCCGAACTATGCCGCGCTGCTGGATACGTTCGGTGCCAATCT
The DNA here is from genome assembly GCA_964406155.1 of uncultured Rhodospirillaceae bacterium. Taxonomy (GTDB): domain Bacteria; phylum Pseudomonadota; class Alphaproteobacteria; order Dongiales; family Dongiaceae; genus Dongia_B. Next base: position 47,772 of record CAYOQR010000008.1, on the reverse strand, counting down.
GCTGTTCCCCAGCGGCTCACGTGCCTTGAAGCGGCAGCATGATGGCGGCAGTACCCGCGTCAATCTCACCCATCCGACCCAGATGCGGGCGATCCCGCATAACGGCATCCTGCAGCAGATGGCCTTCCTGGCCAACACCGTGGGTGGCGTCGGCCAGGCGATCATGCGCGATCCGGAACGCTTCCAGCGCGCGTATCGCAATTCGCCGCGCATGCGGCGCCTGCTGGGCATGGTGGAATGGGCGCTGGAATTCACCGATCTCGAAGCCCTGAAATGCTATATCGACCTCTTCGATCCCGGTCAGTGGCTGAGCCGGGCCTATCAGGCGAAGGAACCGGAGCGCGCCGCCGAACTGCGCATGGTGGCGGCATTGCTGGAAGGTGAGGGGCTCTATGAGAAGCTCGCCAAGATCTATCGGACCTTCCAGCAGGACATGCTGGATCTTCGCGACGGGCTGGCGCTGGTTGGCGCCAACGGCCCGAAGATCCCACCGGAGGCGCGCTTTAATCTGCGGGTCATTCACGGCCTGCGGATCGCCTTGCTGATGCGGCTCTTCATGCTCTCGACCCATATCCCGGATTTCTCGGATCAGTATGAGATAACGCGGCAGCAGTTGCTCTCGAAGATCTATCACCTGGAAATCGACGATGCCGTGCGCAAGTTGAACGTCATCTTCCCCAAGGTCGATCCGGTGAAGTTCGAGGGCGATTTCGGCGACATCGCCACCTATATCGGCGACTGGCACCAGACCTATGAGCGGGAGCATGAGGTGATCTTCCAGCCGATCGCCCATCTCTACACGCTGATCCGGCGCCTCAGTTCCGGCGTCATCCATACAGTCGGCGCCCTCGGGTGACGATGAGACGAGGTAAAACCGGCAGGCAATAAGCCGGTTTGCCGCAGACCAGAAAGGCGGGCCGCCATGATCCGGCGGCCCGCCCCTTGTCAGCCAGGTTTAGCAATTACTGCCTAGCATCCCCTTTTCCTGCCGCGCGCAATATGCTTGACTGCGCCGCGAATTCATCCCGCCGCGACCTCGCAGCCTGCCGGTTAGCACCGGAGCGCAGCCGCAGGGCGCGGCATTTGTGCAAGAAGAGGGGCTATCCATGAAAATCGATTTTCAGGCCAAGGTGCCGGCGGGCGCCACGGTCCAGGTCTTGTTCGTGGCCGATGACCGTCAATTGACCGGTCAGGCCGAAGGATTGGACCGCGCCAGCGACGGGGCTTTGAGCCGTGCCTTGGCCGCGCCGCGCTTCACCGGCAAGCAGGGGCAGATCCTGGACATCCTGTCGCCGGCCGGGCTGAAGCTGCGCCGCCTGCTGATCGTCGGTCTCGGCGTTCCGCGCGAATTGTCGGTGCTGGGGGCTCGCGATGTGGGAGCCGCGATCGTCGCCCATCTGCAGGCCGAGCATGAGCCGGCCGCAACGGTCCTGGTCGATCTCCCCAAGGGATTGAAGCTGGACGAAGGCAGCTTCGCCGCCAATCTGGTGCTGGGCGCCCGGCTGCGCAACTACCGCTTCGACAAGTACCGCAAGAGCCGGCCGGCGGAAGACCCGAAGCCGCTGAAGGCGCTGACCGTTGTCACGGGGGCGCAGACGGCCGCGCGCAAGACGGCGGAACGCCTGGATGCCGTCGCCAATGGCATTGCCCTGGCGCGCGACCTCACCAACGAACCGCCGGTGACGCTCTATCCCGAAACCTTCGTCGCCCGCGCCAAGGAACTCAGCAAGCTGGGTGTCGAGGTCAAGGCGCTCGATGAAAAAGACATGGCGAAGCTCGGCATGGGCGGCGTGCTCGCCGTCGGCGGTGGATCGAAGCGTCCGCCGCGCCTGCTGATCCTGCGCTGGAACGGGACCAAGGGGAAGAAGAAGGGCGACGGCCCGGTCGCTTTGGTCGGCAAGGGCGTCTGCTTCGACAGTGGCGGCCTTTGCATCAAGACGGGCGCGCAGATGGAAACCATGAAGGGCGACATGGCCGGCGGCGCGGCCGTTGTCGGCACGATCCGCGCCTTGGCCGAACGCAAGGCGGCGGTGGACGTGGTCGGCATCGTCGCTCTGGTCGAGAACATGCCCTCGGGCTCGGCCTTCAAGCCGGGTGATGTCGTCACCACCATGGCCGGCAAGACCATGGAGATCTTCGACACCGATGCCGAAGGCCGCGTCATTCTGGTCGATGCGTTGTGGTATGTCGTGCAGAACTACAAGCCGCGTTGCGTCATCGATCTTGCGACCCTGACCTATTCGGTCATGCAGGCGCTGGGCAAGTATTTCACCGGCCTCTTCAGCAATGACGACAAGCTGGCGCGCGACCTCACGGAAGCCGGCCAATTGGTGGGTGAGCGTCTGTGGCGCCTGCCGCTCGATCCCGCCTATGAGCAGGATCTGACCTCGACCATCGCCGATCTGCGGCAATTCGCACCCGATGCGGACAAGGCCGATGCCGCCTATGCGGCGGCCCTGCTGCATCAGTTCGTCGACGGCCATGCCTGGGCGCATCTCGATATCGCGTCGAAGGAACTGCTCGGCAAGGACAAGGGCATGACCCCGTCCGGTGGCACCGGCTATGGCGTCGCCTTGCTCGAACAGTATATCGCCCGCCTGGAAGGCATCGAAGGCTGAGACAGGTCGCGCTTGGCGGCAACCGCGCTGGATTGACGATCTCTCTTCAATCAATGAGAGCGCGATGCTTTCAGATTGAAGCACATGTGCTTCAATCTGAAAGCATCGCGCTCTAGCCGCGGTTGTCGCCGGGTAGCGGCAGGCCCCGCAGGGGAACCGGCGTCGACTGCACCAGCGATGTCGTGGTCTGGCCGTAGGCCAGGAACCGATCAAGAATGGTGTCGAGTTTCTCCAGCGCATCGAGATGAATCCGGAGGATGAAGCAATCCTCACCCGTCACCCGGTGGCATTCCACCACCTGCGGCAGGCGCTGCGCCAATTCGGCGATCTTGGTCAGTTTGCCCGGCATCGGCCGGATCCGCACGAAAGCGGTGATGGGAAAGCCGAGCGCCTGTGGGTCCAGCTCGAGGCGATAGCCGCGAATAACGCCCGCTTCCTCCAGGCGCTGCACGCGCTCCCGCACCGCCGGAGCGGACATGCCGATTTGCCGGGCCAGTTCCGAGATAGTGATCCGCGGATCATCCCGCAGCAACCGCAGCAGCTTGACATTGCGTCCGTCGCGCAGGATTTCCGGCAAGGGGAGGGCGGCTGTAGCAGCAGAACGGGGGCGAAGGGACAAGGCGGCATTTCCTTTCCATTCTGAAGGCCCGATGATCTTCCGGCATTTAAAGCGGCATGTACAGCTTGGCCCTATCGGTCTTTGCTGAAGGTATGGCGCATGATCCAGATATCGATACGATTAGCGATAATGGTTTGGCCCGTGCCCGTGCCGGACGTTCCCGAGCCTGGAATCCGACCCGGCTTCCGCCGCATGTCTTTTTCATCATCAGCGCGGTCTTCCATTATCTCGGGCCGGCTTGTGCCGTTCTGCTGTTCGCAGCATTGCCGCCGCTTGGTGTCGCCTGGCTGCGCATCGCGACGGCTGCCGTCATCCTGGTCCTCTGGCGCCGGCCCTGGCGTTATGCCGGAGGGCTGACCCGTGGCGAGCGATATCTGATCGTCGCGCTCGGCGGGGTCCTGGCGGCGATGAATATGTGCTTCTACATCGCGATCAGCCGCCTGCCTTTGGGAACGGTGGGCGCGATCGAGTTTCTGGGACCGATCGCCCTGGCCGCCGCCGGATTGCGCAACGGCCGCAACTTGACGGCTCTTCTCCTGGCGAGCTTGGGCGTTGTCTTGCTGAGCAGCCTGCGTTTGGTTGCCGAGCCTGTCGGTTATGTTTTCGCCTTTGCCAATTGCGCGCTCTTCGTTCTCTACGTGGTGCTGGGCCATCGTCTCGCGGCTGCTGGCGGCGGCACCGGTGTCGATCGGTTGGCTCTGGCCATGGCAATCGCCATGCTGGCGGGACTGCCGATCGGCGTCACAGATGCCGTCCCTGCTTTTTTCTCGCTGCCATTGTTCGCATCGGCCGTTGCGGTCGGCCTGATGTCTTCCGTCATTCCCTATATCTGCGATCAATGGGCGATGGCGCGATTGCCGCGTGCGACTTTCGCCCTGTTTCTGGCATTGTTGCCGGCCGTGGCTGTCATCATGGGGATTGCGATCCTGCAACAATTGCCTTCGACATTAGAGATCACCGGCGTGCTGCTGGTGATCGCCGGGGTGGCCTTGCATCGCCCCGTATGAGCTTTTCGGGTTGCTGATTTGCCCCCGTCCGGCGCGCCCGCGCCACGTCATGCCAGTCTTTGCCAATAAACGACCATATGTCCATTTTGCGACATTATATAGCCGCTTTTCGAATTGTGATGTTGCAAAATATGGCAATATGGTGAAATATGATGATGTCATGAACTGACAACAGAAGTGTCATCGAACTGTCCCGGTCTGTGATGAGGTTAGGGCCCGTTCGGCAAGGCACCATTCTCAAGTGGAGGACAAACTCATATGTCGACATCTATTAACCAGTCTCTCCGCCGGTTCGCCGGTGTGAGCTTCGGCGTTATCGCGGCCTTGACCGTGTGGAGCGCTGTGGCGGAAGCAAATACAGTTCTGAAGGTCTATACGGCGCTCGAGGAGGAACAGCTCCCGGTTTACAAGGCGGCCTTCGAGAAGGCCAATCCCGGCATCACCATCGAATGGCAGCGCGATTCGACCGGGGTCATCACGGCGCGTCTCCTGGCGGAAAAGGACAACCGTCAGGCGGATGTGGTCTGGGGCCTGGCGGCGACCAGTCTGATGCTGCTCGATAAGCAGGGCATGCTCGAAGGCTACAAGCCGCAGGGCTATGAGACGATCAAGCAGGAATTCAAGGATACCCGCAGCGACAAGCCGACCTGGGTCGGCATGGATGCCTGGGCCGGCGCCCTCTGCTTCAATACCGTCGAAGCGCAGAAGGCCGGCATCACCAAACCGGAATCCTGGGCCGATCTCCTGAAGCCGGAATATAAGGGCCATATCGCCATGCCCAATCCGGGTTCCTCGGGCACGGGCTTCCTGGATGTCGCGGCTTGGCTGCAGATGATGGGGGAGAAGGGCGGCTGGGACTACATGGACAAGCTGCACCAGAACATCGCCACCTACCTGCATTCCGGTTCGAAGCCTTGTAAGGCTACTGCCGCCGGTGAATATGTGGTCGGCATTTCCTTCGCCTATCCCGGCGTCCAGTTGAAGAACCAGGGCGCGCCGGTCGAGGTCATCCTGCCGAAGGAAGGTATCGGCTGGGATATGGAAGCGACCGGCATCATGAAGGGCACGAAGAACGAGGAAGCGGCCAAGAAGCTTGCCGATTTCGCCGCCAGTGCCGACGCCAACAAGATGTATAATGAATCTTATCAGGTGTTGGCGCGTCAGGACGTCCAGGCCAAGGTGCCGGAGAATTATCCGGCCGACGAAGCCTCGAAGTTGATCAAGAACGACTTCTATTGGGCTGCTGCCCATCGCCAGGCGATCCTGGACGAATGGCAGAAGCGCTACGGTTCCAAGGACGCGCCGAAATAAGCGTCCGGATGTAACCGAAGGAATGGGTTGCGGCCTTGAGCGTTCAGCTCCATCGGCCGCGGCCTGTTCCGGCTTTTGACATTTGCCTGCCGGAAGAGGCGTGCCATGACGGATCCCATTGCGCGTAAGCCCTATCTGAAAATTGATCGGGTCAGTAAATCGTTCGGCGCTTTCCATGCGCTGAAATCCATTTCGCTCGATATCTATGAGGGCGAGTTCGTCTGCTTCCTGGGACCGTCGGGTTGCGGCAAGACCACCTTGCTGCGGGCGATTGCCGGCCTCGATATTCAGAGCAGCGGCACGATCGAACAGGCTGGCCGGGATATCTCCGCTTTGCCGCCGTCGAAGCGGGATTTCGGCATCGTCTTCCAGTCATATGCCCTGTTCCCCAACCTGACCGTCGGGGAGAATGTCGGCTATGGGCTGGTCAATACCGGCAAGCGCAAGTCCGAGATTCAGAGCCGTGTGGCCGAATTGCTGGCCATGGTCGGCCTCGAGGGGCAGGACCGCAAATATCCGACCCAGCTTTCCGGCGGCCAGCAGCAGCGTGTCGCCCTGGCGCGGGCCATTGCCATGTCGCCCGGCCTGCTGCTGCTCGACGAACCGCTTTCGGCCCTGGATGCGCGGGTCCGCATGCATCTGCGGGCTGAGCTTAAATATCTGCAGCGCCGTCTCGGCGTGACGACGATCATGGTCACCCACGACCAGGAAGAAGCTTTGGCCATCGCCGACCGCATCGTCGTCATGAATCACGGTGTGATCGAGCAGATCGGCACGCCGCAGGAGATCTATCGTCGGCCTGCCACGCCTTTCGTCGCCTCCTTCGTCGGGCAGATGAATTTCTTCACCGCCGCCGTGCAGGAGGTCGACCGCCTGCAGATCGGCGCGATCGGCATCGATGTCGTCAATGGCGGCGCCCCGCGCCCCACCGGCGGCACGGTCCGGATCTGCCTGCGTCCCGAAGACGTCCAGGTTCGCGGCATCCAGCCCAACCAGGCCAACGTGTTCGAGGCGCGGATCGAGGAACTGGAGTTCCTCGGCTCGTTCTGCCGGGCGCAATTGGCGGCATTGCAGGATGAGAGCATCCGCTTCCAGGCTGATTTCTCCATCAATGCGATGCGCGATCTCGATCTGGTGCCCGGTCGCAGCCTGCAGGTGGCGTTGCCGCAGGATCGGCTGCGCGTGTTCGACGTTGAAACCGCGCATAGCTGAAAGTGGACGCGCCATGGCCGAGATAACGATGACCGCACCCGGCAGGGCTGCCGCCACGGAACGAAGCTTCGATCAGCAACCGCCGGTGATCCGGCCCAAAGCGAGCCGCGAAGACCTGATCATGCGCGGCTGCCTGGTTGTGGTCGCCGCCTTTTTTCTGATCACGGTGATCCTGCCGCTTTACGCGCTGCTGAAGAAATCGGTGGAGGATGCCGATGGGAAGTTCATCGGCCTCGCCAATTTCCAGATCTATTTCCAGGATCCGGCCCTGACGCAATCCCTGGGGAACACGGTCTTCATCGCCGTGACCGCGACGGTGCTGACCTTGTCCTTGGCTTTTGGCTATGCCTATGCCCTGACGCGAAGCTGCATGCCGGGGCGGGGGCTCTTCAAGGCGATCGCCCTCATTCCGCTGCTGGCGCCCTCGCTGCTGCCAGGTCTTGCACTGGTCTATCTCTTCGGCAATCAGGGTGTCTTGAAGGGACTGCTGTTCGGCAACACTATTTATGGGCCGATCGGCATCATCATCGGCGAAGTGTTCTTCGCCTTTCCCCATGCGGTGATGATCATCGTCACGGCGCTGTCGACTGCCGATCAGCGCCTCTATGAGGCGGCCGATGCCCTGCGGGCGCGGCCCTGGAAGACCTTTTTCTCCGTCACCCTGCCGGGCTGCCGCTATGGCCTGATCAGTGCAGCCTTCGTCGTCTTCACCCTGGTCTTCACCGATTTCGGTGTGCCGAAGGTGATCGGCGGCGAATACAACGTGATGGCGACCGACGTCTACAAACAGGTGATCGGCCAGTTCAATTTCCAGATGGGCGCTGTGGTGGGCCTGCTGCTGATGCTGCCGGCGATCGCCTCTTTCGCGGTTGATCGGCTGGTGCAGAAGAAGCAGGTCGCCCTGCTGACGGCCCGGGCGGTTCCCCTGACACCGAAGCCTCGGCGCCTCGCCGATAGCCTGTGCTTCCTGCTCTGCGTCCTGGTTTCGGTCTTCCTGCTGACCATCCTCGGCATGGCGGCCTTCGGCAGCTTGATCAAGTTCTGGCCCTATAACCTGACGCTGACGCTCTCCAAATATAATTTCGGCGCGCTCGGCACCGGCGGCTGGGGCGACTATCTCAACAGCCTGCAACTGGCGGCGCTGGTCGCGGTCATCGGCACGACCGTCGTCTTCACCAGCGCTTATCTGGTGGAGAAGAGCAACGGCTTCCGCTGGGGCCGCAGCCTGATCCATTTCTGCGCCATGGTGCCGCTGGCGGTGCCGGGTGTCGTGTTCGGCCTCGCTTATATCTTTTTCTTCAATGCGCCGAACAATCCGCTGAACGTCATCTACACCACCATGACCATCCTGGTGGTGAACACGATCGCCCACTTCTACACCGTCTGCCATCTGACCGCCGTCACGGCCCTGAAGCAGGTGGATGCCGAGTTCGAGGCGGTCTCCGCGTCGCTCAAGGTGCCGTTCTACAAGACCTTCTGGCGCGTAACCGTGCCGGTCTGCCTGCCGGCCATCCTCGATATCGGCATCTATTACTTCGTCAATGCGATGACGACGGTCTCGGCGGTGATCTTCCTCTATTCCAGCGATACCAAGCTGATGTCGATCGCCGCCCTGAACACCGACGATGCCGGCAATACCGCCCAAGCCTGCGCGATGGGGATGACGATCGTCGCCACCTCGGCCGTCGTGCGTGGGTTGCAGGCGCTGCTGGCACGCGGGCTGAACCGGCGCAGCCAGGCCTGGCGCCAGAAGTAAGCCGGTAGGAACGGGGAGGGCGGAAAGGGGGGCGGTAGCGTCGCGCTGTCGTACCCGGCTTTCTTGCCCCAAAAACGACACAGCCGACCATTCTAATGGCGCGAAGACGATGGTATGTGCCGACTCGCCTCCGATATGTTACAATTTTATGACATGGATGGTGTGTCCTGGCATCCAGCACGGCAAGCCGCGATTGGCGCGCCGTGACCGCCGGTGCGGCGCTCCCGCCGAATACCGATTCTCGAGGTTGGAATGACGTTTCTGCTCCATATTTTCGGCGCCGCCGCGCTGCTGCTTTGGGGGTTGCGGATGGTGCGCACGGGTATCCTGCGCGCTTACGGCAGCCAGTTGCGTCATTTCCTGAGCAATGCCATCACCAACCGCTTCAGCGCGATGGGGACGGGGCTCTTTGTCGCCCTGCTGCTGCAATCGAGCAGTGCCACTGGCCTGCTGTGTTCCTCCTTCGCGTCGCGCGGCCTGTTCAGTACCTCGGCGGCTCTCGCCATCATGCTGGGGGCGGATATCGGCACCAGCGTCGTCGCCCAGGCTTATTCACTGCCGCTGCAATGGCTGTCGCCGCTCTGCATCCTGATCGGTTGGATCATGTTCAACAAGCTGCAGAACACGCAGCTCAAGGATAGCGGCCGCGCCATCGTCGGTCTTGGCATCGCCTTGCTCGGCCTGCGATTGCTGACCGAGGCGGCGGAGCCGCTGCGCCAGGCGCAGCTATTGCCGGAAATCATGCAGACGATGCAAAGCGCGCCGGTCTTCGGCGTGGCTTTGGGGGCGTTGCTGACCGTACTCTCGACCTCGAGCCTTGCCGTCGTGTTGCTGACGGCGTCCTTCATCACGGCGGGGCTGGTCCCGATCAATCTCGGTCTTGCCCTTGTGCTGGGTGCCAATCTCGGCTCGGATATCATGCCGATCATGGCCAACTGGTCGCAGCCGCCGGAAGCCCGGCGTGTGCCTTTCGGCAACATGACCTTCCGGCTGACCTCGGTCATCATTGCCTTGCCGCTGATTCCCTTCGTGCAGCCTTATCTCGAGGCCTTTCAACCGGATGGCCTGCGGCAGGCGCTGAATTTCCATGTGGTCTTCAATCTGGTGATGGCGGTTTGCGGCATCTGGCTGATCGGGCCGGTATCGCGGTTGATGACGCGGTTGCTGCCGGAGCAGACGCGGCCCGACGATCCGTCGAAGCCGCGTTATCTCAACGAGAACAGCCTGGAATCGCCGCCGGATGCGCTGGCCGGTGCGGCACGTGAAGCCCTGCGGATGGGCGATCTGTTGGGGCAGATGCTGAAGATGTCGCTGGAGGTTTTCCGCAGCGACGATCGCAAGATGATCAAGAGCGTCAGCGAGCTCGACAACCACATCGACCGCCTGAACGAAGCGGTCAAGCTCTACCTCACCCGGATCGCCCGCGATGCGATGAACGAACGAGACCAGCGCCGGGTCATCGACCTCATCTCCTTCATCACCAATCTCGAGCATATCGGCGACATTCTCGATAAGGGCCTGATGGAACTGGCCGCGAAAAAGGTGAAATACGGGCTGAAGTTCTCGCAGGAAGGGGCACAGGAACTTGAAGCGATTCACCGGCGCCTGAACGACAATCTGGAGCTTGCGATGAATGTCTTCATGTCGAGCGACCTCGACATGGCGCGCCGCTTGTTCGAGGAAAAGCAGATCTTCCGTGAATTGGAAAAGACGGCGGCGGAAAATCATCTGGAGCGGCTGCGCAGCGGCCGGATCGAAAGCATCGCCACCAGTGGCATGCATCTCGACATTCTGCGTGATCTCAAGCGCATCAACAGCCATCTCGCTTTGGTTGCCCAGCCGATCCTCGAAGCCGCCGGCGAGTTGAGCCCGTCACGCCTGCGCGCTGATAGCTGACCATCGCCCTCTCAATTATTGAATCCGGCTCTGGCTTTCGCCTCTCGATCGGTCGGTTTGACAGATCCATATTATGTTGATATCAACATATATCCGCTGACTTCTGAGCGGGAGGATGTCGTGTTGCGATATGATCCCGCCGATGACCGATTTGGCAGGCTATGGGAGGCCCCCGAATGGCGCAGAAAGTCCTGATCCTTGTCGGCACCAAAAAGGGTGCCTTCATCCTCGAAAGCGATAGCAAGCGTAGAGGCTGGGAGCTCCGCGGCCCGTTCTGCGAGACCTGGCCGATGAACCATGTCATCGCCGATCCGGCGACCGGCACGATCTATGCCGGCGGCGGCAACGAATGGTTCGGTCCGGCGATCTGGAAATCGACCGATCTCGGCAAAACCTGGACGCATTCAAGCGAAGGGCTCGCTTATCCCGGTGGAGAGGAGCCGATCAAATCCGTCTGGAGCATCGCCCGGGGGGAGGGTTGTCTTTATGCCGGGGTCGAGCCGGCGGGTTTGTTCCGCAGCGAGGATGACGGCCAGTCCTGGCAGCATGTCGCGGGATTGCGGGCCCATTCCTCACGGCCGCATTGGCAGGCAGGTGGTGGTGGGTTGATCCTGCATTCGCTCATCCCCCATCCGACAGATGCGCGGCAGATCTGGGTCGGAATCTCCGCCGCCGGGGTGTTTCATACGGCAGATGGCGGGGAAACCTGGGAGCCGCGCAATTCCGGGACGCGGGCGGATTTCATGCCCGAGGAGCAGCGTTATCCGGAATATGGGCAATGCGTGCATTGCGTCGTCATGGCGCCCGGCATGCCCGACCGGCTGTATCAGCAAAACCACTGCGGCATGTATCGCAGCGAGGACGGCGGCCGGCGATGGCTCAGCATTGAAACGGGCTTGCCGTCCTCTTTCGGCTTCCCGGCGGCGACCCATCCCCGGGACCCGGCGACATTGTATCTCCTGCCGCTCAACGGCGATGTCGCCGGCCGCTACGTGCCCGAGGCCAAGGCCGCGGTCTGGCGGACACGGGATGGCGGCGGGACTTGGGAGGCCTTGCGCCGGGGATTGCCGCAGGAAAATACGTTCTTCGGTGTTCTGCGTCAGGCGATGGCCACGGACCGCCTGGCGCCGGCCGGCATCTATTTCGGCACGAATACCGGCACGCTGTTTGCCAGCGCGGATGAAGGCGACGACTGGCGCTGTGTCGCTCAGCACTTGCCGCCGATCTACTCCGTCGAAACGCTGGTTGCGGAAGCCTGAGCGGCGGGAGAAGGGAGTACGGGATGGCGGAAACCGGCTCTGTCATCGCCGCACCGCCGGTCGTGGTGCTGTTGCCGGCGATCCTGGTGCGGCTCTTTCCCAGCTCGGTCCGCGAGGTCAACGTGACGGCGGCGACCGTTCGAGAGGCCATTGATGCCTTGGATGCCCGCTGGCCGGGGATGCGCGACCGGATCTGCGATTCAACGCCGCGCATCCGGCGTCACATCAACGTCTTCGTCGCGGGTGAGCGCGCCACACTGGAGACGCCACTCGTGCCGGGGGCCGAGGTGATCATTCTGACGGCGATCAGCGGCGGTTGAGAGCGGCGCCTATTGGCCGCAACCGTCGAGTACGCCGTCGAGCACTTTGTCGGCACCAGCCAGCGGCATCTGCCCGCGCCAGCCGAGGCTCGAGAAGGCCAATTGCATCTGGTCGACGCCGGCCGCCGCCGCCGCGATCATATGTTGCACGAAGTCCTGCAACTGCAGGCGCTGATTGAAATCGGCCGCTTCGAAAACGAAGGTGCCGTCCTTGGCCGCCATGGCGAAATCCTGGCGGTAGTCGTTGATCACCAGGCGCAGATTGTATTGGGTCTTGCCGTCGTAATAGCCGTTCTGCAAGGCGAGGATACGCACGATCAGCCGGGGCTGTGCCTGAGGCGTCGAGGCCGGGCAGGCGACGGCCAACAAATCCCCGATCCCGGCCGCGACGCTGCCGGATTTGACGCCCCCTTTATCGATGCGCTCCCAGCCGCTGTCGTCGGCAAAGGCCGGGGCCAGGGTGCTGACGCCCAGAATGGCGGCGAAAGCAAGGGGGGCAATCATGAACCGGCGCATGGCGCTTTCCTTCCGTAACTGTCCCCGTCCTGCGGATTTGTCCATCATCTCGGTCACTTTGGTCAATGGCTGGGGTGAATGATGAGGGTCAGCGGCCGGGTTTCCCGTCGGTCAGGCTGTCCCGCACGATATCGAGGAAGGCCTTGACCAGGGGTGTCGCCCTGCGGTCGTTGAGGCAAGCGACATATTCGATCGATTGCATGCGCTCGCCGGAAAACTCGATGGCCTTGAGCCGGACGTCGTCGCCGAATTCGGAATGGGCAACGATGCCGATGCCGAGCCCGGCGGCCACCGCCTCGCGAATCGCTTCACGGCTGCCGATTTCCAATACCTCACCGACCTCGATGCTGGCGGCGGCGATGGCGGATTCGAAGGTGCGGCGTGTGGTGGAGGAGGTTTCCCGCAGGACCAGCCGCTTGCCGGCAAGATCCTCGAGGGCGATCTGCTTGCGGCTGGCCCAGGGATGGGCGCGATCGACGAAAGCGATCAGGTAATCCTGGCGGAAGGGCAGGCTGAAGATGCGGGAATCGCCTGGCACATTGGCGGCGATCGCCACGTCGCAGCGCTGGTCCAGGAGATCGGACAGCAGTTTCTCCGAATTGCCGATCGACATGGAGAGGCGCAGGCTGGGATAGCGCCGGTGGAATGCCGCCAGGAATGGCACGGAATGGTAGGGCGCATCCGCTCCGACCCGGAGGTGGCCGCGCTTCAATCCGCGAGCGGCGGTCAGCACCTGTTCGGCCTCCAATTCCAGGCTGAACAGGCGAAAGGTGATGTCGAACAGGTTCCGGCCGATATCGGTCAGTTCGATCTTGCGCTTGCGTCTGTCAAACAGTCGCACACCGAACTGGTCCTCCAGCCCTTTGACCTGTCCGGAAAGGGTCGGCTGGGTGACGTTCAACATATTGGCAGCCTTGGTAAAACTGCCTTCGGTGGCAACCGCGTGAAAAGCCCGGAGCTGGCTGTGGTTTATAGGTGTCATCTATGTTTCATATAGCAAATAGCGATTTGAATTATGCTATGGCCCGGCCCCATACTGCAAGCAGCTCGCGACGCCCACTTTTCCAGATGTCGGCGGCTCCATCTTAACTCTTGATGTAAAAGGCAGTTCTCATGGCCCAGGATCCCTGGCTTCTGACCCCCGGTCCGCTGACCACCTCGCTCTCCGTCAAGCAGGCGATGCTGCACGATTGGGGCTCCCGGGATGCCGCTTTCATCCGCATCAACGGCGAGATGCGCAGCCGCCTGGTGGCGCTGATCAATGGCGAGGGCCAGTTCACCACCGTGCCGATGCAGGGCAGCGGTACCTTCGCCGTCGAAGCCATGCTGGCGACCTTCGTCGGCCCCAAGGACAAGCTGCTGATCCTGATCAACGGCGCCTATGGCAAGCGCATGGCGAAGATCTGCGACTATGCCAAGCGCGCCTATAGCGTTCTGGAATGGGCCGAGGATCAACCGGTCAACCCGCAGCAGGTCGCCGAGGCGCTGGCCAAGGATGCGGCCATCACCCATGTCGCGGTGGTTCATTGCGAAACCACGTCTGGCGTGCTCAACCCCATCGCCCAGGTCGGCGATGTCGTCGCCAAGGCCGGCCGTCGCCTGCTGATCGATTCGATGAGCGCCTTCGGTGCGCTGCCGGTCGATAGCCGCGAGATCACCTTCGACGCGGTTGCCGCTTCCTCGAACAAATGCATCGAGGGCGTGCCGGGCCTCGGCTTCGTGCTGTGCCGCGAAAGCGCGCTGAAGACCTGCAAGGGCAATGCCCATGCCCTGGTGCTCGATCTCCATGACCAGTGGCAGGTGATCGAGAACACCAAGCAATATCGCTTCACGCCGCCGATCCATTGCATCGTCGCCTTCCATCAGGCGATGACGGAGCATGCCGAGGAGGGCGGTGTTGCCGGCCGTGGCGCCCGCTATCGCGCGAATTGCAAGATCCTGATCGACGGCATGCGCGGGCTCGGCTTCGAGACCTTGCTGCCGGATCATCTGCAGGCGCCGATCATCGTCACCTTCCATATGCCGGCCGATCCGAAATTTGATTTCCAGGTCTTCTACGACAAGCTGCGCGACCGCAACTACGTCATCTATCCCGGCAAGCTGACCGTGGCTGACAGCTTCCGCATCGGCTGCATCGGCCGCCTGGGGGCCGCCGAAATGAAGGGTGCCCTGGAAGCGATCAAGACGGTGCTGGCGGAAATGGGGGTCAAATCCGGCGCGCCGCGTCATCTGGCCGCCTCGGCGGAATGAAGGAGAGGATCATGTCGGAACGCAAGAATCCCATCACCGTCAACGGCAAGAGCTATGCCTGGCCAGCGGCGCCCGTGGTGGTGGTCTGTGTCGATGGCTGCGAGCCGGACTATCTTACTGACGCCATGAAGGCGGGGGTCATGCCCTGGCTCAGCAGTGCCGTGAAGGCAGGCGCGCAGATGGTGGGCGATTGCGTCGTCCCGAGCTTCACCAATCCCAACAATCTTTCCATCGTGACCGGAGCGCCGCCCTCGGTGCATGGCATCTGCGGCAATTACCTCTATGACCGCGAGAGCGGCACCGAGGTAATGATGAACGACCCGAAATTCCTGCGGGCCGAGACCATCCTCGCCGCCTTCTCCAAGGCCGGCGCCAAGGTGGCCGTTGTCACTGCCAAGGACAAATTGCGCAAGCTGCTGGGCAAGGGCATGGAGATCGGTGCCGGCAAGGGCATCTGCTTCTCCTCCGAGACGTCCGACAAGACGATCGCCGCCGAGCACGGCATCGACAATGCTCAGGTCTGGCTCGGCCGGCCGGTGCCGTCGGTCTATAGCGCCGATCTCAGCGAGTTCGTCTTCGCCGCCGGCGTCAAGCTGATGCGCGAGAAGAAGCCGGACATCATGTATCTCTCGACGACGGATTACATCCAGCACAAATACGCGCCGGGTCATGACGTCGCCAACGATTTCTACAAGATGATGGACGGCTATCTCGGCGAGCTGGAGAAGATGGGCTGCATCATCGTCCTGACCGCCGACCACGGCATGAACGACAAGCACGACACGGCGGGCAAGCCGCAGGTGATCTATCTGCAGGACGTGCTGGATCAATGGCTGGGCAAGGGCAAGGCCCGGGTCATTCTGCCGATCACCGACCCCTATGTGGTGCATCACGGCGCGCTCGGCTCCTTCGCCACGGTCTATCTGCCGGACGATGTCGATCAGGCGGCGATCATCAAGCGGATCGGCGAGATTCCCGGCATGGAACTCGCGGTCGACCGCAAGACCGGCTGCACGCGTTTCGAACTGCCGGAAGACCGTCTGGGCGATGTCATCGTCGTCTCGACCAAGAATGTCGTCATCGGTACCGCCGTGGAGAGGCATGACCTCAGCGGCCTGACCTTGCCGCTGCGCTCCCATGGCGGGATGACCGAGCAGCAGGTTCCGGTCATCGTCAACCGCAAGGTGACGGCGCTGCCGGCCGGCTACCGCCTGCGCAATTTCAGCGCTTTCGATCTTGCTTTGAACCATGTCGCCGATGCGGCGATGACCCTGCCGAAGGCCGGGTGAGGGGAGTCAGGACAATGGGTATCGCGATCCGCAAGGAAACCATGCGCACCGTCGGCAATACGGCCTCGGGCGACCGCTCTTTCGACGTCTACAACCCCTATACCGAGCAGGTGATCGGGTCCTGCCCGAAGGCCAGTGTCGCGGAGGTGCAGCGGGCCTTCGAGGTGGCGAAGAAATTCAAGCCCAATCTCAGCCGCGCCGACCGCTCCAGTATCCTGCGCAAGACCGCCGATCTGCTGGTTGCGCGCAAGCAGGAGATCGCCGAGCTGATCACGGCGGAATCCGGCCTTTGCCTCAAGGATACGATCTATGAGGTCGGCCGCGCCTATGACGTCTTCTTCCTGTCCTCGACGGCGGTAATCAAGGATGACGGCGAGATTTTCTCCTGCGATATCACGCCCCACGGCAAGAAGCGCCGGATCTATACCCAGCGCGATCCGTTGCTGGGTGCGATCTCGGCAATCACGCCCTTCAACCACCCGCTGAACCAGGTGGCGCATAAGATCGCGCCGTCGATCGCCACCAATAACCGCATGGTGCTGAAGCCGTCGGAAAAGACGCCGCTGACGGCGCTGCTGCTGGCGGATGTGCTTTACGAGGCCGGCCTGCCGCGCGAGATGTTCCAGGTGATCACCGGCGACCCGGCCGAGATCGCCGATACCATGCTGACCGATCCCAATGTCGATGTGATCACCTTCACCGGCGGTGTGAAGGTCGGCAAGTATATCTCAGAGCATATGGGCTATCGGCGCGCCATCCTGGAACTTGGTGGCAACGACCCATTGATCGTCATGGAAGATGCCGATCTGGACGAGGCCAGCAATCTGGCGGTCTATGGTTCCTACAAGAATTCCGGCCAGCGCTGCACGGCGGTGAAGCGCATGATCGTGCATGAGGCCGTGGCCGACCGGTTCGTGGAATTGCTGGTCGAGAAGACCAAGAAGGTCAAATACGGCAATCCGATGGATCCGGATGTCGATATGGGCACGGTGATCGACGAGGCTTCGGCTCGCTATTGCGAGGACATGGTCAACGATGCCGTCAAGCGTGGTGCCAAGCTGTTGCACGGCAATATCCGCAAGGGTGCCCTCTATTCGCCGACCGTGGTCGATCACGTCGCTTTCGACGCGCCGCTGGTGAAGTGGGAATGCTTCGGTCCCGTCTCGCCGATCGTCCGGGTGAAGGATATCGACCACGCCATCCAGGTGTCGAATTCCACCAGCTATGGCCTCTCCTCCGGCATCTGCACCAACCGGCTGGATTACATCACCCGCTTCGTGCGGGAACTGGAAGTCGGTACCGTCAATGTACGCGAAGTGCCGGGTTACCGCATCGAGATGTCGCCCTTTGGCGGGATCAAGGATTCGGGCCTGGGTTATAAGGAAGGCGTCATCGAGGCGATGAAGGGCTTCACCAATGTGAAGACCTATTCCTTGCCGTGGAACTGACGCGGGTTGCGGGGAGAGTACAGATCATGACCACTCAAATGCTGTCGGCGTCGCTGGCGCAGGATGTCGTGCAGATCGCCTGGCAGGACGGCCGGACCACGCGGTTCCCGACGATCTGGCTGCGCGACAATTGCCGTTGCGCCAAATGCCGGCATGCCAACGGGCAGCGCCTGTTCGAGATCACCGATCTGCCGGCGGAATTGTCGCTGCGGCAAACCGGCCTCGTGGATGGCAAGCTGCGTCTCGTCTGGGCGCCGGATGATCATGTCAGCGAGTTTCCGGCGGATTGGCTGGCGGTACATGATCTCGGTGCCGAGGCGCGGGCTGCGCGCTATGAAAAGCCGGTGCATTGGGGCAAGTCGCTGATCGATAACTTGCCGGTCGCCGATTGGCCCAGCCTGTCGACAAATCCGGCGGTGGAACTCGCCTGGCTCGACAAATACGCGGCTTATGGCTTTGGCCTGCTGCGCAACGTGCCGGCCAAGCCGGGCATGGTCGAGACGGTCGGGAACCATCTCGGCTTCGTCCGCGTCACCAATTACGGCAATCTGTTCGATGTCGTCTCGGTGCCGAATCCGAACAATCTCGCTTACACCGCCGTCGGCCTCGGCGTGCACAGCGACAATCCCTATCGCGAGCCGACGCCGGGCGTGCAGTTGCTGCATTGTCTGGAATCGAATGCGCCGGGCGGCGACACGCTGCTGGTCGACGGTTTCCGCGCGGCCGAGATTCTGCGCAAGGAGGATCCGGCGGCCTTCGACCTCTTGAGCCGTGTCCCGCTGAATTTCCGCTTCCGCGATGCCAAGGCCGATCTGCGGTCGCGCATGTCGCTGATCAAGTTGGATTTCGACGGAGCGATCAAAGAGGTTCACTTCAACAACCGGTCGGCCGATATCCTCGATGTGCCGCTGGAACTGGTGACGCCCTGGTACGCGGCTTATCGCAAATTCGCCGGGATCCTGAAGCGGCCGGAACTGGAACTGATCTTCAAGCTCGGCGCCGGCGATCTCGTCGTCATGATGAACGAGCGGGCGCTGCATGGCCGTACGGCCTTCGATCCGAGCAAAGGCAGCCGGCACCTGCAGGGATGCTATATCGACAAGGACGGCATCGAAAGCCGCCGTCGCGTATTGCGGCGCGGGCTCGATGAGAAGGAAGGATTGGCGGCATGAACGCGCAACGCAAGATCACCGTCATGGGGGCCATCGCCCAGGCCTTCGCCAAGCGTGGCCATGAGGGCTATGGCGAAGGCGTGACGCAGCTCGATCACGCCTTGCAATGCGCCGCTTGCGCCGAGCGCGATGGGGCCTCGCCGGCCTTGATCGCCGCGACCCTGCTGCATGATATCGGCCATATGCTGCACGATCTCCCGGAGGATATCGCCGATCAGGGTGTCGATACTCAGCATGAATCCCTGGGTTCCGCTTGGCTGTCGCAATATTTCGGCCCCGAGGTGACGGAGCCGGTACGCCTCCATGTCGAGGCCAAGCGTTATCTGGCCGCGGTCGAACCTGGCTATTACAGCCAGTTGTCAGAAGCCTCGATCCTCAGCCTGAAGCTGCAAGGCGGTGTCTTCACGCCGGATGAAGCGAAGGAATTCGAGGGGAGGCCCTTCGCCGGGGATGCCGTCCGGCTGCGGCGCTGGGACGAGGAGGGCAAGGAGGTCGATGCCAAGACACCGGACCTCGCCCATTTCTACCGCTATGTGGAGACTTGCCTCCGCTGAGCGGTTCGTCCCGAGCCGTCAGCTCAAATCCTCGACGATCGCTTCGACCACCGAACCGGGTGCCTCGTGGGGCAGGAAATGCCCCGCGACCGGTACCAGCCGGCGCCGATAGGGCCCGTCGAAGAAGCGATGCGCGTCTTCCGATCCGGCCGGCACATCAACGCCGTCGCAGGCGCCGTGCAGCACGATCGTCGGCACGGTGATATGCGGCTGCCGCGCCAATTGCGCTTCGATCGCCTCGAGTGCCGGATCGCCCGGCGCTGCCTTGAACCGGTGGCGATAGGAGTGGATGACGATATCGACGAAGTCCGGATTGTCGAACGAGGCGGCGGTCCGCGCGAAGGTTGCGTCATCGAAATGCCAGTTGGGCGACCACATTTCCCAGAGCGTCCGGCAGATTTCCCGGCGGTTCTCGGTCAGGCCGTTGCGGCCGCGTTCCGTGTTAAAATACCACTGATACCAATAGCGTCGCTCGATATCCGCCGGTTCCGGCCGGTGGGATTGCGCGATGTTCTGGATGTTGTAGCCGGTGATCGACACCAGCCGCGTTACCCGTTCCGGCCAGAGGGCCGAGACGATGCAGCAGGCACGGCCACCCCAGTCATAGCCGGCGAGCACGGCTCGTTCGAGCTTCAAGGCATCCATGAAATCGCGCAGATCCTGGCCGAGAGCTGCCTGCTGGCCTGACCGCATCGTGTCGGCGCTCAGGAAGCGGGTCGGGCCGTAGCCGCGCAGATAAGGGGCGAAGGTGCGATAGCCGGCGGCGGCCAGCGCGGTCACCACGCCGTCCCAGGTTCGCGGATCGTCGGGAAAGCCATGCATGAGAATGACCGGCTTGCCGTCGGCGAGACCGGCTTCCTCATAGGCGATGTCCAGGCTTCGGGTGCGGATATGCTTGATCTGCGGCAATTCGGTCATGCCAATCTCCCCTGCCATATTGCGGATCGGCGCTTCCAACCGTCAAAGCAGCCGGACACATACTAAATATTAAGCTTCCATGCCTATACAAGGTCAGCTGCCTTGCTATAAGGGTTCGTTCTTTTCGAACGGAACAGGTTCCCACCGTGACTGCTGCTTCCAGATCATCGCGGCCGGCAAGCTCCGCACGGCCTTGGTTGTTGCGTCATCGCACCGAAAGCTTTCTTCTCGTGTCCACCCTGGCCTTGGTGTCGGCGATCGGCTGGCATCTGCGTCAGAGTGGCCCGACACCGCAGGATCTGTCGCAGGCAATCGGCCAATATGCGACCCACGTCCACGCGATGGAATCCCTGAGCACAGGCTCCCTCGGCCGCGAGATGCGCGCGGCGATCTTCTCACCCAGCCTGCGGCATCTGGAAATCTCCGACCGGCGGAGCTTCCCGGGTTACTGGTCGGTCGATGCCGTGCTGGAACTCGAGCAGCCTTTGGGATTACCAATGCGGGTGCCGGTGCGTTTGCGAGTCGCGCAGCAGGATGACAAATGGGTGATCCTCAATGCGGAAGACCTGACGGGGCGTGCATCAGCAAATAATACGCACTAAATCCTTCAGTAATTTTATTTAAAATGAAGTCCATAGCTGGAATTCTTCTTAATCTATATTAAAAGCCTAGATGAAAGATTGAGGTAATTCCGTCCAAACAGCACCAGCAATATTGTCAGCGGCCATTGGTTTATGCCTAATACGCCGCGACGCACCGGTGCATCGGGGGCTGAGGTCCGGCGCGTCTATTTGAAGGGGGCGCGCCATGATGATGTCTTTGGCTGGGGTAATGGTTTGGTGGAGCATGCGCGCCGGTGCGCCGAGCCCCGAAGAACTGGCCACGGCGCTGCAGCAACATGCGGTCTCCACCGATATCGAGGATATGATGCCGGGCGCCACGGCGACGCAGATGCTGCTGGCCGATCTCGCCGCCCATTTCAGCCATATCCGCATCATCGGCGCGAAAGAAGTCGACGCCCAGTGGCAGGTCGATACGCTGGTCCGGGTGCAGACGCGCCGAACGACGCCGGTCGATCTCAAGATCCAGTTCCACCTGCAGCAGCAGGAGGCCGACTGGACCATCACGGCAGCAAAGCTGCTGCAGGCCTAAAATCCCAGCCGACTGATCCTTTCAGCTCAGCGTCCGTTTCGGGGCGGCCGGCTGGCCTGCGCAACGGGCACAGGTTCCTTCGATTTCAATGGTGAGACGGGACAGGGTGAAGCCCCGGTCGCCGGCGCTGGCCGAGGCGGCCGTGACGATGCGCTGATCGGCGATCTCCTCGGCCTGATGGCAGGTGGTGCAGATCAGGAACTGGCTGATATGCCGGTCCTCCGGGTGATCGCAGCCGATGAAGGCGTTGAGCGATTCCAGCCGATGGATCAGCCCCTGTTCCAAGAGGAATTCCAGTGCGCGATAGACGGTGGGCGGGGCGGCGGAGCGGTCATTGACCTTCAACTGGTCGAGGATCGCATAGGCGCCGATCGGCGCATGACTATCCCAGACCAGTTCCAGGACGCGGCGGCGGATCGCCGTCAGGCGGACGCCGCGTTGCTCGCAAAGCGCCTCGGCGCGCTGCAGGGCATCGGCGATGCAATGCGCGTGATCATGCGGGCGATGGGCGCTGGCCAAAGTCATGTTCCGATCCTTCCTTGATCCACTATAGCTTGCTGGACCGGGTCATGCACCTGTGAGATATTTCAACATGTGTGTGAAATAACATTCTACAGTGTAAAATGTCATTGACGCTGCCTGCCGGCATCACATATGACATTGCCTATATAGAGCAGGTTTCAACTTGCTTGAGTAATTTCACCGAAAAGAAGTGTGAGATAAATGCAGGCTTTCCCGCTGTTCATCAAGCTCAAGGATCGACCGGTTCTGCTGGTCGGTGGCGGTGAAGCTGCGGCGGCGAAGTTGCGCCTGCTGGCGGCGGTGGGGGCGCGGTGCATGGTGGTGGCCCCGACCTTCAGTGCGGATCTGCTGGCGGCGGCGCGGGATGTGGATGCCGTCCTGGTCGAACGCGATTTCCAGGCGGGCGATGTCGCCGCTCATCAACTGGTGTTCAGCGCCAATGAGGACGAGACGGTGGACCGGCGTGTGGTCGGTGCCGCGAAGGCCGCGAATATCCTGGTGAATGTCGTCGACCGGCCGGAAATGACGGACCTCGTCATGCCGGCGGTGGTCGATCGCGGCGATGTCGTGGTGGCGATTTCCACCAATGGCGCCGCGCCGGTTCTGGCCCGCAAGGTGCGGGCCGCGATCGAAAGCGTGTTGCCGCAGCAGATCGGCCGTCTTGCAGCTTTCGCACGGCGCTTCCGCAGCGCGGTCCATGAGCGCCTCAGCGACGGCGTCGCCCGGCGGCGCTTCTGGGAAGATTTCTTCGAAGGCCCGGTGGCCGAGGCGGTTCTGTCCGGCGACGAACGCCAGGCGGCGCGCGAAGTGATCCGTGCGATCAATCGCCGCCAGGGAGCATTGCAGGGCGAGGTCGTCACATTGGTCGTCAGCGACGACCCGGAATTGCTGACCCTGCGCGATCTGCGTCTGCTGCGGCAGGCCGATGTGGTGATGCATGACGCCGCCGTGCCGGCTGCCGTGATCGACTTTGCCCGCCGCGATGCGCGCCGGGTGGTTTTGACCAACGAGGCCGGCGAACCTCTGCTGCAGGACGAAGTCCTGGCGGGGCATCGCGTGGTGCGTTTGAAGCGCGCACTGACGGATCATGCCGTCGGGCTGCGCGCTGTGGCAGAATAGGAGCGGAAAGATGTCTGCACAAATGGTCACCGCGAACCGGCTGCATGACGGGATTGTCGTCTACCTGGCGAAGGGCGGCAGTTGGGCGACGCAATTCACCGATGGCGAGCTGCTGCGGGATAAGCCCGCTGCCGATGCGGCCCTGGCTGCTGCCGAGGGAGAGGTCAAGGCGAGCCGGATCGTCGGTCCCTATCTGATTGACGTTGCCCTGGAGGAGGGCGCTCCCCGGCCGACCAATACCCGTGAGCATATCCGCGCCAGCGGCAGACCGACGGTCGAGGCCGAAGTCGGTTCCTGGACCGGGCGTATTGAGGGCTGAGTAAGAATGTATCGTTACGACGAATTCGATGCGACCTTTGTCCGTGAACGCGTGAGGCAGTTCACCGGTCAGGTCGAGCGCCGCCTGGCCGGCGCGATCACCGAGGACCAGTTCCGCCCGCTGCGTCTGCAGAACGGCGTCTATCTGCAGCTACATGCCTATATGCTGCGGGTCGCCATTCCTTATGGCACGCTGTCATCGCGCCAGTTGCGCAAGCTCGGCTTCATCGCGCGGCGTTATGATCGCGGCTTCGGCCATTTCACCACCCGGCAGAACATCCAGTACAACTGGCCCCAGCTCGATGAAATCCCGACGATCCTGAATCATCTGGCCGAGGTCGAGATGCATGCCATCCAGACCAGCGGCAATTGCATCCGCAATGTGACGGCCGACCATTATGCCGGCGTTGCGGTCGACGAGATCGAGGACCCACGGGTCTATGCCGAGATCATCCGGCAGTGGTCGACCCTGCATCCGGAATTCGCCTTCCTGCCGCGCAAGTTCAAGATCGCCGTGACCGGCGCGCCGACCGATCGTGCCGCCGTGCGGGTGCATGATATCGGCCTGCGCATGCTGAAGAACGATGCCGGCGAGGTCGGGTTCGAGGTCTGGGTCGGTGGCGGCCTGGGCCGCACGCCGGTGATCGGCGTGGCGATCAAGTCGTTCCTGCCGAAGGAGCATCTGCTCTCCTATCTGGAAGCGATCCTGCGCGTCTACAACCAGCTCGGCCGCCGCGACAACCTCTACAAGGCGCGGATCAAGATCCTGGTGACCGCGACCGGCACCGAGGAATTCAGCCGTCTGGTCGAGGAGGAATGGCAGTCGATCAAGGACAGCGCCCTGACGCTGCCCCAGGAAGAGATCGCCCGCATCCAGAAATACTTCGCGTTGCCGGCCTATGAGAGCCTGCCGGACTGGCAGCCGGAATTCGAAGCGGCCCGCAAGGCCAATCCCGAATTCGGCCGCTGGGTGCAGAGCAATGTGAAGCCGCACCGGACGCCGGGCTATGCCATCGTCGATGTCTCGTTGAAGCCGGAAGGCGGCGCGCCGGGCGATGCTTCGGCGGATCAGATGGATATCGTCGCCGACCTCGCCGACGAATACAGCTTCGGCGAAATCCGCGTCACCCATCACCAGAACCTGGTGCTGGCCCATGTGCGCAAGCAGGACCTCTTCGCCCTCTGGCAGCGCCTCAGCGCGTCGAAGATGGCGACGTCCAATGTCGGCTTCATCACCGACATGATCGCCTGCCCGGGCCTCGATTACTGCAATCTCGCCAATGCCCGGTCGATCCCGGTGGCGCAGCGCATCAGCCGTCATTTCAGCGACCAGAAGCGGCTGGCGGAGATTGGCGAGCTGCGGCTCAACATCTCCGGCTGCATCAATGCCTGCGGCCACCACCATGTCGGCCATATCGGCATCCTCGGTGTCGATAAGCAGGGCGAGGAATTCTATCAGATCACGCTCGGCGGCTCGTCGAAGGACGATGCCTCGATCGGCAAGATCGTCGGCCCGTCTTTCTCCACCGAGGATGTGGTCGGCGCGATCGAGAAGATCGTCGACACCTATCTCGACAAGCGCGACGGCGCGGCTGAACGTTTCATCGATACTTACCGCCGGATCGGCATCGATCCTTTCAAGGAGGCCCTCTATGGCAATTCTCAAGCACGGCGCCCTGCAGCCGAATGAGTGGCAAGAATTGAGCGACGACGCGGCACTGCCGGAAAGCGGCAGTGTCATCGTGTCGCTCGAACGCTGGCGCCGGGACGAGGCTGCCTTGCGCACCAGCAATCGCCTGATCGGCGTACGGCTGCAGAACAGCCAGGCGCCGCTGGCCCTGGCCAACGATATCGACCGCCTGTCGCTGGTCGTTGTCGAGTTCCCGAAATTCAGCGACGGCCGCGCCTTCTCGCAGGCCCGCCTGCTGCGTGACCGCCTAGGTTTCAAGGGCGAGATCCGGGCAGTCGGCAGCATCTTGCGCGACCAGTATCTCTTCATGATCCGCTGCGGCATCGACGCGGTCGAACTGCCCGACGGCAAGCCGGTCGACGGCTATCTGGATGCCCTGGCCGAATTCTCGGTCTGGTATCAGCCGGCGGCGGATGAGCGTAAGACCGCCATGTCGCTGCGCCACGGCAAGAAGCAGGCCAGCGTCAATGCCAGCACCGTGGTCAATGACAGCGTCGCGGCCATGTGGGCCTATTGAGCCCCGGATCCTTTTCAGTCCGATATTCTTCCCCAAGCGGGATGACGAAAGGGCGGTCCTCAGGCCGCCCTTTTGCTTTCCCCGCGGCTTTCTCCGGCGCTTCCGCCGGTCGTCGGTTCGGGCTATACAGGCCGCACATCCCACATTCTTGAAAGCCGCCGTGTCATGACTGAGCGTCCCATCGGTATCATCTGCGCCATGCCCGAGGAACGGGTGCTGCTGACCGACTGGCTGAGCGGGGCCGAAGGCGGCACAATCGCCGGGCGTCCGATGACCCGGGGCAAGCTCGACGGCCGGCCGGTCATCGTCACTGAAAGCGGTTGCGGCAAGGTGGCGGCCGCCATCCAGGCGACGGTGCTGACGGACCGCTATGATTGCCGGGCCTTGATGGTATCGGGCGTTGCCGGCGGTCTGGCACCGGAGCTGGCGATTGCCGATATCGTCGTGGCGGACCGGCTCATCCAACATGATTACGGTCACCTCACCGACCGGGGACTGCGTCCCTTCCGGCCGGCTGAGCCGCCTTTGGGCGAGCGTCGGCATGACATCGCCTTTCCCGTCGAGCCGGCATTGCTGGAACGGGTCCAGGCCGCGCTGCGCGATACCTCCTTCGATCTGCCCGAGGACATGGCGGTCCAGATGGAAGCCCAGGGGCAGCGCAAGGATCGCCGCGTGCGGCTGGCTTTCGGGCCGATCCTCAGCGGCGATCAGTTCATCAACAGCGAAACCGAGCGCGAGCGCCTGCATCGGGATTTCCAGGCTTTGGCAGTGGAAATGGAAGGAGCGGCGGTGGCCCAGGTTGCAGCCGGCGCCGGCTTGCCGGCCATCGTCGTCCGCTCGCTGAGCGATCTTGCGGGCCGGGACAGCCATCTCGATTTCGGCCAATTCGTTGCTGCGGTCGCGCCGATGGCGGCGACCGTGGTTCGGCGGATCGTCGCCGTCCTCTGAGCATCAAGCGCTGGAAGTAACAGGCGCACCGCTTGCGGAATTGCCTCCCACTGACCACCTGAATTGGAGGTGATCGGGAGTATGAGATATGCAGCGGATCGCTTCTATTTTGTTAGGAAGCTTGCTGATGCTGCCGCCGCTGGCGGTGGC
This sequence comes from uncultured Rhodospirillaceae bacterium, assembly GCA_964406155.1. Taxonomy (GTDB): domain Bacteria; phylum Pseudomonadota; class Alphaproteobacteria; order Dongiales; family Dongiaceae; genus Dongia_B. The sequence goes on along the minus strand of CAYOQR010000008.1, from coordinate 21,211 downwards.
TGAGGCTGCCTGTCTGCCGACCCAAGGCTGCAACGTGTTGCAGCAGCAACCCTCCATCAATGACTTGCAGCGCCAACTCAATTCGCAACGGATGCAGATGCAGCAGGACGATCTGGAGCAGCAGCGTCTCCGGACGCAGTTGCAGCAGTCTTCGCCCCAGACCACGCCGTTGCAGCAGTTGAATATGCAGCAGCAGTTACGGGACTCGACAGATAATCTGCACCAGTCGCAGCAGGATTATTGGCGGGCCGAGAATGCGTTGCGAAACGGGTTGCGCCAGCAGAATAACGGGCCGCAGACTGCACCCTAACGACGTTATCCTTGCAACCGGCGATGGGCGAAGTCCTTGATCAGGGACACGGCTTCCTCACGGTCCAACCCGGCCTTCTCGATGGCGCAGCGCATCCACATGCCGTCGATCATGACGCTGATCCCCTTGACCAGGATTTCGGCCTCGTCGCGTGCGACCAGATGGTCGAAGCAATCGAGCAGGTTGCTGCGCAGCCGGCGGTAGAACAGGGTCTGCAGGCGGTCGAATTCCGCATGTTCCGGGACGGCGGAATAGAAGGACACCCAGGCGCTCGCGGTCGCCCGGTCGTAGAGATGCGGCGGGAAATTGCCTTCGATGATCGCATCCAGCCGGGCGAGGGGCGTGGTGGCGGTGGACAGACGCCGGTTAACGTCCTCCATGATCAGCCGGTTGGCATAACGCACCATGGCGATCAGCAAGTCGTCCTTGCTCTTGAAGTAATAATTGATGATCCCGTGGGACATGCCGGCCTGCTTGCCGATGCGCGCCATGGTGAGGCCGCGGAAGCCGTATTGGCGGAAAGCCTCATAGGCGGCTTCGATCAATTCCCGCTTGCGGATCGTTTCGATGCTGGTGCGCACGCCGTCTTCTCCCCGCTTGTCCCCGGTGGCCATCCGTCCTGAGCGGCGGCTCGGAAAACCTCTCACTGCCTAACCTGCCCAATTGGTTAAGTTGGTCAATAAGGATTTTTTCTTGTCACATGAAAAACTGGATGATCATCCAGTTTTTTGTTGACCCAACAAATACTACCGCCTTACGGTCTCTCCGCAATCGGCGAACCGGCCGGCTGGGCCGGGTGTCGCGCGACAAATCGACGAAGCTGGGGAGCTCAACGAGATGATCGATTACCGGAAATTGGCGTATCTGGCCGTTGCGGCGGCAACGGGGCTCGGCGTTCTGGGGTTGGGGACGGGACTGCCTGTCCGCCCGGCTTTGGCGGCGGATCCCGAGGCGTGCCAATCGGTCCATGTGGCGGAGCTGGGTTGGACCGATATCGCCTTCACCACCGGTGTCGCCCAGGTCCTGACGGAAGGACTGGGGTATCGCCTGAAAAGCGATCTGCTGGGTCTCGATGTGGTCTATCAGGCGCTGAAGCTCGGCAAGCTCGATGTCTTCATGGGCAACTGGCGGCCGGTCCAGGACGTACAGTTCAAACAATATTTCGACGAGGGATCGATCGATGTCCTCGGCCCCAATCTGCTGGGCGCGAAATACACCGTAGCGGTGCCGACCTATGTCGCCACGGCGGGGGTGAAGAGTTTCGCCGACCTGGCGAAGTTCGGCGACAAGTTCGATCACAAGATCTACGGCATTGAGCCGGGCAGCAATCAGCCGCTGATCGATGCGGTGCAGAAGGATGCCTTCGGTCTCGGCAAATGGAAGGTCGTCGAATCCAGCGAGCAGGGCATGCTGACCCAGCTCAGCAAGGCCTATCACAAGGAGAAATGGATCGCCTTCATGGGCTGGGAACCCCATGCCATGAATGTCGATTACAACATCACCTATCTCGCGGGCGGCGACGATATCTTCGGCAAGAACTTCGGCAGCTCGGACGTCTACACTTTGTCGCGCAAGGGCTATGCCCAGGCATGCCCCAATATCGCGAAGCTGTTCCAACACCTGCGCTTCACGGTCGATTTCGAGAATCACGGCATCCAGATGATGCTGAAACAGGGCAAGACGGCGCAGCAGGCGGCGGCGCAGATGATGCGCCAGACGCCCGATCTGGTGAAAACCTGGTTGAACGGCGTCACCACCATCGACGGCAAGGACGGCCTGGTGGCGGTGCAGCAAAAGATCGGTGGTTGATCGCCATACCGCTCTGCTAAGAAAGAAGGGCGCCGGACCGGCAAGGCTGGTCCGGCGCCCTTTGCTTTCGGTTCCGGTTTTTCAGTTACGGTATGACGGCGGCATGACGCCTAATCTCAATACGACTCTTGGCATTCTCGGTGCGTCGATCGCCGTGATCGTCTTTGCCAATTGGCAATTGCGCCGGCCCTTCGAGCGGCGCTTCCTGCCGATCCTGCCCTGGTTCGGCGTTCAATTCCTGGCGGCCGTCATCGCCATCGTCATGCTGGGGCATCTGGTCAGTCTTTTGACCGGCCAGGAGTTCCGGAGCCGCTACGGTTATTGATCAGCTTTCCCGGCCGTCCAAAGGCATCGCATTGAAGACGTCGCGCCAACGGGCGATCTCGGCCCGGGCGGCGTCCGGTGTGAACAGGACGGGCGGCTTCACGCCCCAGACCGGTTTCGGCCAGGCCGGGTCGCTGGTGAGTCTCGCGATCACATGGATATGCAATTGCGGCACCATATTGCCGAGCGCGCCGACATTGATTTTCTCCGGCTGGCATTCGCGCTGCAGGGCCTTGCTGGCCCGGGCGATCTCATCGATTAGGATATGGCGCTCGCCGCGCGGCAGTTCGGCGATCTCCCGGCACTGGGCACGGCGCGGCACCAGGATCAGCCAGGGATAAGTGGTGTCGTTCATCCGCAGGACACGACAGACCGGCCAGTCGACGATGGGTAGGGTGTCCTTGGCGAGCTGGGGATGCAGGGCGAAATCTGTCATGTCGGTTTCCGGATTGCGGCGGGATATTGCCTCGAGGTGAACATAGTGCCATCGTGGCGGCGCCGGTATGGCAATTTGCGGAGCATAACCGCAAACACCGGAGCGGGGAGGGGAATCAGATCATGTCCATGAAATTGCGGTTGCGACCGGACTGGTGAAAGCGTCCGTGCGTCCGCATTGTGCGGGCGGTCACAGGCGATTCGCTATCCGGTCAGAACTGGTCGCTCCATGCCGTGCCGGGGCAATTTGACATTGCTTAGATGCCGCCGGTTGTGGCATGGCCCCGATAACGTGATCGTCGAAGCGGTTTGAGACGGGATAATCATCAGAATGTTGCAGGCACTCAGCTCCGTCTATTCGCTCCTGATCGGCGCCGGAATCCTGATCCTGGGTAATGGCCTGATCGGCATTCTGCTGCCGATCCGCCTCGGTGCGGAACATATCTCGGCGGAAACCACCGGCCTCATCATGTCGGCCTATTACGCCGGCTTCATGCTGGGCAGTAAATACGGCCAGGTGGTGATCCAGCGGGTCGGCCATATCCGAACCTTCGCCGCCTTCGCCGCCCTGATGACCGTGACCGTGCTGGTCTGTGCCCTGATCTTCAATCCGGCACTCTGGGCCGTGCTGCGTGCCATCATCGGATTCTGCATGGCGGCGCTCTACGCGACGATCGAGAGCTGGCTCAATGTCCGCAGCAGCAACGAGAATCGCGGCCAGGTCCTCTCCATGTATATGGTGACGAACTATCTGGCCTCCTGCCTGGGGCAGTTTCTCGTCAATGTCCGTGAGACCTCCGGTGTCGAACTTTTCTGCCTCACCGCACTGCTGACCTCGCTGTCCCTGGTGCCGGTGGTCATTACCCGCGTCGCCGGCCCCGAAATCAGCGGCATCCGGCCGCTGAAACTGAAGAACCTCTATCTGGCCTCGCCCCTCGGCGTGGTGGCAACTTTCGGTGCGGGGCTGCTGAGCGGCGCCTTCTATGCCCTGGGCGCGGTCTATGCCAATGAGATCGGCCTGTCGGTCTTCGAGGTTTCGCTTTTCATGGGTGTGCCGGTTTTCGGCGGTCTCGTCCTGCAATGGCCGATCGGCCGGTTGAGCGACCGCTATGACCGTCGGACGGTTCTTCTGACGATCCTGATCGGCACGGTGGCATCCAGTCTCATCCTTTCGATCCTCAGCGTCAGCGCTTCGGCCCTGTTGCCCCTGCTGATGGCCAGTGCCGTGCTGGGTGGCTGTCTGGCGACCATCTATCCCATCGCGGTCGCCCATGCCTTCGATTATATCGACCGGGCCGTCATGGTCTCGGCCAATAGCAGTATGCTGTTCATCTGGTCGATCGGCGCCACGGCAGGGCCGTTGATCGCCTCCTTCCTGATGGGGCGGGTGGGGCCGACCGGCCTGTTTTTCTATCTGACGGGTATCGCCGTACTGACCGCAGGCTTCACGCGCTATCGCATGAGCGTCCGCGAAGCTTTGCCGGCTCGCGAGCAATCCAGCTTCGTGCCGCTGACCTCGACCTCGGCCATCGCCGGCGCGCTCGATCCGCGCGCCGATCCGCTGCCGGAATTCTATTACGACGACGTCGATCCGGGCGATCGCTGAACGAGTCGGAGTGGTTCATGAAAAACCCCGCCTGACAACGTGCCAGGCGGGGTTTTCGTTTCAGCCGATAGCAATCGCTCAGCGTTGCGATGTCTGCCAGTTCGGCGCGCCATAGACCGGCACATTGGCCTTAGGCAGTTGCTTGCCGAGAATCATGTCGGAGCATTTCTCCGCCATCATGATGGTCGGGGCATTGAGATTGCCGCTGACCACGCTCGGCATGATCGAGGCATCGACCACGCGCAACCCTTCCAGCCCATGCACCCGGGCCTTGGGATCGACCACCGCCATCTCGTCGGTACCCATCTTGCAGGTGCAGGAGGGGTGGTAGGCGCTGTCGCCGCGCTCGCGCACGAAAGCATCGATCTCGGCATCGGTCTTCACATGGGCGCCGGGATTGATTTCCGGACCACGGAAGGGCTCGAAGGCCTTCTGGGCGAAAATCTCGCGGGTCAGCTTCACGGCATCACGGAATTCGCGCCGATCCTGCTCTTCCATCAGGTAGTTCGGCTGGATGATCGGGTGCTGGCGCGGATCGGTCGATTTCAGCTTGATCCAGCCGCGCGAGGCCTGGCGCATATTGCCGATATGGACCTGATAGGCATGGCAGGTGCCGTTCTTGCGCCCATGGTCATTGACTGTCGAGGGCAGGAAGTGGAACTGCAGGTTGGGATGCTCGATGCCGGCCTGGGACCGGATGAAGCCGCCAGCCTCAAGATGCGCCGATGTGCAGACGCCGCTGCGGGTCAGGAACCATTGCACGCCGGCAAAGGCCATCGGGATCGGCTTCGTATAGGTATAGAGCGTGATCGGCTTGGTGCATTGCTGCTGGATATACATCTCGAGATGTTCCTGCAGGTTCTGCCCGACACCGGGAAGATCGTGCTTCACCTCGACGCCGACCTCGCGCAGATGATCGGCCGGGCCGATGCCGGACAGCATGAGGAGCTGCGGCGAATTGATCGCGCCACCCGAGCAGATCACCTCGCGCTCGGCGCGGTAGCGCTTCACCTGGCCGTTTTGGACGAATTCGACGCCGATGGCGCGGGTACCTTCAAGGATGATGCGCTGGGTGAGGGCACGGGTTTCCACCGTCACGTTCTTGCGCTTCTCCGCCGGATGCAGATAGGCCATGGCGGCGGACCAGCGGCGACCGTTCTTGGTCGTCATGTCCATGCGGCCGACGCCTTCCTGCTGATAGCCGTTCATGTCCTTAGTATAGGGATAACCGGCCTGCTGCGCCGCCTCGATGAAGGCATCGAACAGGGGGTTGGACTGGGTACCGGTATGGACCCAGAGCGGCCCGCTATCGCCGCGATATTCGTCGCCGCCGACTTCGCGGGTCTCGGCGCGGCGGAAATAGGGCAGGATTTCCTGATACGACCAGCCCTCGCAATTTTCCTTGAAGGCCCAGCGGTCGTAGTCCAGCGCGTGTCCGCGGATATAGACCATGGCGTTCAGCGACGAGGAACCGCCCAGCACGCGTCCGCGCGGCCAGTACATGACGCGGTTGTTCATGTAGGCCTGGGGTTCCGTGTTGTAGTACCAGTTGTATTTGTCGTCGCACAGATTGTACATCAGCGCGGCCGGCATATGAATCTTCCAGTTCCACCACTCATCGCGCGGACCGGCTTCCAGCACGCAGACCTTGGCACTGCCATCGGCGGAGAGCCGGCTGGTGAGCACGCAGCCGGCGGAGCCGGCACCGACAATCACATAGTCGAAAGTTGCATCGAACTTCATGGTCTTGCTCTTTCCCCTCAGTAAGGCGCAGCCACATTGCCGCCTTCGACATAGACGGATTTGAGCTGGGTGTAATGTTCGACCGCTGCCAGGCTGTTCTCGCGGCCGATGCCGGAGAGCTTGTTGCCGCCAAAGGGCATTTCGATCGGCGTGATGTTGTAATTGTTGATCCAGCAGGTGCCGGCTTCGAGCCGCGCGATCACGCGATGGGCGCGCTGGATATCCCGGGTGAAGACGCCGGCGGAGAGGCCGAATTCGGTATCGTTGGCGCGGCGGATGACCTCGTCCTCGTCCTTGAAGGTGAGGACCGACATGACCGGGCCGAAGATCTCCTCGCGGCAGATCGTCATCTCATCGCGGCAATCGGCGAAGACGGTCGGCTCGATAAAGCAGCCCTTGGCGAGCGCGCCGGTTGTCACGCGACTGCCGCCGACCACCAATCGGGCGCCGCCCTTCTTACCGACCTCGATATAGCCGAGGACCTTCTCCATGTGATCCTGGCTGATCAGCGCACCGACATGGGTGGCCGGATCCAGCGGATCGCCGATGGCCATTTTCCTGACCCGCGCCACCAGCTTGTCGAGGAAGGCATCGACCACGCTTTCATGCACGAAGACGCGGGTGCCGTTGGAGCAGATTTCGCCCTGGGTGTAGAAGTTGCCGAGGATGGCGGCCGAGACGGCATTGTCGAGATCGGCATCGGCGAAGACGAGCAAAGGCGACTTGCCGCCGAGCTCCATCGTTACTTTCTTCAGCGTCTGGGCGGCCGCGGCCATGACGCGCTTGCCGGTCGGCACCGAGCCGGTCAGCGAGACCTTGGCGACGCCCGGATGGGTCGACAGCGCTTCGCCGACCGTGGCATGGCCGTGGAGCACATTGAAGACGCCGTCGGGCAGACCCGCTTCGGTATAGATCTCGGCGAGCTTGACCGCCGTGGTCGGGGTGAGGGGGGCCGGCTTGAAGATCATCGCATTGCCGCAGGCAAGCGCGGGGCCGGATTTCCAGCAGGCGATCTGGATCGGGTAATTCCAGGCGCCGATGCCGACGCAGACGCCAAGCGGCTCGCGCCGCGTATAGGCGAAAGACTGGCCGAGATCGAAATGCTGGCCGTGAAGCGTGGGGGCAAGGCCGGCGAAATATTCGATGGCATCGGCACCGCTCAGGATATCGACGGCAACCGCTTCCTGGATCGGCTTGCCGGTGTCCAGCACTTCCAGCCGGGCCAATTCTTCGTTGCGTTCACGCAGCAGCTTCACCGCATTCATCAGGACGCGGCCGCGCTGGGCCCCCGTCATCGCCGACCAAGTGGCAAAGCCCCTTTTTGCTGCCGCGACGGCCTGATCAACATCCGCTTTGCTGGCGACCTGGACCTTGCTGATGACCGCGCCGGTTGCCGGGTTGATGTTGTCGTAGGTCTCGTTCGAGCTGGCATCCTGCAGACGCCCGTCGATGAACAGCTTCAATTCGCTCATGTCTTCAATCCACGGAGATGTTCAAATTCAGTTTGGCATTCAGATAGTCGATCACCAGTCGGCGCGCCTGGGCGCCGTCGGGTGCTGTCGGCTGCAGGGCCGCGCGCAGCCACAGCCCGTCGATCAGTGACGCAACCAGCGTGGCAATCGCCTGTACCTCTCCGGCCGGAGCCAGGGGGCGAAGAGCATCCACCAGATTATCATGCAGTCGGCCGATGATGATCCGCTGCACCCTGGCCAGCCGGTCGCTGTTCGGCACCTGGGCCCAGAAGGCGAGCCAGGCCGAGACGCCTTCGGGTGTGAAGAGTTCCGGTCCGGTATTGCCGTCGATCACGGCCATCAGGCGTTCGATCGGCGTCCCCGCTTTGCTCAGCCGGGTAACGACCGCTTCCCGCAGGTTATTGCCGAGCTGGCGCAGGGTTGCTTCCAGCAGATCCGCCTTATCCTCGAAATAATGATGCACGATACCGGTCGATACGCCGGCTTTGGCTGAAATCCGCGACAGGCTGGACTCGGCAAACCCCACCTCATGGATAGAGGCAATGGTGGCCTCGATCAATTGGCGACGCCGAATTTCCTCCATGCCCACTTTCGGCATGCCCCACCTCGCGAAGATTGGCCGGCTATCCGCGCGGCTTTCCCCAATATCCCGGCCGATCGATTTCGGCCGTGTTGCCCGGTTTGTTCACCGATTGTTTCCTTTGGGCGGGTCCGTTTGCAGGGACCAAACCCCAGATTGGGTATCATGCGGGTTTTATATTGGTCGATCAATCAAAAAAGATCCTTGGCCTTGGCGCAAAAGCGGCATAAGCTGACGCAGTCGGTGAAATTTCCGACGCTGAAATCCATAGATTCTGCCGCTCTGTCGTCCGCTAAGAAGACCAGGCCGCTCCTAAAACTGGTCCCAATCGCCAAGAAGGAAGCGGAATAAGCAGGTGGCGCTAACCTTGTGCTGGGAGGCACAGCGATGAACTTTCGTAAGCTTGTTCTGGCGACCGTCTTTACGGTGGCCTCTTTTACTGCTGCGCAAGCGGCAGAGCCGGATTCCTGCAAAAAGGTCCATTTTGCCGATGTGGGCTGGACCGATAACACGGCCATCAACGGCCTGTTCTCGACTGTGTTGAAGGGCCTGGGCTATACGCCGAAGGTCGATAACCTGGCGCTGCCGGTCATTCTGGAAAGCCTGAAGAACAAGGATCTGGACCTGTTCCTCGACAACTGGATGCCGTCCAACGAAGCCAATGTGCGGCCCTATCTGACCGCCAAGACCATCGAGCAGCTGAAGCCGAACCTGGTTGACGCGAATTACGCACCGGTGGTGCCGGACTATGTCGCTGCCGCGGGGGTGAAGACCGTCAAGGATCTCGCCGCCAATAGCGCCAAGTTCGGCAAGAAGTTCTACGGCATCGAGCCGGGCAATGACGGCAACAAGATCGTTCAGTCCAAGATCGACGATCCCTCGACTGGCCTGAAGGGTTGGAAGCTCGTTGAGTCCTCCGAACAGGGCATGCTGGCGGAAGCTCAGCGCAAGATGGCCAAGAAGGAATGGGTCGTCTTCCTCGGCTGGACGCCGCACCCGGTCATGGGCCTGATGCCGCTGACCTATCTGACCGGCTGGGAAAAGGACGGTTTCGGCAAGGCTGAAATCCACACCCTGACCCGTCCGGGCTATGTGACGAACTGCGCCAATGTCGGGAAGCTGCTGGATAATCTTCAGTTTAACCTGAAGATGGAAAGCATGATCATGAAGTCGATCGCCGACGGGCAAGATGGCGAGAAGGCGGCTACGGCGTGGTTGAAGAAGAACCCGGCCGTTCTCGACACATGGCTGGCGGGCGTGACCACGGTTGATGGCCAGGACGGCCTCGCCGCCGTGAAGAAGAACCTCGGCCTGTAAACGTTCCGATTGAGGGCGGCACCGGCTTACCTGATACTAAGCCGGTGCCGCCCGTTGTTTTATCGGCCTTTGCTTTATGGGTGATCCCTTTCAGGGATGACGGGGCGGCCGCTGCTGGGCTGCGGGGGAGTGCATGGAACAGCTGCAAAACTGGATTACTGACAACAAGATCCCGATCGGCGCCTGGGCCCGGGACTTCATCGAATGGATCAAGGTCTATTTCGGCGCGATCTTCGATTTCATTTCGGAGAAGATCGGCGGCGGCATGGACGCTTCCGTCGACTGGCTGCAGAGCGCACATGTTCCGCCTTTCGTTTTTATTGCGGTCTTCGCGGTCATTGCCTTTGCCCGGCAACGCGACTGGAAGATCTGCCTGTTCGTCATTGTCGGTTTCCTGTTCATCCTCAATCTCAATCTTTGGGATGAGATGATCGCCACCCTGTTGCTGGTCGTCTATTCGACCCTGCTCAGCCTGCTGATCGGCATTCCCATCGGTATCGTCTGCGCCCGGCGGCCATTTCTCTACAATATCGTCGCTCCGGTCCTCGATCTGATCCAGACGCTGCCGAGCTTCGTTTATCTGGTTCCTGCCTTGGCTCTATTCGGCCTCGGCATGGTGCCGGCTGTCGTCGCGACCGTGCTGTTCGCCATCGCCGCGCCGGTGCGTCTGACCTATCTCGGCATCAGCCAGGTGCCGGTGGCGCTGGTCGAAGCCGGCGAATCCTTTGGCAGCACGCGCTGGCAGTTGCTGGCCAAGGTCAAGCTGCCGGCCGCCATGCCGACCATCATGGCCGGCGTCACTCAGACCATCATGCTGTCGCTGTCGATGGTCGTCATCGCCGCCCTGGTCGGTGCGCCAGGTCTCGGCGTGCCCGTGGTCCGCGCCCTGGCACAGGCGAATGTCTCGCTCGGTTTCGAGGGCGGCCTGGCGATCGTCGTGCTGGCGATCATCCTCGATCGCGTCATGAAGCAGCCCAAGCCACGCCGTCGCCGCGTGAAGAAACCGGCGTGAGGAGAAAGCGATGAGCAATATGAATAACGTATCTGCCGTTCGCTTCGAAAACGTAGATGTCGTCTTTGGCAAGAAGGCGCGCGAGGCTGTCTCGCTGCTGGATCGCGGCGAGGGACGGGACAGCATCCTGGACAAGACCGGCGCGCTGGTCGCCGTGCATGATGCTTCGGTCTTCGTCAATGAGGGTGAAATCCTCGTTTTGATGGGCCTCTCGGGTTCGGGCAAATCCTCGCTGCTCCGCTGCATCAACGGCCTCAACAAAGTCACCCGTGGCAAGGTGCTGGTGCATGACGGCAGTTCGGATGTGGATGTCGCGAGCTGCAGCGGCGAAACCCTGCGGCGCCTGCGCCAGAACCGTATTTCCATGGTGTTCCAGCAATTCGGCCTGATGCCCTGGCTGACCGTGCATGACAATGTCGGTTTCGGCCTCGATATCCGCGGCATGAAAAAGGAAGAGCGTGACCGCCGGGTCGATGAGAAGATCAAGCTGGTGCGCCTCGACAAATTCGCCGACAAGTTTGCCCACGAATTGTCGGGCGGTATGCAGCAGCGCGTCGGCCTGGCCCGTGCTTTCGCGACCGAGGCCAATGTCCTGCTGATGGACGAACCGTTCTCGGCGCTCGATCCCCTGATCCGCGAGCATTTGCAGGACGAGCTTCTGGAGCTGCAGCGCAACCTGAAGAAGACGATCGTCTTCGTCAGCCACGATCTCGACGAGGCGCTGAAGATCGGCAACCGCATCGCCATCATGGAAGCCGGCAAGGTGGTGCAGTTCGGCACACCGGAAGACATCATTCTCAACCCCGTCAATGATTACGTCCGGCAATTCGTCGCCTCGATGAATCCGCTGACCGTGCTGAAGGGCGGTACGCTGATGCGGCCGGCCAGCGACCTGGGACGCGAGCCGGGCAGCAGTATCATCCAATTGGATCGTGCCGGCCGCTGTCTCTGCCGTCTGGACGAGTTGGGGCGGCCGGTCGATCTGGTGATCAACGGCCATCCCGGCGCCTTCGTGCCCTATAGCAGCGAGCTCGATCTGACGTCGTTGCCGGAGAACGTCATGGTCAGCGGTGGCGAACGCACGCCGATGAAGGCCGCTGTCATGGTCCGGCAGATCACCAAGCGGCCGCTGGTGCTGTTGAATGGCGGCGGCGAGCTGATCGGCGTGGTTGGCGAGCATGAGCTGTATCGTGGCATGCTGCGCCAAACGGAATATGCCAAGGTTGGGACCTGATCATGACGTCCGTGCGCGCCGTCTTGTTCGATAAGGACGGCACTCTGTTCGATTTCTACCGCACCTGGGGGCCCGTGACCGAAGCGGCGGCCCTGGCCATCGCCGATGGCGATGCGCAGAAGGCTCAGTACATTCTGGTCAATTCCGGCAAGGATCCGGAAACCGGCCGCTATCGGCCGGGTTCGCCCATCGCCTCGGGTAGCAATCAGGAGATCGCCCAGCTTTGGGCCGATCTGCTGGGGCGGGGCGACCACGTCGGTGACATCTACCGGCAGATGGAAACCATGTTCCTGGAAAACCAGCAGAAGGGCGCCGTGCCGGTCCTCGACCTGCCGGATTTCTTCCGCCGGCTGCGCGGCCGGGGCTTCAAGCTGGGCATTGCAACGATGGACAGCGAGAAGGGGGCCCTGGCGGCGATGGACCGCTATCAGGCGCGCGACTGCCTGGATTTCATCTGCGGCTTCGATACCGGCCATGGCGTGAAGCCCGGCGGCGGCATGGTGCAGGCTTTCGCCCGGAAGATGGGTGTTGCGCCGGCCGAGGTCGCCGTGGTCGGCGACAGCCCGCATGACATCGAGATGGCCCATGCCGGCGGGGCCGGGCGGGCGATCGGCGTTCTGACCGGCGTCAGCCCGCGCGATGCCCTGCTGGCCTGCGGCGCGCATGTCGTGATCGACAGCATCGCCGAACTGGAAAACGTGATCTAGCCGCCATCGTGTTTGTCGCGCGATCCGGCCTTCACGGCCGGTTGCGCATGAGATGGGCGCGCATGGCGGAGAGGCCCTCGACCGTGTGGCGACGACCGAAACCGATGCGGAAGCGGTCGGTCGGCGTTACCCCCAGGGCCGAGCCGTAGATGCTGGCCGGCAGCAACACGATGCCGTCTTCCTCCGCCAGACGCCGGCAGAAAGTCTCGACGCCATCCTGACCCTTGTAGCGGGGAAAGGCGATGCAGCCGCCATCCGGCACCGACCAGTCGAAGAGATCCGAAAATTCGTCGAAGAAGGTATTCATCGCCTTGAGATTCCCGGTGATCAGCTCGTGATTGCGGACGAGAATCCGTTCCCGGGCCTTAAGGGCGATGATCGCCAGGTGTTCCGAGGGACCGGCATTGCAGATCGACAGGTAATGCTTGATGCGCTCCATGCGTGAGAGCAGCTCGTGGTCGCGGCAGGCGATCCAGCCGATGCGCAGGCCGGGCAGGCCATAGGCCTTGGACATGACGTTCAGCGACAGGCCGCGTTCGTAGTGGTCGGCTGCCTGGGGCAGGCGGATGGAGGGATCGCGCTCCAGGCCGCGATAGACCTCGTCCGACAACAGATAGATGCCATGCTGGCGGCAGAGGGCGATGAGTGCCGTGAAGCTCGCGTGATCGATCACCTTGCCGGTCGGGTTATGCGGAAAGTTGACATAGATCAGCCGGGTCTTCGCCGTCAGCTTGCGCTTGAGCTCGTCGAGATCGAGCGTCCAGCCATGTGCCGCATCGAGCGCGATGCCATCGGTCTTGCAGATGCCGAGGGGCAGGGTCTCGGCCGATTGATAGTTCGGTGTGACGACGATGGCATGATCGTCCTTCTCCAGCAGCGCATGCATGGCGGCGAAGATACCTTCCTCGGCTCCGGCGAAGCAGAGGATGTCGGCCGCGTCCAATGTGTCATAGGTGCCGGCGACGGTCCGGCGCAGAGCCGGCGTGCCATAGGTCTCGATATAACCTAACGGCAGATTCTGCCAGACGTCGCGATCCGCCGGTTCGGCCAATTCCAACAGCTCGCCCAGCGTCAGCGTCTCCATGTCGGACGCCGTCATGTGATAGCGGGCGCTGAACTCCCACGTCGAGAGATAGGTTTCCAGGCGGAAGTCCGGCAGCATGGTCATGATACGGCTCGCTTCGATCGGGGGAGGGGCGGGGATGAGGAAAGCTGGCGGGCCTCGGTGAGAAGGCCGTAGATCGTGGCGCGGCTGACACCGAGTGCCTGCGCCACGAAGGGCGTCGCGTTACGGGTTTGAAACAACCCCCGTTTATCGAGATGGGCCAGCAGGGCAATACGGTCGCGGCGATCGAGGGCATCCAGCGATTTGCGTTCGTCGCTGAGGAAGTCGCGGATCGCCAGATTGATCTGTTCGCGCCAGTCGTGACGGAACAGGGGAGCCGGCCGCGTTGTGTGCGGCGTGGCAAAGGCGCTCAGCAAGGCAATGGCGGCATCGAATTTCGAGAGATCGAGATTGATGCAGAGAAAGCCGGCCCGGCGGCCCTTGGCATCCTTCAACACGGCGCTGATCGACTTGATGCGGCTGCCGTCGGGATTGGCCTTTTCGTAAGGGCCGTAGGTTTCCGCCTCGGTCAGCAGATCCGGGTCGTGGCCGAGATACGAGGGAGAGCCAGGGCGGCGCTTGGAAAACGCATTCCAGATACGCACGACACGATCTGTTTCGAGGTCATGGATAACGACCTCGGCATGGGGATGCAGCAAGGCTGCCACGGCCTCGGCCGTAGGGAAATGGCAGGCGAGCGGATGCCGCTCTTCGGTCGTCCCGGATATCTTCATTTAAGACAATATGTATAAATTAGACAATTTGTCAAATTCCGAGGTATCCCCATCCGCGACCGAAAGCCGACGGCCCCCGTCCGGCATGTGATTATTGCACATTGTTACCGTGTTTCGGCGTGCTGCCTTGTCCCTGTTGCCAGGGAGGCATAGCGATGCACAGTGAGGGCGAATGTTTTGCACTCACTCAATAATTTGTGGTTTTACCTTTGGCGATGGAGAGTGTCTCGGTGCTTGCGCGTCTTGCCGCAGGCTACCTAGCGCCGGTTTGTTGTTGGTCGCGATGCCAAGCCTAGAGCGCGATGCTTTCAGGTTGAAGCATGTGTGCTTCAACCTGAACGCTGAATCGCCCTCTATCTTCTTGAGAAGAGGCGGATTCAGCTCACAAGTGAAATCGCTCCAGCGATTCCGCTTGTGAGCATCCGGCTCTAGCCCAGGCGACGGAATATTATATGGGTGGGTCGGTGGCAGAGGAGGGCAATCAATTGGCGCCCAACTACCTGGTCATCATCGGGATGGTCGTGTTGATGAAGCTGGTCGAACGGCAGGGCAAGTCCAGCACCACCGGCTCGCTCACTGCGTAAGTCCACAAACACGAAGCCGGGACGGCGAGAACCGTCCCGGCTTCGGTGATTCCAGCTTTACCGACACTGCGGCGGCGCTTAAAGCGGCTGAGTTTTCGCGAAGGCCCAATAGAGCGCCCGGGCGCGCTGGGTGATCGGGCCATAGGGCAGGTTGCGCCCCTCGATACCGACGATCGGCTGCACCTTGCTGTAATTGCCGCTGGCGAAGGCTTCGTCGGCCTGCATCACTTCCTCATAGCGCACGGTGCGCTCCTGCACCGGAATGCCGTCGGCGGTCAGCAGCTTGACGAGGCGCTGGCGGGTGAGGCCGTTGAGGAAGGTGCCGTTGGGGATCGGCGTGATGGCGACGCCATCCTTGACGATCCAGAGATTGGACCCGGTCAGTTCGGCGACATGGCCGAGCTGATCCAGCATGACGCCGTCATCATAGCCGCGTCGCTTGGCTTCGGCCTGGGCGAGGCCCGAATGGGCATAGAGCGCCACGGCCTTGGCGCTGGTCGGTGCGGTTTCCGGTGTCGGCCGGCGCATGGGCGACAGGGTGATGCGCACGCCGGTCGGTTCCGGGAGCGGCGCCTCGGCGATGGAGAGGGCGAAGCGGGTCGAGGCCGGATCGGCATGGAGATCGCCGTCCACCGCCCAGAAGAAGGGACGGATATAGAGATGCGTGCCCGGCGCGAAACGCTTGACGCCTTCGCGGGCCAGGCGTTCGATCTCCGTTGCCGTCACCGGCGGTTCCAGGCCGAGCGCACGGGCCGACCGGATCGCCCGCTGGCAATGCAGGTCGAGATCCGGCGTCATGCCGTCGAAGGCGCGGGCGCCGTCGAACACGGCGGTTCCCAGCCAGGAGGCGTGATCCCAGAGGCCGATCGTCGCCGGATTGCCGCTCAGCCACTCACCGTCGACGTAATGCTGCGCATTCACGACCTTCACTTCAGCCATGATCGATATCCTCTCGATTGAAGGCGGCCGGCGGATATGGTCCGCCGGCCGCGGATATTACATTCTATCCGGCGTCTCGATGCCGAGCAGGGACAGGCAGAGCTCCAACTGCCGCAAAGTGAGGGCGCAGAGCGCCAGCCGTGAACGCCGGATCGCTGGGTCCTGCTCGCTCAGGATATGGCAGGCGGCATAGAAGCTGCTGAAGGTCTGTCCCAGCGTATAGGCGAAATCGGCGATGCGGTTCGGTGCCAGATCGTCATAGGCGCCGATCACGGCATCGGGCATGGCACCCAGCATCATGGCGAGGTCACGCTCGGTCGCCGCCGTCGGGATGATCTCGCCCGGCGTGTCTCCTCCCAGCTTGTCTCCTCCCAGCTTGTCTCCCTGGGCCTCGGCCTTGCGCAGCAGCGATTTGATGCGCACGGCGGCATAGAGCAGATAGGGGCCGGTCTTACCCTCGAAGCGCGAGAAGCGGTCGAGGTCGAAGACATAATTGGCGATCGGATTGTTGCTGAGATCGGCGAACTTCAACGCCGCGACGCCGACCTTGCGGGCGATGTCTTCGCGCTCCTCGGGGCTGTAATCGCTGCCGAGCCCATGTTCGGTCAGGCGCTTCTTGGCTTCGTCCGACACCATCTGAATGAGATCGTCCAGCTTCATGACGCCGCCGGTGCGGGTCTTGAAGGGCTTGCCGTCGGTACCGTTCATGGTGCCATAGCCGAGATGCACCATGCTGGCCTTGCCGTTGAGCCCGGCCTTGATCGCCGCGCGGAACACCTGCACGAAATGCAGATGCTGGCGATGATCGACCACATAGATGATGCGGTCGGGATTCTGGCAGTTGACCCGGTCGACGATAGTGGCGAGATCGGTGGTCGAATACATCGCCGCACCGTCCGACTTCACCAGGATCAGCGGCGGGATATCCATCTTATCGCTCTCTTCGGCGACCCGCACGATCAGCGCACCGTCGCTTTCCTCGACGACACCCTTGGCCTTCATCTGCTCGACCATCGGGGCGATCAGGTCGTTGACGCAGGCCTCGCCCTTCCAGAGATCGAAATGCACACCGAGATTGCCGTAATCGCGCTTCATCGCATCGACGGAGATGTCGAAGAAATGCTGCCACAGCGCGCGATAGCCGGGGCGGCCGTCCTGCAATTCGGCGGTCGCCTGGCGGGCGACTTCAAGGCGCGCCGGATCGGCCTTGCACGCAGCGGAAGCGGTCGGATAGAGCTCTTCCAGCTCGCGCAGGGTGACTGGGCTTTCGGCCGGGAAGGGGCCGGTCTTCTTCGGGTCGAAATAGGGCAGCTCGGGATGGCGGATCTCCAGCTCGGAGATCAGCATGCCCATCTGCAGGCCCCAATCGCCCATATGCACATCGCCCACCGTCTCGTCGCCGACGAAGGCGAAGATGCGGCGGATGGAATCGCCGATGATGGCGGCGCGCAGATGGCCGACATGCATCGGCTTGGCGATATTCGGTCCGCCGTAATCCAGCACCACCATCAGCTTC
Source organism: uncultured Rhodospirillaceae bacterium (assembly GCA_964406155.1). Classification (GTDB taxonomy): domain Bacteria; phylum Pseudomonadota; class Alphaproteobacteria; order Dongiales; family Dongiaceae; genus Dongia_B. Next base: position 3,784 of record CAYOQR010000008.1, on the reverse strand, counting down.
TGCTTGTCCGGCATGCCGAGGCGGGCATCGCCGGCGAGGCGGTTCATCTGCCCGGCCATCCAGGCATCGGTGACGGAGAGATTGATGAAACCGGGGCCGGCCAGCGAGATGTCGCGGAACATCGGCTGCGCCTGCAGCTTCTCGACGATCTTGTCGGCGATCTGGCGTGGCGGCTGCTTCGCGGCCTTGGCGGCGGCCAGGGCGCCGTTGCACTGGAACTGGGCGAGGTCGGGGCGGTTCGACACCGTCACCTTGCCGTATTCGGCCGGCAGGTCACAGGCGGTGAAGGCCGCGCCAACGATCTCGCTGAGCAGGGCGGTTAAGGATGACATGATGTTCTAGTGCCTAATAAGTGGTCGTTGTCTGGATCGTTCGCTCAGAAGGCGGCTTCACCGCTCTCGGCCCGGCGTCGTCGGCTGCGCCGCTCGCCATCGGCTGGTGCGGCGCCATGGCCGGAAAGTCCGGCTTGTGCACCATTGGTGAGCGCGCCAAGTTTTGCGACGATGGTCTCCAGCGACGGCGCTTCGCCCGGCATATGGTCATCGAGCGCGGCGCGGATCGATTTCAGATGTTCCGGCGAGGTGCCGCAGCAGCCGCCGATGATGCGGGCGCCGCCGTCGCGCACCAGCTTGGCATATTCGGCCATCAGCTCGGGCGTGCCGTTATATTTGATCTTGCCGTCGTCATAGAACGGGATGCCGCAATTGCCCTTGGCGACGATGACGTCGCCGGGCTGGGCCGCCTTCGCCATCTGCACGATGGTGGCGGTGAGGTCGGAAGCGCCGACGCCGCAATTGGCGCCATAGGCGACCGGCTTCGGATCCAGCGTCTGGACGAACTGGGCGAAATCGGCCGGGGTGATGCCCATCATGGTGCGGCCGTTGGTGTCGAAGCTGCAGGTGGTGACGATGGGCAGGCCGGCCTTGGCGGCGCCCTTCACGGCGGCCGCAACTTCCTCGCGGGCCGACATGGTCTCGATCCACAGCACATCGACGCCGCCATCGCGCAACGCGATCGCCTGTTCCTCGAAGGCTTCGACGCCACCCTGTTCGGTCAGGGCGCCCAGCGGCTCGAACAATTCGCCCGTCGGACCCATCGAGCCGGCGACGATGACGATCCGGCCCGGCTGTTCCTGCATCGCCTTGTCGGCAACTGCGCGGGCGATCTCGGCCGCGCGCTTGTTGATCTCATAGACCCGGTCCTGTTCGCCATGCAGCTTCAGCCGGTGGCGGGTGCCGCCGAAGGTGTTGGTCAGGAATACGTCGGAGCCGGAATCAACGAAGGATTGATGTAGGGCGGCAATTTTCTCGGGATGGAGGAAATTCCAGGTTTCCGGCGAATCCCCGGTCATCAGGCCGGCGGCGAACAGGTTGGTCCCGGTGGCGCCGTCCACCATCAGGAACGGCTTCTCCTGCAGAAGCTGCAGAAAACGATTGGTCAAGGCACTCTCCTTTCCGGTTCCGGCGGCCTGGCACAAACCGGGCAAAACTTAAACTTAACCGGGCGGCAGACTAGGGACTCAGAGGAGGGGCCGCAAGCCCGCTATCGTGTAAGCGATTTAAATACACGTGAACTCAATTTTAAATTGAATTCACGAATCACTTAGTTAGGTTCATATTTATTTTGACAAAATTCAACATATAGAACAAAATGAGAACATTCGATGAGCTTTAATAGACAGCGGATACGAGATCCACTGCATAACCTTATCGAATTTCAAGCTGAAGAGTTTGAAAATGCCATGTGGCGAGTGATTGAAACGCCGCAGTTTCAACGATTGCGCCGGGTCAAGCAACTTGGGTTCTCGGACTTTGTTTATCCAGGAGCCACACATTCTCGTTTTGCTCATAGCGTCGGCGTGTTTCACACGGCGAGACAGCTTATGCAAGTTATCGAACGTCATCTTGGTAAGACTAATGATTTGCAGCCCACCAAAGTGCGTACGGCATTGGCAGCATCTCTGGTGCATGATTTAGGGCATGGTCCTTTCAGTCATGCCTTTGAGGATATCGGGAAACGGCTAAAACTGGACTTGGCTAATCATGAGAACGTTAGCGAAGCTCTGATTAAGGATAGTGAAGTGGCCGGCGTGCTGAACTCGCTCGGAGGTGGATTTGCGAACGACGTGGCCGACATTATTAGAAGTAAAGGGCCTCGGAGTATTTATGGCGCTGTAGTCTCCAGCCAATTTGATGCCGACCGATTGGACTACATGCGGCGGGATAGATTAATGACGGGCACTCAGCATAGTGCAATCGATTTTGAGTGGCTTATCGCAAATTTAGAGGTTGGCAGCGTTCCATATGGCGTGGACGAGCAGTCTATTGGCAGCATAGATACTTTTGTTGTTGGTCCGAAGGCTATTTATGCAGCCGAAGCTTATGTATTGGGACTTTTTCAACTCTATCCGACCGTTTATTTCCATAAAGCTACTCGAAGCGCAGAGAAGATGTTCACAGAGCTACTTTTTCGCGTGATCAAAATGATACGTGATGGTTCTTGGAAAAATACTGGTTTGCCTTACAACCATCCCATAGTTCGCTTCTCCAAGGAGCCGGATAAGCTGTCGCGAGTGCAGGCTCTAGATGACACGGTTATATGGGGTGCACTGCCACTTATGGCTGAGGCCAAGGACAACATCGTCAGTGATCTGTCTCGTCGCTTACGTGGTAGAAAGCTATTTAAGTGTATAGATGTGCGAGAGCATGTGAAGAACAAGCTCGGCGATAGAATTACATCCGCTCAGCTAGACAAAATTTGCGCGGTCATCCTAGAAAAGTTTAGAAACTGGATTTCAGAGAATAGTCATGAGAGCGCAAGGATACTTATTGATGAGACAGACCGAGATCCGTACAAGCCTATGCAAGAATCAAAAGGACCGCTGAACCAGATTCGTATTCGTACAACAGATGGCAGCTTGGTGGATTTGGGCGAGAAGTCCAGCATCGTGAAAGCAATCGAGCCCTTTCATTTGTTTCGAGTGTATTTTGCTGACGAAGATACTCAGGCGAAAGATCTGGTCTTGAAGATTGTGAGCGAGGGGATTGCGAATGGCACAGGAAACTAATCAGAAAAGTGACACGCAAAAGGTGGTTGATCTTGTCAAAGATGCGGGAGGTCGCATCGTTGGTCGAACTCGGCTGCAAAAGATTGCGTACATTTTGGAAGCGGCTGGTTTTGGCGAGGGGTTGCCGTTCGAATATAAGCACTACGGCCCTTACAGTGAGCAACTCGCGGCGGCAGCTCGCAGTGCAGGTCTTCTCGGGCTTCTAAATGAAGAAGAGCATGTCGCATCTTGGGGAGGGATGTATTCAATTTATAGAACTCAAGAGCCGGCCTTAGAAATTGTCCAAGGATCTGTGAGGCGCGAACTCGCAAAATTTGCAGGGGCTGCGGATCCTGTAGAGCTGGAGTTGGCTGCGACCGCCGCGTTCTTAGCGGCCGTTGAACATTGTGAAGATCCTTGGGGGGAGACTTCGAAGCGGAAGCCAGAGAAATCGGATGGCGGACGGGTCGAGAAAGCTAGAGCATTATACCAAAAACTCCTCGAATTGGCCCCAGGAAGCAAATTACCTCAAATCGTTTAAGCTCGTTTATCTTGCCAATTTCGATCTGAAACTCAAAGAAAATCGGTGGCCCATTGCGGGGCCGCCGATTCCATTCGTCGATTGACGTACAGCGATCAGGTCCGGGGCTTCAGGTTCTCCGGATCGTGGAGCGGCTTGTAGTCGACCGAGGCCACCTCGACCGGATAGGTCTCGCCGAAATATTCGACGATCAGCTT